>SVDD01000054.1:0-13624 GCA_015057945.1 Lachnospiraceae bacterium | reverse complement strand
AGATTTCTCTCTTTAAGTTCTTCCTTGTTCAGAACTCACTAGCTTAGCTTGTTCTGTCCGTTACTTTACTGCGAATAGTTTCGCTTTAGACCTTTTTGGTCGTGCTTCATAGTTTTTTAAACTTGAAGCTCTGAATTTTCTTTTAAAGAATCTTCAGGGTCTGTGTATTAATCGATCTTTGATTTTCAAGGTTCTTTGAGCTGTTTTAAGGAGCTTTTGTTTTGCTCTCTTGCGACAGCTCAGTTAATATAACAATTCCTCTTCGGATTGTCAAACGTTTTTTGAATTTTTTTTATTTTTTTCAGAGCGTTTTTTTCAGATCACTTTTCAAGAAGCAGTTTAACAGCATTTCTTACGCAATCATCGCACTCACAAAGAACCTTGCCGCTCTCTATTCCTTTCAGTTCTTTACAGATTGTAGCGCCACTGGCAGCTTTGAAATCATTTAAAAGCTGTCTTGACTGCGGAATGGTCGGTTTATTTGTTTTATTCTTTAATCCAAGAATCATATTGGCACCGACCAGCGCTCCGCAGGTTGCTTCCATACATCCCATCCCTATTCCGAATCCTGATCCAAGAGTCCTTATCTGATCCTCACTGAGTTCAAGTTCGTCACTGAATGCCTCAAGTACCGCCTGACAGCAATTATAACCATTGTGCTTATACTCCACTGCTTTTTCTATTCTGTCCATATATAATACTCCTATTTATCAAAATGTTACGGCATAGGCATCGTAATATAAAACCCGCTTAGCCGTTTCTCTTAAACTGTTCTCACATTCTATATCATGATTTTGGATTTTGCAAAATCGAATTTCAAAAATCATATCGATTATTTGTTTTTATACATATTATCAATTATAATCGGCTCTGCCTCATGTAGGAATCACCGGTAATTGGTGCTAAAATGTATGGGTTGCAGTCCCGGACCGTCATACAGGATCAGGCGCGTGTATCATCTAATGACGTGAGTGTCAAAAGTCGATATAGAATCGTTCCCGATCACAACATTTATATCTTCCCGGGCTCACAGGAGGAATCATGAAATTACTTTCACTAGCAAAAGAGCTGTTTATTCTTACTATCGCTACTCTGATCATCGCTGTTGCGGTTTATTTTTTCCAGGTCCCGAACCACGTATCCATCAGCAGCATTTCAGGTCTGTCTATAGTACTCATAAAGTTTATACCCTTTTCCATGTCCCAGATAACAATGTTTATGAACATAGTCCTTCTCATTATAGGTTTTTTTACCTGCGGAAGTGAATTCGGGTACAAGACCGTATTTACCTCTATTCTCCTTCCGGTCTTTCTCGGGATTTTCGAAAACTTCTTTCCCGCTGTATCATCACCGACAGGAGATGCATTTCTTGACGTAGTCTGCTACACCTTCATCGTAAGCATAGGTCTTGCCATACTGTTCAACAGAAACGCTTCTTCGGGAGGCCTTGATATAGTAGCCAAGATTCTCAACAAATACTTCAGAATCGAGATAGGGAAGGCGCTCTCGGTTTCCGGAATGTGTATCGCCCTGTCCTCTTATCTGGCTTATGACATTAAAACCGTTGTTCTGAGTGTACTTGGTACATATATTAACGGCATAGTCCTTGATCATTTTATTTTTGACCATAATTTAAAGAGAAGGGTCTGCATCGTTTCTCCAAAGATGGACGAGATAAGAGAATACATTTTGAACGATCTTCACAGCGGTGCAACTATTTACAAAGCCATCGGTGCATATCATCTTGAAGAGCGAGAAGAAATAATCACCATCGTTGATAAGCACGAGTTCCAGAAGCTCATGTCTTTCCTCGACACCTGTGACCCTCAGGCATTTGTGACCGTATATCAGGTAAGTAACATTCAGTACAGACCCAAGTCTCTTCCGGAAAGAAAATTCAATTAACGCCCGTCCTTATACGAACGGACAATCAAAAAGGAGCCGTCGCATAAACCTCCGATCGTTAGATATTTGGTCTAACCACCCGTTTTCGGTTTACGCGGCAGCTCCTTTCATATGTTTAAAAAATATGTGTAAAAATCATCCTGTCGCTATTCAGACAGTCCTGTCATGACAGCCAGCCGTTCCACTTCTTCTTATAAATCTTTATATTCATGACATGAAAATTCCTCACTTCAAGGTCGGCAAATCTTTCGTCGTCAACTCTCATGCTGTAGGTCCCAAAATCCACCCTGAAATCCTCCACCTTCCCGTTTTTTAAATGAAAATGTATAGGCACGGTAACGTCTGATTTCTGATTTGAATTCTTTATCATATCTGCATAAGCAAGGGCTTCATCAGCATAGAAGGAATCTTCCCTGAACGCGCACAATGCATAAATGTATTTATTCCAGCCAATAATGTCTTCTCCGTATATTTCCGCAATTATATAACCGCTTTCTACATCTCCCTCCTCCTGAACGAAATTCACCGCCATTTCCGAGGTACGATACTCTGTTTTACCCAAAAACCGAAATATATCCAATACGATCCTCCTTAGCAAGGGTGTATTTACTGCTTCACTTTTTTTGATCAATTGTAATTCTCAATTCCACATCATGAATAATTGGAGTGGAAGTTAGTTTTACAATTAACTTCTTATCAAATATTTTTGTTATTTTAAAAAAGCTGTTGACAAATGTCTGAATAATTTGTATATTATACAGGCGTTGCGAGAGAGCAACGGAATGCACCTTTAGCTCAGTTGGTAGAGCAGCGGACTCTTAATCCGTTTGTCCAGGGTTCAAGTCCCTGAAGGTGCATTTTTATTTTGCCCGAAAACCTCAGCGTTCATTCGAACACTGAGGTTTTCGGGTTTTATTTATATATTTTATCATATCCGATTAAGGTTTTATCATCTTTCAGGAAATCTTTTGCAATGTCTGCCGCCATCAGCGATACAAATATGGCATCCAGCTTTTTGAAATCAATGCCAAATACCTTCTCCAGCTGACTTATCCTGTATTTCACCGTATTAAGATGAAGCTCCATGAAATCTGCCGTTTTTTGCTTTGAGCACATCAGATAGACATATGCTTTCAATGTCTTGAAATATTCCGTATGATAAGCAGCATCATAATCAAGAATCCGTCGAATTTCAGGCAGAATGAACGCTTCTGCATCATTCATGCCTCTTGCAACGCATTCTCTCAAATAATCTCCGTAATGCTCCTCAAATACTTCCTCTTTTTCCTTTCCAGATCGAAGCGCAATCTCAGCCTGAATCGAATAAGTTTTAAGATGTTCCAGGCTGTCGAAACATAGACTATGACCTATGCGGATATTTCTCTTCAGTAGCAGCTCAGGGATATCGTGCCCAAGGCAGCTTAGTATATATCCGCGATTACTTATTATTCCGCAGACTATCATAGGATCCGTATTTCTCAGATCTGTCATGAACGCATTGACCAGAGTCAGCCTTCCCTGCTCCTCTGTATCTACCACCGACAGTCTGTAGGGAGGTTTACCTGTATAGCCTTCAGCCTCAAGTATCTTTCGCCCTGCACTCTCCGACTCTGCCGTATCCTGCAAAAGTAAGGCCAGTCCCTGTTCAAGAGTGGTACCTGACGTACAGTTTTGTGACCTCAAATATATCCCGGCTGCATTGCTTATGCTCATCATTTCTTCGTCAGTAATCGGTTGGTGCAGGACTATCGTAAGCTTACCTATAGGTCTCCTGTCAGAAAAAATATCCATTATGACCAGATCTTCATCAAAATAACTATCATGTAAGCGAAAGGGCTTCGGATTTCCGCTGACCTTATCCAAAAGTCCGCTTTCCACCCAGCAGTCAACTCTCTCCATGATCTTTCCGTCAACAAAATCTTCAAGATATGCAGTTGCCGAAGGATCATGAGACTGGGCGACCAGTCTATAGGCGCCATCCATTATCCATAAGGGATCCTGAATAAGTTTTCCGCAGGCATCAACAAACTCCTGTATCGTTTTCTCCTTCACCAGTATTTCAAAAAGTTCCTGCTTTTCCATGTACACTTTCCCATTTTTCATTTAATGAATATTACCCGCACAAGGGCATCACGGCAGCCCATAGCACATTTTATACCGCCATAGCTGCCTCAACGAGTATACGCGAAAGAACATGCAAAGAAAAGGCAGAGAAAAGACTAAAATAAGCCTTTCCTCTGCCTTTATATGTAACAAAGTGTTCATTTTATGCTTCGGCACTTTGCCAAATACTATAAAAAGTATTTGCCGCTCACCGGTTAGCGTTAACGTACACATTAGTGTGCAATGTGCTGCCGAACACTTCATTTGCTCCCCCTTCGAGCTTTTAGGAGTCTTCCTCTACCCATATACTTATGGTACAAATTCCTCTTACTCTTATAACAGTCCATCCCCTCCATATTTATCTCTAAACGGACTGTTATTTTTGCCAGTTTTATCTATTTAAGCCCCTCACAGCCCAAATAAGAATCATCCTTTTACGTAATTTGCAGCTTCCTCGCCGCAGATTCTTCCTCCGGTAAGAGCATTCATCATAGATACGCCCTCTACCAATGGATAGGAGTTGTTGTACATTTCCGCAACATCATTTCCGGCCGCATAAAGGCCCTTGATAACAGTACCATCATCCTTAATTACCTGAAGATTGGAGTTTACCAGAACTCCGCCGATTCCGCCAAGTGAAACAGGTCTTGCCTTTACTGCGTAAAGTGTGCCCTCGCCAAGACTCTTCATGTACTTTGAAGCCTTACCGTATACAGGGTCTACACCCTTTTCGCAGGAAGCATTGTAATCTGCAAGAGTCTTCTCAAGAGTTTCAGCATCTACGCCCATATTTTCAGCAAGTTCTTTAACTGAATCGCCCTTAAATACGATTCCCTTCTGAACTCCCTCCTCAAGAGCTGCACGGAACTCTGTCCATCCCTCATCGATGGAGAACATAGGGATAGTCGGCTCGTAAGCTACCGCTGTGTCAACGTCAAGGGCCTTTGCGCCGCCCTCTTCAAGAGCCTTGACCATATCCTCAGAAATGATTGAGAAGTAATATTCGCCCTGAGTTGCTGCTGCATTTGAGCAAAGAGCTGTATCATAGTTAAGATCCTCAGGACAGAATCTTGCGGCTCTCCTGTTTACCCAAACGCTGGTAGGCATGTAGATAGCCTTTGCGATCTCATCCTTGCCCTGACCTGTCTGGATACCTGAATATGATGTAACTCCGTGATACTGCTGGATGGTCTTACCCTTTCCTGCGCCGATGGCACGGGACATGGTTGCACCGTCTCCTGTCTGTGTGCCTGTTGTAAATGTCTCAAGAGGGAATCCCACCTCTTCCTCGATCATGTCAGCATTGGCACCGAATCCGCCTGTTCCGAGAACAACAGCGTCACATGAGATCTCATAGGTTGTTCCGTCCTTTGAAACCGCAACAACACCTGTGATCTTGTCATTCTCTGCCTTAAGCTCTGTGGCCGGTGTCTCGAAGAATACCTGTCCGCCGTCTGCCTTGAACTTATCAACCAGCTTTGTGTAGTAGCCTAATTTATTTTCCTGGTCCTTATAAATATGGTAGGTCTGGAATCCGTCTGCATGGGCTGCCTGCTCGATACCCATGAATGTGAACTCCATGCCGTTATCCTCAAGCCAGTCTATGGTCTCACCGGAACGGTTTGCGATATTGTAGAAAAGCTGTCCGTCATCCATCCAGCAGTTATAGTCCTGCCAATATTTAAGTACATCAGCTGTAGTGAAGGTTCCGGCAACGCCTGCCTCCTTCTGCTCCTTTGAGTCTATGCCCATTGGTCCGCCGGCAATGATGGAAACTCCGCCAGGTGTGGCTGCCTTCTCAAGAAGTATTACATCAGCTCCTGCCTGCTGAGCAGTGAGCGCTGCTGAAACTCCGGTAGCACCTGCACCGACAACCACAACGTCAGCCTTAAGATCCTTAACCTCTGTAGACTTAGCTGTCTCACTTGCCGTGAAATTCTCAGGGTCTCCCCCTGCTGCTGTTATAGCCTGCTTTACAGCCTCCATTATGGCCTCTGATGTGATGGTTGCACCTGTAACCGCATCAACAGCAGGGCTTCCTGCGGAAACAATGGCCTCAGGAATCTGCTCAAGCGCTGCTGCCGCAACCTCAGGAGTCTCTGTGTTGTCGCCAACCTTAACCTGAGCGATCTTACCGTCTTTAATCTCTGTAGTTACTGTAAGTTTTCCGTTACGTCCGTCAACAGTGATTTCATAGCTTCCGTCCGTAAGGCCGGCGCCTGCCTCCGCTTTTCCAGCTTCTGTTGTCTCTTCTGTCTTTTCTGCCGCAGCTTCACTTGTGGTCTGTTCTGCTGTTGTCTCTGTGTTCTGGGCAGCAGTTGTTGCCTCAGGTGTAGTAGTGGCGCCACAGCCTGTCATGACCATACCTGCGGCAAGTGCTGCTGATATAAGCTCTCTCTTCATAAATCTCCTCTCCCTCTAAAGGATATTTCAACCCATCCGTTTTCGATACTCACATATGATTACACATTATTTCCGAAATCTGTATATCTGTTTCGGACAAACAAACATCCGAATTACAAACAATTCACACAACATAGAACCGCCAAAACTCTCAGATCTTATGTTAAGCAATTCATAAACGAACAAAAAGAGAGCAGTAACACACATATCGTGTTACTGCTCCCTTTAATTCCTGACATAATATGATGATAACAGGGACAAATAGCCTGATTCCGCGGTATGCTTGCATATCAGCAAAAAAGGATATCTGACCGATTCAACAATAAGTCAATTTATCAATTTACTTATTTTTCGTTGCACTTAAGAAGCTTCTGGTACGTTCACTCAGTGGATGCTCGAAAAGCTGTTCAGGTGTTCCCTGCTCCTCGATCCTTCCCTGATCCATGAAGACAACTCTGTCAGCAACCTCTCTCGCAAAGCCCATCTCATGGGTAACGATGATCATGGTGAGACCTTCCTCTGCAAGATCCTTCATAACACCGAGAACTTCTCCTACCATCTCAGGATCAAGTGCTGAGGTAGGCTCATCAAACAGCATAAGCTTCGGCTTCATGCAAAGAGCTCTCGCAATGGCTACACGCTGCTTCTGTCCTCCTGAAATTCTGTTGACATTGGCACCGGCAAACTCCTTCATACCAACTTTGTCAAGGAAATGGAGAGCTCTTTCGGCTGCCTCCTCCTTTGAAAGTTTCAGAACCTTCCTCTGGGGATATATGCAGTTCTCCAGCACATTCATATTATTGAAAAGATTAAACTGCTGGAAGCACATACCGACTTTCGCGCGATAGGCATTGATATCCTTCGTATGAAGGATGTCCTCTCCGAAAACAGTGATGACACCTCCATCCGCCTTTTCGAGGAGATTGATACAGCGGAGCAGCGTTGACTTTCCGGAACCGGAGCGGCCTACGAGGCAGACCACTTCTCCCTCATTTACGGAGAAATCCACCCCTTTGAGTACCTCAAGCCCACCGTATTTTTTTCTAATGTCTTTGATCTCTACTACAGGTGATGCCATATGCTCACTTCGCCTCCAACTTTTTCTTTGTATATCCGATGCTTATCGGGTCCGTATCGCTCATGGGAAGAGAATACCGGCTGTCCGAGTTCATTCTCTTTTCAATGGAATTCAAAATGAGACTTGCGATCGAGGTGAGTATAAGATAGATCACCGCCTCGATAAAGTAGGTCTCGGTGAAGTGGAAGGTGGATCCGGCGATGCTTTTTGCCTGGAACATCAGCTCTGTGATGGACACGATCATAAGAACAGATGAGTCCTTGATGTTTACGATGAACTCGTTTCCTATGGCAGGAAATGCATTTTTAACCGCCTGAGGAAGCACAACTCCCAGCATGGTCTGGGCATTTGACATACCGAGAGACCTTGCGGCCTCTGTCTGTCCGCTGTCCACAGCCTGGATACCTGAACGCACAATTTCAGCCATATACGCGCCGGTGTTGATGCTTATTACGAATATAGCCGCAACTGTCGGTGTCCAGTGAATGACATTCAGGAGGGCATAGTAAATGAATACCGCCTGGACCATCATGGGTGTTCCGCGGAAAACCGTGATGTAGGCTCCGGCAATGACATCGAAGAATTTCTTAATGAATCTTGCGGCATCACTTGCTGTGTGATCAAGTTTCACTGCCCTGAACCCCCCGACCAGAAGTCCCAGGACGAGGCCGAAGCAGGTTCCCGTGAGAGCCACCAGAAGTGTGGTACGGACTCCCAGTAGGAGACTTGCATGATATTTACTTATAATTTCTATACAATTCTCAATGAACATTATCTATTAACCATTAGCCGGCTGACGCTCAACCGCTGCCTCCATAAGTGAATTTCTTTCGTCTGTGGATATCTCTGAAAGAGCCTTTTCAAGCTGCTCCTTTAACTCTGTATCATCCTTTCTGACTGCAACTGAAACCGAGGTGTCTGCAGTGAAGCCCTTGCCTTCTTCAAATCTTACGATAGCAAGTCCGGAATTTGCAGATACAACACCGTTCGCAACAGGAAGCTCTGAAACGACCGCATCAACAGCACCTGCCTGAAGGGCCTGTATGGATGCCGGGAATGTCTCTGCCGCAGGCTGGTGAACCACGCCTTCGATCTGATCGATCACCTCATCGTATACCGTGTTCATCTGCCCCTGTACTGTTGCACCCGAGAAATCCTGAATGCTTGTGGCATCCGCATACTGGCTGTCTGCCTTTACTATCATGACCTCCTCAGACACGTAATAAGGGGAAGTGAATGCCACCTCCTTTTCTCTTTCCGGGGTGTCAGTCATACCTGCGATGATGGCATCGATCTGGTTGTTCTGAAGGGAAAGAATGAGATTGTCCCAGTCAAGCTTCACGATCTGTACATTTCTGCCGATTGATCCGGCAAGCTTTGTTGCCATGACTACATCATAACCGTCCGCGTAATCAACGCCTGTGATAGGCTGGGTAAATTCATTTGATTCTGTTGTTGTCCAGTTGAAGGGAGCATAGTTACACTCCATTCCAACTCTCAGAACCTCCTTGCCTGAAGCTGCTGCATCGGTTCCCTGCGCCTGAGCCTGGGTCGCCTCTGGTGTCTTGGCTGTGCTGCTGCCGCATCCTGAGAGAAGTGCTGCGCTTGCAAAAACTACTGCTGCTGAAATGATTGATCTCTTCATATTTTTTCTCCTTTGCAAATCGAGCAGGGGAGAGCCCCCTACTCATTTCCGCGTTGGCTGTCCCATGTGCATTCGTGCAAGCACGATGCCCGCGTGACAGCCTTATCGCGAATAAAAAGACCGTATGTGCTATCACATACGGTCTTAATCTTCAAAAAATATGAATCATATTCCATAAGTAATAGCGCCTCTCCGAAAAACGGAGGAGTGATACAGATATTCTCTGTACCCCCACAGAACATGTTTGCGACAATGTTCCGTTCGGCGGTGATTACCTTTCCTTCACTTCTCAGCCCGCCGGCTCAGTGGAGTACTCATTTACACCGCTACCTCTATATACATAAGTCTTTTATGTTTTGCATAAATATAGTCTCACAGACATTTTATGTCAAGCAAAACAGATATTTCTTGTGGTTATATTTGCTATTCCGAAAGAATCAGGAAGCTCTTCTTTCCTTCTTCTTTCCGCCGAAAGCATTATTCTGCTTCCTGTTCTTAAATGCAGCTTCCTTTTTGTCGCGGCCCTTATGGCTGCGACTGTCAGTTTTTATGAAGGAGCTTCTTTCCTTCTTCTTTCCTGTTGACTCATCAGCCTGCATTTTCCTGAAATCCTCTTTCAGCTTTCTGTTCTTCTTTTCACGCTTTTCAAAGCTTGCGGTTGCCTCTGCAAAAATCTCTGCGCTATTCTTATAGAACTTTTCAAAGCCGGTCTTCTTTTGCTTTTCAGCTGCAGAAGCCTTCTTGGCCTTTGCCACTGCTGCCACAGCCTCTTCAACGGAAAGACCCTCAAGACGAAGCTTTCTTCTCTCCAGTCTTTCCTTCTTCTCGGCACGTACCATGGCTATACGCGAAACCTGCTCTTCCTTACGTGCACGGGTCTTGCGGCTGCGTCCATTCTCGGAACGGCTCTTTCTCTCACTGTCGTCCTTTTCCTTTACCGGCTTTCCGAATCTTCTTCTCTCGCCGCGCTTTACACGCTCGATAACGATGGACTGTTCAGTCTCGATCTCCGGTATCTCCTTATCCATCATCTTCTCGATGTCATAAAGAAGTCCCATCTCCTCCTTACTGCAAAGAGTAATGGCCTCTCCGGTCTGACCTGCTCTTCCTACACGACCGATTCTGTGAATATATGACTCAGTCTCCTCAGGAAGCTCATAATTAAACACGTGGCTTATCTTTGGTATGTCAATGCCTCTGGAGGCCACATCTGTTGCCACCAGTACCTTGATGTTGCCGGAACGGAATCTCTCGAGGGCGTTCTGGCGCTGGCCCTGTGTCTTGTTTCCGTGAATAGCCATGGAAACGATTCCAATCTTTCCGAGATCTCTTACAAGATGATCCGCTCCATGCTTTGTCCTCGTAAATACGATAGACTTCTTGACTTCTTCCTTCTTAAGGAAATCTCCGAGAACAGTCTTCTTGTCTTCCTTTTCCATGAAACAGATCTTCTGATCAACTGTCTCAGCAGGACTTGTGGTAGATGCTATCTTGATGGTCTCGGGATCCTGAAGAATGTCTCTTGCAAGAGCCTCAATCTCCTTAGGCATGGTGGCGGAAAACATTACCGTCTGTCTATCCTCCGGAACCTCACTGACAACACGTCTTATGTCATGGATGAATCCCATATCAAGCATACGGTCAGCCTCATCCAGAATGAGGACCTCTATATCCTTGAGGCTTACGATACCCTGATTCATGTAGTCGATAAGACGCCCGGGTGTTGCAACAAGAATGTCACAGCCTCTCTCGTAAGCTCTCACCTGAGGTCCCTGCTTGGCTCCGCCGTAAAAACATACTGTACGGAGGCGCATATATCTGCTGTACTTCTTGAAATTCTCAAGTATCTGTATAGCAAGCTCTCTTGTGGGTGTGAGCACGATAGCACGTGGGTGGACTCTCGACTCATCGTCAAGCATATTGAGAACAGGAAGTGCGAAAGCCGCAGTCTTTCCTGTTCCTGTCTGAGCACAGGCGATCATGTCCTTTCCTTCCATCATAAGAGGAATGGCCTGCTCCTGAATAGGTGACGGCTCTTTGTATCCTGCCTTTGTGATAGCGTCAACGATACGGTGGTTCAAATTTAATTCGTTAAATGTCATTTATTTTTCCTTATTAATATGAGTATAAGTAATATCTGCTTCATGTACTGCACTTCGCATATCGAATCATTTATTGCTTATACATAAAAACTGACCGGGCACGCCCGATCAGTAAAGTGATTTGTTTTATAGATAAGACTGATGGAGTTTAACATACCTGTACTGATAATGCAAGTTGCTTTTAACTTTGTACCTTAATTGAAACGCAGCCGTGAACCGCAGATGAAAAGGGAGCTATCATGAGATAGCTCCCTCTTCATTCTGTAAGGAGATAAAAAAACAATGTATTATTGGCTTGTTATATTCATCGGCGGTAATGAACATCCTATAAGTATTTTTCTCAAAAAAATATTTTGAGAAAAATACTTATAAATATCTCTCACATTCGTTCTCATACAGAAGAATGTATATAACCACCGCCAAAAACAAATGATTACCGTTTTTTTATTTTTTTGTGACACTTTTGTGACATTGACAATGCTATCATTTAGACATACCAAAAAGGTTACTTACTATACCCACCATATAGTCAGTAGGTACAAAAGGAAAGCGGAGCCCACACCCCTTCCATCCCCACCGCTTCCTTTTTTACTCAGATAGAAAAAGCCGATATCTTGACACCTCGTCTAGTTAAGATATCGGCTCTTCTTTTTATTGATGTGAGAATCTTATTATTACGCATTAGTTTGCCGAAGAGAATTTAGAGCATGCCCGTTAATAACATCCAAAGAAGGGAGATTCAATCATGATAGAAACCTACAAATCCATTCCCAAACCGGAACCTGATGAAATAAAACAGCGTCTCGAAACCGCCCACCAGCGTCTTATGGAACAGCAGCTTCAGATGAAAGAAAACCAGCTTCCTGTGTTCATTCTTTTTGAGGGCTGGGGCGCTGCCGGAAAAGGAACCGTTCTCGGAAAAGTCATAAAGAATCTGGATCCCCGATTTTTCTCAGCCATTTCCATGCATGACCCTTCTCCCGACGAAAAGAGAAAACCCTTTCTTGCCAGATATTTTGCAGAAATACCCGAGGCAGGACAATTCAAGTTCCTGGATGCAGGATGGATGACAGAAATAACCAAAGACGTTCTGTTCGACCGCATTAACAAACAGACCTATAAAAACCGTGTGAACAGTGCCATCCGCTTTGAACGTTCTCTTACAGACAACGGATATCTGGTTCTGAAATTCTTCTTCCATATCAGTCACAAGGAACAGTCGGAAAGAATAAAGATTCTTCTGGACAACAAAGACAGATCATGGCAGGTGGACGATTACGACATCTGGGAAAACGACCATTACGACGAATGCTATAAGGTGTTCGACAAATACATGGAGGATACCAATTCATCCACTGTTCCCTGGAATGTTATCGATGCCAAATCCAGAAAATGGGCAGAACTCCAGGTCATGGAGACCATCGTTGCCGGTATAGATGTGGCATTGAAAAACCACACACTTACTGTGCCGTTGATTCAGAATGTATTCCCTTTGAACCGCACACAGAAGCTGAAGGATATAAAACTCAACAAGACCATTTCAGACGAAGAATACAAAACCCAGCTTAAAGATCTTCAGGTCAGACTCAAAGCCCTTCATAACCAGGCATACCTTAAGGGCATCCCCATAATCGTTGCCTATGAGGGCTGGGATGCTGCCGGAAAGGGCGGAAACATTAAGAGACTGACCAGTGCTCTGGACGCAAGAGGTTACATCGTTCATCCTATAGCAAGTCCGAAGCCTTTCGAAAAGAGCCGTCATCACCTGTGGCGTTTCTGGACCAGACTTCCGAAAACAGGACATTTTGCCATCTTTGACAGAACCTGGTACGGACGTGTGATGGTAGAACGTCTTGAGGGTTTCTGCTCTGAGAATGACTGGCAGAGAGCTTACAATGAGATAAATGAGTTTGAAAAAGAGCTCAGTGACTGGGGCGCAGTTATAGTCAAGTTCTGGGTACACATCGATAAGGATACCCAGCTGGCCCGCTTCACCGACAGACAGAACACGCCCGAAAAGCAGTGGAAGATAACCGACGAGGACTGGCGAAACAGAGAAAAATGGGATCTGTACGAGCAGGCTGTGGATGAGATGATAGCAAAGACCAGTACCACCTATGCCCCTTGGCATATCCTTGAGTCAAACGACAAAAAGTATGCCCGTATCAAGGCACTGAAGATCCTTATCGCTGCTCTTGAAAAGGCATTGAAATCCAAGAAATAACAGGTCCTCAGAAGGGGAATTCTTGTCATAACCCGTAGTGGTCTTATAAAACCATCCTAAACAAAAAATGGTGAACACCTCTTATTATGTACCGACCCCCAAAAGTTAGACGAAAAATCTAACGATTGGAGGTCGGTATTTTTATGTCTAAATATTCTTTTGAA
>SVDD01000012.1:46577-106957 GCA_015057945.1 Lachnospiraceae bacterium | reverse complement strand
TCGAGGGTTTGACCAATGAGGTTGAATTTACGGATATGGAAATGATGGATTACTGAGAATAATTGATAATGTGGTGTACAGTTTTCAAGGCACGAAAACCTTGTAAATTAAGTTACATATTCCTTCATAGCTCAGTCGGTAGAGCACGCGGCTGTTAACCGCGGTGTCGTTGGTTCGAGTCCAACTGGAGGAGTTATGCCGGTATAGCTCAGTTGGTAGAGCAACTGATTTGTAATCAGTAGGTCTTCGGTTCGAGTCCGAATCCCGGCTTCAGGCTTCGAGAGAAATCTCGGAGCCTTTTTTGTCTCTAAAGTAAAGCTGCGCCACAGACTTGACAGGCAATCTTGCAGCGATTTCGTACCATTAAACCATACCTGTGTTCAAATACGCGAAGTGTAACCGGACCGAACATAACCAGAAGGATGTACTTTCAACCGAGTGGGCCGGTGCCATCCTGCCACTTTTTCGATTAATTAAGTGATATCAACATTTATATAACAACAAGAACCGTCGATGTTAAATTTGAGGTATTTATAAAATAAATATAAACAATTTGATTCTTTTACTGAAATATATGAATACAATTAATTTACCTGAAATATATATTATAAATGCTTTTGGTGTGTTGCTGATAATCGGTAATGTTATCAGCGGTTATTTTAATGCCAAAAGAAATATTGAAGATAAATATCTGTTTTGGATTACAGTTTCTATTTGTGCTTCCTGTGTTGTTGAGTCGGTTGTCTATACGCTTTACGGACGTCCGGCTCTTATATATAGACTGATCTTGTATTTAGGCTATTTGTGGCTGTTCTTCTCCATTTTTGTTATAGGACCATTATGGGTCTTACTGATTGAGAAGCATAATAGGATCAGCAATTCAAAACTCCTGCAATCGCTCATAAACTATATTTCTTTATTGGGCGTTGCGGTCCTTGCCATTAATTTCTATAGACCTCTTGTATTCTATATTGATGAATCCGGCATATATCATCGCGGCCAGTTTTTCTGGTTCTATATTCTGGCTTCTTTGTTTTTCTTCAGTTCCGGAATCGGTGTATATATCTTGAAGAGAAAAATCACCATGATCCCTTTCTTTCCGGCTTTTCAGATATTTATACCTATACTGGTTGGCTTAATTTCCGAGCTGTTATTCTATGGAACGTCCATGATATGGGCAGCATGTGCGGTCAGTGTTACCCTTATGATCATGTCTTTGCAGAACGAAAACATTTGCAAAGACAAGCTTACAGGCTTGTTTAACAGATATTATCTTGATCGAATAGATCTGAGCTCTGTTGACAAAGGCATACTGTGCTTCATGATGATAGACATTAACGGTTTTAAGCTGATAAATGATAAATTCGGGCACTCAGAAGGTGACAGAGGACTGAAATTTGTTTCTGAGTGTGTGACGAAATCAGTAGGAAATCAGGGAAGTGTTATTAGGTATGCCGGGGACGAGTTTGTGGTTATGCTGAATACCAAAGATTATAAGGAGGCGGAAAGCTGCATTAAACGTATCAATGAAAATCTTGATGAAGTGAACAAGTTACTAAAGAAAGATTATTCACTGTCGCTGTCTATCGGGTATGAGATCTTCGATATGAGAGTCATCAAGATGGATGAGGTTCTTGAAGTAATCGATAAAAAGATGTACATGGACAAGAAGAAGTACTATAGTACCCATGACAGGCGTTTGAATACAGAAATTCCTATGCCTGTTGTTACTGAAACAGCTGCTGATAGAGATATTGATATAGATAAAGATATAAATAAAGATATAAATAAAGATATAGATAAAGATATAAATAAAGAATTAGATATAAATATAGATAGAGATACAGATACAGAATAAAATAGCCATCGATGATTAAGATAATTTTCTTAGCATCGATGGCTTTTAATACGTCCAAAAATCAGAATTTAGTATTCTTGGGGAAATCGTCATAGAAAAGAGCCATGTGTACAGGCTTGGTCTCTATTCCGAGTTCACTGATAACTTTCTCGTAGATTTCGTCCAGCTTTTCCTGAGAGATTTCCTTGTCTGAATCTGTCATTTCCCATGGATATTCAGGCTGCCAGATCAGGCAGTCATCGAAATTTTCCTCCCCAACAAGTCCGAGAAAACCTGTAGTCCCGTACTCGATATTTAATGTAAGACCAATGATATAAGGGAAGTAATCCATACCATGGTCAAATATGATAGTGTCGTATTCATCGGAACCTACTTTGTTGGCCTGATAAAGACAGCCGAGCATATCGTCCATCTCGGTTTCCGGATACAGACTTTTAACGATATCCTTATGTTTTGCGATGAAACTTATGGCATTTCCGCAATTCATATTCTTAAGTGCGATGCCATAGCCATAAATGATTCCTTTTCCGAATTCACGCTTATTTATACCCATATCTAACCTCCCCAAAGAGTCCTAAATCAATCATATCATAGCTTAAGATTTTAAGGTATTAAATTATTAAACAATTAATCCTGAAACCATAAGATTAAAGGACATACAGAATAACGTGTCATGTGAATTATTCATCGACAGCTTTCTGAAAATACATTAATACACAGCTTAAATTTTCTATGTATTTGAGATATTTAATAAATGAATATAACTATAAATAAGTTTTAAGAATTATTGATGATTTTTGCATAACAATTATTAATTTATGTTATAAAATAGATATATAGGTCGATATACTTTTAAATAGAAATATTTATATAAGGACATCGAATGTGAGCGTAAAAGTATTAGATTCTTGAAGAGAGGGGGAAGAACATATGGTTATCGATGAGACGATGATCTATAAGAGTAACGTAGACGGTAAACATGCGGCCGTGATCAATGAAGATGATGGTATGATAACATTGATCACAGGTATGGCTCATATTTTCACAGTTACTGCGAAAGAGCTTAAATCAGCATTTACACCTACACATAACACATTTTCATTGGAAAACATGGATTTGTGGCAGTTACAGGTACTCGACAGATAAGACGGACACCGACGGGTGACCGTCTTTTTTTTCGCGATAAAGCCGTCAAGCGTCCATCTGGACGATGTGCTTGCCTTTAGTTTAATAATGTAAATAAACCTCTATGAATCTTTGAATTTTAGATTATAATGTTCAGAAGTTCGGTTAAATACAAGAGAGGTTTTTTAATGTCAAAAATTGTAATTACAGATGTGGATGGAACACTGGTCAAAGATGGAACGCTGGATATCAATCCTGAGTATTATGAGGTGATATCAAAGCTCATAGATAATGGCGAACATATTGTCATATGCAGCGGGCGATCCTTTTCAAGTGTGTCGAAGCTTTTTAAGCCCATTGTTGATAAGCTGTTTTTTATATGTGACGGCGGAACAGTGATAAGAACCGAAAAGGAGATATTGAAATCCTATCCCTTTGACAAAGAGCTTTGGATGCAGATGTATCAGTCGGCAAAAAGTGTGAAGGACCGCGACTGCTTCCTGTCCACGGTCGGCCCATGTTATGCGGAGGATCCTGAAAGCGAAATGTACCGCTGGCTTGTGGATTCCTATAAGTTCGATATGACTGAAATCAGCAGCATAGAGGAAGTAAAAGAGGATGTAATCAAGGTTTCCGTATATCATTCCAGCGATTGTGAGGCTGTCTGCAAAGATGATTTTATTCCAAAATGGAAGGATAAAGCCAAGCTTGCATCATCCGGCTCTACATGGGTTGACTGTGTGAGCAAGGAGGCCAGCAAGGGAACCGCACTTAAGTGGCTTCAGGAGTATCTCGGAGTTTCAAAGGATGAGACTTATGCATTCGGCGATAACATTAACGACATGGAGATGCTCCAGAACTCCGGACACAGCTTTGCGGTAGGTAATGCAAGAGAAGAACTGAAGGCAGTAGCCGGCACTGTAATCAAGCCGTATTGGGAATATGGCGTCCTCGAAGTGATGAAAACATTACTCTAATGATATATAATATGATATAAGTGTCATAAGTCTTCCTCCACTTGTGCTTGCACAAAAGTGGAGGATAGACTTCATGACACGCCCCACATGGAGCACGAAAGGACGATTTATCGGCCTGAGAGTGCGGAATGTGGGAGGAACGCGGGAGCGCATAGCGCGAAGCGGTCCGATATCGACTTTTGACACTCACATCATATTATACAAGTGTCATTTATTTTGCACTTTAGGACGTGATTTCAGCATTAAAGTGCAAAAAGTGCAAAATGAAATGATTCGGTATGGTTTTATGATGCTGCACCCGCACGAATGTGTGCGGTGACGCTATCGGTGAGGTCAAATACTTCTGACACTCACATCATTTTATTATTCAGGTCATTGGAAGGGGGTTACTATGATTAATGCTGTTGGCCGGGAGATTCCCGATGAAATTCTGAAGCGATATGGCAAGGAAGGTTTCATGGGCGGATGCTACAAAGACAACAAACCTTATAAAAAGGCAAGTGTCTCATCCCATGGAATGCTGGATCCGAACAGGAAAAAGGTGGTTTCATCCATTAAGGAAGCTTTGAAACAGTGCGGTGCCCACGATGGCATGGTATTTTCTTTCCATCACCATTTCAGGGACGGTGACTATATAGTAAACATGGTCATGGCGGCAGCCGCCGAAATGGGACTTAAGGATCTTACGGTATGCGCCAGCTCACTTGGTGCTGCCCACAGAGTAGTGGCTGAGCTCATCGAAAAAGGCATTGTCACAGGCATCCAGACCTCCGGAATCAGAGATAAGATAGGTGAAGCGGTGTCCTACGGAAAGCTGAAGACTCCGGCCATCATCCGTTCTCACGGCGGTCGTGTCAGGGCGATTGAAGAAGGGGACGTTCACATTGACATAGCATTTATCGGTGCCCCTACAGCCGACGAATACGGAAACCTCCGTGCCATCGGCGGAAAGAGCGACTGCGGAGTGCTTTCTTATTCCGTTGTGGATGCGAAGTATGCGGATTATACCGTTGCCATTACCGATACTCTGGTTCCATTCCCGAATTATCCGCCCTCCATTCCCATGACAGACGTGGATTTTGTGTGCGTGGTAGATGAGATCGGAAATCCGGATAAGATCGCCAGCAATGTCATCAGGATGACTCAGGACGTGCGTGAGCTCAAGATGGCGGAGGACTGTGCCAGGGTCATGGCTGCGACTCCATATTTCAAGGATGGTTTTTCCTTCCAGACTGGCGGAGGCGGCGCTTCCCTTGCAGTGACCAGGTTCCTTGAGCCGCTGATGGCGGAGAGAGACATTAAGATGTCCTTTGCAATAGGCGGAATTACGAAGCCCATGTGCGAGCTGATGGAAAAGGGCTTCATCAGGACAATTGTTGACGCCCAGTGCTTCGACAAGACAGCTATCGAGTCCATTGCAACGGACCCGAGACATTATGAGATATCAACTTCCGAGTACGCGAACCCTCTGAATAAGGGCGCCTTTGTGAATAAGCTGGATTTCGTCATTCTCGGTGCTCTGGAGATAGACAGGGAGTTCAATGTCAATGTTACCACCGGTTCGGATGGTGTGCTCCGCGGCGCACCGGGAGGTCATCCTGACACTGCCGCCGGAAGCAGATGCTCCATTATCGTTGCGCCTCTCATCAGGAGCCGTATTCCGACTGTGGTTGACAGAGTTGTCAATGTCACCACACCGGGTGAAGCGGTGGACGTGCTTGTTACCGATTATGGTATCGCTATTAATCCCCGCAGGCAGGACCTCATCGAATACCTGACGAAGGCCGGTCTTCCTGTAGTCAGAATTCAGGAGCTTCTGGATATAGCGAAGTCTATTGTTGGAACACCGGAACCTATAAAGTTTGAAGAAGATATCGTTGGTATCATCGAAAGCAGAGACGGAACCATCATGGATGTAGTGAGACGCGTTAAGCCCCAGACCACTATACATGAGGTATTGTGAAACGGCATGATGCAGCACATTACACACGAATGTGTGCTTAGAGCTGATAAGTGAGTGGCAAATACTTTTGACACTCACGTCATAGCATGACATAAATTTTTTTCATATCAAGGGAATATATAGAAACCGGTACATAATGAAAATACAATTCCCCTTATTTCAAAGATTAATTATATGTATCTTTTTTGCGCTTATACTTACATCCTGTGGAAAAAAGCTCACCGGCGACTTCGCCCCGACCCGCTTCGAATGGTCTGGAGGTTCAGGAAGAGTGAGCATAAGCTGTGAAAAGGTCACGGTCAGTGAGGAAGGAGCTGTTGCGGAAATTACATTCTCCAGTCCTCATTATGATTATGTGAGAATCGATACGGAGAAGATATACGGCGATCATAGTGAAAAAACGTCTGTCTTTTCGGTTCCTGTGGAGTTGGATAAAGACATGGAGCTTATCGGCTGCACCAGCGCTATGTCAAAGCCCCACGAGGTAAGCTATACCATCTTTGTTTCAATAGACGAAAGATACAGCGGAGGTGAATCGGAAAAGGGTGACACTGAGAACAAATCTGAAGACAGTCGTTCATATCAAGGTGGAATGGCTCAGGCATCAGAAAAGGATTCATGGTACTCTTCATCGGAGAGGGACTCAGCTCATACTTCATCAGAGAATGATTCAGCTCACACTTCATCAGTGAACGACTCATCGGATCTTCGTGAACTGGTAAAGGAGGCTCTTATATCAGAACGTGATGACACGCTGCTTTCGTATCCTGCTATATCCGGACTAAGCTTCGACCACTCCATGGAGCTTTCTTTTGCGAAATGCTTTGCGGTTCATTATTTTAAAAGCGAAAACAGTGATTCTCCATACAAACTGATTTCCGTCCCGGACGGCAGAAATTATCTTCTGGTGCCGGAGGGTGGTGACGTACCCGGGAATCTCCCAAAGGACATAACTGTTCTTAGACAGCCGCTGAAAGATGTTTATCTCGCAGCCACCGGTGCCATGTCACTCTTCAATGTTCTTGACGAGCTGTCTCTCATAAAGTATACAGGCACAGACATTTCCGGCTGGGATATAGAAGCCCCGAGAGAAGCCATTAAGTCCGGAAAGATGACATTTGCAGGGAAGTATAGTGCTCCCGACTATGAGATGCTCGTTGACGGAGGCTGTGATCTGGCTATCGAGTCCACCATGATATTCCATTCTCCGGAGACAAAGGAACAGCTTGAAAAGGTAGGCATACCTGTTTTTATAGACTGGTCAAGCTATGAGACCGATGCACTGGGAAGGACGGAATGGGTGAAGCTTTACGGCGCCATGACCGATCATGAAAACGAGGCAGAGAGTTTTTTCAGAGAAGAGCTGAGACGGTCAGGTCTTAAAGAGGGCTTTGAAAAGACCGGCAAAACAGTTGCCTTCTTCTATTTCAATTCCCGGGGACTTGCAGTGGTGAGAAATTCCGACGACTATATCCCCAAAATGATACGTGACGGCGGCGGGGACTATGTGTTTGATTCCCTGAAGGAGAAGAGCGACAGCATATCCATGGACATTTCCATGGAAGAGTTCTATGCGGCAGCTGCCGATGCCGACTACATCATTTACAACGGCAGCATTGACAGTTCGGTGGAGACACTTCGGGATCTTGTGGCAAAGAACAGCCTTTTGTCAGACTTCAGAGCTGTAAAGGATTCCAATGTCTACATCGTTGACAAAGAATTCTATCAGTCTACGGACACAGTTTCCGAGTTTGCGAGAGATGTACATCTCATGCTTTCGGGAGACACCGGAGGCATGAAGTTCCTGAAAAAAATGCAGTGAATATGTTGCCGAATGCGCCCCAAATATCAATTCACGAGGTTTCAGATGGATGAAAGATCTTCAATGAAAAAACAAAGAGCAGTCAGGTACGGGACGGTGTTCGCCCTTCTTACTGCAGCGTTTTTCATCATCCTGATCTTAAATATCAATACCGGAAATGTCAGCATTCCTCTTTCCCGGGTTTTTGAAATTTTGAAAGGCGGGGATGAGGGCAGCAGCGCCTACAGCATCATCCGCATGATCCGTCTGCCGAGACTGATCATGGCAGCGATACTTGGCGGTGCACTGGCAGTCTCGGGCTTACTGCTCCAGACCTTTTTCGGCAACCCCATAGCCGGTCCCTTTGTGCTGGGCATATCTTCCGGAGCCAAATTTGCGGTGGCCCTCAACATGATATTTCTTCTGAGAGTTTACCGCAGTGTCAGCTCATGGAACATGATAGCAGCTGCCTTTCTAGGCTCCCTCATCACCACGGGCTTCATTCTTCTGGTGTCCCGGCATGTAAAGGATTCTGCCGGACTTCTTGTGGCGGGAATCATGGTTGGCTATATCTGTTCCGCCGCAACGGACTTTCTCATGACCTTTGCGGAAGACTCGGATATCGTTAATCTCCGCGGCTGGTCACTTGGCAGCTTTTCAGGTATGTCCTGGGACAATGTTTACCTGTCGGCTTCAATCATTACCCTGACAACGCTTTTTTCATTTCTTTTGTCAAAACCCATAGATGCCCTTCAGCTTGGAGAAAACTACGCAAAGAGCATGGGGGTCAATGTCCGTCTGTTCAGGCTTCTTCTTATATTACTGTCCAGCATTCTTTCTGCTACGGTGACGGCATTTGCGGGTCCTGTCTCCTTCGTTGGGATTGCGGTTCCCTTTCTGACAAAGAGTATGCTGAAGGTATCGAAGGCCATGGTGGTAATACCGGCAACATTCCTCTCAGGAGCCGTATTCTGTATGGGATGTGATCTCATAGCGAGGTGTGCATTTGCACCAACAGAGCTTAATATAAGTACAGTTACCAGCGTTTTCGGCGCACCTGTAGTGATAGTTATGCTGGTACGAAGACGAATCAGAAAGTAATCTGACTATGCTGATTTTGGCGGCTTCTGCAGGAAAATCGAAATATAAGTCTTTATTGATATGTACCGGAGACGAACAATAAATGGGTAATAATGCTAAAACCGAAATGCTAAAACTGAATGATCTGTCGGTGGGTTACGGCGGCAGGGTACTGATCGGGAACATCGAACTCTCCATAGGTGAAGGAGAGATAATCACCCTTATCGGACCTAACGGCGCAGGAAAATCCACCATATTGAAGACTGTAGCGAGACAGCTTGAGCCCGTAAAGGGAACAGTATATATAGACGGTAAGGAGCTTTCGAAGCTTTCCTATCATGAGCTTGCGGAAACCGTCTCCATACTTCTTACAGAGCGCATCGACCCTGAGCTCATGACGGTGAGGGATGTGGTTGAAGCCGGAAGATATCCCTATACAGGTCACATGGGAATGCTCACGAGCCACGACGAGGAAGTGGTGGGAGAGGCATTGGCACTCTTAAGTGTTTCGGAACTGGCAGACAGATATTTCAGAGAGCTGAGCGACGGACAGAAGCAGAGGGTGATGCTGGCGCGGACTCTTACGCAGGAGCCGAAGATTCTGGTACTGGATGAGCCAACATCCTATATGGACATAAGATACAAGCTGGAGCTTATACGACTTCTTGGAAAGCTTCGTGAAAGCCGGAAAATGACTGTCATCATTTCGCTTCATGAATTTGAACTGGCGAGGGTGATATCGGACCGTATAGTATGCGTGAAGGACAGAGACATCATCAAAGTGGGTACCCCGAAGGAGATTCTGAACCGGAAGGTGCTCTGTGAGCTCTACGACATCAGCGAGGAAAATCTGGAGATACTTTTGCAATCTATGGAAAGCGTGATATAATTCCGGATAAAAGTTTTTAGTATTAGGAGGGAAATTATGAAGAGAAGAAATCTGGCAGTTTTATGCGCGGCAGTTCTTATAGCGTCCTTGATGGCGGCATGCGGTACCAATGATGTGCCGGCGGCTTCTGCACCTTCGGAAACACAGGCAGAAAGCACAGAGAGTGAGGTAGAAAGCAGCGAAGTCAGTACCGAAGAAAGCAAAGAAGAAAGTAAAGAAGCTTCGGAAAAGAACAGCGATCAGGAAGCTGCAGACCATGTGGCTGAACTTATCGATGCCATCTATGTTCAGGAGTGGAACGAGAACACCGATGAGCAGTGCAGAGAGGCAAAGGCAGCCTGGGACGCCCTTACGGACGAGCAGAAGGAGCTGGTTCAGGGAGAAGAAGCCGATCCTGATTATTTCGGAAGAGATACAGGAGATGCTTCCAGGGATGACACACTGAACGGAGACGAGATAGGTGAGAACGAGCTTCTGGTTGTGAGCTTCGGAACATCCTTCAACGACTCACGTGCCACAGATATCGGTGGCATCGAAAAGGCCCTTGCAAAGGCTTACCCTGACTGGGATGTGAGAAGAGCCTTCACTGCACAGATAATCATCAATCATGTTCAGGCAAGGGATGACGCAAAGATCGATAACATGGATGAGGCCCTTCAGAGAGCCGTTGACAACGGGGTAAAGAATCTTGTTGTTCAGCCTACACACCTTATGCACGGCGCAGAGTATGACGAGCTTTCGAAGGCTGTCATGTCCTATAAGGATAAGTTCGAAAATGTTGTCATCGCGGAGCCACTCCTCGGACAGGTAGGAGCAGATTCAAGCTCAGTGAATGATGACAAGAAGGCTGTAGCAGAGGCCATCACCAAGGAAGCTGTTTCTGAAGCCGGCTACAAGGATCTGAAGGCCGCTCAGGAAGACGGAACAGCCTTTGTATTTATGGGTCACGGTACATCCCATTCCGCAAGCGTCACCTACGAGCAGATGCAGTCACAGATGGAGGCTCTTGATTATGCCAATGTCTTCATCGGAACAGTTGAGGGCAAGCCTGAGAGCACATCCTGCGAGAGTGTTATAGAGAAGATCAAGGCAGCAGGCTACAAGAAGGTGATCCTGAGACCCCTTATGGTGGTTGCAGGCGATCATGCCAACAACGATATGGCAGGTGATGAAGAGGATTCCTGGAAGAGCCTTTTTGTGGCTTCAGGTGCATTTGATGAGGTGGACACACAGATCGCAGGCCTGGGCGGTATAGCTGAGGTTCAGGAGATTTATGTGGCTCACAGTAAGGACGCCATCGAAAGCCTTGACTCAGTTTCCGGAACAGCCACAAAATCCGCTGACACAAAGGCTCAGGAGGACGGAACATACGATGCCTTTTTCACTACCGACAACAGCATGTTCCATGTGAACGAGGCGTATGACGGAAAGGGCATCCTTACGGTTAAGGATGGAAAGATGAGCATCCATGTTTCTCTGGCATCAAAGAACATCACAAATCTTTATCCCGGAACTGCTGATGAGGCAGAAAAGGACAGTGCAGGAGTTCTTCAGCCGACAACAGACAAGGTGACCTATTCTGACGGAAAGACTGAATCGGTCTATGGCTTTGACATTCCGGTGGATAACCTTGATGAGGAATTTGATCTTGCTCTCCTCGGGAAAAAGGGAAAGTGGTACGATCATAAGGTGAAGGTTACTTTGGCCTGATTCTAAAATTTACAGGAATTTTAATGAGTATAACGATTATCATATATGCTGTGGTCATAGCATTGGCACTTGTATTCAGCTTATTGATCAATATGCTGTATCATGCTTTTTTTAATAAAACTTCATTTAATCCTTTAATTTCAGTATGGATTTTTGGTATTATTCTCTTCGGTCTGTTTTTATATTGGATGTAGATATTATTCTAAAACAAAAATCGCCGAAGATAAGATTAAGACACGATGTCTTTGCTTTGAATGAGAGGATCTCAGAGTTTGAGGCCTGGCTTTGAACTTGCTATGCGGGTCGGACACAGAGACTTTAAAGACTAAATATTGTGACCCCGGAGGAATGATGATGAATGTGATCAAAAAGAAAATAAGTGATCAGGATGAACACTATGTTCTATATATTTTTGATTCGGATGAAAAGAATTATTGTGCCTATATGGGAAAGGGCGATGAAGATCTTCTTATATTGCTCTACAAATCCACCGATCAGAAATTTCAGATCATGGATGAGTTTATCGCATATATCGATGGCAGAATCATGGATGAGTCGCTGGTATCGACCTATGATAAACTGGCTGAATCTGTTGTAAGATGCACAAACGAAAAGCTTGAGGAGTTTGACAGGAATTTAAGACAGCTTGATAAGGAGTGCGGTGATGTCAAGGAAGACCTTGAAAAACGTGCACAGAAGCTGAAGAAGGATCTTGCCAACAACATCGATATAAAGAGTATTGAGGAGATAGATACCCAGTCGCCTCTCGGAAAACATATCATTGATGCTCTGAGAGAGAAGCTGGGAAGCCTGCCTGGTACTCAGCCGGTACCTGCTTTCATGCCCCAGGGAAGAGCCTTCCAGATGAGGGCAAGAGTGGATAAGGATGGTAAGGTTTCATTCACTCCGGATGATATAAACAATATGCTGATGGAAATCCTTTCCAACATCATTGTTACCGAGGTGAAGAGCGGGCGAAAGCTTTCTGAGGCTATAAGTGATGTTGATAATATCGTGAATACGGTATCTAGGAATGCGGCGGAGCTCACTATCAGGTTCAGATCGTAAATTGATTAAGAGGAGGCATCACACAGTGATGTCTCTTTTTTTCGTTATAATGTTGCCACCCGGGCGTTGTGCCTGTACAAAAGCATTTGAGAACTCCAGCAAAGGCGAAATCCTGTAGCTTCTTTACCATACTTGATTTATTAAGACGGTTTTAGAAGTATAAAATAAAAATTAATTCTCAAATCATAGAATTGACGAAAATAATTTTGAATGATAGTATAATGGTACAAGAAGATCTGAGATACTTTTTTGAATATCTAATTGGTTTGAATTTTATTTAAATTGTTATGTATTGTTTTAGAGTATCGTATCTTCTTTGTACATAAAATATATAGAATGTGAGGTTATTTATGAGAAGACCACACGAAAGGGAAAGGCTCTAGTATAAAAGCGCGTAAATACTAGAGCCTTTAACCTTGGTATCTCCAAAGTTTAGTGCGACAGCCCCCTCTCTTTTGATGGTATTTATATTTATTTGTGCTTAGACAAATAATCCTTAAAAGACAAAGCTCCAAGCCGCCTACGCTTTTTCAACATTTCCTGCCACATATTTTCGGCTTCGTCCTGAGACAAAAGCTTTTTGTTGTAGGCCTCAAGGATGATGTCTGCGGTGGTTGTATATTTTAAGCCATATTTTTCTATATATTTTTTTGTATCTCTGAAATTATTGCTTGCAAGAATGCCGCCACGTTCTTTTGCAAGAGCAATACAAGCTGCTTCGCCTTTTCCTATCATTAGTTCGCCTTTTGGAGGATCCAACGCTAACTCATAAAATACAACATACTCTTTACTATCGATATCCATATCAATGATTAAAGCCTGGCCGTTATGGACCATAGTATCTATTCTTTCCTTAAGGATGGAAGCTCTGCCTGAGCAACTGGACAGTTCGGTGTATACTTGAGTTGGGATGGCGATTCTGCCATTGTATAGCTTTGCGACAATGCTTGTATCATCTATCCATAAAAACGCAGAAATACAATCTGTATCGAAAAAAAGTGTTTCTTTAGTCAACGACTTCTCCTCCGTCTTCATATCCGAAAACAAGATCATCCCTATAAGCAGTTAATAGGTATTCCTCATATTTTCCGACTGATATTTTGCCACTATTCAAAAGATTCTCAGCATCAGTTATATATTTACCATATACATAGTACCGCTCATTCTCCGGAGATGAGTTATAAAGAGAATCGTTATAACCTGCCATCTTGGCGGATAATTTGACATTATGTGAAAAATTCTCAAATTCATCATTGGTTATAATGCCATCATTTAATAACCTATATAACAGAGCTTTACGGCTTATCCTATAGTATTGTTCCATATCAATGATATCTATTAGCTGAACAGGCTTTTTTATCTTGAATTTTTCAAGTGCATCCTGGGGCATAAGGAAGTAAGATGCAAATAGATCGGCTTTTTGTTCATTGACAGATTTATTGTTGAAATTTGAACAAACAAAAGAACTCATATCGGTATCATAATATATATGATACAGTTCATGAGCCAGTGAATAACGTTGACGTCCGATGGTCATACCGGAATTAATGACGATGATATTTGTATGTTCATACTTTCGGCAGTAACCCGATATGTTTTCACCTAATGGGTACATAATAAGAGTTATGTCCTTTTGACGTTGAACAAGCGCAAAAATATCGATGGGAGAAAATGAATCTTCACCCATCGTTTGTCTTAAACTTAATGCCTTGGTTGATATGTCAAGTTTATCGATTTTGGCCATGTGTCACCTCGTCCATTTCGAGTTGGTTCAAAATGATAGCATTTACGTTAGCTAAAACACAATTATCTTCAAATGTCAGATTGTCTGTCCTGAAAGCAACCTTGCCTTTTGAAAGAACTGTATTTGGATCAAGCAGCTCTTTAACAGGAAAACAAAATAGCTTTGCCAAACTGTTTAATGCCTCAGCGCTGATTGCCCGCTCTCCTTTTTCTAACTTTGAAATCATGCTCTGGTCAACACCTAAATATGATGCTACTTCACTTTGGGTTATATTTTCCATTTCTCGAACTTCTTTTAAAGTATGTCCTAGTTTTTTAAAATCAATTCGACTATTCATATCCGAGACTCCTTTCTTTCTCCTGGTTGAAGTATAGCATTGATTTGTCATATATTCCATGAAACAGATATAAAAAATATGACAAAATTAAAAAAACAATGCTTATCGTTTAGGGGTTCCCATGTCTACAGTAGTAGATATGTTTTTGAATCAGGTTGTTCTTGTTGGCGGTATTCTATCATAAAAAAAGGACCGCTGATACCTTTCGGTATCAACGGTCTTATCTTTCGGAAATATCTATCAAGCCTTAGCTGCGATAGCGCCTGTAGGACAAGCCTCCTCGCAAGCTCCGCAATCAATGCATGTATCCTCGTCAACTACATACTTTGAATCACCAGCTGAAATAGCCTCTACTGGACAAACAGAAGCACATGATCCGCAGCTAACGCACTCGTCATTGATAAAATGTGACATGGTGTTTCCTCCTTGAAATAATATAAAATTAAAAACTTAGTGTTCGATGAAGTGTTCAATCTCATCAATACGTTCATTTTAATATAGTTTGTTATAAAGTACAATAAAATAATTTTCGAATATTGTATTTTTTAGAAAAATCCATTTAGTCTTGACTAACTCCTCTTTTTCCTTTTTTTAAAATTGTGTTATGATACCTAGATAACATATGCAGACGAGGTATACAATGGCTGAAAAGAAAAAGATCACATTAGGAACTGTCATATTTTACTTAATCCCCCTTGTGGCGCTCAGTGCAGCTCTGTTCTTCGGATATCTTTTTCTGAAGGATTATCTTCAGTACAAGCAGGCAGAAGATGAGTATGAAAACATTAACACTGAATATATAAAAGAGGTTCCCGATTCATCCGGGGATGAATCTGAAGAAGAGGATGAGGGATTATCGAGACTGGATTATTTTCCGACGCTTGATATAGATTTTGAGGGGCTTAAGTCTAAGAATTCTGATTTCGCTTGTATCCTGTACATTCCGTCAATCGGCATCAAATATCCGGTGGTTTATTCAAAGGATAATGAAGATTACCTGCACAGGACCTTTGAAGGGAGCTATAACTTTTCCGGAAGTATCTTCTATGACTATCTATGTGAAAAGGATTTTAAGGGGTACAATACTTTTCTCTACGGTCACAACATGAAGAACGGCTCTATGTTCGGAAAGCTGAAGAAACTTCAGGACACTGCAGAAACAAAGGTAAATAAATATTTTTACATATATACAGAAGGAAAGATAATGAAATATGAGATCTTTTCTTTCTATCACACTACTGTCGGAAGTGATGCATATTCCGAAGTCAGTGATGATAAACAGTATGATTCCTATATCAAATACTGCCTGAGAAATTCCTATTTCAGAGGTTATAAGGATGAAATAGACTTTACGGACAGACCTAAAGTGGTAACATTATCCACCTGTACGGGCCCTGCCGGGGGTACAGAACGGTTTGTAGTTCATGGTGCGCTTATAGCAATCAAATAAAATTTTTGTATAATCTTAAAAAAAACAATATTGAAATAAGATTTGATTGCAAAAATAACCAAAAATGTAATATTATTTAATCAAAACTATAAGTTCTTAAGAGATATCATCGTCTTATAGAGTTTGCTTAGATTGGGCGTAGAGAACTTTTTTTGGATGCCCCATATCGTGAAGGCATCAGACTGTATTTTTGTCTGATGGATATGGATCTATTTGGGCAGATTTGTTGTATAGGATAAAGAGGGGTACAAAATGAATAGTGAAACTTTTATCGTTAATGTCAAGTGCAGGGAAAATTCTTCTTGGCAGGGAAAAGTGACATGGGCACAGAAGTCCAAGACCAAGTATTTCAGATCAGCTCTTGAGCTTATCAAGATGCTGGACGGAGCTATGGATCATGCTGATGCTCCGGATGATATTTTCGAAGATGAACTTGAAGAAAGTCATGTAGGCTGATCACGTTTAAAGTATATTATCCTGCGTCGTGTGTATACGGAGCGGGTTTTTGGCACGTCTTAGTGCTTTATTTATTAGGATTTCTCATGATAGTGGAGTGGGCACGGAGTATCATGGAGAGAGGGGTATAAGAATATTTATGGAGAAGCTGAACGGCATTGATCTTGTCTGTATAGCTGTTGACAGCATGACTGAGGAGGATTTCTGCGGAAGTATCTTTACTCAGTATTCTGATGCTGCTGTCAGGTTTGATTCAAGTAAGGACATGATCAATAAGCTTGAAAATCTGTATGATGAGTGGGGGTTTCCTGAGGCTGCCGAAAAGCCTCGGAGTTTTATGCTTCGTCGACCTGTTTCAGAGGGAGGAGCAGTGGTTGACGATCCAAAGAAACGACTCGTTAATATGGCGAGAGAAGTAAAACCTCGTGACGTAAGCGGAGATAAGGGAAGGCTTGCGACATTTCATGTGCTTACCGAGATGCGACAGCACTCCAGCTGGCAGGGCAAGGCAGTCTGGGTTGAAAAAGAGGAAAAGATAGAATTCTTTAGTGTATTGGATTTACTGTTTTTTATCGATGATGCATTAAAAACAGCCTGAATTATGTGGAGTGACCTCTTACTTTCACATTAACTAATTCTTAAGAAAATCTTTCAACTATTTTCGGATTAGGGCTTGTTAAAAAAATAATTTTCGTGTATCATTGCAGTATTCCAAAAGAAACTAGATGTGTAGGAAGCCGGGCGCAAAGTCCGGCTCTTTCTTTGCGAAAAAAGTTATAAAATTGCATAAAATGCACGAATATATTAAGTGTAGATAATACTTAACTATCACCTTATGAAAGCCGTGGATATATGAGAACGAAAAGACTTGGAGATATGCTGGTAGAGTTAAATCTGCTTACAGAACAGCAGTTAAATGAGGCTCTTGCTATACAGAAAAAGGAGCATGAACGACTGGGTACCACTCTGGTAGATCATGGATACATTACCGAGGCACAGATGGTAGATGCTCTCCGCATACAGCTTGGTATAGATTACATTGACCTTACCAAGACTGATATAGCACCGGAGATGTCTCAGTATATACCCAAAAATCTCGCAAAGCAGAACAGGATGGTTCCGGTTTCTCTTTCAAAGGACAGTCTGTTCCTGGCCATGGCGGATCCAACCAATTTCATGGCCATCGAGGAAGCAAAAAAGGCCAGTAAAAAGATCATCATACCCATGATCGCCGCCGGCAATGCGGTAGACCATGCCATAAACACCCTGTACGGAAATGAAGGTGCTGCTCAGGCTATGGCTCAGATGCGTGCTGAGGCCGGAATAAGCGATGATGAGATACGAAGCTCCAACGATGATGCCATTGACGCAGGTGAGGAGTCTGCACCTACCATACGTCTTGTAAACTCCATCATCGAACGTGCCTTTATTGAAAATGCTTCGGATATCCACTGGGAGCCTACAGACGGAGATCTGGTCATCCGTATGAGAATCGACGGAAGACTTCACAAGATCCTGACCATACCACGTAACCTTATGGAGCCGGTAGTGTCGAGAATCAAGATCATGAGCCGTATGGATATCATTGAAAGACGTATCCCGCAGGATGGACGTGCCAAGGTACGTGTAAAAGGACAGGAGGTGGATCTTCGTGTGTCCACACTTCCTACCATTTACGGAGAAAACATTGTTATCAGACTTCTTCGAAGAGACGGTTCAAAGCTTAACAGAAGAGGAATCGGTATACCTGATACAGAGGATGAGAAGATATCAAAGCTCCTTCGTCTGACCAGTGGAGTTATCATGATCGTGGGACCTACTGGTTCAGGTAAGTCCTCCACCATGTATGCTTTAGTCAACGAGATGCTTTCGGAGTCAACGAACCTGATTAGCCTTGAAGACCCTGTTGAGTACAACATTAACGGAGCCATCCAGGTACAGATCAATGAAAAGGTCGGACTGACCTTTGCCTCCGGACTTCGTTCCATACTCCGTCAGGATCCGGATATCATCTGTGTCGGTGAGATCCGTGACAGCGAGACTGCGGAGATTGCCATGAGAGCTGCCATCACCGGACACCTGGTTATCACCACCGTCCATACAGAGGATGCTGTCAGCGCCATTGACCGTCTGAAGGATATGGGTGTTGCGCCTTATCTTATCGCAGCCGGACTCAGAGGTATCATTTCACAGAGACTCCTGCGCCGTATCTGCGTGAACTGTAAGGAAGAGGAAGAGGTTCCGGTAACAAAGATAAGGATGGCGGGACTTTCGGAACGTCCCGGAAGAAAATTCTATCATGGCCGAGGCTGTGATATGTGCTTCAACTCCGGTTACAGAGGACGTATAGGTGATTTCGAAGTTCTGGTCATGAATGACGCTCTGAGACAGTGCATCACCAACGGCGGAGATAAGCAGGAGTTCCAGCGCCTTGCCAAGGAGACGGGCTATGTCACCATGCTCCAGAACGCTGACCGCCTTGTAGAAGAAGGAATCACAACTGTTGATGAGGTCATGAGAACAGTTACGGAGCTGGATGATTTCTGATGTCTGCATCCGGACTGTTACGCGCTTACGTTTTATGAAAGGTTTGGACTGCTTCTGAACCTGATGAGAGGAATCCTCCGATGCCGGATAATGACTTATGAATAAAACAACAATCAAACTTCTGGCGCTTGTGACCATGCTGCTGGACCATATAGCTCTGATCATTCTGACACCGGGTATAGAGGGAGACACAAAGATACTTGAGACCCTGCATCTGTCCCTTCCGACTGCCGTATTTCTCAACAGGGTCTTTCTGAGCGTGGGGAGCATGGCGGGTTCGATTATGATCTACAGCGTGATCGAGGGCTGCCACTACACAAAAGATATAAAGAAATATCTCCTTAGATTTATCGCATTCGGAATTGTCGCGCAGATTCCCTTTCTGATGCTTGGAATCCGATACCTCAATATGCTCATAGCTCTTGCACTGTGTCTCATGACCGTGCATGTCAGGTATCATGTGACAGATAAGGGCAGGAGAGGAATGCTGTATCTTTTGCTTATGGCGGCGAACCTCCACACCGACTGGAATCTGAGAGCTGTGCCCTTTACATTGATACTGATCAGGGCTTTTCATCCGGAGCCTAGACCAAGGTGCGTTCGGATAGACAAAAGGGAGCTTGGAAACGCATGGCTCAGATGCATCATACTTTATATGGCAGTGGATTTCTTCTCGGGAGAAAGCATTGCCGAAGTTTTTACCGGCTGCACAGGGGTTTTGCTTGCAGCTCTTTTGACCACCTTCTGCTACAACGGAAAGCAGTCGGATTCGGGTAAGTTCATTAAATACGGTTTTTATGCTTTTTATCCGCTTCATTTATTGGCACTCATTCTGATTTACCGGAAGACACAAGGGATATAAAAGCCTGAAGGCTCATAATAAAGGAGAAGAGATATGCTGCACATTGAAGATATCGTTGCACTTGCAAAAAAAAGAGGAGCTTCGGACATTCATCTTATCGAGGGACTTCGTATCAAATGCAGACTCGACGGACGCATAGTGGATCTTGCCGAAAATGTTCTCACCGCGGATGATTGCGAGCATCTCGCGAAGGAAATGGCAGGAGATAATTTTGATGCCATTAAGGAAATCGGAGAACTCGACTGCGGTGGAAATATCGCTTCAGAACGTGTGCGTATCAATCTGTTCAGACAGAAGGGCAGCATCTCGGCTGCCATCAGAATACTGTCGGATAAGATCCCGGATCTCGATGTGCTGGGACTTCCGCCAGTTGTTTCAAGTTTTCCCACTATCCAGAAGGGAATCATTCTTGTTACCGGTGAGACCGGTTCCGGAAAATCAACAACTCTCGCCGCCATTCTGGACAAGATAAACCATACAAGAAACGAGCATATCATTACCCTTGAGGATCCTATCGAGTATGTGTACAGTTCGGATAAATGTATCATCAACCAGCGTGAAATAGGAAAGGATACCGAAAGCTATGCCAACGGCTTAAGAGCTATCCTGAGAGAGGATCCTGATGTAATACTCATAGGAGAAATGCGTGACCTTGAGACCATTGAAACCGCACTTACTGCGGCAGAGACCGGCCATCTTGTTTTTGCAACCCTTCATACAAACGGAGCCGTAAGCTCCATCGACAGAATAGTCAGTGTATTTCCGGATTCCAAACAGCAGCAGATCAGACTTCAGCTGGCGGGAGCTCTGAAGGCTGTTCTTTCACAGCAGCTTCTGGTAAGGGCAGAGGGAAAGGGACGCTGTGTGGCTGCGGAGGTCATGGTGATGACCAATGCCCTTCAGAACCTCATAAGAGAAGGAAAGACCCATCAGATGCAGAGTTTTATGTTAAGCTCCGCAGATCAGGGGTCTCTTACCATGGACAACTGTCTTTTGAAGCTTGTGGCTGAGAGAAAGATAAGCGCAGACACAGCTGTAGAAGCCGCTGTAGATCAGGACTATGTGAAAAAGAGACTTTTCGGATAAGTCGTATTATTCATGTAAAATTCCAAAATAAATAAAAAATCAATTAAAATAGCTAAACTATTTGTAAAAGAAGAGTTTTACTGTATAATACTATTGAAAAAATAAATTACTCACTTTAAAACATAGATAGCGCGTTACTTAAGATATTTGTAAATTATGCCGATATATTGTATAGGAAAGATATATATTTAAGTTTCTACATTATCTTTTGGATTTTAATAAAAAATAACAGATTATGGATGATGCAGCAGCTTGTTTTATATCCTTCCGGACAGTGACAGAATTACTTGAAGACTGAAAAGTCGATGTATCTTTAGGATGATGCTATGGGAACGGGGTGACGCTATTTGACTACATATTCATATAAGGCTTTAACTGCAGAGGGTATAGAGACCAGAGGCGTGGTTCAGGCTCAGGATGAATATGCTGCCGTTAGACAGATAAAACAAAAATGTCCTATAGTTACGAGCCTTACGCCGGTGAATTCGGAAATGACGAAGCTGAAACAGATGCTGTCCACGGATATCGGCAGTCCTCGCATCAAGACCAGAGCCCTCGCACTGATGTGTTCGCAGTTCGCTATAACACTACAGTCCGGGATGCCCATAGGCAGGGCTATCGACATGATAGCCAAACAGACGGAAGATAAAAAGCTTCGAAAAATACTTACAGATGCCGCTGAGGATGTATTGGGTGGTTCGACACTGACCAGCGCATTTGAAAAATATGAGGAGGCTTTTCCTCTTACGTTTCTGGAAACTATCAGGGCAGGCGAGGTATCAGGAACATTGGAAAACTCGTTCACCAAGATGCACAGGTACTATGAAAGAAGTGCGAAAAACAGTGAAAAGATCAGGAGCGCATTAACTTATCCTATTTTCGTTGTTTGCGTTGCGTTCATCGTACTCATAGTAATCATGGTGAAGGTCATACCGACAATGGCGGAGGTTTTCTCCAGTCTCGGCGGTGAGCTGCCGCTCCTGACCAGGCTGATGATAGGTATGGCGGATTTCCTGCATGACTGGTGGGCGCTTCTGTTCATTTTGATCCTTGCTTTTGTGATCGGATGGAAGCTCTATACCAGAACTGAAAAAGGAATGATCACACATGCGAAGCTTATGCTCAGGATGCCGGTACTCGGAAAGATCAATGTCATGAACGGTTCCGCACAGTTTGCCAATACCATGTCCACCATGCTTGCATCGGGTCTTACACTTAACAACGCCGTGTCTGTAACTTCAAAGGTCCTTGACAATTATCTTTTGCAGATGGATGTAAAGGATATGATAGGAAAGATCGAAGAAGGAAAGCAGATCGGGGAATGTATAAAGGACTGCGGATATTTTCCGGATACCCTGAAGGACATGTGCTCTGTAGGTGAAGAGACCGGTGAGCTTGACAAAACATTGGAAACCATCGGAGATTACTTTGCAGGTGAGACCGAAAGGCTTATTCATCAGGCCATAACCATGCTGGAGCCGACGCTGCTCGTGCTCATGGCGATTTTTGCAGGTTTCCTTGTTATATCGGTTTATCTGCCGATGTTCACCATGTACGACCTGTTCTGATATGTGAACAATGGTCGGAAAATAAGTTACAAAAGATACTGCAGAGAAGCAGATCTTATATACCAAGAAGGAATATCAGGAGGTTAAAGGTATGTTCAAGAAGTTAAATAAAAAAGGTTTCACATTAGCTGAGTTGCTGATCGTAGTAGCTATCATCGGCGTACTCGTAGCGATTTCTATTCCGATTTTTACAAGTCAGCTTGAAAAATCAAGAGAAGCAACTGATATGGCAAATTTGCGTGCGGCTAAAGCGGCAGTTGTTACTGCTATACTGACCGATAGTCCTAAGGCCGGATCAGCTGAAGCGGCATTATTGGGAGGAACAAAAGTGTACTATGACGCTCAAAACGGTGTTTTGACAACGGCAAAACCAAACGGATATTTACAGGGAACAGCAGCAAATAATAATGATTTGTATACAGCCTCTAATAATGAGTATAAATATGTATCGGCAACTGCATATACTGGGAAGGTACTTGGAATTACATATGATGCAACTGATGAGACAATCACATATTCTTTTGAATAATAGAACACTTAGTTTTTTGATATAAAATGGTATTTGATAAAATTCTATAATATTGATTTGTTCTAAACTCATTATTAGTTAGTGATTATTTAAAATGTTATAAATATGCAGATAGGATTTGATATAAGTTTATAGCTGTTTGGCTTCTTTGGAGCTATGCATGTTTAAAATATTTGTGTACAAAGCTCTCAAGATGTAATCACTTGAGAGCTTTGTATTTGTGTTAGAAGTATAAGGGTTATTGTAATGAAAGTGGAATGTAATTTAAATAAAAGAGGTTTCACTATAGTAGAGCTATTAATCATAGTTGCTATAGTTGGATTTCTTGTGGCTGTCTCAATTCCGCTGTTTACTGCTCAACTAGAAAAGACCAGAGAGACAGCTGATATACATACTATGCGAGTTGCAGCTTCTCTCGGGCAACAGTTCTATTATGAGGGAGTTATAGATAAAAAATCTGCTGAAAAAGCCGGTATGCAGTGGTGGAAGAGCGGAAGTGATGCGGATCCCAAAAGCAATGCCTTCGCCATATATGTGCCGGATAAAGGTATGTTCTCGGAAAAAGATTATAATACCTTAATTGACGAAGGTCTAAAAGCCTATGGAAAAGGTACGAAATTCGACGGTGGAAAGGATCTTTTCAGAGAGGATAATAAGAGGGTCTACGACCCGACTCTAGATTATACAAATGCCGTGCTTCAGGTTTCGATTTTTCCTAATGGAAGTAATAAAAGAGTGGAAGTAGCCTGGAAAAAACTGCAGAAAGGTAATGGGAGACCCTTTATTGGAAACGGTGAAATGGGAAAGGACGGTTATAAGTACAGTGAAGATACATATCCACGCATGGTGATTTATTTGAACTGATGATGTGGACTGTCTGCGATATTGCATAGCTCAAGCAGAGCAAGTAGTGCTTGTATTTTAGATAGTGCCGGTTTAGACAAAGGCTTTTACATTATAAAGGACTTCTATAATTGGGCTAATTCGTAGGAGTCCTTTGCAAGGTAAAAGATATTCATGGGAGTGTGATATGAAAAGCAGATTTAAAAAAGGCTTTACGATTGTGGAACTGTTAATAGTGGTGGCTATCGTAGGTATACTTGTAGCTATTTCTATTCCTATTTTTAATGCACAGATTGAGAAATCCAGAGAAGCGCATGATATCGCTACTATGCGTCAGGCGGCATCAGCTGCGATAGAACTGTATTATGCGGGAATTACAGATGCGGCTAGTGCGGCAGAAGTAGGCATGAGCTGGGACGGTAATGGCGGCAATGAGGGTAAAAATGCATACGGAGCCTATGATCCAAAAACCGGAAAGTTTTATCCTACAAGAGGCGATCTTCCAGCATCCTCGAAGAAATACGGCAAAGGAACCAAAGTTGATGGAGGAACGACCTTTGCAGGTGGAAATCCGAATGGGGCTTATGCTGCAAATCTGGATTATACAAACGCCGTTGTTCTAGTTTCCATATATCCTAAGGCATCTCCGGCGCGTGTAGACATTTACTGGAAAAATAATGATGGTCCGAACAAGAATAAGTATGTCGGCGGAGATAATGGTACCAATATTCCTAAATACAGTATGAGGATTGCACTGAACTGATTTTATAATTTATCATGTATGAAGAATAAAACCGTTCCCTTTTATGTTCCGTGGGAACGGTTATTGATTTCTGTAACAGCTCATATTATCGATTCAAAATAGTGAAGATTCGGTGAGAGGTGGATGATATGTGTACATATGCAACAGCAATAGAGAACAGAGGCATAGAAAAAGGTGTGATAGAGGGGAAACGAAAAATGGTAGAAGATATGTTACGCCTCGGAAGAGAACCTATTGCAATAGCTGATTTTTGCCATCTTCCATTAGACTATATACTGGAGATTCAGGAAGACTTGCTGGCAGGTGAAAAAAAGTAAAGAATTCGGTGACTGGATGCGACTAGGCTTGCTGTTTGAAAGAACATCGAAAAGAGAAATCCTCCCCGGACGAACGCTTAGGCGTACGGACGGGGAGGATTCCTCGTATGAGATGTACTTTCAACACAGTGGGCCGTCACTCGTGGCAGGTCCCTTGGGGACCTGTCATATAGCCCCAGCCCTCGCGAAGCGCCTTTCAATGGGCTGGGGTTCCCACCCGCACCGGGCACCGAATTCTGACCGTAGGGATACCGTCCTCACCTCCCTCACTTAAAAAAGAACAATAGTTCTTAATAATATTGACAAGACCTCGTGCCATATATATAATCATACACAGAACATATGTTCCTATACAAATATTTAACTATTTGTACTTTGTGTAGTTGGTATATAATTTAAGCGAGAGGTTCATGTCCTACTCGCTGTTACATAGGAGCGGATATGGAATATTTATCAGAATTCGGAAAAGCCATTGTTTCAACAGATCAAGATAAGATACGACTTGATCATGCAGTAAAAAATATATTGGCATATAAGCCGCTACTGGCACGAATCTTTAAAGAGGTTGTATCTGAGTGCCATGATATGAGCTATGATGAGATAGAAGCTTGTATCGAGGGCGAAGTTATGATCGGTGAAGTCTATGTTGATAGCGGGATGACTAATGCAGGTGAACGCATAGACGGACTCAGTACAGAAGCTTATCTGAATGAATAGGGACTGGACAGATACGACATTAGAACGTATCTCAGATTAAAAAGCAACCAGAAATCGGAGTATATTAAGCTTATTATCAACGTTGAAGCTCAGAATGATGACAAACCGGGTTATGATATTCCGGTCAGGGCACTGTTTTATTGTTGTCGTATGATATCGGCGCAGCAAGGAGTTGAATTTACAACCGACAGTAGTGATCCCGTGAAATATGGTAATATCAAAAAGGTCTACTCTATATGGCTTTGTACAGAGGCGGCTCAGACCCGGGCGAATTCGATTGAATTATACGACATAAACAGAAGCTTTCTGTTTGGAAGAAATGAAGACAGACCGAGATACGATCTTTTGAATGCGATCATCATTTATATAAGTCGCAAGCATGACTCTGAAGATGCTGAAAATGAATTAATTAAATTACTTACAGATCTGTTTGATGAAAGAATCAATGGATTAGAGAAAGTAAATAAACTGAAATCGATGTATGGACTTAACATGACAAAAGAAGTGGAAAGAGAGGTGGATGATATGTGTACATATGCAACAGCAATAGAGAACAGAGGCATTGAAAAAGGAATAGAAAAGGGAATAGAAAAAGGAATAGAGAAAGGAATAGAAAAGGGGATAGAAAAAGGCATAGAGAAAGGTATAGAATAAAATATACCCCATAAAGTGGACACTTTAAGAAGAAGGTATCCCGAAAAATGGACACAAGAAGAAGGGAATAAATCCCTAAAAGTGGACATGGCAAGAAAGGGAATTCTTCCTGTAGATGATATATAATAAAAGCATCTACTGGAGGAAATATGAAAGAGTATACACCAAAACAAATCAAAGAACTTAAGAATAATCCGTATACATTGAATGTTACGACGCACAAACTATACTTTACTGCTAAATTTAAAGAAGATTTTTGGGTAAGCTATCAGGCAGGAAATGCACCGCGAAAGATTCTTAAGGATTTTGGTTATAGTCTAGATTTCTTTGAACAAAAACAAATAGATAGTTTGACACAGCGGATAAAAAAGCAGGCATTGTCTGGAGAAGGATTTTCGGAGGGAGAAAACCATGAGAAACGCACTGCTTTAAAGGCAACAGATGAACGTGACTTATCCTCTCCCCAATCAATAGAAAGAATGCAGAATGAACTGTTGTACCTGCGTCAGGAAGTTGAATTTCTAAAAAAAATTATAATTGCAGACAATTCAGAGAAGAGAAAATAATCATGGAGACATCAAATGATAAGTTTGAGATTATCCATGAGACTATAAATAAAGCAAACAACAAACTTTCGGTTACTATGCTCTGCGAAATAGCCGGTGTATCAAGATCCGGATATTATAACTGGGTAGCATCTGAAGCAAATAGAATAAAAAAGGAAAAACAGGACAGAGCTGATTTTGAACTTGTACTCATAGCCTATACCCACAGAGGATATGATAAGGGTGCGCAAGGTATTTACATGCGCCTTATACATATGGATCCACCAGTAGTAATGAATGTTAAGAAGATTCGTAGGCTAATGAAAAAGTATGGATTGATCTGCGAAATTCGAAAGGCAAATCCGTATCGGAGAATGGCAAAAGCGCTAAAGACGAGCAACGTGGCAGATAACCTTGTGAAACGTCAGTTTGAAGCGTATGGTCCGAGAAAGATATTATTAACAGATATAACATATATCCCATTTGATGGTGTGTTCTGTTATCTGTCTACGATAATGGATGCATTTACCAAGCAGATATTGTCATATGTATTAAGTGAATCGTTGGAAGTCGACTTTGTTTTGGAAACGGTTAATAAACTGATTGAGAAGCATGGTGTTGCGCTAACTACCGAAACAATAATACATAGTGATCAAGGATGCCACTACACACTAGTTGCAGCTTTATTCAACTGATAAAAGATAAAGGCCTTCGTCAGTCCATGTCCAGGAGAGGTAACTGTTGGGATAATGCTCCTCAGGAAAGCTTCTTTGGCAGAATGAAAGATCACATAAAGGATAGACTTAAATCTTGCAATACATTCTCTGAAGTAAAGTTTGTTATAGATGATTGGATGGACTATTACAATAAAGACAGATATCAGTGGAGATTAGCAAAACTATCTCCTGATGAATATTATGAATACATTACAACAGGAGAATATCCTTTAAGACATATTATTTCTGAACCCAAATAAAATAGACATCTACAGAAGAAGGGTTAATCCCTTCTTCCTAAAATGTCCTTGACATGGGGTATACTTTAGAAAAAGGTATAGAGAAAGGTGTGATAGAGGGGAAACGGAAAATGGTAGAAGATATGTTACGTCTCGGAAGAGAACCTATTGCAATAGCTGATTTTTGCCATCTTCCATTAGACTATATACTGGAGATTCAGGAAGACTTGCTGGCAGGTGATAAAAAGTGAAGAATTCGGTGTCTGGATGCGGCAAGGCTTGCTGTTTGAAAGAACATCGAAAAGAGAAATCCTTCCCGGACTAACACTTATGTGTACGTCCGGGAAGGATTTCTTGTATGAGATGTACTTTAAACACAGTGGGCCGCCACTCGTGGCAGGTCCCTTGGGGACCTGTCATATAGCCCCAGCCCTCGCGAAGCGCTTTTCAATGGGCTGGGGTTCCCACCCGCATCGGGCACCGAATTCTGACCGTAGGGATACCACCCCACCCCTCCACACCATCAAAAAAAGAATAGTTACTGCTAACATTGAAAAGAAACCACCTCGCTAAACAGATATTGAAATTATTTATGGTGATAAATTGTCTGATATTATTTGCAGTATTACTGCTATAATAATATTGGGCAATTTTTTTTGACTAGAAACAGGGGTGAGTGAATATGACATTGAAAAATATAGTCAAAACTTGTGCGATTATCGGAGCTATGACACTTATCACGGCTTTTTCGTCTTTCGGAGAAGGCTGGGATGATTCCAGTGGAAGCTGGCAATGGATAAAAGATGACGGAACCGCCGCTGTGGAGACCTGGAAGTCAGCCAATGGCTATTGGTTCTATCTGGACGCTAACGGACTTATAGCGAGAAATAAGCTTATCATCGAAAATTCTGAAAAAGGTACTAACTATTATTACGTTGATTCAAACGGAAAGCTTCTTAGGGATGCCTGGAAGGCTGTGGCTATCGATCCTGCGGAAAGAAAGGATTATAGAGCCCAGTACTGGTGGTACTATTTCGGAGACGACGGAAAAGCCTATAAATCTAATGGCGGACCTTTGACAGACGATCAGATAAGGACTATTGACGGTAAGAAGTACGCCTTTGACATATACGGACGTATGCTGTACGGCTGGGTAGATAGCAGCAGAGTTAAGATTCAGGATTACGACGATAGTGTATGGAGGTATTCCGATTACTACTTCGGGGACTGGGATGACGGACATGCTGTTCAGGGCTGGAAACAGATGAGAGTGTATGTGCCGAAGGATGAGGTCTATAAAGACTACTGGTTCTACTTTGATTCCAACGGAAAGAAAGCCAAGGCTGAGAGGAAGGTAATAGACAATTACAATTACTACTTTGACAGTGACGGCCATATGGCAAAGAGCTGGGCTGTGACGAAATGATACAGCGGAAAGACAAATTCGCAAGGTCCGGACTTCTGTAGGAGGATATAGCTTTCCAGAGGAGAGTGGAATAACGACCGGACAGATGCATACAGTCCGGACTTCTGCAATACTATGGAACCTGCAGATCTGTTCTGAGCAATGTGAAACATAGCAACGTCTCATGACAAAGTGAATAACAGCTTTTAAAAATGAAGGGACCGATTCTCTGATGGATGTGTCAGGGAATCGGCCTTTTTTGTCTCGATATCAGTAATTTAGTGCAAACGTTTGCTTGAGACGTGCGCAATGAAAAATGCCAAAACGGAGCAAACATGCAAAAATATGCACAATAAACTAGATGATAACAGTGACACAAAGCACAAAAAGTACAACTTTTTGCAAAGGATATGCAATTAATTGCAGACAGTTGCAGAAATATTGCGCAAATAATTTGCAGGTGCTATAAATATGACATAAGAAATACAAACGATTGCAGAGAAAGAAGGGCGCCTCTTCCGAAGCAATTAAAGATCAATTAAATTAAATAATTCATATTTAAAAGGAGATAATATCATGGCAAAGGTTAAAAATTTCAAGACAATATTCCCAGCAGTATCAGTTCCACTTAACGACGATTACTCAATCAATGAGGAAGAGTTCAGAGTATACCTTCGTTGGATCAAGAGCTTCTATGACAAAGGAATCCAGGGTCTTGTTTGTAACGGACATACAGGAGAGATCACAGGCCTTACAAGAGCAGAGAGAAAGAGAGTTGTTGAGATCTGTGCTGAAGAGTGCGGCGATATCATGACAATCGTTTCCGGAGTTAACTGTGAGAATACACAGGAATCAATCGAGATGGCAGCTGAGGCAAAGGCAGCCGGAGCAGACGCTATCCTTCTTATGCCTCCTCACATGTGGCTCAGATTCGGTATGAATCCGGATGCACCATTCGAGTACATCAAGGACGTAGCTGAGGGCGCAGACATCGATATCGTTATCCACCTCTATCCTGCAACATCAAAGGCATTCTACCCTGTAGAGACACTTATCAAGATGTGCAAGGAGATCGACCACGTTAAGTGCATCAAGATGGGCACACGTGTAACATCAATCTATGAGCACGACGTAAGACTTCTTCGTCAGGAGTGCCCTGATATCAGCCTTATCACATGTCATGATGAGACACTCTGTGTATCATGGTTCCCGGGCATGGATGGTGCTCTTATCGGATTCGCAGGCTGCGTACCGGAGCTTATCTGCCCTGCAAGAGAAGTATTTGCAAACCCTGACAAGCACACACTTAAGGAGGCTCAGGACTGGAGCGACAGAATCTATCACATCAGCCAGGCAATCTACGGCGGCGGACAGCCATCAGGTGAGGCACATGCACGTCTTAAGGAGACACTGGTACAGAGAGGAATCTTCAAGAGCGGCCTCATGAGAAAGCCTGTACTTCCACTTAACCAGGAAGAGAAGGACTGGATCGCTCAGGGTATCAAGAACAGTGGCCTTGAGAAGGTTGATATGTCAAAGTTCGCTTAATCCATTAGTTTTATCCAATTTTTATATACTGCCATTCTATAAGGAGGGCTCTGCACAAATGTGCAGAGCTCTTTTGTTGGGATAAAACAGATCGACATCTGTATATCGGAACTAAACAGCGAAAAACTGTGTTTATAAATGAGAGGAACGGAAACAAGACATGTATGTATATCGAAGGAACAGAAGAACTTCTTAAGCAGGTTCGGAGAAACACACCACAGAAGTACAAGACATATTGATAAATAAAAGAGAATCCTTTTGGAGTATCTTTAACTGTGTGACATATGTTAATAAAATCGTTGGCAGGAAACCTATATTGCATTTTGCAGTGTAGGTTTCTTTTGTATTAAAGAATTTCAGTGTAGGCCCGTGTCTTTTTCGGATTGATAATAAAAATGTGTATTTCTGCCGATATAGAACTGTGGTACGACAAGTGATTAGACGCTCATATGTATGTATTAATGAGGGAATTTGCATGAAGATAGATTTAAAGCAGGCTTATAAAGGTTTTGTTATAGTATGTCCTTTTGTGATTGTTTTGCTTTTTATTTACCAGATGGTTTTCGTCAGCCGGTTTAATGCCAGGGAATATGTTGTCAGTGGAGCTGATAAAAATAGTCCTACATATTTTGGATATGCCGGCAGAGGTGATTCCACCAGTGAATGGTTAAAAAGGGATTTTGATCTGAATGGTAAAAAGGTGGATCTTAAAGGACAGACCATCGATGGAGTTCTTTATAATCATTCTGAAGACCTGGTGAGTCAGTGGAATCTTCGTATAAACATACGGGGAGACTGTTACATCAACAATGCATGGTGCGGAATTGTTGAGATACATCAGGCCATCGGAACCGAGGATGAAAAGGTTCAGACTCTGGATCTCAGAAATTATAAACTGGAAGATGTTAAGCTTGACTATTATTATGACGGTGACCTGCTTATCCCACTTTCAAAGGGTGATTATGTAATATATTATCCTTCACAAAAGGATTCCGAAATCCCTATTAAGCCCCAGTCAGAGCTTACCACAGGAGTGATCTTTTATTATCTTGACAAGCTGGATCTGGATAATATTGACCTGAGTTTTTACTACTACAGGGAAATAACCAACGGTACGGTTTTTTATATTATAGTCACACTCCTGATGATATGGATTGTGAATCTCATCATATACCTGGTTTCTTCCAAAATTTATGAGGATGCTCAAAAGGAACTGGAGCTTAAAAAGTCGGGTATATCAAGTATGTCCGATATATATGATTCTATCTACATCGTGGACATCGTAAAAAATGAAATAGTTTCAGTTGTATCCGAATCAGAGAGTGATTTAAAGAGACCTGAAGAAATGGGAGCCAACGAACAGTTCAAACATCTTTTTGAATTTGACTGTGCAGAAAGCTTCAAAGAAGAAGTGCTCGGATTTGCAGATCTATCAACCCTTAGCGACAGGATGAATGGAAGAAAGAATATCACCTGTGAATATTTAAGTAAGTACAGAGGGTGGTGTCGTATACACTTTTTTGCCATGGATTATGTTGAAGGGCAGCCTGTAGACAAGGCGGTGTTCGCCCTTCAGGTTATAGATGACGAAAAACGTGAAAAGGACAGCATAGTTAAAAAGGTAACTGATATTGAAATCGAAAAGGAGGAAAGGATAGACCTGTTTCGGAACCTGGCTGTGGATCTCATAAGGAATTGCAATGAAACCCTTAGTCAGGAACAGCATATTATCGATGAGTGCAAGGACGAAAAAATACGTGAATACGCAATAAAGTCGAAGCATGGTATCTCAAAGACCTCAAATCTTTTGAAGGATTTGGTGGAGTTCCTGAAGATTGACAACGGTTTCTTTGGTATAAGAGAAAAAGAGTATGATTTTAATGCTGTCCTTAAAGATGTAGGCGAGGATGTTGAACCTGAGCTTGAGGGAAGTCAGATCACTTTCACTATAAATGTACAGCAGGCTATCCCTGACAAACTGTATGGGGACGGTGAACGTATAAGATACCTGATACATTCATTAATACTGAATTCTCTTGATGGTAAGGATATCAGTGAGATAAAGTTAGTGGTCTTTTCAAAGAAATACGATGATAAACTCCATCTTGTGGTATCAGTCAGGGATAATGGTACATTCGGTAATACTGATAATGTAAAATTCCGGTTGGGACTTGTTGACAGGATTCTCGGTTTTATGGATTCGAAGCTTCATATAATAAAGGATCCGGAAGGCGGAAATGAAGCATATTTTGAAATAGACCAGATTATAAGGGGGCAGTGATGTATACATACGCCTATGGCATTTGCCTTATAATATCTATTTTGGTATATCTTGTAATCGCATGCAGAGGATATGAAAAAGTTAATCCTTACACTTATACTGGTTTTATCGTAATAATAGTTGTAAATCTCGCTTATTGGCTGAAAAGCATGGTTCTCGGCTGGGAAGCAGCCATGATATGTTTTTGTATCTGTTATTTTGATTGTACGATACTTCTCTCTATCATGATTCTGTCAATGCTTAGAGTGCTGGGAATAAAACCGGGTTTTTTCACCAAATTCCTGGCTTATGGAACCGCCTTTTTACATTTAGCTCTGGTTTGGCTGAGTGTTCACAATAAAAATTATTATGAGTCTATCACAATAGTGCACACTGCTATGGGTAATGCAACAAAGGTCACTGACGGACCTCTGAAACTTATCCACACAATTTACATGGCTGTGCTCTCCGCGATTTTTTTGGTTTTATTGATAGCGGCTTATATAAAAAAAGGTACTTATTCAAAGAAAACTGTGTATGTTATCACAGCAGCAATCTTCATGGGACTGATGGTATATTTGCCGGATATGCTGGGATTGATCCAGTTTTCCCTTCTGCCTTTTGTTTATGTTATCAGCGGTATATTTTTAGCGGTTAATTACGAGAGAACCCAGGCTCATGATCTTACAGCTGTTATGACAAAGCATCAGAATGTTCAGGGCGTCAGGGGATTTGTTGCTGTCGACCTGAAAATGCAGTTTTTAAGCTGCAATGACAGAGCTTATGATTTTCTGCCCGAGTTAAGGGAGCAGGTTGTCGATGAATCCCTGACAGAGGGTAGCAGTTATGCAAGATTGATGTATCCCATGATGTATGCCTTTGAAAAAGAAGGTTTTGCATCGAAAAAATTTCAGGTTGGTGATGTTACCTGTGTAGCGGAAATAAATACTTTTACCATCAGAACAAACGGACCAAAAAGAGGATACCTTTTTGAGTTCAGGGATGCTACTGAAGAACAAAAGGCTTTTGATCTTGTAAATTCCTATAACGAGTCTCTTAACAGACAGGTAAAAGAGGCAACAGAAAATATCAGGGATATCCAGAACAAGGTTGTTGCCGGAATGGCTAACATGGTTGAGAACCGTGACAACAATACCGGAGGTCACGTAAAGAGAACCAGTGATATCATAAAGATCCTGGTTGCCGAGATCCGCAGACAGGGACTTATGGATATTGATGATACTTTTGCCGATGACATTATGAGAGCAGCGCCCATGCATGATCTCGGTAAGATAATAGTGGAAAACAGCATACTCAACAAGCCGGGAAAGCTGACTGATGAAGAGTACGAGATTATGAAGATGCATTCCACCAAAAGCGGTGAGATGGTTATGATCCTGCTGGATGGTGTGGAGGAAGAGCATTTCGTTAAGGTTGCCTATAATGTAGCCAGATTCCATCATGAGAGATGGGATGGACGCGGTTATCCGGAAGGACTTGTGGGATCCATGACGCCTATTGAAGCCAGAGTTATGGCAGTGGTTGACGTTTATGATGCACTTGTCAGCAAGAGAGCTTATAAAGAACCTTTCAGTTTTGAAAAAGCCACACAGATCATGTGCGAAGGCATGGGTACCCAGTTTGACCCCAACATGAAGGCGCCATTCCTAGGCTGCAAGGATCAGCTTGAGGCATATTATACTGAAATAAATGCACAATGATGAGGCAAAATACCTCCAAAATAATGAAAAAAACAAAAATTTTCATTTCTTTATAGAAAAGTGCAGGTTCTTCCAGACATACGGAATGTTTGTCAATACTCTGCCACTGTTCTCTGAGCTGACCTCCGGAAATGTGGATGAATTTATCCGTAAGACCGCAGAGGACTTCAGGGAAGCTGCCAGAAATCCGGGGAAAGCAGCCCCTCTGACAAGTCTCATGGCATATGATGTCGGCAAAGGTGAAAGAGAACGGGTGATGCTTCCGATGAACAGGGAGTATACCCTTCAGGTTCTGTATAGGCTCGGTTTTATCTGGCCTACTACTTCATGGGACTATCTTAAGCGTTTCCTTCAGGTGCTGAACGGACTTGAATTCTTTAAGGTAAGTAAAGCGCAGGCCGGGAGGACAATGAATAAAAAAAAATCATACCGCCAGTCGGGCAGCCGGCTGGCGGTATTTTCGTGCTGCCGCTTCATAAAGCGAGGATCTTTTGTGTATATATGATATCAACCTGTGGATTCACGCTCTATAAGCTGCGCGGAAAGAGTCAGGTGACGTGCAGGCGGCTTGTCATTCTTTGAAGATTCAATGGCTCTTATGAGCATAAGTGCTGCCTCTTCCCCGATTTCTTCTCCCGGAAGCTCGAAGGAAGTGAGAGAGGTCTCCAGCATTGAACCTATCTGTATACCTGTCATGCTGATAAGCTTTATCTGGTCGGGTACGGAAATATGACTCTCTTTTAATGCCCTAAGAGCGCCCATGGACTGGGAATCGCTGGCCAGCATTATACCGTCGATGCCGTCGTACTCATCCAGCAGCTTTAAGGTACATTCATATCCGTAGGAAGGCCCCTGAAGCAGTGAATCCTTTGAAATGACTATCTCCTCCAGATCAAGCTCCGATATGGCCCGTTTGTAACCGGTGTATCGGTTTTCATAAGGTGTTAGGGATAATGAGCTGTTTATGAGCGCGATCTTCCTGCAACCCTTGCTGTAAAGGTTCCATACCGCCTTGTAGCCTATGTCGGTGTAGTCTACATCTACACAGCTAAGCAGCGGATCGAATTTTCGGACCACTTGAACCACAGGGATCTCAGTGTTAATGTCTCTGATCAGTCTTGAGTTGCTTCCCGTAGCTCCTATTATCATTCCATCTATAAAACTGTTTCTGAGCTTAACGAGACTTTTCTTCTCCACATCCCCGTCATTTCCGGTGTTTACCATGATGATGGCGTAGTCCTTGTCACTTGCGGCCTTTTCTATGCCGAGGGCGACCTGGGAGAAGATGGAGTAGGTGATTTTCGGAACTACAACAGCGATGGTGTTTAATTTGCCCTGACGCAGGCCTCTTGCGAGGACGTTGGGTTTGTAACTGAGCTCCTTGACGGCTGCAAGAATTCTTGCCTTTGTTTCCGGGTGAACATTTGAATTATTATTGAGAGCTCTCGAAACGGTGGAAACATCGACGTGTGCGAGAGCTGCAACATCTTTTAACGTGGCCATGTGAAGCCTCCTTATAAATAGCTTCTTTTAGTATAACATTAATGTTTCTGCATGCAAACGATTGTTGTTCGCGAATTTTAAATTTCACATAGCACGTCTGTCACTGATAAAAAATATGCACAAGTATAATGCTTTCGAAAACGACAAAAGTAACAAAAATTACAACAAATTGCAAAAGGTATGCAACAAATTGCAGACACCAGTGTAAATATTGCACGAATTTCAGACAGATGATATAAATATGGCATAACAAATACAAACGATTGCGAAGGGAGAAGGGCGCCTCTGCCGGAGCAGTTAAGAATCAGATTTCTTATTTAAAAGGAGAAAAAACATCATGGCAAAGGTTAAAAATTTCAAGACAATATTCCCGGCAGTTTCAGTTCCACTTAACGACGACTATTCAATCAATGAGGAAGAGTTCAGAGTATACCTTCGTTGGATCAAGAGCTTCTATGACAAAGGAATCCAGGGTCTTGTTTGTAACGGACATACAGGAGAGATCACAGGCCTTACAAGAGCAGAGAGAAAGAGAGTTGTTGAGATCTGTGCTGAAGAGTGCGGCGATATCATGACAATCGTTTCCGGAGTTAACTGTGAGAATACACAGGAATCAATCGAGATGGCAGCTGAGGCAAAGGCAGCCGGAGCAGACGCTATCCTTCTTATGCCTCCTCACATGTGGCTCAGATTCGGTATGAATCCGGATGCACCATTCGAGTACATCAAGGACGTAGCTGAGGGCGCAGACATCGATATCGTTATCCACCTCTATCCTGCAACATCAAAGGCATTCTACCCTGTAGAGACACTTATCAAGATGTGCAAGGAGATCGACCACGTTAAGTGCATCAAGATGGGCACACGTGTAACATCAATCTATGAGCACGACGTAAGACTTCTTCGTCAGGAGTGCCCTGATATCAGCCTTATCACATGTCATGATGAGACACTCTGTGTATCATGGTTCCCGGGCATGGATGGTGCTCTTATCGGATTCGCAGGCTGCGTACCGGAGCTTATCTGCCCTGCAAGAGAAGTATTTGCAAACCCTGACAAGCACACACTTAAGGAGGCTCAGGACTGGAGCGACAGAATCTATCACATCAGCCAGGCAATCTACGGCGGCGGACAGCCATCAGGTGAGGCACATGCACGTCTTAAGGAGACACTGGTACAGAGAGGAATCTTCAAGAGCGGCCTCATGAGAAAGCCTGTACTTCCACTTAACCAGGAAGAGAAGGACTGGATCGCTCAGGGTATCAAGAACAGTGGCCTTGAGAAGGTTGATATGTCAAAGTTCGCTTAAGATCAGGCACTAAAAAAGGTGGGGCAGCCGGACGTAATCCACTGACGGATTACCTCTTAGCCGAAAGGCCGAACGTGAAAAGAGGGTCCGGCTGCATGAGTAAAGGAGATAATATATGGAGATTGCAGTAAACCAGCCGGCAGCAACAAAGACTGTTGGAACTGTGCAGGAAAGACTTGGCTTCAATCCAAGTGAGGTTAAGAAGCTAAGCTTCAAGGAAATACTTAAAAAGGTCGGACCGGGAATCATACTTACAGGAATAGTTATCGGACCCGGTAACATCACAACCAGTGCCATGATGGGTGCCAACTATGGTTACCAGATGATGTGGCTTCTTATTCCTATCATCATCATGGGAATCACATTCACCATGACATCTTACAGAATATCCATCATGACAGGACAGCCTATATTACATGCTATCAGACATTACTATGGCGGAATAGCTTCAGGCTTCTGCGGAGTGGCGCTTTTCTTATCGTGTTTTTTCTTCACACTGGGTAATATCACCGGAACCGGTGCAGGCATGAACCTGATATTTGGTTTTGACTGGAGAATAGGTTCTCTCATCATGCTCGGAATTCTTGCCTTCTGCTACCTCACAAAGGGTGTTTACTCAAAGGTTGAGAAGGGCATAACCATTTGTATCATTGGTATGATCGTTGCATTCTTCGCAACACTTGTATCTACAGGCGGACCTGATATGGGATCTATGGCCAAGGGCTTCGTTACACCTCAGTTCCCGGAGGGCGCACTTACAACATCACTTGCTTATATCAGCACAAACGCAGCTGTTACAGCCGGAATCTACGGAACATATCTCGGACTTGAGAAGAAGTGGAAGAAGGAAGATCTCTTCAACGGCGCTATGCGTGCAGATGCTATCACACACATCGTAACAGTCGTACTTATTTCAGGAGCCATCGTTCTGGTTGGAGCTATAGTGCTTAACCCTACAGGTGAGACCATCAAGGCACCTGCTCAGCTCGGACAGCTTCTCACACCGTTCCTCGGCAGCACAGCACCTATCGTAATGGGTATCGCTATCATCGGTGCAGGTTTCTCTTCACTTCTCGGAAATACTCAGAGAGGTGTAGTTCTTCTCAATGCAGGTCTCAACAAGGAGACAGGACTTGAGTCAAAGCCTGTAAAGATCCTTTGCATCGCATGTCTTGCAGTTGCTACAGTTATCTGCTTCTCATACGGCGGATCACCTACACAGCTTATTTTCATCGCTAACATAGCAACATCTATAGCTACTCCTGTTGCAGGTCTCTTCATGGTACTTATCCTTTGGAAGAAGGAGCTCTATGAGGGTATGGAGTCACCAAGACTTTTACAGATTTCCATGACAATCTGCTACATTTTCGCACTTTACATGACATGGAGTGCACTTCAGACTCAGGTTCCAAAGCTTATCAATTCATTTATCGGTGGCTGATGGCATGAGTTTTGACTGACCAGCATCAGTCAGACGGTGATTTGAAGTGATCACCTGAAAGAAAAAATAGTATATAAAGGACCATTTGCATGAGGATTCATGTACATGGTCTTTTTGCTATATTCAACATTTTCGATACATTTTTATTGTAAAAAACATAGCATTCTCAGGAACTTCAGATTAAAATATGCGGTAAATCTGGTCGATATAAATACTGTATTTACTGCAGAGGCTTAAGATTCTTTTTGTCAAAAAAACGTACTATAATGAGGAAACGAACATGTATTATTTGATTGACACTATGCTTCGAAAATGTTCAGCAGAAGAGTGTCACAGCGGTGAATTTCAATATGTGGCGGTATTGTCACCTGAAGAGTGGAATGCAGAATGTGATTCCTACGAAATGGGCATCGACATGGAACCGGATACCAGGGAAATCTACACCACTAATGCCGAGGTCAATTATGATTCTGTTACCGGCACCTTCGCGATTCCCGACAGGAGCAATATGTCCGGAGACTATCACAACTTCGCTTTTGCCCTTGATGAGAAAGGAATCGTATTCATTGATTCCGGTGACACTGCATCGGGGATTATCAACAGGATAATAGAAACCAAAAAGTGGCGAATGCCTTGTCTCGAAAGATTTATCTATGATTTCCTTGAGCAGATAATACACGAGGATCAGCGAATACTGGAGAACTATGAAAAAAGGCTTGATGCCATAGATAAAGATATCGACAGCGGCAAGGAAGTTGAGCTTGATACATTGAATGAAATCAGGGGAGATCTCAGGGATCTTAGGATACATTACAACCAGCTGATCGACCTGGCTCAGGAATTTGAAGAGAATGAGAACAATTTCTTCCAAATGGATCATCTGCGCTTTTTCAGACTTTTCTCCAACAGAGTAACGAGACTGTATGACATTGTGAGTTCGCTTCTGGATTATACGAACCAGATCAGGGATACCTATCAGTCGAAGCTCGATGTAAAACAGAATCATATCATGACAGTGCTTACGGTTGTCACGACTGTTTTTATGCCGCTTACACTTATCGTCGGATGGTACGGCATGAATTTCAAATATATGCCTGAACTGGATTCTGTGTGGGGATATCCCGGCGTTATCGGGGTCTCGGTATTGATCGTTATTATCAGCCTTGTATTCTTTAAGTATAAGAAGTGGTTATAAAATTGAGCCATGGAACTTACCAACAGACAAATCTATATAATTTCATATCTTCTTAATCAGCCTGAGGGGATGAATGCGGATCACCTGGCGGCAAAGGCCGGGATTTCTTTGCGTACGCTGCAGACTGAGATCAGAGACATTAACAAAAGTCTTGAAGACGGGGCTGCCATAATCAATGTTGGAAAGCACGGCTATTCGGTGAAGAATTTCAGCGAAAAAGCGCGAGAGACCATACTTTCCCAGGCAGACGACCGACAGACTATGCTGATGCCGGAGCAGAGGGTAAATGACATTCTTTCAGTGCTGCTTTTCGAGAAGGATTACATCAGTATGGAGGCCCTGGCGAACAGACTCTATATGTCCAAGGGAACTGTTTTCAGGACCATAGAGAATTCAGGTGTTCTGAAGAAGCTGGTAACTGTGAACAGGACAAAGGGTCTTATCGTGGAGCTTCCGGAATTTCAGAAAAGGCAGTATCTCACCAAGGTGTTCGACAGGGAGTCCGCTGAAATTTATGCCCCCTCTGTTTCTGCAAAGTACAAGGGCCTCGACAGCATCATGCGCTCTTATATGGCAAAGCTTTTCGTTTCACATCAGTATCATGTATCCGGCGAATCCATGAGGAGCTTTCGGCGGTATATGGTCCTGTCCTTTATCAGAAGCAGCATGGGATATACATTGGAACAGATCGACCACGGGCTTCCCATATCGTCTCTCATGAATGAGCTTCTGGATATCATATATTCCGTAACCGGTATGTCCTTTACGGATTCGGAGAAACAGGATCTGCAGGCAAAGCTTAATGAACTTCCAGCTTTTCTCATAGAGATACCGGAGACAAGAAAGGTCTGGGAAACCGTTATGGAGCCCGGATATCAAAGGTTCAGGGAGTGTATCCTGAAAACCTTCGGGCTGGAGTTTTCCATGAAAGAGGAGGACAAGAAGAGGTTCCTTCTTCATGTTTATAAGCTCCATCAGCGTGTGGAATTCGGACATCATATAAGTAATTACCACAAGCGGGAGATAAACAGGACTTATGTCCTTGCAACAGAGATCGTCGTAAGCTGCTTTGAACAGGCTTTCGGGTTCAAGGTGCCGGAAACGGAAGTGGCTTTTATCGCCCTGTATGTTGCCATGGCCCTGAGATTCAAGGAGAAGCCGGCTGACTGCATCATAGTGACCTCAAGGAATCCAAGCCTTGTGTGGCCCATGAAACAGTGGATGGAGGAGCATTTCCCTAATGAGATAGGGCGTGTTACGGTGGTTGAACATTATCTCTGGCTCAATAAGGAGCTTAGAAGTAAGTATGTTCCGGAGCAGGACAATGCTTTGATCCTGACAGCAAGCGCGTCCATGGCACTTTCCTGCCCGGAGGCTGTGCTTGTGAAGCTGTTCGCTCTCGACAATGAGTATGAGCTCATAAGCAGGAGGTTAAAGGAGATAAGAAAGCGTATTAGAGACAGGGAGCTTCAGGAGGCGGTTGAGAGATATGTGAGATTCAGAGCCGTGACCCGGGATGAAATTGAAGGTTGTGGGGATCTCCCGGAACTTATAGAGAAGATATATCCGGATGATGGTGCCGGTGCCTGCATCAGGGAGAGGGACCCTGAGCTTTTTCGGGATTCGGGAGAAAGCTATGAATTCGTTCTTGATACAGATTCTTTCCTGGTTCCCCGTATACATACCGGAAGAGCGAAGCCTCAGGATGGTAACAGCATACAGATACTTTATCTTGAGAAACCTGTCCTGTACCGTGGAACAAATATAAGATCAGTGGTGGTTTCAGACTACTACACGGAAACCGGTGAGATGATAAGCTTTTATAACCTGATCGGTGAGATATTAAAACCCGGGAAAATTGATGAGCTGAAAGCTGAGAGATCCTGACCGGGATTAAATGATGTGACTGCTTATAGCTGTTAATGAAGCTCAGGAAGACGCTTATTTAAGACTTTCCCGGGCCGGATTTTCGCTGCAAAGCAGCAACTTCCTTCATTTGACATATTTAAAAACCTTTAAAGCCGTCTTCCACTTTAACAGAAATCGAAGGCGGCTTTTTGGTGCCCGTATCCTTTTCCAACTGCAAAGACAATTCTTGTAAATGAAAACGGTATGTGGTATAATTCTGAGCTATTGGCGCCATAAAAAAGCGTTATATATGTTAAAGCGGAAGCCGGTGATTTTTTCACTTTTGCTTCTGAAAAAGAAGGGAGTTTAAGTGTACTTTTTGTACAGCAAGTAAGGATTTATGAATGAGAAAAAATTAAGTCTTGCGGCACTGATACTGATGATTTTCACATCGGTATACGGTTTCAATAACATACCGAGATCCTTCTATCTCATGGGTTATGCAGCTATTCCATGGTTTGTGGTTTCTGGTATTATGTTTTTTGTTCCGTTTGCGTTTATGGTAGCAGAATTCGGCTCTGCATTTCGTAATGAGACAGGTGGCATGTACTCATGGATGTGTAAGTCTGTAGGCCCTAAATATGCATTTATCGGAACCTTTATGTGGTATACCTCCTATGTGCTTTGGATGGTCAATGTCTCCTCCGGTATATGGGTTCCGGTATCCAATCTTATTTTCGGAATGGACTGTACTTCAAGCTGGTCCTTCCTTGGATCAGAGTATCTGTCAGGTTCCAGACTTCTCGGAATCATGGCGGTGATCTTTTTTGTATTTATCACTTATTTTGATACGAAGGGAATCGACAAAATAAGCAAGGTCACATCCATTGGTGGTTCTGCTGTACTTACCATCAATATACTCGTTGTTATAGGGTCCATAGTGATGATCATTGCGAGAGGCGGTGTGCTGCTTCAGCCTTTCGAGGGTCTCGAGTCTCTTAAAACACCGCTTAATGCTGCATATCAGGGAAGCCCTGTGATGATCCTGTCTTTCATCGTATATGCACTTTTTGCCTATGGTGGAATAGAAGCTGTCGGCGGTCTTGTAGATAAGACTGAAAACGCAAAGAAGAACTTCCCTAAGGGAATCATAACGGCAGCCATGGTAATAGTAGTGGGCTATGCCCTTCTTATCATGCTTGTCGGTTCCTTCACAAATTACAGCGAGATACTGGGAACTGACAACATTACACTTGGCAATGTTTCTTATGTAATCATGTCGAACTTTGCCGCAGTTTTCGGTGAGACCTTCGGAGCATCGGAAGCAACACAGGTAATGCTCGCTCACGGATTCGCCCGCATCTATGCACTTATCATGCTGCTTGCACTTTTAGGAGCAATGTTCACACTTGTTTATTCGCCTCTTAAGCAGCTTATAGAGGGTACTCCTTCAGGACTCTGGCCGGGAAATATGGGTGTCATCGCAGAGAATGGCATGCCTAAGAATGCCATGTGGATCCAGTGCGCTATTGTATCTCTGATGGTACTCCTTGTATCATTCGGAGGAGATTCCATGCAGCAGTTCTTCCTGATCCTGACAGCAATGGTCAATGTAGGTATGACTATTCCGTATATGTTCATATCCTTTGCTTTTCCTAAATTCAAAGAGCTCAAGGGAATTGACCGCAGCTTTGTTGTATACAAGTCCGGTAAATCTGCAAAGATATGGGGATATATCGTAACATTGACACTGTTCTTTGCAAATCTGTTTGCTATCATCCAGCCGGCACTGGACGGTGATTTCAAGACAACATTCTGGTCACTGAGCGGTCCTGTGATCTTCGGATTTGCAGCATGGCTTATCTACAGAGGATATGAGAAGCGCGTTGCTCAGGGCAAGCTTGAGGAAGAAATTCTTGATAAAAATGCCATTGCGTAAGAAAACAATCAGACACAGGTGATGAGCTTGTGACTTCAATAAATCCATTCCATTTATTGCACAGAAACATTGCAATTTTTGGAATGGATTTATTTTTTTTAAGAGTTTATTCTGAATACATCAAATACAAAGGAGCGTGTGAAAGTGAAATTTCCTTCTAATTTTCTATGGGGCGGAGCATTGGCAGCGAATCAGTGCGAGGGTGCCTGGAATGAAGACGGTAAGGGACTCAGTGTCCAGGACGTTCAGGCCTTTAAGCCTAAGGTGGATCAGAAGAACCTGAAAGAGAACACAGCGGTAACACTTGAGGGACTGAAGGCGGCAGCCCGGGAAACCGACACCACTTACTATCCGAAGCGTCATGGAATAGATTTTTATCATCGTTTCGAAGAGGATCTTGACCTTTTTAAGGAGATGGGATTCAAGATACTTCGTGTTTCCATCGCATGGACAAGACTCTATCCTACAGGTCATGAGGCGGAGCCCAATGCAGCAGGCGTTAAATTTTACCACAGGCTTTTCAGTGCCATGAAGGAGAGAGGCATTGAGCCTATGGTCACACTTCACCACTATGAGATGCCCCTTAGCCTTGCATTTTCCGGTAACGGCTGGGTATCAAGAGATGTGATCGGACTTTTCATGAAGTTCTGTGAGACCTGCTTCAGGGAGTACGGACAGTATGTTAAATACTGGATGGGCTTTAATGAGATCGACAGCTGCGGAAGACATCCATTTACATCGGCTGGAATCATTCCCGAACTCAGTGTTGATGGTATAGATCAGGCCTGCTACCAGGCACTTCATCATCAGTTCGTGGCATCGGCTCTTGCAGCAAAGATGCTTCATGAGATGGTTCCCGGAGCTCTTATGGGATGTATGCTCACGAAGCTCACCTGCTACCCATACACCTGTGAGCCTTTGGATGCACTGGCTACACAGAAGAGAAATCTCGAGAACCTGAGCTACACGGATGTACTTGTTTTCGGTGAGTATCCGAAGCTGATTCTCAGGGACCTGGAAAAGAGAAGCATCAGCATAAAGATGGAACCTGAGGATCTCAAGCTCATCAGGGAGAACACAGTTGATTATGTGAGCTTCAGCTACTACATGAGCATGACAGAGTCTGTTTCACCCGATGCACCTAGAACACCTGGCAATACTGTTCTGGGAGTTAAGAATCCCTACCTTAAATCCAGTGAGTGGGGCTGGCAGACAGATCCTGTGGGACTGAGATACTCACTTATCGAGATGTATGACAGGTACAGGAAACCTATTTTCGTGGTGGAGAACGGCCTCGGAGCGAGAGACAAGGTAGAAGAGGACGGAAGCATTCACGACGATTACAGAATAGAATATTTCAGGAACCACTTCATCGAGATGGCAAAGGCTATTGATGACGGAGTAGAGATGCTTGGTTACACCAGCTGGGGCCCTATAGATATCATCAGTGCTTCCGGAAACCAGATGAGCAAGCGTTACGGGTTCATCTATGTTGATCAGGACGATTACGGAAAAGGAACATTGGCACGTTCCCGTAAGGACAGTTTCTACTGGTACAAGAAGGTCATCGCTACAAACGGCGAAGAGATGTAAATAAATAGAAAAGCTCGTAGGAAAATGCAAGGGATGTGATATCTATCGAGTGATCCGTCACGCACCATTGCATTTTCCGAAGGGATATAGTTTCGGATTAAGGAGATAATACAATGAAGAAAGAACTTGATTTTAAAACCATGGCGCCTGCCATCATCGCGGCAGTCGGCGGCGCTGAGAACATTAAGACCCATACACACTGCATGACCAGATTAAGACTTGTGCTTGCAGATAAAAAGAAGGCTAATGAAGAGGAACTGAAGGCAATCGACGGAGTAAAGGGTATCGTAGACCAGGCAGGTCAGTATCAGATCGTTATCGGACCTTCTGTAGAGCAGCTTTACAATGAGATGCTTCCACTGCTTCCATCAACAGGAGCTGAGGCACCAGTTAATGAAAATCTTGACGGAGATACAAAGGAGAATACGGTAAGTAAGATATTTGCATTTATCTCAGGCTGTATCACACCTACACTTCCGGTACTTATCGGTTCAGGTCTTATCTCGGCACTTCTTTCCATCGTGAAGTTCATGAATCCGGCAGCTACTGAAACAAACACATATATTCTGATCAATGCACTGGCCCAGGCAGCTTACAGCTATCTTCCGGTTATGGTGGCTTTCGCAGGTGCACGCCGTCTCAAGACCAATGAATATGTAGCGGCATTTGTGATGCTGGCACTTTGCTCCGGCACTATTTCAGGCGTTGAGGAGCTTGACCTGTTCGGTATCGCTCTTACAAAGGTAAGCTATACTTCAAATATCGTGCCTGCACTTCTCATGGTTCCTGTCATGGCAGTCCTTGACAGAAAGATCATGAAGGTTCTTCCTGATGCTGTTAAGTCAATTCTCAGGCCGTTTATCCTCGGTCTTGTGATGTTCGTACTTACACTTCTTATCCTTGGACCTATCGGAACCATCATCGGTACAGCACTCGCAAACTTCTGCGTATGGCTTACAAGCTTCGGAGGAATCAGTATGGCGGTTCTTTCTGCATTACACCCGCTTCTTGTAATGGTTGGTATGCACACTATCATCACTCCGCTTATCGTAAACGAGATCACAACCTATGGTTCATCACTTCTCTTTACAAAGGCTCTTGCAGCTAACCTCGCTATCGCAGGTGCAGCTCTTGCAGTAGGTGTTAAGGCAAGGAAGGCAGAGAATAAGCAGACAGGTATCTCAACAGGTGTTACAGCACTTCTTTCAGTAACTGAGCCTGCACTTTACGGATGTCTCATCCGCCTCAGAAAGCCTCTTATCTCTGCAATCGCTGCAGCAGCCATCACAGGAATCTTCGTAGGTATGTTTGATGTTCGTGCTTATGCAACAGCATCCTGCTCATTCCTTACACTTCCTATCTTCCTCGGCGGTACCATGCAGAACTTCGTATTCGCATGTGCAGCAGCAGTCATGGCTACAGTCCTCGGATTTGTTATCACATGGTTCGTAGGATTTGATGAGTGATATGCTGATGAAAACACTTTGAAATCATCACCTTAATAACAAAACTAAGTGCCCCGGATATGTTTCGAAAAGATACATATCCGGGGCATTTTAAATTTCTCCTTAGGATGTTCCGTTTTCTGATGATGTAAAGACGGATTTATGAATCTGAAAAATCTCTAAAACATGGACTCTGAATAATATATTTGCATATATATAAGCCGATTTATAATACTAGACGTCTTATGACGCAAATAGACCGTGACATATCAAGTGATGGAACACAATAAGGAGGTTAAATTTGAAAAGAAGGAACTTATGTGTATCAAAGAAGCTGTTGGCAGTGATACTTGCCGCGTCCATGAGCATGAATTCAGGGATGATAGCCATGGCGGCGGATGGTGGTAGTATTGGCACTGCTGTTTTGGACAATAACGTTGTTGGTTCGGACAGTAACAATGGAAATGATCAACAGTCCCAATCAAAGACGGTTAATGAATCAGCTCCAAAAGAAGGAAAGGATGTTACTGAAACCTACGATAGAGATGCCACATCAGATTCTTCTGATCCTGCAGTTAGTGTAAGAAGCTATGAAGGTTACAGTGCTAATGTTACTGTTGAAGGAACGGCAACAGCTACTAATAAAGAGGTAGAAGCTACCGGCGTTTCAGCTAGCTCTACAGGAAAGCAAGACAGTTCATCTTCTGACAACAATTCCAATTCCTCAACATCAGTAACTGTCACTGAGGAGATATCAGCAAGTTCAGGATCCAGCAGTGCAACCGGTATTGAAGCTTCTTCCTATGGAGGTGGTTCTACAGAAGTAACCGCCAAAGAGAATGTATCAGCAAGTTCAGAATCCGGCAGTGCTACCGGTATTACTGCTCGTTCCTCTGATAATGGATCAGCAACCAACGTTAATATCGAAAAAGATCTGACTGTTTCCGGCCAATCAGCAACCGGAATGACTGCTTATGCAGATTCCATGGATGATTCAAATCAATCCGTAAATGTAACTGTCGGTGGTAATGTTTCTGTAACCGGCGGTAAATTTGCCACTGGTATTGAGGCATCTGCAGGTGGCAAAGGCACAGTTAACATAGAGATAGGAAAAGACTTTACTGTTGCATCCGATGGCAAATATGGTACTGGTATCGGAGCTTATGCTCAACAAGACAATTCATCTGTAACTGTAAAAATTGGTAATGATGTAAATGTAAGTGGAAATCGGGCTATCAACGCAATGGGACATGGAGATGTAGATGTACTTGTTGGTGGAAACGTAATACAGAAAGGCGACGGCGGTGTTGCTGCACATCTCAGCGATGGAGAAGGATCTGAATCTAAAGCAACAATCACTGTTACAGTTGCAAAAGACATAACTGCCACCGGTGATGCGGTTACTATACAAAAGACCTCTGATGATAGTACCATTGATCTTTTGGTTGAAGGTACTATTTCCGGCGGAGATCATGCTGTAGTACTTAAGGAGGTAGAAAAAAAGACTAATAGCGGTATTACCAAGTCACAGTCATCAACCGAAAACCTGAACATCACCGTATGGAAGATTGAATCCAATAAAGATGGTAACCTGGTAGAAGATGTAAAGACGACTGTATCTAACGATACAAATAATATGGATTCTTCCAAATCTACAACATACACGAGAAACGAGGAAGCTGAAAAGAACATAAACTATATCATCAAGGTAGATCCTATAGATCCGTCTATCGGCGGTAAATTTGCACTTTCGGGAACTACTCTGAGCCACGGTTTTGAAACAGCTCATGAGGGTGAGAAGGTCTATCTCGAGGTAACAGTTCCTGATAATTATGAAATTGAAAGTTTCTATAATGCCAAGGGCGCAGCCAATGTATCTGTTATCTCAAGCGGTGGCAAATATTATCTCGAAGTTCCTCGAGGCGGCGGTGTATATGTGGGTGTTAACCTGAAGAAAATAGAAAATAGCACACCTGTAACTCCAACCTACAGCAGTAGCGGCTACAGCAGCGATTACAGCGACTCAGATTCCGATGATCATGGTTTCACAGTAGGAAACAATAATGACAGTTCCGTAATTGGAACCACTCTTCCTCCTGAATTTGTTGCATTCCAGATTCATGCCACAACCTTTGCAGGATTAGATGCTGCTCAGAATTTAAGTGATGTCCTTACACTGATAGAGCCATTACTGGCCTTCAATATCTTTGTTGAAGCCGGAATACCCACTCAGGGTGTACAGAACGTAATAGGCGCAGGTATCGTGAATTTCAACAATATGTTTGTTGACGCAATCACAGAAACTGTAGAGGTTCCTGTATCCGCAAATGTTAAGGAAAATCAGGCATACACCGTAGTATTCAGTGATGGTACATCAATCGTAGTTAATTGTGTAATGGACGGAGTGCTTGTTATTCCGTTTGACAAGAAGGCTGCCGGTCTCACATACATGATTTACGGAACACAGTTGGATCCGAGTGCATTTATCGGAACAGCAACAGCTGATTTGACTCAGTAAAAGTTATTTTCGGACCGCAAAAAGCGTCCTTACCTGCTCCATGTGGGGCATGCCATAGCATTCGCTTACCGGCGTAATAAATACAGGCTTTTATCTGAAATGCCTGGGATATACACGAAAGGGGCTGTCATTTGACAGCCCCTTAGTTGATGTAAAAACATATAAGTATTATGCCCTCATGGCAATTTTTGATCCCATGTTTCGTTTGATAATCTTTTTATTCATGGAAAGATTTCGTCCGTCAAACAGATTTCCGGTTCGTATGCCCAGTCCGATTCTGTCGATATCCTTTCCTATAAATACACACTGATTTGCTGTTTCCGGTGAATCTGAAATTGAGTAGAGACCATCCGCAAGATCAAAGCGTAGAGTTTCACTGCCCACAGGGATGGTGCCCTTGGCGCGGACGATATGTCCAAACTGTCCCCTCAGGCAATCCTCTAAAAGCTGAATGAGCTGGTACGGATTCTCCATAGAGGCATTGTTCATTGTGACCTGTGAGAAATCATCGCTCTTTGATTCTGATTCTTCAGTGATATCTATATTATCTGCAGGAAGAGCCATGACAGAGCGCCACCATTCATCATCCTGTTTTGTATAATGCCTGCAAATGATTTCCGCATCCGGATTTATTTCCCTTATGGCAGCTTCAGTTGCTGCCAGAACTTCTGCATCATCATTTTCACACTTTGAAAAGACCACAGTTTTCGCATAGGCTATCTGATCTTTGTAAAGTGCCTCGAATTCCATCATGTTCTGAGTGTAGCTGCGTGGAGCTAAGACTACTACAGGATTAAGCAGCGTTACCGGATCGTGAAGAAGAGGCTTTAAGTTGGAGAGGATATTGCTGAGTCGTCCTACGCCGGTTGGTTCTATAATGAGATACTCCGGAGACAAACCGGAAAATACAGTAAATACCGAATTTACGAAGCTGTCCTTCATGGTGCAGCAGACGCAGCCTTCCATAAATTCCAGAACCTCCAGCTTTTTATCTCCGGAATCTGTACTGCGAAGTTCCCCCGCATCTATACTGTTGTTTCCGTATTCATTTTCCAGAATAACCGGAGCGGTACCTGTACGGCGTATAAGTTCTTTAATGAAAGTGGTTTTACCGGCACCTAAAAAACCGGATACGATGAGAATCTTCATAATAGAATCCTTAACAGAAGGGAGCGGTCAAAGACCGCTCCGATAAGCTTTATGTGTATAAGTTGGATTAATTAATATGCTGTGATAATTATGGGTTGTTGTCAAGGATAACAACAGGCTTGATGAGATCAGCAGGCTTGTCCTTCATGAGCTGAAGTGCCTCAGGAATGTGCTCCCAGCCATGGAATACATGAGTAGAAAGCTTGCTTACATCGAGCTTGCCTGATGATACGAGAGCACCAAGCTTTTCCATGCGAAGACGTCCGCCCGGCATGAGACCGCCGTTGATCTGCTTGTGACCCATACCTACGCCCCATTCTACACGTGGGATAGTGATGAAATCACCGCTTCCGAGGTAGTTTACATTACCGATCTTTCCACCCGGTTTAAGGGACTTAACGGCTGATTCAAAGGTCTTAACGCTTCCGCCTGCGATAACTACGCGGTCAACACCCTTACCGTTTGTAAGCTTCATAACCTGATCTTCGATGGTTCCGTCCTTGTAGCTGATGAACTCGTCAGCACCATAGAACTTAGCTGCATCTACGCACTTAGGACGTGTTCCTACTGCGATAATGCGGGAAGCTCCACGCATATGTGTACCTGCTACTGACATAAGACCAACAGGTCCGATACCTATTACCAGAACTGTATCACCGAACTGAACATCTGCGAGCTCTACACCATGGAAACCTGTAGGAACCATGTCTGAAAGCATACATGCATCCTCGAGGCTCATTCCCTCCGGCATATGTGCAAGGTTTCCGTCAGCATCATTAACATGGAAAAACTCGGAATCAAGACCATCCTTGAAGTTTGAGAACTTCCAGCCTGCGAGCATTCCGTTTGAATGCATTGAGTAGCCGCCCTGTGCCTCAAGTGAATTCCAGTCAGGTGTGATAGCAGGAACGAGAACCTTGTCGCCCGGCTTGAAATCCTTAACCATGGAACCGACTTCTACGACTTCAGCACATCCCTCATGTCCGAGGATCATGTTATGACGATCACCAACTGCGCCTTCCCAGACTGTGTGTACGTCTGAAGTACAGATAGCGATAGCAAGTGGCTTACAGATAGCATCCATTGGTCCGCATACCGGACGATCCTTCTCGATCCAGCCTACTTCGCCGATCTTGAGCATTGCAAAACCCTTCATAAATAATTACTCCTTCTTTGTGTATTTTTTATAACCCCGTCGGGCTAATTCACGAAACAATGTTAAAAGATTATCAATAATACTGTTATAATGATACTCAATAAGTGCAAAAATTGTCAATAAAATGACGAAAATAATTTCCAAAATAGGCAATATGCACACATAATCTGTTATAACATTAGTTGAAATTATTTTGTGAAATGCAAAGGAGAAGAAAAAATTAATCGATATTATAACTGCTGATGATTACATCATTCTGAAGATATAAAAAATCTGGAAAAGAGCTGCCGGAAAGGCGGAATAAGAGGCGGAAAAGGCTGCTAAAGGAGCATGATATCAGCTTTTTGTATATGTGTAACAGCTTTCAAGACGCTGATGATAACGCCTTAGCGGCAGCATTTTAATCGACAGTAATTACCGCCAGAACATTGATCCCGTTTCCTTTACCGAATTCTGTCAATTCTTCTCCGCTTGTTGCAGTGATACCTATATTTTTTTCGTCAGTTCCCAACATAGCTGCAAGGCTTCTGCGCATTTCAGGAATCCTGGGAGTAATACGCGGACGTTTGCCCTCGATGGAAATCGACAAATGAACTATGGTTCCCTCCAGATCTTTAAGTCCTTCCCTGAGATACACTTTGCTGTCTGTGATTCCGTTTTTCAGGAACTCTTTGGTTTTTGGCCCAAGTACATCCACTGTTGTTATGCCCGTTATGGCCCTTGTGACTGCATGAAGAATCACGTCTCCGTCACTGTTGGCAAGAAGGGGCTGTTCCCCTTCAAAAACCACTCCCCCCAGTATTAAAGGCTTGCCTGAACCACTATCATCAAAACGATGCGAATCCTGTCCTATTGCTACTTTCATTGAGTCTCTCCCTTCATTCAGCTTTGGCTTTCACGGATTTTCTTTATAAGAAGTGTCGTGGAAATTCCCTTTGTTTCCTCAACCTCATGAATTTCCGTACCTATCTCGTTGTAGAGCTTCATGAGGATATCCGGAAGCTTCTTGGAAGGTTTAATGAGCACATCAGGCTTTAAATCCGAAACCAGCTGATAATATCTCAGATACTGCATCCTGTCCTTCTCAGGTACATCAGGGATGCCGGTATCTATCTTCCTGTCAGCGATCAATGTATAATCCACATACTTTATGGCATCGACTATCGATGCACGCTGTTGCTCATCCTCGATAGGTCTGTCCTTTCCCTTAAGCTTTATGGCTTCATCACATTTTACAAGGACAACAAGTATATCTCCCAGGGCCTTTGCACGACGGATCATATTGAGATGTCCCAAGTGAAAAAGATCAAAAGTGCCTTTAAGCATTACTATTTTTTTGTCCTTATTATTTTCTCTTATACTGATTAAATCCTCATATGTTATGATCATGATTCATATCCTCTATATAGATTAAGCTATGGGTCCGAATTCTTTCTGTTGGTCCGGGACAATGATAGTCAGCCTGACAGCTTCATCAGAAAAAATCTTTTAGTCCTTTAAGCTTTTCTTTTGTTGTTTCACGTTCATCGTTCAGAAGAAACTTGCGGGCATCAGCCAAATGTATCTCCAGAAGTTCCTGAGATATCCCCCGGTGTTTCATGGGGAAAAGAGCACTTCTCAGATACCCGAAGGCATCACACAGTTCTTTGACGGCTTCAAATCTTTCACGTTCTCCGTCTTTTATGTCGAAGTAGCAACGTAACTCTGTTTCATAAAAACGTTTCATATCATTTGGAACTAATCCGTGATGGGCCTTCCTTCCGGGGATAAAACTCAGATGTGAACGGCACGCCATTCCGGCAAGATCAAATATTGGATGCCCGTATCCGATATCAGCCATATCTATAAGAATCAGTTCCCCGTTTTGATAAAGCACATTATTTTCATGATAATCACAATGTATAAGAGTATCACGTTCAGGAACTTCATCCAGCATGTCCTTCATAAAACCGTACTCATCTTCGGTGTAGTAATCTTTCATTCCTTCAAGCCAGCCCATCCAGGTATCCTTCTCGGATGAAAAACCACTGTCCGTGTCCATATGGGTTTCATGTATCTGTTTTAAAAGTCCGGTAAACTGCACTGCTATCTTTTCAAAATCTTCAGGATGCTCCGAAACATGATGCCCTACAGTATCAGCATCTATAAGCTCAAATACAGCACCGTATCGATCCCCAACCCGAACCAGTTCCATAGGTATGGCAGTAGGAATTCCTTTGATGAAGGAATTCCTGGCAAGATCCATTTCATGACGGATCCTGTCTAAAGGAATCGTCGGTTCATAACATTTGATGATGGTCTCCGAATCAAGTCTGTAAACATGACTGCTCCTGCCGCTTCCGATCAATTCGCAGCCTTCCACCGACAGATCACGCGGCTTTAATCTGACATCCATAAGGGATGTAAATCCGGTTGTCTGAAAGATAGAATAGACGTCATGTGACACATTTTCTATAGGAATTCTTCCTTCTGTTTTTTTGATTGAATGCAGTAAAACCCGTAATCCCATGCTGCTTATATATGTAAGCTTTTCCGCATCAAATCTGAGAGAACATCCAGGATGTTCCCTGAGAGCATCATCGATTATACGAGTGCAGTCTTCCGCGTTATCAATAGACATCCTTTCCGGAAGAACTATGCTCAGAACATTTTCAAAAACTGAAATCTCCAACTATATCACCCTTCCATAAAAATTTACTTTCTACATTATACTACACTATGACACTCACATCATATCATATAACATTTGAATATTTGAATATTTGAATATTTGACCTCCGATTAAATCGTAAAGTCTGACCGTCCACCAGGCTTTCTCGTCAAAGGGGGATACCCACGTCGTCTGTAATATCACAAAACTATCGTTCATGTAAAATGGGAAAAAAGGAGTTCCGATGTTGCTTGAGGTTATGCAGTTGTGAACTTAACAGATTCAGGGTATATTTAAAAGATTGATATATTAAATTCCGGAGTATAATTCAGCATGAAGTATGTTATTACAGATCAATTTGACTGGAAAGATTTTCTGAAAAGGGTGGCAGTCATTGCAGTGCCTGTTGCACTTCAGAACCTCCTTACCACCACAGGCTCCATGGTCGATACAATGATGATCGCATCCTTAGGGCAGACTGAGGTCGGCGCAGTTGGACTATGTGCACAGTTTTCGTCTCTTATGTTCAGCTGCTACTGGGGATTTGTAGGCGGAGGAATGTTGTTTTTGTCCCAGTACTGGGGCGCAAAAGATGATGAGGGAATCAACAGATCCTATGGACTTACACTTTCCTGCATGATGACTGTGGCTTTTATTTTCTGCATCATGGCAGTATGTTTCCCCGGACTTGTGATGAGCCTGTATACAGATAAGGAAAGCATACACAGGATAGGTATAGAGTATCTGAGTATCGCCGGTTTTTCGTATCCTCTTATGGTACTGTCCATGGCTATGGCGGTACTTCTCAGGTGTACGGAAAGAGTGCGTATACCGCTTTACGGTTCTCTGGTGGCGGTTGCGACCAATGTTTTTTTGAACTGGGTTCTGATTTTCGGAAATCTCGGATTCAGTGCCATGGGAGTTCGCGGTGCGGCACTGGCAACGGTGATAGCGCAGGGGGTAAGCATTGGCATCATATCGGTTTGTGCCCTCAGGAACAGGCATCCCTACTTTTTCGCTGTGAGAAGCCACTTCAGATTTACCGGGGAGTTTATCGGAGAGTATTTTAAAAAGTGTTCACCTATAATCGCAAATGAAGTTTTTATCGGGCTTGGAAACATGACCATCAATGTTGTTCTCGGGCGTCAGCCGGAGGAGGCCATAGCTGCGGTTGCGGTGTTCAGAACCCTTGAAGGTCTGGTCATAGGTTTCTTTGCGGGCTTTTCCAATGCCGCATCAATACTTGTTGGCAAGGAAGTAGGCACAGGTAACCTTGATCTGGCGTACCAGAGAGCATGGCGGCTGATCTATCTCTGCCAGATTGTCATAGGAATAGTAGTTTCAACGCTGGTGGTGCTTCATACACCTATACTTACGATCATGGGCATGACGGGAGAGAGCTTCAGGATAGCTTTCGGTTTCATTTGCATCTATGCGGTTGCCTCATTCATCAGGATGGGTAACTGGACTCAGAATGACACCTTCAGAGCCGCAGGAGATGCGTCCTACGGCACCATACTTGAGATAGTATTTATGTGGCTGATGCTTATTCCTCTTGTATGGGTGACAGGCATGATTCTCAGGCTGCCCACGCTTTTGGTATTTGCCTGCTGCTATGTGGACGAGCCCATAAGATATGTGCTCATGCAGGTTCATCTTTACCGTGGCAAGTGGATAAAGCCGGTAACTCCGGAGGGAAGGGCTGCCCTTAGAGGGTGGAAGCCGAAAAGAGTGCAGAGCCGGAAGCGGGCTGATGTAAATCTGTGAAATTTACTATAAAATATAGTCTGTTATTTAGATTTAACAAAGGAGTGTGAGACTTTTATGATACAGGATATTTACCCTAGTAAACTTAATAACCGGTACATGCACCTTCAGATGCGAAAAGAGGATACTCTCTTCGTTTTCAACAGTGAAGGAAAGGTATGTCTCGGAGATAAGGGGGAGGAGATAGTTTTTCCTGAGGGAAATGATATCAATCCGGAGCGCACAGTGTATCTTTTCTCCCTTGATGAGAAGAGATTCTTCCTTTCACTTGATGAGGTCACATGTGAAAAAGAGGGGTATCATTTCTACTCAATTCGCGAGGTCCGTGACCGTTTTACCGGCAAAGAGGTTTATGCTGTATTTACGGCATATCACCTCTGGAAGTGGTATTCCGATAATGTCTTCTGCGGGAAGTGCGGTGAAAGACTGGAGCCTGACGATAAGGAAAGGGCTCTCAGATGTCCGAAATGCGGAAACATTATCTATCCAAGGATCAATCCTGCGGTCATAGTCGGTGTCATAAAGGGGGATTCCATACTGATCACAAGATACAGGACCGGGTACAGCCACAATGCGCTGGTTGCAGGCTTCACTGAGATAGGTGAGACCTTTGAGGAAACGGTGGAGAGAGAAGTGATGGAAGAAACCGGCGTGAAGGTAAAGAACATCAGGTACTATAAGTCACAGCCCTGGGGCATGGCTCAGGATATCCTGGTTGGTTACTACTGTGATGCAGAACCTGATTCTGAAATAATCATGGATGAGGGAGAACTCAGGTATGCTGAGTGGGTGAAGCGGGAGGATATAGTTCTGCAGCCCAACAACCTGAGTCTTACAAACGAAATGATGAGACGCTTCAAAGAAGGCTTTGAAGTATGATAAATAAACCGGAGATATCGGAAAGGCGAAAGTGAATATGAATATTTATGTTTTAGCCGGATTGCTGATCCCTTTTGCGGGAACTGCTTTGGGAGCGGCCTCGGTTTTTTTTATGAAGAAAGAGCTTGGAGTGAAGGTTCAGAAATCACTTGCCGGTTTTGCCAGCGGTGTCATGGTGGCGGCATCCATCTGGAGCCTCATCATTCCTGCCATGGAACAGTCTGAGGATTTGGGAAGGCTCAGCTTTCTGCCGGCGTTTATAGGCTTCTGGATAGGAATCCTGTTTCTGTTAATGCTTGATAACGTCATTCCTCATCTGCATATGCATTCTGAGACTGCTGAGGGTCCTCATGCAAAGCTGAAGAAAACCACCATGATGGTACTGGCGGTCACGCTTCACAATATTCCTGAAGGAATGGCCGTGGGTGTGGTGTATGCGGGTTTTATATCGGGTAATACCAATATTACCGCCGGAGGAGCTCTGGCTCTGGCTCTTGGTATCGCCATTCAGAATTTCCCCGAGGGTGCCATCGTTTCCATGCCCCTCTATACGGAAGAGAAAAATAAGTGGAAGGCTTTTTCGGACGGAGTTCTGTCCGGTGCGGTTGAACCTGTGGGGGCGCTGCTCACCATTCTTGCAGCAGGTTTTTTCATTCCCGCCATGCCTTATCTTCTCAGTTTTGCTGCGGGTGCCATGATGTATGTTGTGGTGGAGGAACTGATTCCCGAGATGTCGGAAGGTGAACATTCCAATGTTGGTGTCATCATGTTTTCAGCGGGCTTTACCCTGATGATGGCTCTGGATGTTGCTCTTGGATAGAACAAAAAAGTGGAAGGAAAGAGTGATTGATCAGATTTTTCTTAGGGACCACTGATTATATCAGAAATTCCTTATAGCCTCCGTCGCAAGGCAAGGATTCCCTGAAGGGAAATTGCACGCAACATAATTGCTATAAATCAATCGTTGTGATATAGTTGACTGGAAAAAGATAATATTATGATGTAAGGGTCAAAAGTACCAAATCACGTGCTTGCACGTTGATTTGAGACTTTATGACCCGCCCGAACACGAATAACGTAGTCGTTTTGCACAGCAAAAGGACGTGAGTTATGAGTGTTCAGCAGCACAACTGCCTTCGATTTTTAATCGAAGGAGCCACGCGGCTTTGAGCGCTTCAAAGGAATCCGTAAGGATTCCTGCACATTGCACACGAATGTGTGCGTTAGCGCTAATAAGTGAGTGGCAAATACTTTTGACACTCACATCATATTATGAGGTTTAAACGGCAGTAACCAAAAGAAACTACGTTTAAAGGAAAGGGGTAATATAATGAGCACATTGGTCACATTTTTCAGTGCTGAGGGTACAACCGCAAAAGTTGCAAAGGAGTATGCCGAAAAAATCGGAGCAGATGTATTCGAAATCGTTCCTGAGGTACCGTATTCATATCAGGATATCAGATGGATGAATCCTCTGGCACGATGCAATAAAGAACAGTTTGGAAAAAAGGATGTTCCTGTTCAGGGAAAAATCGGGAATTTTGATCAGTATGATACCGTTTATATTGGATTTCCTATCTGGTACGGAGCAGCACCAAGAGTAGTTTATTCTTTCTGCAAGGGCTACAACTGGAGTGGAAAGACTATACATGCTTTTGCCACTTCCGGAGGAAGCGGAATCGGAAAGACTGCTGAGAAGCTCAGCGAATATGTTCCGGGAGCCGCATCGGTTGATGCCAGGCTGGTTCATTCAGCATCGGAGATCTGAGGTTTATTTACCCGCACATTAAAAGATGTGAGTGGCAAAAGTCGATATCGGACCGCTTCGCGCTATGCGCTCTCGCGTTCCTCCCACATTCCGCACTCTCAGGCCGATAAATCGTCCTTTCGTGCTCCATGTGGGGCGTGTCATGAAGTCTATCCTCCACTTTTGTGCAAGCACAAGTGGAGGAAGACTTATGACACTTATATCATAAAATAAGGAGACAACAGTAATGTATATCACAGACGAATATAAGGCTGCAGAAGGAAGATATGATAATATGGCTGAGTTCTATAAGCGTGTTGGCAGATCAGGACTTAAGCTTCCCAAGGTATCCTTGGGATTATGGCACAATTTTGGTTCCAAAGACGACGTGGATAATATGAAAAAACTGCTTTTCACTGCCTTTGACCATGGCATCACTCATTTCGATCTGGCAAATAATTATGGCCCTTTAAACGGCACCGCTGAAGAAAATTTCGGTCATATTTTTGCAAAGAATATGAGAGCTTACAGAGATGAACTGATCATTTCCACGAAGGCCGGATATACCATGTGGGATGGCCCTTACGGTGACTGGGGTTCAAGAAAGTACCTCATCGCATCTCTTGACCAGTCACTTATGAGAATGGGGATTGATTATGTAGACATTTTCTATCATCATCGTATGGATCCCGAGACACCTGTAGAAGAGACTATCATGGCGCTGGATCAGATAGTACGTTCAGGTAAAGCTCTTTATGTAGGAATATCAAACTACAACGGAGAACGTGCTGCGGACGCCATGAAGATTGCGAAAGAGATTCATTTGCCTTTGATCATCAATCAGAACAGATATTCAATTCTGGACAGGACTATAGAAGAAAACGGTCTCAAGAAGTATGCAGCTGAGTCAGGAATGGGAATCATATGTTTTTCACCTCTTGCACAGGGAATGCTTTCCGAGAAGTATCTTAACGGTATTCCGGAGGATTCCAGAATTGCAAGGGATGGAAGGTTCCTCCATACGGAAGATATCACCAAAGAAAAGCTTCAGGCTATAAAGAAGCTTTCGGATATTGCGAAGTTAAGGGGTCAGACACTGCCCCAGATGGCACTTGCCTGGGATCTGAAGGATCAGGAGATCACATCTGTTCTAATCGGAGCATCGAAGCCGGAGCAGATCGTAGAGAACATCAGTGCAGTAGAGAACACTTCTTTCACTGATGAGGAATTAAGAGAGATTGATGAGATTGCCGGATCTATCATGGGCATGCTGGATTCGAGAAGACATGTATAATAAATCAATTCACTGTTGACATGGATATTCATTATGTTAGAATATCCAATCATCGGAGGGTGAGTTATTCTTTTGGAAATAACGAGCTGGATAAGATGTTCGGTTGAAATACCGGATTCTTGTCCGGCTCTTTTTTTTTCGCGATAAGGCCTTCATGCGGCCGAGACGC
>SVDD01000012.1:0-46477 GCA_015057945.1 Lachnospiraceae bacterium | reverse complement strand
GCGATAAGGCCTTCATGCGGCCGAGACGCCCTTCCTGCTTGATTTCGCAGTCAGTATTTACGAAGGAGGAAAATTCAATGGAAAAAAGAATTGATTTTACAACGGGTGCTATAGTTTTACCGCTCCTTAAGTTTGCGGGACCGGTTCTTTTAGCATTGTTTCTGCAGGCGATGTACGGTGCAGTGGATCTTTTGGTGGTAGGTAAGTTTGCTGAATCGGCTGATGTATCTGCTGTTTCAACAGGTTCCCAGATCATGGCTACCCTGACAAATATAATCAGCAGTCTGTGTATGGGGATGACCATTTTTCTTGGACAGAAAATTGGAGAAAAACGAGCTGATGAAGGCGGTAAAATTGTCGGAAGCGGATTAGCCCTGTTTGCAGCTATAGGCTGTTTTCTAACGGTACTTATACCGGTTATTGCTCCTGAACTTGCCATGGTCATGCACGCTCCTCAGGAAGCTTTTAAACTTACAACCACCTATATCCGCATCTGCGGAGGCGGCATAATAGTCATTATGGCCTATAATATGATAGGTGGTGTTTTCAGAGGCATGGGTGATTCTCAAACTCCTCTCATCACTGTTTTGATCGCTTGTATCTGCAACATATTAGGAGACCTTCTGTTTGTTGCAGTTTTACATTTGGGAACAAAAGGTGCGGCTCTTGCAACCGTTGGAGCACAGCTTATAAGTGTGATTATCTCATTTGTTCTCATATCGCATAAGACTCTTCCTTTCAAGCTGGAAAAGAAGATGATCAGATGGGATATGCGTATAATAAAAAGAATTCTTGTACTGGGAATACCTATTGCGGTTCAGGATCTGCTGGTTGGCATGTCTTTTCTTGTGATACTTGCTATAGTGAATTCAATAGGTCTGATTGCTTCAGCCGGAATAGGTGTGGCTGAGAAGGTCTGCGTATTTATAATGCTTGTGCCTATGTCATTTATGCAGTCCATGTCAGCTTTCGTTGCGCAGAACAGAGGGGCCGGTAAAATGGACAGAGCATTCAGGGGATTCCGTGCAGCAGTTGGAATTTCATTTATATTTGGTGCCGCAATGTTCTATATGGGTTTCTTCCACGGAGATCTGCTTTCAGGAGTATTCTCTTCAGATAAAGATGTAATACTTGCAGGAGCAGAGTATATAAAGGCATATGGCGTAGATTGTCTTTTCACATGTTTCCTGTTCTGCTTTATAGGTTTCTACAACGGAATGGGATTTACGACCTTCGTAATGGCACAGGGTATCATGGGCGCATTTTTAGTCAGAATACCGGTTTCTTTCCTGATGAGCAGGCTGATGCCCGGTTCGCTTTTCCATATAGGTCTGGCTACACCCTGTTCAACAGTTTTACAGATCATTCTCTGTTTCGGCTGCCTGATACATATGTCACGAAAAAATATGATGAAGCTGAAATAAAAAAAGATGCAGATCCTCGAAATGAGGGTCTGCTTTTTTGCAATAAGGGCTTCATGCGGCCGAGGCGCTTGCGTCATCGGACATATGAAGGCCAACGCGAAAGCGGGCAGGTAGTTTTTAGCTTATAACTCAATTATATAGATACAGCCTATAAATAACCATAAAAATTAAAGATTATGTATAACTGCCTTTTTTGGACTATTATCGGTTTATCAAAAATAAATAAAACGAAACATTACATGAAATACAAACAGACATAGTAATGAATAAGCCGAAAAGGGAGGACATAGTTATGAGCAAGTACAGATTTGAGACACTTCAGTTACACGTAGGACAGGAGCAGCCGGATCCGGCAACAGATTCAAGAGCGGTACCTATTTACCAGACAACATCCTATGTGTTCAGAAACAGCCAGCATGCGGCAGACAGATTCGGACTTGCGGATGCCGGTAATATCTATGGCAGGCTCACAAACTCCACCCAGGATGTATTTGAAAAGAGGATAGCTGCTCTTGAGGGCGGAAGTGCAGCTCTTGCAGTGGCTTCCGGTGCAGCGGCTATCAGTTACACAATTCAGGCGCTCGCCGCAAACGGTGGACATATCGTAGCGCAGAAGACTATCTACGGTGGAAGCTATAACCTCTTGGAGCATACATTACCACAGTACGGAATCACTACTACTTTTGTTAATGCTCATGACTTAAACGAAGTGGAAGGAGCTATACGTGACAACACCAGAGCCATCTATCTGGAGACTCTCGGCAATCCAAACAGTGATATCCCGGATATAGATGCTATCGCAGAGATCGCTCATAAGCACGGACTTCCGCTGGTTATCGATAACACCTTCGGAACGCCGTATCTCATCAGACCTATCGAGCATGGTGCTGACATAGTTGTTCATTCTGCCACAAAGTTCATCGGTGGTCACGGAACGACTCTTGGGGGAGTCATCGTAGAGTCCGGAAAGTTTGACTGGAAGGCAAGCGGAAAGTATCCGAATATCGCCGCTCCAAACCCAAGCTACCATGGAGTATCTTTCTATGATGCAGTAGTACCGGCAGCATTTGTAACCTATGTGAGAGCCATCCTGTTGAGAGACACGGGCGCAACGATTTCTCCATTCAATGCTTTCCTCCTTCTGCAGGGAACAGAGACTCTGTCACTGAGACTTGACAGACACTCAGAGAACACCAGGAAGGTCGTTGAGTTCCTGAGTAATCATCCAAAGGTTGCAAAGGTTAATCATCCATCACTTCCTGACCATCCGGATCATGCACTTTATGAGAAGTATTTCCCTCATGGCGGCGCTTCGATCTTTACTTTTGAGATTAAGGGTGGCAAAGAGGAAGCGTGGAAGTTCATCGATAACCTTGAGATCTTTTCACTTCTTGCCAATGTCGCCGACGTAAAGAGTCTGGTCATCCATCCGGCTACAACAACACATTCTCAGCTTTCTGACGCAGAGCTTCAGGATCAGGGAATCACCCAGAGCACTATCAGACTCTCAATCGGAACCGAGCATATCGATGATATAATTGCAGACCTTGAAAAGGGATTTGCAGCAGTATAAATAAGACAAGAGCCTTGGACGACATGAATTTTGCATCATGTGGTCGAGGCTCTATTTTTTTGAGGACAAGTCAGAGAATTAAAAATACCTGATACACCCGCATAGGTTTTAAGTTTCGTTTAAGGAAAATGTTGTAACATGTGCATCACAGAAAACGAAAACTGCTGTGTGATCAGCAGAATACAATATAAGATATGAGGAGAAATGAAATGTTCAAAAAACCTTTAGCACTGTTACTTGCTTCATCCATGATCTGCACTTTGGCAGCTTGTGGAAACCAGACCACTGTTGACAAAGCGCCTTCCACCCAGGCAGCAGAAGATAAGAATACAGAGGATCAGGAAACAGATAAGAAAGAAGAAACATCAGTTGCAGCGAAGGAATCACAGGCTGATGCTGAAAAGAGTGATATCACAGCAGCAGGACTTGGCGCAGTAGCGAACACCCTCGCTGAAGATGAGGAGAGTCTGGTATCGACTTACGCAGGTAAGTTCGAGCAGAAGACATTTACAGATGAGGAAACCGGGCTTTCCATAACATATAATCTGTATCTTCCTGAAGGATATGATGAAGCTGCTTCATATCCTATGGTGGTTTTCATAGGTGACTCAACCTGCGCAGGTGACGATCCTACTTATTCACTTACACAGGGACGAGGCGGTCTTGTCTGGGCTACAGATGAATGGCAGAGTGTAAATCCTACGATAGTTGCTGTTCCTACATATCCGGAGACGATTCTTGATGATCACGATGGATACACCACTACAGAATATGTTGAACTTACAAAACGTTACATTGACTATATGTGCGATGAGTACGCAGTTGACTCTGACAGAATCTACGGCACCGGTCAGTCAATGGGATGCATGACTACATTGATTCTGGCATCAGAATATCCGGATCTTTACGCAGCATGTATGTTTGTAGATGGACAGTGGGATGTAAATGCTCTTTCAGGACTTGAAGATCAGACATTTGTCTACTTTGCTGCAGAGGATGATACAAGTGCCTGGAGCGGAGCGCAGGAAGTGATGGAAATGTTCGATGCAGACAATGTTTCCTATGATTATGTACAGTGGGATGGCACATGGTCTGTGGATGAACTCAGTTCTGCGGCAAATGATCTGTTTAGTGCAGACGAAAACCAGTATTTCATTTCCTGGAAGACAGGTACAATCGATGCCGGCAGCTTTACGATGGGAGCAGCAGGCGGCGCAGGTAATGGTCAGAAACCGGAAGGCGGATTTGGCGGTCGTAAACATGATGGCGGACAGGAAAAGTCCGGTAGTCAGGCTCAATCAGAGGATCAGCAGTCAACGGAAGGACAGGCTCCGGAAGGCAATCAGCCGTCGATGAATGGACAGGCCCCTGACGGCAATCAGCCACCGATGGGTGGACAGAACTCCGAAGGTAATCAGCCACCGATGGGTGGACAGAACTCCGAAGGTAATCAGCCGCCAATGAATGGACAGGCCCCTGACGACAATCAGCCTTCAATGAGTGAACAGACATCAGCTGATGGTCAGGAGACATCCGAATCAGCAGGGCAGCAGGGTGGCAACAGCCCTATGGGTGGCGCCGGATATCATATGGCATCCTTCGACTATGCCTATAATTGCGTAGCCGTTATGGAGTGGCTGTTTTCACAGAAGTGATGAAAGATGAGATCATTACTGTGACAGATGATGAAATAGGGTAATGTTGAAATAAAAGCATGCTAGAGAATATCCTTTATATGGGTAAACTCCGGCATGCTTTTTAGTGTATTTGATATAGAATCGTTTCGCGAGGTAACAGTTCATCCAGGCTGAACTGTTACAAGAATACTAAACCGTCTGCAGATTTGTTATTTCACAACCGATTGCTTTTTCTGTATTCGGTAGGTGTCATACCGGTTTCTTTCCGGAACAGTTTCACAAAGTAATTGCTGTCCGGGATACCAACATCTTCACTTATCTCCATGATATTTTTGCCTGTACCCGAAAGAAGGGTGCAGGCTTTTTTGATCCTGATGGACCGGAGATAGTTCATGGGACTTGTACCGGTTTCTTCCTTGAAAACAGACATGAAATGACTTTTGGATACAGCGAGTTCCCGGGTGAGGTCATTTATACTCAGGTCTTCTTTGAAATTACTGTTCAGGAAGAAAATGGCATTTGTAACCACAGCACTGTGAGCCTCAGAATGGTGCTCCTTTATCGCATTGCAGAAATTCACGACCATTTTTTCTTTGCTCGCAAGTATTTTCTCCAGGTGCCGTTCCCGGAAAACTTCTCTTGTGTTTTGCCCTGATATTTTATCGATGATATAAGCCGGGAGGCCTGTCTTCATGGCGGTTATTCTGAGAGTGGTTCTGGTGATGGCGCAGCCTATGCGCTCATTTTCGATGGTAGAACCGAGTTCCTTCATGTATCTTACATCGCTCTGCATCCTGTCGAGATATCTGAGAGCAGAGCTGCTGTCACCATTTTCCACACTTCTGATAAACTCTTTTTCATTGGCATATCGAAGCTGCAGAAGATCGATCCCGGTCTTTTGTTCTTGCGCACGATTTTCGTATACCTTTTCCATGGCAAATGTCTCCGGATCCCTCAGAGTGTAGTTTTCTTCATGTCCGTATACGGTGTCCAGAAAACATCTCACTATGTGTTCAGCCCGTTCCTTACTTATGTTAGGAAAATGCTCACGATATCTGAGATAATCTTCAGTCTGCAGGTTCTTGATCCCATGTGTATTTATGATATGTACCGCATGTTTCTTTGTATGGATAAGTGATGTGAAAGGTCCGAAAAGCATGAAGTTGTCTTCCAGCATAAAGACTATGATTGAAATCTGAAAAAGATCCGTCAGAAGATAAAGGGTATGAGATTCCGCACCGGAACGCATCGTCATGAGTGCGTCCGGTGATAGAATAAGCTGTAAGTCACTAAGCAAATTTTCGCAGCTGAATGCTTCTGCCTCAGAGAAATCATTAATAGTATAGAATCTGACCTGAAAAAGTTTTTGTATGAGCTCCATACACGTTTCCATAGAAGCAGTTTGGGGTGAAGTTATCTCAGTTGAAGATGCCTCAGATAAAGCTATTGCTGATGAAGTTGTTTTAATTGTATGTGAATTATTTGTCATATTTTTCATAAAAAGTAATATCGTTCTAAAGTAAGGACTATAGTTCTATATTCATTATACGACTGATGGTATTATGATGCCAACATTAAAAATGTTGAACTTCAAATGATAAAGAAGTGAGCAATATACAGAGATAGAGTGGGAAAATAATCAATAATCATAAGCAGGAATAAAGTTGGTTCATTTTTTCCTCCCATCACTGTAGACCTCATCATCATTCAGTAAATTCAGGAGGGTCTATGGAAGCGGCAATGCGGAAAGAATCGGAGATTGGTATGAAGGAAGGGGCTGGAGAGACTATGTCACAGGACAAGTACCAAAAATATATAAAGGAAAATGGCATTCACAACGTTCCTGTATGGAGAATCATTGGATTTTCCGGAGCCAATATGGCGGTCAATCTGTACATGGGTCTTACTATGATCATGTCATTTTATCTCAATGGATATGTGGGTATGGCAGTTATACTTGCATCAAGTTTTTCGACCATAACAAGACTTTGGGACGGAGTTACCGACCCTATCGTAGGATTTTTTGTAGACAGATTCAAAGAAAAGGAAAACTTCGGAAAGACAAGACTCTGCCTCACTATGGGAGGTCTGCTCCTTTTCATCAACAGCTTTCTTATGTTCAATGTAACTGACAGACTTCCGGAGGGAGCATTGAGACCGGCTTTCTTTATATTTTTTACAGCGATTTACTATATAGGATACACATTCTTAAACATCTCAAACCATGTTGGTAATATCTGCCTCACCAATGACCCGGCACAGAGACCTATACTTTCCATCGTTGGGACAGTTCTTGTTCGTGTCATGAGAGCTGTGATGCAGATGGTAGTTGCAGGACTTGCAGTAAAGTACGGCTCCATGAAGAGTGCTGAGCTTTTTCATGAGTACTGGCTGATAGTTGCAATCATCGCCACAATAGGAATCGTTGCTGCGTATATTTCCATCGCACCAAAGGATGTACCTGCTTTTTCTGAGACCAATTCTTCCGGAAAGAAAAATATCAGGTTTTCAGATTATTTTGATGTTCTCAAAAACAACAAACCACTTCAGATGCTTATCGTTGCAAGAGCCACAGATCAGTTCTCCAACACCTGTAAGACAAGTGCCATATTGCTTGTACTTTACGGTATCGTAGTCGGTAACTATGAGCTGTCAGGAGGCTGGACCCTCTACACAACCATCGTAGGACTTCTGATGATGGCACTTGGTATAGGTGCAATCGGCTCAAAGCTTGGTCTCAAGAAAGCCATGCAGATAGGTTCCTGGGGCGTAATCTTTTTCGATTCGATCGCCATACTTATATGGATGGTTATGGATCCGAAAACCCTCAGTCTTCCGGGATTTGTCAATGGCTATGGCGAAGCATTCAGCGGCTTCACAGCATTTACTGTGGCACTTTTCCTCGTAACAGTAATAGGCGGAGGATTTCAGATGATCACAAGCTCTATCATTCCTCCGATGATAGCGGATGTTAATGATTACGAGGCATCAAGAACAGGAAAGTATATACCGGGCATGGTGGGAACTGTTTTCTCATTTATGGATAAATTGATCTCATCCTTCGGTCCGACATTTGTAGGTATCGGTTTTGCGATAATTGGATTTAAGGAAGCATTTCCTGATCTTAATACACCATATAGCCGCAGCCTTCTGCTGATCGCTATCGTTTTCTACTATGGACTCGAGCTTTTAGGTGCTGTGTTTAATGTCATTGCCATGAGATATTACGATCTGACACCGGAAAAGATGAGAGCGGTAGAAGCCAGAATTGATGAAATGAGGAAAGAGAATGCATAAGATAAATATTAATGAAGGCTGGCAGTTCAAGAAGATCCCTGATGGAAACATCAGGGATTTAGCTGGTTTGACAGGGGCTTCACTTAAAGGTACTGACAGAGATGCCGTTTCGGCTGATAGTGCTGACATGAACGATTCAGAGGTAAGTGACTCAGGTAAAAATGCTGGTATCGGGAAAAGAGAGAACGAAGCATTAGCAGACATCAACGGAACAGAAAGCTTTGTAACGGTGGCGCTTCCTCACACATGGTACAGGGATGATGACCCTTACAGGGGACTTGTGCTTTATCAAAAGACTATACAGCCTGATCCTGACTGGAAACATGTTTTTGTGGACATTCCCGGGGCAGATCAGCATGCAGTTGTTCTGGCAGATGACCGTAAGATAGGAGAGCACAGAGGTGCTTATGGAGCATTTCGCTGTGAGATACCTGAGGAGCTGCTCAGTCATAGAGAAGTAGATTTAAAGATATTTCTGACTAATGTTCATGACGAGGGTATCTCACCTCTTACAGGAGACTTTACTGTGTTCGGAGGACTATACAGGGGTGTTAATCTTCTGGTGACAGAACATGAAAGTTTTTTTGATCCGACCTATTATGGCACAAGTGGTGTGATATTAAGGACCGGCATCGATGGAAATACAGGCGTTTTGAGGGCTGAAATCCATGCACATATGGAGCCGGGTGTGGAGATTAAGGCAGAAATCACAGATCCCCTGGGGAGATTGACAGATGCATTGATTTCTGAAGAACAATATGAAAAAACTGATATATCCGGAATCCATTATGATAAAGCAAAAATGTCTTGTGAGACAGTGGTATCTGTTAAAGTAAATACGGATTTTGAAGAGCTTGTTTCCGAAAAAGATGTTTCTGAAAAAAAAGGTACGGCTGCCATTACAAAAACTATGATTTGTCGTGTACCTGAGGTGGTTCTCTGGAACGGAAAAGCTGCACCAAATCTATACAAGGTAAAGCTGAAGCTTGTGCGTGAGGGAGAAACGATAGATGAGGTGGAGCTTGAGACCGGATTCAGAGATATTAATATGACTGCGGACAGGGGATTGTTCCTGAACGGTGAGCATATAAAGATAAATGGTGTCGCAAAGCATCAGGATTTTAAAGGTTGTTTTAATGCTGTAAGCCGGGAGAATATACAGAAGGATTTCGAGCTTATAGACGAAATAGGCGCAAACTCCGTAAGACTGTCACATTATCAGCATCCTCAGTATACCTATGAACTGGCGGATAAAAAGGGTTATCTCGTATGGGCTGAGATTCCGATGCTCAAGATGACAGACAATGAGGAACTGAAAGCTGATGCAGAGGAGCAGCTCAGGGAACTGATACTTCAGAACATTCATCATCCCTCCATATACTGCTGGGGAATCCAAAACGAAATCGGAATGTTCAGGGATGCGGAGTTTATGCATGAGGAGCTGGAAAAAATGAAGCAGCTTTCCCATGAACTGGATCCGTCAAGACTTGTTACGGCTGCAAATCTTTATACAGTAAAGTTCAGAAGTAAGCTTAATTCCGTCACAGATATGATCGGCTATAATATTTACTTCGGATGGTACTATGGGGAAATGCAGGATTATCGGGACTATCTCGACAGATTCCATAGTGAGCGGCCGGAAATGCCTCTCGGTGTAAGTGAGTATGGTGTTGATGCAAACATCAGGCTGCACAGCGAGGTGCCGATGGTCAGAGATTACTCAGAGGAGTATCAGGCGCTCTATCATGAGACCGTTTATCCTATTTTCGAGAGCCGGGATTACCTGTACGGAAGTTACGTCTGGAATATGTTTGACTTCCACAGCGGACTCAGAAAAGAAGGCGGGCAGGAAAATATCAATGCCAAGGGGCTTGTGAGCTACGACAGAAATATCAGAAAGGATGCTTTCTACTACTATAAGGCGAAGTGGTCTCAGGAAAAGTTTATCCATATATGTTCCGGGAGATTTGTGAACAGGGCAAAAGAGAGGATTGATATAAAGGTCTATACCAATCTTATGGATGCTGAACTTTTTGTAGATGGCATAAATTTCGGACATGGCAGAAATGACGGTAACGGCCGGATCATATTTTCTGATGTATCGCTTCACGAAGGAGAAAACCGGATAAAGGCAGCGGCAGAGGGACTTCAGGATGAATGCGTTTTCGTTCGTGTAGATTCGGAAGATGAGAGCTATCGTTTACCGGACAGTAATGCCGGACAGGCGGTTAAAAACTGGTTCCTCTCAGAGGATGATGTAGTAAGGGAAGGATATTTTTCCATAAAGGATACTGCCAATGATATCCTTGAAAACCCTGATGCCAGGGCAGTGCTTGAGAAGCATTTGCCTTCTCTTGTGAAGTTTATGACAGAAAAGGATGTAATTCCGCTGGGGCTTTCCATGCAGAGCATAATCAGCAGAGATATACCTGAAGGTCTTGATCTAAAGGAACTTAACAGAGAGTTGAATCAGATAAAAAACGAATTTTAATATGATATAAGTGTCATAAGTCTTCCTCCACTTGGCGTGCAAAAAGCCGAAAAAAGGCAGTCCCCCCTGATTTGTAATAATATTTGATTTATGTTATAGTGTATATAACTGTAGCCTATAAACGGGGCTCATTTGGTGGAATTAATTATATCAGGTTGTTATAAATAAAGGAGGATTTGCTTATTGAAATATCAGCATTGGAAAATCGCATTTGCGTATATAGGTGTAATTATAGGTGCAGGTCTTTCCAGTGGACAGGACCTGCTGCAGTATTTTTTGTGTTTCGGAAAAATAGGACTTTTGGGAGTTTTACTTCTGGGTGTGCTCAATGCCATCTTCGGCAGGATCATGGTTACCTTCGGATGTTATTACAGGGCAGAAAATCATGAAGAAGTATTCTCACAGATTACCCATCCGTTTTTTACCAGAGTGCTGGACATAGTTCTGGTTCTCGGCAGTTTTGTTATGGGGTTTGTCATGGTGGCCGGTGCGGGCTCCAATCTCAATCAGCAGTTTGGAATACCCTCAGCAATAGGGGCTCTTATATGTTCTATACTTATAGTGATAGTATCGTTTCTGGATTTTGACAAAATCACCGGAGTTCTGGGAATCTTCACTCCTGTCATCATCGTCATGTTATTATCCATAACGGTTTACACCTTTATAGGAAAGTCCTACGATTTTGCTGTTCTTGATGCTACAGCAAGGACCATTAAACCTGCTATGAATAACGTATTTCTTTCTGTTGTCAACTATTATGCTCTGTGTGCCATGACAGGAGTTTCCATGGCATTTATACTTGGAGGTGCGGTTGTAAGGATCGGTATAGCCGAAAAGGGTGGAACCCTCGGAGGCATTATGGTCGGAATCATCGTTCTGGCAGCAGCATTTTCTATTTTTGCCAATATAGATCAGGTAAAAGATGCGGATATGCCTATGCTGGCGATCGTTAACAACATACATCCATGGTTCGCGGTTTTGTATGCGTTCACAGTATTCTCCCTGATATTCAACACGGCGTTTTCACTGTATTATTCCATAGCCCGAAGATTTTCAGGAGGAAGTATACGAAGGATGCGTATCGTCATGATAACGGTCGCTTCTGTGGGTTATATATGCAGCTTCGGAGGCTTTAAGACACTTATCGGAATTATGTACCCCATACTCGGATATATGGGTGTCCTTCTTCTTGCGATTCTTTTTGTTGCGTGGGTTCAAAAGCGGAAGGATATCATCATAGAAAAGTTTTTCAGACGTAAAATGCTACGTATATCATTAAAGAAGCATCATCCCGACACACATGTCACCGAGAAGGAGAAGGAGCTCTTCCATAGTTTAAGTGAGATAAGTCCTGCGGAAACCGATGCTCTGAAAAAAGACATTCATGAAACAGCAAAACAGATCATAGAGAATACAGACGACATAGAAAAGTATCTGGATGAACATTTATCTGTGGATGATAAGAAGATACAGAAAAACGTCAACGCAATGATGGAAAGCGAAGATTGAAAAGAAGTGTGATTACATCATATGAAGCCGCACCTTGCACACGGATGTGTGCGGTGGCGCTATCGGTGAGTGGCAAATACCTTTGACACTCATGTCATCATATTACGTGAATTAAAAAAGCAGCAGATCGATATGACCTTGTCATAAAAAGATGACTTAGATCATATCGGTCTGCTGCTTTTTGTTATTACGGATGATCAATCAGTCAGGACAGCTTTATAGCCGAGACCTCGTATGGTGACTATCTTGAAGTCGCTACAGTTCCTGAACTGCTTCCTCAGTCTTGCGATATGCACATCGACGGTTTGCGGATTGGAGTTGCTTTCCTGCCCCCAGACCTGATTCATCAGCTGTTCTCTGGTATAGACCTTATCATGCTTTTCGAGAAGTATATAGAGAAGCTGAAACTCTTTGAGTGGTAATGTCTTTACCTGGTCTTCCATGGTGACAGTGTAGGAATCGAGATCCAGTACCAGATGTGGGAGCCGGATCTGACGGTTCAGATAACGATTGACTCTTCTGAGAAGTGTCCAGATACGAAGCATTAACTCCCCGACCTGAACAGGCTTTACCATGAAATCATCCGCTTCCAGTAAGAATCCACGGCTCTTTGAAAGGAAGTCATTATCAGGACTGGTAAGTATGATGGGTATAGTCCGGTTATGTTCACGAATAGTCTTTAAGAGTTCATATCCGTCTATCCCGGGAAGAACCGTATTTAAAACTATGAGGCTGACATGTCCGGAGTCAATGAGTGACAGGGCGCTGTCCGCATCAGAAGCATACTCTATGTTGAAGCCGTTTTTTTCACAGGCCGCAGCATAAAGATTAATGAGGCTGGGATCCGGATCGATGATCAGAACCATAATCTCCGAGACAGAAATCTCAGTCATAAATGATTTAGGGTTTTTGGTTGAATTAGTTATTCTCATAGGAACATGATACCACAAAATGATAAATAGAAAGAGCAGGATTGATCTTGTACAGGAATATAAAAAAAGAATAAAGCATTGAAGGTTTTAGAAGAGCTTTCATGAACTGAACATGAACTGAACATGAACAAACTTACCATCCGATTTCTATTTCCGATCTTCTGTTGTATTCGGTTTTCAGATATGTCAGTATGGTACCGCCGCAAGGGAAACAGCAAAAATGTTTTGCGGAACATAACTGGCCAGGTTATTTTCATCGAATACGAAATATAGGAGGAACGCGGGAGCGCCTTGCCCATAGCGGTCCGATATCGACTTTTGACACTTACATCACAAAAGTTATTTATTGACAGGAGGTCACATGAAGAGAAAATTTAAATGGTTTGGTGCATTATCTGCAGCAGCAGTTATGGCAATGGGATTTACAGCGATGACTTATGCAGCAGGATGGGATAATTCCACAGGACAGTGGAGATATCTTGACAGAGACGGAATTCCGGTAGTCAGTGAGTGGAAACAGGACGGAGGCTACTGGTTCTATCTTGGAGATGACGGTAATATAGTAAAGAATTCAATTATTGAAGATACATCAGGATCAAAGACACAGTACTATTACGTAAATGCTGATGGTGCCATGTCAAGGAATACATGGAGAGCCATTGCTATGGATGATTCTGATTATGGTAATGGTGATGCACAGTACTGGTGGTATTACTTTGGAGCAGATGGAAAAGCCTACACCTCAAGCGGCTCACTTAAGGCATCTGATTTAAAGACCATCAATGGACAGAAGTATGCATTTACAGAAGAAGGTCATATGATGTACGGCTGGATCAATTCTGAAACACCGGAGCAGCAGGACAATGATGATACAGCATGGCAGACATCAACATACTTCTTTAACGGCTGGAATGACGGACATCTTCAGACCGGCTGGAAGCAGCTACAGGTAGTTGACGGTGATGGTGAAGATCACGACTATTGGTTCTATTTCGGGACAAATGGTAAGAAGTACGGAGACGGTGAGGCCAAGGCCAAGAAGATAAACGGATACAGATATCATTTTGCCGATGATGGACACATGATGGAGGACTGGATCCTTGGAACAGCCTCTGAATGGCCTGAGGAACGTGCTTCGGGAAATAAACTTGATAAGGCCGCATATCTTAAGGATGACGGTGCAGAACGTAAGAATCGATGGGTATGGGCTGTTCCTGAGGAGAAGTGGCTTTCACAGGATTATAATAACGAGGACTACTCATGGTGGTACTTTAACCAGTCCGGAAAGCCTGTTTATAACCAGATAAAGAAAATTCACGGACGTAAGTATGCCTTCGATAAATATGGACGTATGCTCACCGGTATGGTAAAGCTCGATGGAGGAGAGGTGATTTCCTTTGACGGACAGGACAGAGAAGACAGAAAGAATCTTGATGAGTTCACAAGAAATGAATACATGGAGATCGTACAGTCACTTTCCGATGATGTGAAGCTGTATTATTTCAACGAGGATGCTTACAAGGATGGCTCCAACCGTACAGGCTATCAGAACATAGATCTCGAGGACGGCAGCTATCAGTTCTACTTTGATACAAACAGCGGTGAGGCAAAGACAGGTTACAATTCAAAGATCCGTAAGTTCACAGTGGGCGGACTTGTGCTTAAGCCATCAAATGAAGACGATAATGACTATGCTTTCATCAAGGGAATCGATGTACAGGATGGAAAGTACGTTATTACAGGTGACGTAACTGTTTCTACAGATTTCAATGATGCTGAAGGTGCGATCATGGTAAACAAGGCCGGAAGCATCGTGACAAAGAAAAACGGAATACGTGATATCAACGAACAGTATTACAACACAGATAAGTATGGTGTGGTCACTGATACATTTGAAGACCATGACTCTTATAAGGATTGGTTAAAGACAAATAAGTAATTGGTTAAGCAGCACAATGCACACGAATGTGTGCGGTGGCGCTATCGGTGAGTGGCAAATACTTTTAACACTCACCTCATAATATTTAATACTCTCTTTATATATAAGGGACTGTCTCCAAAGATGCGATAAGCATTGAAGAGAACAGTCCCTTTTTTTGAGCCATATTCTGACAGAAATTGACAGAACTATTTATAGTAAAGTGAACTTTGAAGTATACTATGAAGTAGACTTTGATTGTCATAAAGCTTATCTTGAAATATATATGAATTTCAAATAATATAAACATTTTTAAAACACACTATCATAATGTGTAAAGTCAGGGTACCTTGAGCTCAATTAATAAATGGAGGATTATATCATTATGGAAACCATGTACTACGTTGTTGATTCAATAGATGGAGATTATGCAAATCTTAAAAGAACTGATAAAGAGGTGGATGACCTTTTACTTGTTGCGAGAGCTTTACTGCCTGAAGATATAAAGGTCGGTACGAAGTTAAAGTATGAGATGCTGCAGTATGAGATCATAGACTGATGAAGTGTAGCTTTAATTCTTTATGATTTGAAGAACAGATGGGGAGAAGTGTATGGGAAAATACAGATTTGTAATTGTAGGGACCGGATGGAGAGCTATGTACTATGTGAGGATCGCCAGGGCACTTCCTGATGTTTTTGAATTATGTACCATGCTCGCAAGGAGCGAAGAAAAGGCTCAAAAAATCCATGATGAGTATGGTATATCCTGCACAGCATCCGAAGAAGAGTGTCTATCCCTTAAGCCGGATTTTGTGGTGGTTTCAGTAGCAAAGACTGTAGGTCCGGAGATAGCCATGCACTGGCTTGACAAAGGATGCACCGTACTGTTGGAAACACCTGCGGGAACTCAGAAAGAAACACTTTCGAGACTCAGGGAAAGAGAAGAACAGGGACAAAAGATCGTAGTAGCGGAACAGTATATCCGTTATCCGCAGTACAGCGCTCTTCTTAAGCTTTTGAAAAAAGGAATAATAGGCGAAGCTAATTATCTCAATATTTCTCTTGCACATGAATATCATGGAGCAAGTCTTATGAGGGCATTACTTGGGATCAATGTTGATACCGGATATTCGGTTTATTCAAGAACATACGCTTTCCCTACGACAGAAACCCTGACAAGATATGAAGAGATAGTGGACGGAAGAGTATCCGATAAAAAACGTACTATCGCTCTTTTGGAGTTTGAAAACGGGAAGACAGCAGTATATGAGTTTGATTCTGAACAGTATCGTTCGCCGATAAGGAGAAAAACCTATAAGCTTCAGGGAGTCAGAGGTGAGATAATCGATAACCACGTCTATTATCTTGATGCAGATAATCGTCCGAAAGAAGCTGAACTGGAGATAGAGGAGCGTATAGTTGAAACAACGGATCCCAATCCGAATCTCAGACGTTTTAAAGAAATCAGCAGGATCTCTTTCCTGGGAGAAGTGTTATATGAGCCTCCTTTTGGCCTGTGCGGGCTTTCGGATGATGAAACTGCCATTGCGATGCTTATGAAGGAAACTGCTGAGTACTCGAGGGGCAGCTGCGATTCACCATATCCGTTACAGGAGGCTCTTCTTGATTCATATATGGCTATATTGATGAGAAATGAGAATGGAAGTCATGAAAAATGTTTCTGACAAGGGCTCCGGCTATTTCTGATATAGAAAACTGATATGATTTGAGGGAGGAAGTTTTATTTACAACAAAATGAGACTGTGCAAAAATACATGTTGATATAATATCAAGTCGTATGAGCATATGTTTTCGAAAGATTCTCAAGAATGAGGGTTCGGAAAATAAGCGGTTACTTTGTGATGATTTGGTGTTGTTTATGACAAGTGTATGAAGCAGCAGACAAAGGCGTTTAACATGCTTTTTTCTGCTGCTGTTTTTTTATTCTTGTTTATATAAGATGAGGAAATAAATTATGGTAACTTGCAGAGATATATTGAATCTGAAACTTGACGGAGTGGCGCTTGTTGCGGGAGCTGAGGGACTTGACCGTATGGTTTCCTGGACCTATCTTCGGCCTTGATTTTTCAAAACCATACAGAGTGGGAATAATCATTGTTGACCGTAAGTACGGGATAAATCATGAACAGGATGAGCACACTTATGAGTATTATGGAAATATACTCAGCCGCGAGGTCACCGGAATGGAAGGCAGACCTATGTTCATGCGTTTTTTGAATAAGTTCGTTCTTTTGTTTGAGGCAAGACAGGATAAAAAGATCGAACATGAACTTGAGAAATTACTGAGGCGTATTGACTCAAATGACTGCTTCAGGAACAAGATATCGGGAACCTGTATTCTGGGAGCCCCCTATCTCGATCCCAGAGATTATGGACTCAGTTACCAGCAGGCAAAAAGTCTTATACCGAAGATAGATATGCTTACCAATCCAAAGCACAAAAAGGTCTTAAGTGCCAGTGCCATGGGTATATATAAATACATGTTCAATGCAGGAAATCAGGGTGAAATACTCGAGTACTGCAATAAAAATCTGGAGAAGCTTGAGGAGTACGATCATGCCAACGGGACATTTCTGGTGGATACATTGCTTGCCTATTACATGAATGGCTTTAACTCCGCAAATACCGCAAAAGAGCTTTATGTTCACAGAAATTCACTTCAGTACAGACTTAACAAGATTCAGGAGCTTTTGGAGCTCGAACTGGATGATTATGTGAGATATCTGGATCTCGTAAACTGCATACTGGTGAAGAGAATGATGTTTCTTTGAGAAAGATGATTGTGCAAATGACAAAAATATGACTGTGCATAGTGCACATTGAGACCGCAGTCCGAAATGAATATCATATGTACTAACAGCAAGGGCGCCGTAGAAGTGAAAAACTTCCAACGGCGCCTGTTTCATTTCAAGGAGGAGATAAATATGAAGAGACGATTGGCAATGACTGTTTTGGCAGGAATGATGTTTGCATCCCTTGCAGGCTGCGGAACAAATGTACCGGCAGGTTCAGATCAGAAGACAACTACAGAGGCGGCAGCAGAAAAAACAACAGAAGCAGCAGAAAAATCTTCAGAAGCGGCATCGGAAAAAGCAGTTCTCAGAGTAGGTATGGAGTGTGCATACGCACCTTTTAACTGGACACAGGATGCTGATTCGACTCCCGATGGAAGCAAGGCGGTTCCGATCTATGATTCAAGCTATTATGCCTACGGCTATGATGTTGCGGTTGCACAGATGCTGGCAGACGAGCTTGATATGGACCTTGAGATACATAAGGTTGAATGGTCATCAATAGGCATTTCAATGGATGCAGGTGATTATGACTGTATCTTAGCCGGAATGGGAAGAACGGCTGAAAGACAGATGGCTTACAACTTCACAGAACCATACTACTACAGAGAAAACTGTATCGTGGTAAAGAAGGATGGACCTTATTCCGATGTCAAAGGACTTTCAGAGCTCGATAACACCGGATGCGTTCTGACAACACAGCTTGGCTGCGGATGGATACCGCTTCTTGATCAGGTAAAGGGCGCTGTTACAGGTACAAATTTTGAAACCACTTCCGAGTGCTTTATGGCAGTTTCAAACGGTGTTGCAGATGTCTTTATCGTAGATGTTCCTACTGCAGAATCAGCCCTTCTTACAAACGATGACTTAAAGATGATCAGATTCGATGAGAACGACACCTTTAGCGGTGATGAAGAGATGGTCAATGTCTGCATCGCAACAAGAAAGAGTGACACTGAACTCTGTGAAAAGCTCCAGGGTGCAATGGATGCCATCGGCTGGGGGGATAAGGCAAAGATGGATGAGCTTATGGAAAAGGTTCTTACACAGCAGCCTGCAGCAAACTAAAGAAATATATGAAGAGGTAGCGCTATGACTATGAATTTGTTTTCTCAGACGGACCCTACGAATTCTCTGGAGTGGACATGGTTTATTGCAAATAAGTACTCATCAATGTTCATACAGGGCACATATCTTACACTGTACACAGCAGTCATCGGAACCCTGATTGGATTTTTACTGGGATACTTGATAGGCGTAATTCAGGATATGAAGGTGAATCCCGGTGACAATGTAATAAAGAAGGCCATTATAAAGCTTCTGAAAACAGTAAGCGGAGTATACGTGGAAATATTCAGAGATACCCCCATGATAGTACAGGCGATGATCATCTATTACGGACTCAGGCAGGCAAATGTTGAAATGACACCGGTGTTTGCGGGAATTCTCGTCACAGTACTCAATACCGGAGCCTACATGGCTGAGACTGTAAGAGCAGGAATAGGTTCCATAGACATTGGCCAGAGAGAAGGAGCCTTTGCCATGGGAATGTCTCCGATGAAAACAATGATTTATGTAGTGCTTCCTCAGGCATTTAAAAATATCATTCCGGAGATGGCAAATACCTTCCTTACAAACCTGAAGATGACTTCAGTGCTCAATGTTATTGCGGTACAGGAACTGTTTATGGCGGCAAAGACCGCAGGCGGAAACTACTACAAGTATTTCGAATCCTACCTTGTGATAGCACTTATCTACTTTATACTGTGCTTCGTTTTCAACAAGCTTTTCATCTTTATCGAAAAGGGAATGCAGGGCAGTGAGGACTACGCATTGGCAGTGGAATACATGGATAATCAGTAAGGAGACAGACTATGAGCGAAACTATTCTTTCCATACAGGATCTCGGAAAAAGCTTTGGTAATCACGAAGTTTTAAGGAAGATAGACATTGACGTAAAAAAGGGTGAAGTGATCTGTATCGTGGGTTCTTCAGGATCAGGTAAATCAACTCTTCTCAGATGCATAAACAAGCTTGAGAAGCAGACCAGAGGAAAGATCCTCTATCATGATGAAGAGGTTACGGATGTGCAGAGTCATATCAATGATTACCGCTCCAAGGTGGGAATGGTATTTCAGTCCTTTAACCTTTTCAATAACATGACGGTTCTCGGAAACTGCATGCTGTGCACGAGAAAGGTGCTTCATATCTCAAAGGAAGAAGCCTTCGACAGAGCTATCACACATCTTAAGGAAGTCGGAATGGCTCCCTATATCAATGCCAAGCCCTCCATGCTTTCAGGCGGACAGAAACAGAGAGTCGCCATCGCGAGAGCACTCTGTATGAATCCTGAGATTCTTCTTTTTGATGAACCTACATCGGCCCTTGATCCGGAGATGGTTGGTGAAGTTCTCTCAGTCATGAAGGAACTGGCGACCACAGGTCTTACCATGATCATCGTTACCCATGAGATGGCTTTTGCAAGAGATGTTTCAACAAGGACTATTTTCATGGACAACGGTTATGTTGCAGAGGATGCAGCACCGGAAATCCTGTTCACGAATCCGAAAAATGAAAGGACAAGAGAATTCCTGTCACGATATCTTGCAGGCTAAAAGAAAATGTGCGGCGTGTAAGCATTAAGCGGCAAATGCCTTTGATCTGCAAATAGATGATGGTGGGCTTTTATCACTATTTTCGGTTTCAGCTTAATCAAGGCGGAATGGAGATGTATATGGATAAATTTGTAGTTACCTTCGCAAGAGGCTTTGGAAGCGGAGGAAAGGTTATAGCATCGACTCTCGCAAAGGAACTTGGAATAAACTGCTATGAAAACAGAATCCTCACCCTGGCAAGTCAGATGAGCGGACTTGATGAGAAGCTTTTTCAGGAGGTCAATGAAAAACTGAGTAAATCCAATGGCTTTTCGAGTTTCCTTAAAGGTCTTCCCAGATCAAAGAGCTATATAGCAAGAAATGAAAACTTCGTATCTGATGACAGACTTTTTGAGTACCAGAGCAGGATCATCAGAAATCTTGCAGATACTGAATCTTGTGTCATAGTCGGTAAGTGTGCTGACTATGTTCTGAGGGGCAGAGACAATGTAGTGAGTGTATATATAGAAGCCCCCCGTTCATACTGTGTAGAGAGAACAATGGAGAACATGGGTGTCACCGAGGAAGTGGCCCATGCCACCATAGAAAAAACGGATAAGTACAGAGCGGATTACTATAAGTATTATACCCACGGAAATTACTGGACGAATCCGGTGAACTACGACATGACCCTGAATAGTGAGAAGATGGGTATCGATAACTGTGTATCTGTTGTCGAGCAGTATCTCATCATGAGAGGTCTCATCACAGAGGATCAGATAAAAAAAGCAAAACATAAGGATGTAAAACTTAAGCTGGTGCAGTAAGGGGAGTTTCCTTTGAGGCAGTGCCAAGCATGTAACAGTCTAAGCTGTCTTAAACAGGTTTTTGACATCAACATTAAAAAATTAATTATAATAGGAGAAGAAAAATATGAAGCTGGCAGATACAGGATATACATCAAAAGAAATCAAGGAAATGGCAGATAAGTACATGATATCTACATATGAGAGATACGATTTTCTTGCAGAAACAGGTAAGGAACAGTATCTCTATGATGAGAACGGTGAGAGATATCTGGACTTTTATGCCGGCATCGCGGTAAATTCAGCCGGAAACTGTAACGAGAGAGTTGTTGATGCGGTGGTGCAGCAGGCAAAGACTCTGATGCAGACCTTCAACTACCCTTACACTATTCCTCAGGCTCTTCTTGCAAAGAAGGTCTGTGAGACCATAGGCATGGACAAGATCTTTTACCAGAACTCAGGAACAGAAGCGAATGAGGCCATGATCAAGATGGCAAGAAAATACGGTATAGAGAAGTATGGTCCGAACAGATATCATATCGTAACTGCTAAGATGGGATTCCATGGAAGGACCTTCGGTGCCATGTCTGCCACAGGTCAGCCAGGAAACGGCTGTCAGGTAGGATTCGGTCCCATGACCTACGGTTTTTCCTATGCACCATACAATGACCTTCAGGCCTTCAAGGATGCATGTACGGAAAACACCATCGCAATCATGGTAGAGCCTGTTCAGGGTGAAGGCGGCGTACATCCTGCAACAAAGGAATTCCTTGTGGGTCTCAGAAAGTTCTGTGATGAGAAGGGAATGCTGCTTCTCCTTGATGAGGTTCAGACAGGATGGTGCAGAACGGGAGAAGTGATGAGCTTCATGCACTATGGCATCAAGCCTGATATCGTTTCCATGGCCAAGGCCCTGGGCGGAGGAATGCCTATCGGTGCTATCTGTGCCACAAAGGAAGTTGCGAAGGCATTTACAGCAGGTTCCCACGGAACTACCTTCGGCGGACATCCTGTATGCTGTGCGGCAGCCCTTGCGGAAGTAAATGAGCTTCTTGAAAGAGACCTTGCGGGCAATGCTTCAAAAATGGGCGATTATTTCGCAGCGAAGCTTGAACTGATCCCGCATGTAAAGGCGGTTCGTCATCAGGGACTCCTCGTGGGGGTTGAATTTGATGAAACAGTAAATGCGGTAGATGTAAAGCACGGTTGTCTCGACAGACATCTTCTGGTTACAGCTATCGGCAGCAGCATTATCAGAATGGTACCCCCTCTTATCATTGACGAGAAGGACTGTGATATGGCTGCAAGCATCATCAGAGATGCGGTAAAGAGTATAGTTGAGGAGGCAGCATAAAGATGGAAACATTTTCATTCTCTATACCTCAGAATGTTGTTTTCGGAGAGGGGAGCCTGAAAAGGCTCCCTGAACTTGCCGGAAAGACAGGAGGAAAGAAGGCATACATCATTTCAGGACCTCATCTTCGTAAGATAGGAATGGTGGATAAATGCGCAGAGGATCTTCGTAAGGCCGGGATAGAGGCAGAAGCCTTCACAGAGACTGAGGGAAACCCTTCCACCGATACGGTGAAAAAAGCGGCAGAGGGATACAAGGAGTGCGGTGCGGATTTCATCGTTGCCATCGGCGGAGGTTCACCGCTTGATGTGGCAAAAGCTGTAGCTGTTGTGGTTTCAAACGGCGGTGAGATCACAGACTATGAGGGCGCCGGAAAGGTCAGAGTGAAGCCGGTTAACATGATAGCCATACCTACAACGGCAGGTACAGGATCTGAAGTGACAGCATTTTCGGTCATCACCGATCACAGCAGGAACTATAAGCTGACAGTGGGGAGTTCATATCTGATTCCCGAATATGCGATTCTGGATCCGGAGCTTATCTACAGTGTGCCGAAAAACACTGCCGCTGCCTGCGGAGTTGACGCCCTGGTACATGCTCTTGAAGCTTATATCTCACTTGCGGCATCACCGTTTTCGGATATGTTCGCGTTGAAGGCTCTGGAGCTTATAGGTGCCAATATCTCTACCTATGTGGCAGACAGGGCTGATACAGATGCTGCATCCGCAATGCTCCTTGGGTCACTTTTTGCCGGCATCGCCTTTTCTCATGCCAAGCTTGGTGACGTACATGCCATGAGCCATCCGGTAAGTGCATATTTTGATGTACCTCACGGTGTTGCCAATGCTATCCTCCTGCCAACAGTGGTGGAGTTCAACGCTCAGGCTGACAAGGGAAAATATATCGATATATACAGAGCTGTAAGCGGTAAAAGCATTGACAGAAATGAGTTCTCCCCGGAGATGTTGGTGGAGTTTTTGAAGAATCTGAATCTCTCACTCTGTATCCCTGCAGACCTAAAGGAAGTGGGTGTCGATAAGGACAAGTTTGATGCAATGGCGGATGACGCCATGAAGAGCGGAAACATAGCTGTCAATCCGAGAAAAACAACGAAAGAGGATATATTAAAGCTTTATCTGAAGGCGTATAGCAGAGAGATGGTGGAATGAGTGGATCGCATAGTCTTTTTACAGTATGAATTGTTGGTGGAATCCAATGCATGTAAAGACTATTCCTAAAAAGAACAATACAATTCCTATTAGGAGAAGTGTCTTTAAGTAACTATTTGAACCGTGAAAAGCCTGAGCATCTTCCGGCTTTAACGGATTATACCAGATGGTGCAGATATCTCCGATGTTGGTGTCCTGAAGGCTATAGTCAAGAGTTTCAAGCCGATACTCGATTCCATTTACAAAGTAAGTATATACATGCAGATCCTTTGTGCTGCCTTGTGAATTGAATCTTCCCCGGATGTCGGTTAGTGTTCCCTGCGTCTGTGCCGTACAACGAGAATTCTTATTCATATTGATAGGATATGAGATTATGAAAATGATTCCGATGAAAAATATTACAAAACCTGCAATTAACATGACTCTGCCTCCTGAAACACTAATGTTTTATATGATTTGATAACAAGAGGCATTCTACACAGAGTGCCTCTGAAATTTTGTGCGGAAATGACTGATTTTTTTAATTACATTCAGAATATTCTTTCATTACTTTTTCTGTATTACCCAAACGCAGAACCGGAAACGGAATAGTTCTGCCATTATAATTCAGGCTGCGAAGTTTATCAAAGACACCATTTATCGGATGATTATTGTAAGACGCAAAAAGAACTGTTTTCTCAGCACACCGAATTCATATTTTCCCCTAGCAAATGCGTTATTCTCGTATATAAATCATCTGTTTATGTCTCATTCCCTTTATATATTATGATACGCTGTATTCATATAAGTCTCAATTAAATTTGACTGAATTATCCATAAAACGTCATCTTACTTTTCTCAAGGAAATTTTATATCCAGGTTGAGAAAGAAAGCAGTATATATGTTTTCAGATATCTCCAGGATAAAGGATATAACAATGTACTTTATAAACCTAACCTGTCAGATATGTCGTTATATTGGACTGTTGGAAGTATCATAGTGACGGATATGGTTTCTGAAGCTCCGTTACGGACGGATGAACCTTATGTTATCACGCTGGAAAAAATGCTTGTGGATATGTATGCCGATAAGTTGATTGCAGCTTCATACAGTAAAGCTGAGTATTCTGATGTGATTGAACAGGCTGAAAAGTACTATCTTTTGGATAAAAAAAGAATGCTTCGATATGCAAGGAGAAGAAATAAGTTCAAAGAACTAAGTAGTTACCTTAAAGGGAGAACAGAAGATGCTGACAAGTGAGAATTATACTGCCGAACACATTACAGAATTAAGGAACAGAACCAGAGCAGACCCATCCATATTGGAACGGACAGTGTTTGCATTTGGATTATTGGAGGCCATCCGCAGCGTAGGGATGCCATTTATTTTCAAAGGCGGAACTTCGCTTATGGTAATGCTGGAGAAACCCAGACAAGATATGAAGAGATAGAGGAGCGTATAGTTGAAACAACGGATCCCAATCCGAATCTCAGACGTTTTAAAGAAATCAGCAGGATCTCTTTCCTGGGAGAAGTGTTATATGAGCCTCCTTTTGGCCTGTGCGGGCTTTCGGATGATGAAACTGCCATTGCGATGCTTATGAAGGAAACTGCTGAGTACTCGAGGGGCAGCTGCGATTCACCATATCCGTTACAGGAGGCTCTTCTTGACAGCTATATGGCTATTTCTTTCCGAAAGTCTTAACAAGCATTCCGAAAATATTTCTTACAAGTGGACCTGCAAAGAAAATCTGCCAGCATAAGGCCATAGGGAAATTGAAGGCTGTAGTCTGAAGCCATACGGAAATGAACTGAGAACCTGCATTTTTAAAAAGAATGGTGGCTGCAAGGCTCATAAGGGGGCACATAAGACAAACTGACATAGCTGAAATAGCCAGTATCATCATGATCATAGGATCTTTTCCCGGGGTAACGAATCTGAATGCAAGAATCTGAGCAAGCTTTCCTACGAACAGGAGCTCAAGGATAACTGCTATGGGCCACATGATGATTATTTCGGAAAAAGCTGCAAGAAATACAAAATTCTGCAGTCCGCCAACATTAAGAGAAATGTTGTAGCAGATCATGGCATAGACCATGACAAATGCCATGAGGCAGGTGAAAAATACATCCTGTAATTTATTCTGTGGTAACATGATTGATTTCCTCTCTTTCTTAAAACGGGAAGACATCAGTGTTGTTCGTTATCATCTCAGCAGGATGTGCGTTTCCAATGGTACCATGAAATCTTCAATCTTTTTAGCAGTGCTGAATTATATCAGAAATGTTTTTTTCGTGTAAGTAAAATTTTTGTACTGCATTAAGAACACGTTGCGATTTTTAACAGTCTTCTAATGTGGAAGAAACATAAAAACATTAAAACAGTGTAAAACAGTTCGTTTTCTGTGAAAGAGCGGTCTGTTTTTTTGGTTTTGAATTATGCTGTCCACCGGGAGAGGATGATGTGATTTCTATAAATGTTTTCCTGTTAATGCAGATATTCAGGGAAAAAGTTTTAGAGAATAGAATCCGTGATTGGCCGAAATATAAAAAAAGTGAAATAAATTTTTAAAAAAGAAGGAACTTTCTTTTTTATATTTATATGAAAAAATATACGATGAATGACTATGTAAAAACAAGGAGGCAAAAAAACATGGAAAAGACAAGTAGATTCAAGGCGATTGGCTTTGGAGTATTGATTCTGGTTCTGTTTCTTTTGGTACAGTTCATAGCCGGTGTCATAGGTACTATTGCGTGGATCGCAGTAAGTGCGGTCATAAGCGGAGGACATTTCGTTTATGAGGATGTAATAAAGCAGGCCACACCTGTACTGCTCTGTGCTTCGGAAGTTCTCTGCATCATCATATTCGGTATCTGGTATTATTTTGGATATATTAAAAAGGATAAGGCAAATGGAACATACATTTCGGGAATACATAAAATTGCAAGTCCCAGAACATTGGGATTTATAGTAAGCGCCACTGTTGCAATGTTTTTTCTTGCATTGCTGATGAGTCATCTTATGAGCTCTTTATGGCCGGAGTCACGGAAAATATTTGACAGTATAATGAATACGGCTCTGGATACAGACAGCTTATACGGTATGCTGACTCTCATGGTTCTGGCGCCTTTGGCTGAGGAGATTGCATTCAGAGGGTTAATACTCAGATATTCCCGGAATGCATTCGGCATAACCGGATGTATCATCCTGAATGTGATCATGTTTGCTGTCATGCATCTGAATCCGCTTCAGAGTTTATATGTACTGCCTATCGGAGCAATGCTTACATATCTTGCCTTAAAGTATGATTCTGTGATTCCATCCATGCTTGCTCATATACTCAATAATTCCATAAGCGTTCTTTTACCGATGATTCTAAACAGAGATTTGAAAAATACAGAAACTCTTATCGGAATCATCGTATTCGGCGTACTGGCCATTGTGCTTAGCGACATAGGCATTGTTTCGGGACGTAAAACAGCAGTGTACAATGCCTGAATAACAGATTATAATACACGGTACGTTTGTTATATCGTATGATGAAAGGAGTGTCAGTATGGCAGTGACAGATGTTGTAAAGACAGAAGGTTTTGAAATGGAATACTGCAGATTCGGAAAAGGGGATAGGACCTTTGTTATGATTCCTGGGCTTAGCGTCCAGAGCGTTATGGGCTTAAAGGATGCGGTGGAAGCAGGATTTACAGACATGAATGATAAATATGTCACCTATCTTTTTGACAGACGAAGCCGCGTTCCCGATACATATTCCATCTTTGATATGGCATCGGATACTGCTGATGCCATGAGGGAGCTTGGTTTAAAGGATGTATATCTTTTCGGCGCGTCCCAGGGTGGTATGATCGCCATGGTGATCGCCATAAGGTTTCCTGAGCTCGTAAAAAAGCTTGTACTTGGTTCAACCTCCTGTTATGTTCACCCCGGTAAGTGCAGGGTGATCGATAAATGGATAGAGCTTGCAGAAGCACATGACAGACAGAAGCTTTATCAGGAGTTTGGAAAAGATATATATCCTGAAAATGTTTATGAACAGTTTAAGGATTATTTCACTAAAGTAGCAGAAACTTTCACTGATGAGGAGCTTGATAAATTCGTGATCCTTGCTAAAGCCATCAGGGGATTTGATGTCAGGGATGAGCTTGATAAGATAAAGTGCCCGGTTATGGTGCTTGGTGCAGCTGATGATGCGGTACTTGGTGATGACGCGGGTGAGAAAATTGCGGAGCATTTCAGAGGCAGACAGGATTTTGAGCTTTATATGTATAGGGGATACGGTCATGCGGCATTTGATACGGCACCTGATTACAGGAAGAGACTGGCGGCTTTTTTCGAAAAGTAAGATCATGATGAGTATATGTGCACCGGTATGAAATATGACAATATTACAAGAGGGATATTTTTAAATCGGACAAACAGGTTCATCGCTGAGGTGGACATAGATGGTCACAGTGAAACGGTTCATGTCAAAAATACAGGAAGATGCAGGGAACTCCTGATACCCGGATGCGAGGTCTGGCTGACGGCTCCGGGGACTCCGAACAGAAAAACAAAGTACGATCTTGTGGCGGTGAGGAAGGATACAGGAATCCTGTTTAATATTGACAGCCAGGCTCCGAACAAGGTGGTAATGGAGTGGCTGGATGGTCAGGGCTACGATAAAGTGATACCGGAATTTACCTACGGCGATTCGCGGATCGATTTCTATATGGAACGTGGTGCTGATCGCTATCTGATGGAAGTGAAGGGCTGCACGCTGGAAGTGGATGGAATCGGCTATTTTCCAGACGCTCCGACAGAACGAGGAGTAAAACATTTGCGTGAATTAACGGCTGCCACAAAGATAGGCTACAAGGCGATTCTGGCATTTGTGATCCAGATGGATGGTATATCCGTGGTGAAGCCAAATAACTCTACCCATGCGGAGTTTGGCGCAGCCATGGATGAGGCCAAGGCTGCCGGGGTAGAGGTGCTGTTCCTGAAGTGCCATGTGGAGCCTGATACGCTGGTGATCGTTGACTGAGGAACAAAGGATAGTTGAGTGTAATGAGGAATATCATGTCAGGAAAACTATATGCTATTGGAGTAGGACCCGGAGATCCGGACCTGATGACAATAAAGGCGCTAAAGACCATAAAAAAAGCAGATTGTATTGCATGCCCTAAAAGCCATGGAAGGCCGGGAATTGCATATGGAATCGCAAAAGAAGCCTTTCCGGATATATTGTCTAAAGAACTGTTACTTCTGGAATTTCCAATGCGAAAAGATGATCTTTCTGATGCACATCAAAAAGCGGCTGAAGAGATTATATATTTTCTTTCATCAGGGAAGAATGTGGCTTTATTAACATTAGGTGATCCCGGGTTTTATTCTACTTTTTATTATGTTGCCGGCATTATAAAAGAACAGGGTTATGAAATTGAGATTATAAGCGGGATCACTTCGTTTAGTGCTGCTTCCGCAAAGTTAAAAGTGCCTCTTACTTTAGGTGACGAACAGCTTATGATCACATCAGGGGAATTGTGTAAATTTGAAGGTACACTCGTGATACTTAAAGCCGGAAGCAAGTTAAAGGAAATCAAAGAGAAAGCATCTTCTTTTAATAAGAGTATTTATTTGGTCGAAAATTGCGGAATGCCGAATGAAAAGGTTTATTTTGAATTGAATTCAATGCCTGATGAAGCCGGATATTTTTCCTTGGTAATTGTAAAGTGAGCATCAATATTTCCATTGTTTTTTTGATAAAAAGTACCTGTACACAGCCTGGGCAACCCTGGATATGCCGCTATCAGCTGTGCTACAGGTAAAGATTTTCTATGGCTCGAATTTCCGGGCATATACGAACCTTGGGAATACCCGGGAAATAAGGCGAATTTTAACCATTCATGATCTTCTTTAGTTCTTTTCCAAAGACTTCCTGATATGAGGACCGCTCTGCCTTCAGCTGTTCATCAGAAATCCGTTCTACCTTTTCTGATTTGATGAAGCGAAGCTGTTTTAAAGCTTTCTCTGTTTTTATGGCAACCTGAGTATATTCAGGCCCTATTAACAGTAGTTTCAGGGCATCTTCCGGCTTCAGATAGCCGCTGCTCATAATTCCCAGAGTATCGAAGATTGTGTCATTGGCGATAGGACCGATAATTACGTCTGCTGTCAGACCATCTGTACTTCTTCGGTTGTTAAATATATATTGAAACCATTCAACACTGCGGGTAAAAGTATGGATATCCAATCCGGTTTCATCCAGTTCATATTCATTGACTACAGAGTTTTTCCTGGCCCAGCGGTATGTAAAGTCCCGATCAGGAGACAAATAGAATCCCCAGCCGAAGTCTGCATTCTTCCGGCCGTAATGGATATCGGGGTTTTTGATTTCCTGTCCGCTTGTATGATATAGAATCATTATGTTTATTACACCTCCCGACTGCTCACTAATTGCCTATAAAAGATATTTTAATTGCAATTGATTAAAAAATAAAGACTGTGTGAGCTGTAAAACTGTTTATCCTTGCCTGTGTCAGCGACATGATAGATGGGACGGTTGCGAGAAAAACAGGAACCGTCAGTGAGTTTGGATCGAAGCTGAATACAGTGGCTGATTTTATTCTGGTTGTTACCTGCCTGATAAAGCTGGTTCCGGTACTTGATAATCCATTGTGGCTTTTTGTTTGGACCTCCATAATTGCGCTGATAAAAATCATCAACATCATATCAGGGTATGTGATACACAAAGAGTTAGTTGCTGTCCATTCCGTGATGAATAAGGCCACAGCAATATACTCTTAATTACCTGGGGATTTATACTCGATTTAAGAAAAATACTTAATAAGTGAGGTATCGATATAGCATTGGTAAGAATCAGGCTATATCCAAGTAGAATAATGAATAAACTGATAAAGAGGGGCAGATTTACAACTGCGTTAGGCGTGGGGGTCTTGTTGCTTTTGGTTTTAAGCCTTAAATATATTGTTTCAACAGTATTTGTTTTAGGGTTGGGCTTTTTTGATATGGTAAAGCCGTATGAAAAGCAGACAGGAATTGAAAGCTATGACAAAGAGTATTTACTCAATGAATACGGATCTGATTTGGACAGTGGTTTGTTCATTTTTCCTGACCATATCGATAATGCACTTACATCCACTTACGAATCATCTCTAAAAACAGGATTATTTGATACAGATGGAAGTATTTTCCTTACAGCGACTTATACTGATGAAAATTTCGAAAAAGAAATAGAGCGTCTTTCTAATATAAGCTGTACCGTGTTTGATACTAATAAAGAAGACAGCGATTATCATACAACGGATATTATATATGATACAACGATGTACAATTATCCTGCATATATTGCGTCAGATGGGTATGACAATGTCTATGAGTATGCATTAGTCGATACTGAGAATAACAGGATAATTTACATATTACTGTCTTATCCCGCAGATTTGATAAATGGGGCAGGCCTGATTGGTCATTTGGATTGTCTAAAGAAGGACAAAGGATCATATGTTACAAACTATGGTTCTGCTCTCGAAAAATTCTCAATATACAGTTTTAGCTTTTCTGAGGGCATTTGGAGCGAATATTCTCCTGAGGATGAAAATCATCCGCGGATAGGAAAAAACATTACCTGAAAAGTTAAATGCTTAACTATTTGAAAGTATATAACAGAGAAATGCCAGGGAGGATAAGATTTACATTTTTAATATGGAATTTTTGGGAGTGATGGGCAACTGTGGGTAATCCGCCAGTGCCTAATCTGTGCAGAACCGGTTGAAATCAGTGTGATTTCGACCGGTTCTTATTTTTGCGATATATTAGGACCGTAAAGTTCATGGTGTGAGGACAAAGAGCTTAAGGGTCATATGGAGGAAAGAATGCTGAATGTACTGTTAAATATACTGTTGTTTGTATTTAAGTATACAGGTGGGAAGCTTATCAGATCAGTTTCGGTCACATCCGATGCATTTAATAATCTTATGGATGCTGTTACCACCATGTTTGCCTGGATAGGAGTTAAAGTATCAGCGGTTGATGCAGGAGAGAATCATCCAAATGGGCATGGTAAGTTTGAATGGATCATTGCACTTCTTTCATCAGGATCCATCATTCTGGTAGGATGGGAACTGTTTAAGGAATCAGTTAATGTAATTCGTGACCCGAAAGAAACGGTGTTCAGCGTTTTCACTCTTGTTGTGCTTATCATTTCCATCGGTGTTAAGTTTTTCATGTACTTATACAACAAAAATCAAGGCTTAAAGAAAGACTCCGAGGCGATGAAGGCGGTATCTGTAGACTGTCTGGCTGATACTGTTTCAACAACAGCAGTACTTGCGTCACTGATCATAAATTGGGTAACCGGCCTTCGAATCGATGGCTGGTGCGGGGCTTTGGTGGCTCTTTTTATCATATATAACGGTTTTAAGGAGCTCGGAGAGATAACAGACAAAATAATGGGACGCAGAGCATCAGATGATGACATAAAGAAGATCAAAGAGTTTGCTCTCAGGAACTCGGATTTTATGGATATTACAAATATCCTGTTTGAGGATTACGGAAATGGAAGAATCAAGGTTTCCTTTAATGCAATTGCTAACGAGGAAATTGAAACAGAAAGACTTCTTATGTCAGCTGCAAATCTGAAGTTTCGTATTTTCTCCGAATTTGGATATCTTACGAATATCAATGTTGAGAAGATTATCGCTGATGATGAAATAAGAAGGTTTATTGATGAAAATCTGAATGGGGTCGAAATGCCACCAACCATAAAGGCGTTACGTGTGAGTAACGCCGGAGGATATAAACTTGTGGAGTTGGAGCTCGGCATCGAGTTTATGAACAGTAAAAAAATGGAAGAATATAAGAGCATCATCAATGAAAAAATGGAGAATGCACCTGATGGATACAAAGTGTTGACTCAGTTTTTACTTAATAGATATGAACATTGGCACAGAAATGAGATTATAGGGAGATTACGTTCGGTTCCCAAAATAATTTCACGAGCTTGCAGGCTCTTTATCAGAGAATGTGGAAGACACCTTCACAGGTCGGTAACGGAGCCGCTGTAAGAATCTTTCTTTTCAGAAAATCAAATAATATATGGAGGTTGTAAAATGGATTTTAAAATTGCTCAAATGTTTCCTTTCCAGGTCATCGGATTTCAGAAGGTTTTCGATAATGAAACTGCTTATACTGAAATCCCGAAGTTCTGGAATGAAATCTGTGAGAAGTATGGTTACAATGTTTATGCCGGAAATGCACCGGCTAATCCCTATGAGCAGGCGTTTATGGACAACTGCATCGGTGAATATGGTGTCTGCATAGACGATATAGGGGAAGGCAGATTACGATATCTGATTGCGGGGAAGTACACGGGTGGAGCCATACCGGAGGGAATGGTGGTTTACGAATTTCCGCGAAATGAATGGGCTGTATTCGATTGCTTTGGCCCGATACCTCAGACACTGCAGAATTTAAATACTAGAGTCTTCTCTGAATGGTTACCAGGTAATCCTGATTATGAGTTGAGCGGAAACGCTACGATAGAGTGGTATGACAGTATAAATGGAGAAATGACTGACCCGGATTATCATAGTGCTATCTGGGTTCCGATAAAGAAAAAAGCATAATCCCACATTTTTTTCGAAATATATATCCTGGATAGGTACAATTAAGAAAAGCAAAGGCGCTCTTTTCAGGGCATCTTTGCTTTTTTATTAGGTAAAGGCATCAAATATATGAATGCCCGCAGCGACATACCTTTGATGACAAACTTGAGAAATATTTGTGACTACAGGGCTAAAGCCGGAAAGGAGAACCATGGCTTCCTTTGACAGAGTGTGTTCCGGAATACCGCAGATGGATAAGGTCTTTGATAATATAAGACTTGGGGATAATGTTGTATGGCGTGTTGATGAGCTTTCACAGTTCAGTCTATTTATGATGCCTTATGTGAGACAGGCGATAGAGGATAAACGTAATCTCATATATGTCCGCTTTGCAGCTCACGACCCTCTGCTTGAGCCGCAGGATGGACTAAAGATTATTGATGTTGAGCTTAATCACAGATTCGAGAACTTCACGGTAGAGATCCATGAGATCATAAGAAGAGAAGGCAGGGATGCTTTCTATGTTTTTGACTGTCTGTCCGAGCTTCAGACTGCATGGGCAACTGACCTCATGATGGGAAATTTCTTTCAGGTAACCTGCCCCTATCTTTTTGAGCTGGATACCGTGGCCTTCTTCCCGCTGCTCCGAGGCAATCATTCATTCCAGGCTGTGGCAAAAATAAGGGACACGACCCAATTGTTTCTGGATGTGTATTCTGATGATAAGAACGTATATGTGAGACCTGACAAGATCTGGAACAGATATTCCGAGACAATGTTTCTGCCCCAACTCTATAACCCGGAAACGGGAGATTTCAAGCCCATACTCGACGGTGTTATGGCCAGCCATTTCTATCAGGTCCTGGGGAAAAGCGGCGCCATGTCGGATAGCGAGAACATGGACAGCTGGGACCGTTTTTTCAGTCAGACTGAAACTATGCACCGGGATGGAAAAGATGTCACCGAAAACTGCAGCCGCATCTGTAATATCATGATGACCAGAGACGAACGTCTGCGTGAAATGATAAAAGGCCTGTTCACTGCCGGGGATTACCTTTCCGTAAAGAAAAGGATGATAGGAACCGGCATGATAGGCGGAAAAGCCTGCGGCATGCTTCTGGCAAGAAAGATAATAGAACACAGAACCCCCGAAATATATGAATATCTCGAGCCGCATGATTCTTTTTATATAGGCTCTGACGTGTTCTATACCTTCATCGTTGAAAATCATTTCTGGAATCTTCGCATCAGACAGCGTACCAAGGAAGAGTACTTTTCTCTGGCAGATAGATTTGCACAATGTCTTATGTCCGGCAGATTTTCAAGAGACATGGAGGAGCAGTTCGTAAAGCTCCTTGAATACTATGGGCAGGATCCCATAATCGTACGGTCAAGCTCTATCCTTGAGGATGGTTTCGGTAATGCTTTCGCCGGAAAATATGAATCTGTTTTCTGCTCCAACATAGGAACTATGGAACAGAGAGTAGAGGAACTGGAGAATGCGATACGAAAAGTATATGCCAGCACCATGAGCAGGTCTGCTCTTGATTATAGGAGCAGAAGAGGCCTTCAGGCCAGAGATGAACAGATGGCGCTTCTGGTCCAGAGAGTCTCAGGCTCTTACTATGATGAGTTCTACATGCCATGTGCGGCAGGTATCGGTTACTCCTACAGTCCATATAAGTTCATGGAATCCATAGATCAGTCGGCAGGAATGCTAAGACTCGTCATGGGACTTGGAACTTCAGCAGTAGACAGGACTGAGGGATCCTATCCGAGACTGGTAAGCCTGGATGAACCCACAGCAACAACAGCAAGCAGCTCGGTTGAGAAGCATCAGTTTTCCCAAAGGAAGCTTGAACTTATGAACCGATCCACGAGAAAGCTGGAAAGAGTCGGATTGTACGATGTTGAGAAAAATATGCCGGCATTTCTCAAAAGGCTTTTGCTTGAACATGATACGGAAACAGAGAGAATGTTTCGTGAAAGAGGACAGGACAGAGACATTATGTTTATTTCCTGTCAAGGTATAGTAAAAGAAGCTTCGCTGATGAAACAGATGAAGGAGATCCTTCATGTTATTCAGGAAGAGTATCAGTATCCGGTAGATATAGAATTTACCATTAATTTTTCCGAAAGCGGAGATTATGTCATAAACATACTTCAATGCAGACCCCTTCAGGTCTATCAGGATATGGAGGAACTAAATATTCCTGAGAACATAGAGGAAAAGAATATATTGTTTGAATGCAGGAATTCAGCCATGGGACTTTCCAGAGCAACAAGGCTTGACCTCATTGTATATGTTGATCCTGTAAAGTACTATCGAATGCCTTATAAGGATAAATATAAAATATCCGGTGCCATCGGAAGGATAAACTGGGAAATGAGGGGCAAGGGCAAACACATGCTTCTTATGGTGCCGGGAAGAATAGGAACTTCCTCGCCGGAGCTTGGTGTGCCTACAGCATTTTCAGATATAAGTGAATTTGATGCGGTTTGTGAGATATCCGATTCCAAGGCGGGTTATAATCCCGAACTTTCCTACGGGAGCCATTTCTTTCAGGATCTTGTGGAATCGGGAATCCTGTATAATGCCATATTCGAAAATGACAAGACCCTGAGTTTTGATATGGGAAGATTGGATTCCTTTGAACACATATCAAAAGGAACCATTCAGGGCTATGAGGGCGTTACGGAGATACTTTCGATTTATGATGTTTCCGAGGAAAATATTTATATTCTTCATGATATGAAAAATGAACGTACACTGTGCGCGAAGATGAATTAAAATGAAACCGGGCTGTCAATTGTGAATTGATAGTACGGTTTTTAAGTGTTTATAGTCTGATTAGGCACATATTCGTATAAAAAGTGCTATGATATGAAAAGCGCATATCGGATACAGTTTGATACATTATATGTGAGTATTCAGCCAAATATAAATCATCTGACCATAATTGTGCCTGTAAATCACCAATTACAGTCAGTGTACGGCTGCATCATAGGAGAATATAGCGATGCCTGATATCAAATACAGACTTGCGGAAGCCATGAAGACCTGCATGAAAACTTCAGCTCCTGAGAACATTACCGTAACTCAGATAGTAGAAGTCTGCGGAGTTTCCAGACAGAGTTTCTACAGAAATTTTATAGATAAATATGATCTTGTGAACTGGTACTTTGATCGTCTTTTGGAGCAATCCTTTAAAGAGATGGGAAAAGGTGAGACAGTTCGTGACGGCCTCATAAAGAAGTTTCAATACATAAAAAAAGAACGGCTTTTCTTTACAGCCGGATTCAAAGGAGATGAACAAAACAATCTGAAGGAGCATGATTTCTTCATGATATATGAGTTTTATTGTACCCTTTTAAGAGAGAAGTCAGGCACTCAGCCGGACAGACATACCAGAAAGCTTCTTGAGATGTATTGTCAGGCTTCAATATATATGACTGTTCAGTGGCTTATGAAGGGCATGAAGGAATCCGAGGAAGAATTGGCTGATCTGATGATAGATGCTATGCCGATGTCTCTTGCAGATCAGTTCGCAAAGATAAAGATTCTATAACGAGATATCAAATCGTTTCGCGCTTCCACGATTCTCCCGCGCTCCGCATTCCCTGACGCTAAAGCGTGCCATAAAGTATGTTTCATGTTACAAAAGTGAAAATCTGTAACTTATGTTACGCCTCTAAGAGATGTACAATACACTCATAGAGGCGTGTTAATTATTTAACACTCGAATTAAAATACAAAGGAGCAGTACGTATTATGGCTAACAGAATTTCACTTAATCAGACATCTTATCATGGAGCAGGTGCCATCAATGAGATAGTAAATGAGATCAATAACAACGGATTTAAGAAGGCTTTTGTAGCTTCAGATCCTGATCTTATCAAATTCGGAGTGACCGGAAAGGTCACAGCGCTTCTCGATGAAGCAAAGATTCCGTATGAAATCTATTCTGATATAAAGCCAAACCCGACTATCGAAAACGTAAAGAACGGTGTTGAGGCATTTAAAAAGTCAGGTGCAGATTGTATCGTTGCTATCGGCGGCGGTTCATCCATGGACACATCCAAGGCTATCGGTATCATCATCACAAACCCTGAGTTTGCAGATGTCCGTTCACTCGAAGGTGTAGCACCGACAAAGAATCCCTGCGTTCCTATCATAGCAGTTCCTACAACAGCAGGTACAGCTGCCGAGGTTACAATCAACTATGTTATCACCGATGTTGAGAAGGAGAGAAAGTTCGTTTGCGTAGATACACATGATATGCCTATCGTGGCAGTTGTTGATCCTGAAATGATGTCTTCTATGCCAAAGGGTCTCACAGCTTCAACTGGTATGGATGCTCTTACTCATGCCATCGAAGGCTACACCACAAGAGCAGCATGGGAAATGACAGATATGTTCCATCTTGAGGCTATTCGTCTTATTTCTTCAAATCTCCGCGATGCGGTTGAGAACAAGAAAGAAGGCAGAGAGGGTATGGCTCTCGGGCAGTATATCGCAGGCATGGGTTTCTCCAATGTCGGACTGGGCATCGATCATGCTATGGCACATACACTTTCAGCACATTATGACACTCCTCATGGTGTAGCATGTGCCATGTTCCTTCCTATCTCCATGGAATTCAACCGTGAGTACACAGGAGAGAGACTCAGAGAAGTTGCAAGAGCAATGGGCGTTAAGGGCGTTGATGAAATGTCTCAGGAGGAGTATCGTGATGCTGCTATCGAAGCTGTAAAGAAGCTTTCCGAGGATGTAGGCATTCCTAAGACTCTTGATAAGATCAAGGAGGAAGACCTTGATACTCTTGCTACAGATGCACTTAATGATGCATGCTATCCGGGAAATCCAAGAGAAGCTACCAAGGAGCAGGTAATCGAGATGTTCCGCATGCTGATGGCATAAAAAAGTTGATATCAGTATTCAGGACATGTGAATGTATTAACCTGTCCCAGAGTAGAAATGTGTCAGCTCACATCAAAAAAATAATCAGTGAAAAAACAGACAGAAACAGCGTATTGTTTCAGTCTGTTTTTTCTTTTTATGTTATGATGTGAGCTATAAAAATATTTTGATGTGAGGAGAAACAGACATATGGATGAGAGATTGAAGAAGCAAATGGAATTTATCCTTGAAATCGACAAGGAGAAGAATATTTACAGGCAGACACATCTTTCGGGTCACGGAAGAAATGAGAATGATGCCGAGCATGCATGGCATATGTCAATCATGGCTTATCTTCTCAAGGAGTATGCGAATGAAAAGGTAGATATCGCCCGTGTCATGATCATGTGCCTTATACATGACATCGTAGAGATAGATGCCGGAGATACCTATGCTTACGACAGCGCAGGACTGGCTACTCAGAAAGCAAGAGAGGATGCTGCAAAGGAAAGGATCTTTTCTATACTTCCGGAGGATCAGAAACAGGAGCTGACAGCACTTTTTGATGAATTTGAAGAAAACATGACTCCCGAAGCAAGGTTCGCCCATGCCATGGACAATCTCCAGCCCCTGACCCTTAACAACAGTAACGGAGGAGGCGACTGGAGAGAGCACAATGTCTCCAGAGAACAGGTCTATGGAAGACAGAAAAAGACTAAGCTAGGATCTGAAAAGCTCTATGAGCTGACTGATGAGATCCTTAAGGAGAATATAAAGAAGGGAAATATCAGGTAACAGCCATCACCACTGGGTGAATATCTTTTTAATGATGGAAGCAATCTGTTCCTTGTCAGCTCCGTCTGCTACTTCATCAAGTACCTTTGTGATTTTTTCAAGGAAACCTTTGGTGAGCTTCGATTCCATTAGCTTCTTCACCCAGTCGATGTCGTCCAATGTCTTTTTGCCGAGATATACCTGTTCAAAGGCGAATATGGAGCCTTCGCCTATTGCGGCGATGATTCCGCCAGCGATAACGGCATTGGCAGCACTTGCTGCTATATTGACACCGGGAATAGCCTTAAGGGCACTTATAGCTGTTCTTGCGACGGCACTGACTGTTCCCACTTGTATGATGGTGTTGATGAATTCCCGGCTCTTGTCGTCCTTTTTGATTCCGTATATGGAGGAAATAGCATTGACCTCGGCGATTTCCGTAGGAGACAGTATAAAAGCGTCCGGGAAAGGTATGGGGACCGCACCCACCACAACACCTGCTGTAGTCGCAGCGCCGACTACGGACTGAGCCATGATGCGTCTTCTTTGCAGCTTGTAGGCATTGACATCATTCACGGCGGATTTCTTACCTTCCGGAAGGAGGCTGATGGTCTTTTCTATGAGCTCGGGTATGCCGGAGGGGGCTGCAAATGCATCCTCATTCAGCACGTATGTTGAGGCCACAACAGGAATGATATCCCGAAGATTCTCCCCGGCTTTTTTCTTCTTTTCAAACACAGTCCTGACCATGCGGATATTTTCTTCGCGTTCCGGCACCGAGTAGGATTTTGTGATGACTACGATAACAGGGATGGATTTCCACAGATTTGTAGCTTTCAGGAGGCTGTTGATGGTATCTCCGAAGAGCTTGCTGGAGGTGCCGTCAACACAGAACCATATCACATTGATGGTATGATCCTCTTCGGAAATGCTTTTCCTGGACCATTTCTGTACGTCATGAATGATCTTTCGCTTTTTCAGAAAGGAAGGTTCAAAACCTGCTGTGTCAACAAGGCGAAGACCTATTTCCGGAGCCGGATATATCTTGAGATCCTTTGTGGTTCCTTCGGAACCTCTTCCGGTTGCGGCTTCTTCACTGCCGATAACCGCATTTATCAATGTGGACTTTCCTACACCTGAATTGCCTATTACAAGGACATTTCCATATTCTTTTGACTCCATGGGATACCTCCTTTCTGTCATTACAAGCCGGTGTTATTCTGTCGGCTGTTTTCGCATACCAATGCTTACACTTATTACATATTACGTCAGTTTTAAGGATAAGGATAAGTACAATGATAAGTATAGTATACATCTGTGTAAGAATTTAGTCGGTTTTTTATCAGGGACACAGGTGTTAAAATATACGATATAATTAAAAAAATTAATATGATGCAGCAGCACATTGAACACGGATGTGTGCGGTGGCGCTATCGGTGAGTGGCAAATGCTTTTGACACTCAGGTCATATTATATGTGAGGGAAAAGTGATTACTTATAAGTGTAAAAACTGCGGAGGACAGATGAACTTCGATGGTTCTGTCGGGCTGACATGTCCATTCTGCGGTTCAAAAGCCTTCTTTTCTGATGATGATTACAAGGGAAATGAAAAATTCAGAAAGATGGTTCTTCAGTACTATAAGGCTGAGGCAGATAAAAAGGATATAGATTACAACAGCGATCATCTATGGACGTTTGAAGGCCGTGACAGCTACATCATGCAGAACGGTCAGATGCTCAATATCGAGTATATGAAAAAGTACAAAAGGCAGGGGATGACCTTCTATATAGCCAAAGAGTCTGTTGTATATATCTTTGATAAAAAGTCTGAGGCTCAAGTATTTCTTGATAAACTGAGAAGTCTCGTATTTCCGGCAGCTGATGTAAAGCTGAGCAGATCATTTCCTGAGCTTAGGATGGAAATAGGTTTACGTGATGATAAGTCTGCACTTGTTTTCGTAAGAAGACCCAACTGCTATCCCGCAGAGATGTTTGCTCCGTGGGAATCAGTACATCTTGCATGGGTTATCTCAAGAATGGAGAATATCTGCTGCGCACTAAGATACTCGGAGCTTGAGTACGGAGACATGGCACCGGATTCTGTCTTTATCAATCCGTTCACTCATGAAGGCATACTGTTTGGGGACTGGAGAAAAGTTAAAGCTTTACAAGGAAATGCCGATCTGAAAGCATTGAGAAAAACCGCTGTAATTCTGGCAGAGAATACCAGAGAACCTGAAGAGATGTACCGCTTTCTGAATTCGGAACCGGCCTCTGATGCCTATTCCGATTTTGAAAAATGGGACACTGTGATAGAAAAAGGATTCGGCGGACACAATTTCGCAAAGATGAAGATATAGGGACACATTGATTAAAGCGTTTCCCCGAGGGAATAGTTAGAGTTTTTCCCGTAGAATAGGAGGTAATAGATTATGGGATATGGTAGTTATTCAGCAAGTGACTGGTCAAAGCTTAAAGCAAGCAGAAAGTTATCAAATGATCAGAATGTAGAAGAAGTCTTCAAAAGAAGAAGCTGTGATCCGAAATTCGATCCAAGATTTATCGGAACCAGAGAGTGCTTTGATTCGCAGGATCATCCACACTCAACACCTATAGTTGTGGGACTGGATGTTACGGCATCCATGGGTTACCTTGCAGTGAAGGTTGCCACAGAGGCACTTAATGATCTCATCACCAAGCTTTATTCAACAAACACCATTGAGGATCCGGCACTTATGTGCGCGGCTTACGGTGACTTCCGGGATGAGTCACCTCTTCAGGTGACACAGTTTGAGTCTGATATCCGAATTGCGGAACAGCTTCTTGATCTGTATTTTGAAAATCATGGCAACGGCGAAGTGGTTCCGACCTGTCTCTGGGAGTTCCTCTCAAGACATACCAACATCGATGCCATCAATAAAAGAGGTGAGAAGGGATTTCTCTTCACCATCGGAGATGGTGCTGAAATAAGGAATGATGCTGTTTCTGAGACCATAAAGAGAGTAATAGGAGATGATGTGCCACGTGCTTCTGTGAAGAGTCTTTTAGCTGAGGTTCAGGAAAAATTCCATGTATTTCATATCATGCTCGGAACAGAAGGCAACAGAGAAATCCTCGCCGGACACAAGATCATCATCGGGCCTGAGGCTGTCAATGTTATTCCTGACATCATTTTCGGAGTTATACGTATGCAGAAGGGAGAAAGACAGGAGGACATTCTTCTGTCATATGATAATGCCAACAGACTGCTCATTCACAATGCCTTAAAGCAGATCAGCCTTTCGGATGTGGGACATTCCATTACACTATGAAGACAATAGCAGTGGTCGGAAAAAATTTCGGAGATGAGGGAAAGGGAATGGCAGTTGACTACCTTTCCCTTATTTCTAAAAGGACGCTGGTTGTACGGCATAATGGCGGAGCCCAGTCAGGACACACGGTGGAACTGAAAAAAAGAGTTGATTCAGAGGATTATGCATGTACCGGAGGGGGGCGTTTTGTATTTCATGAGCTGTCCTCCGGTTCTTTACGTCATGCAGGGACACTCTGGATAGAAAGCTTCTATCCTGACCTTTATAAGCTCGGTGAAGAGATATCGGATTTTGAGGTGTCTTTTGGATTTGTACCACCCATCTATGCCATGGAAAATACCTGCATCACTGTTCCGGATGACATACTTATAAATATGGCCCTGGAAAGCTCCAGAGGAGAAGAAAGGCATGGCAGCTGCGGTATGGGTATCAATGAATGTGATATTCGCACAAAATCCGGATATGGACTTTGTCTCAAGGAGATATCTGATTTGAACTCCGAAGGACTTTATAAAAAGCTTTCGGAAATCAGAAAATCCTATACCGCAGGAAGGCTGAATGAAATACGTAATTGTATCAATGGAAAGGCTTCCGGGTATATAGAGCTCCTGCATAATGAAAATGTGCTTATGAATGCAGCTGATACCATAATCGAAAATTTTAGATATATAAGGCTTATGACAGAGGAGTCATTGAAAGAACTGTTCACTGATACAGATACACTGGTTTTTGAAACCGGACAGGGACTGCTTCTTGACTGCGATAATGAGGAGTATGCGCCGCATGTGACAGCATCCAGGACAGGGATACATAATCCCTGTGCATTTTTGAGGAGATTTGGTCTGAATCTCGACGAAGTCTTGTATGTGACGAGGTCCTATGTGACCAGACATGGAGCGGGAAAGCTTCCCTTTGAGTGTGATAGAACAGCACTCGGAAGCATAGAGAAAGACAGGACAAACGAACCAAATGACTGGCAGGGACATATACGTTATGCTGCCCATGAAAGTCCGGAGGTGTTTGTATCATCGGTAAAAAAAGATATATCAGATTACGGACATGAAGCACTGAAGGTCTCGTTGCTTGTTACACATCTAAATGAGACAGAAAACTGCGTTGTTCTGAATAATCGAAAAATTTCTATCAGTAATTTTGCCTCCCTTCCGGAGATACGAAACGTCTTTTCCGATATTTACATTTCATCAAGCTGTTACGCAGAAGATATCAGGATGATTTAGTTAAAGACTTTATATTTGGCAATGTTTCATACGATATAAATAAGGTAAACAGTTAGTTATGACATCATGAGGAAACATTGGCAGTATGAGATTTCTGACTTTTCAACCCTATGACTGGAGAGTGTCTACACAAAAGCGGGCTATTTTTGATTACCTTGGATTTGATGCGGTGTACTGTATAAATGCGGATCATATGGATACCGCATTTATAAACATATGCCTTATGACCCCGACAATTCCGGAAATCGCTATGTATTTTGATGCAGATGAGTTTTATCTTATCGATAAGGCAGAACAGGAGAAATCCACCATGTCAGCAGAGGTGATAAATATAGGTGTTGCCTCCGCTGAGTGTTACAGAGAAGTCGCTGCCGAGTACAACATGAACTTAGCTAACTACATAGAAAAGTATCATCCATATCAGTTTGAGTATCTTATAGATAAAAAAGCCATAAGGAACGAGCTGGTGATCGACGTCTGTGATTCTGTGCTTACCAGTCTTGACTGGTCGGATGACAGGCTTATAAAAGAGGTGAATACAAGTGTGACCGATTACCAGTTCAGATTTCTTGATTACAGAAAGGAAAAGCCGGGAAATTTTAAAAATGTCTCGGATGCTGTTCTTCTGAGAAGTGCTGCGGCATATAAATATTTTGAGCTCTACAGGAATGGAAGCGGACTTTTCTTCAGGGATTATAAAGCCCATTTTAAGATCAGAAAGAAGCAGCAGAGTATATCTGATGTTTATTTAAGGGAAAAAGATGAAAGGTATAGGGAGCTCCTTCAGAATTATTATATTAATCCTGATCACAGGACCCTGAATGAGTTCTGCAGCTTTGTATACGAAGAGATTTACAGATGATCGGTGTATGAAACACATAATGAATACATCCGGTCATAACCGAAATGATATAAGGTTTATAAATTGAAAGGAAAAAACATGAACGAAATATTTAAGAGAGTAAGTATTAGAAAATATGAAGACAGACCTGTAGAGCAGGAGAAAATCGAGAAGGTATTGAGAGCAGCTATGGCAGCACCTTCAGCAGTAAATCAGCAGCCTTGGGAGTTCTATGTAGTTACAGATAAGGAGAAGATAAAGGCTCTTTCAGAGTGCAGCTTATATACAAAGTGCGCAGCAGGAGCACCTGTAGTACTGATTCCATGTTTCAGAACTGAAAATGTTCCTGTAGCTCCACTTGCTCACATCGATGTTGCACTTGCTGCTGAAAATGCTCTTCTTGAGATCACATCTCTTGGTCTCGGAGGCGTTTGGCTTGCAGCATATCCTGAGGAAGAAAGACTTGAGACAATCGTAAAGACACTTGATATACCTGAGAATCTTGTTCCTCTTACAATGATTCCGTTTGGATATCCAGCAGAGTCAAGAGAACAGCCGGACAGATTTGATGAGTCCAGAGTTCATTATGTAAAGTAAATATAAAACTACATATTAAAACATTAAATTAAACGGCAGCAGATTTATAGTGACATTGCCATCGTATGATATTTAAAAAAGTAGCCCATAATTAAAGATATTTATTTTAAGTAACGATATAATAAAATAGTTACAAATATAAGCAATATGGTGTGCTGCATGGGGAGAAGATCTTCTGACCGGAACAGGATGGTCATCAGGCAACTTGTAATTCTCTGGAGGTAAAAGTAAAAATGCAGCAGGCCGGGAGTTCACTGTAATAGTATCTTGGGGGTGTGGAATGAAAAAAAGAAGTGTGATTGGAATGATTATTGTTTGTGCGATGATGCTGGCAGGCTGCGGTGAGAGTTCTGTGCCTGAGGCATTGGCACCTAAGGCTAAGGCGGATGGAACTTCTGCCAGGGAGGTTCTTCAGCTTGAGGCTCCGGATTCTCCTGACTGGGTTACCGGACTTCCGCAGGCTGAATCAGCTGAGCAGCTGTTTGTGGTAGCACAGCATGAGAAGACCACGGCGTGGGTTTCGATGCATGAGAAGGATAGTGATGGAAAGTGGAAGATGATATGTTCAACTCCGGGATATGTGGGGAAGAACGGTATATGTCCGGATGAAGAGCATGTTGAGGGCTGTGGTCAGACACCTGCAGGTGTATATCACTTTACAAAGGCTTTCGGAATAGCTGACGATCCGGGATCCATCATGCCGTACACCAAGGTTGATGACGATACCTACTGGTCAGGGGATGACAGAGAAGGTATGCACTATAATGAAATGGTGGATATAAAGGATTTTCCGGAGCTTGATATGAAAAACAGTGAGCATATCATGGACTATACGTATCAGTATCAGTACTGTCTGAATATCAGCTTCAATGAGGATGGTACTCCTGGAAGAGGCTCCGCTATATTCCTTCACTGCCTTGGCGACAGAAAGCCGTATACAGGAGGCTGTGTAGCTGTTCCTATGGATCAGATGCGCTATATCATTCAGCATGCAAAGCCTGAGTGCGTTGTGGTTATAGATTCACTGGAGAATCTTGGAGGAGAGTTCTGATTTTTTAGATAGGATAATTTAACGATGGAATTGTTTAACGGAAGACCGGAATCTTTAGAGGGCAGATTGCCAAGGGAAGTGAGGGTGTACGATTTTCTTGATGCTCTCGGTATAAGATACGATCGTGTAGACCATGAGGCAGCTACTACCATGGCGGCCTGTGAAGAAGTAGATCATATACTGGGAACGTATATGTGCAAAAATCTCTTTTTATGCAACAGACAGAAAACCAGGTTCTATCTGCTGCTCATGCCGGGTGACAAGAAGTTCAAAACTAAAGAACTTTCAAATCAGATTAATTCATCCAGACTATCATTTGCAGAGGCAGAAGATATGCTTAAATATCTGGACATCGAGCCCGGAGCAGTAAGTGTTATGGGACTTATGAACGATAAGGACCATGTTATACAGCTGCTGATAGATGAGGATTTGAAGAAAGATGATTTTATAGGATGTCATCCCTGTGTTTGTACTTCAAGTTTAAAAATCAAATCTTCGGATATTTTTGATAAATTTCTTCCGGCTGTCGGCCATGGACCAGAAATGGTACATTTGATTGGTGAAGACTGATCATATGATATAAGTGTCATAAGTCTTCCTCCACTTGTGCTTGCACAAAAGTGGAGGATAGACTTCATGACACGCCCCA
>SVDD01000053.1:0-14880 GCA_015057945.1 Lachnospiraceae bacterium | reverse complement strand
AGATCAAGGATTAACCGGATTTGATTATAAAGGATGGATGGTTGAAACACCATGCACCTTCTATTTGACGCTTACGAAATGAATTTACAACTAGTTTACAACTTTTAAAATTGCTGCGATACGAATTATAAAAATGAACATGAAGGACACTTATCCTTAAGTGGCCTTGGCTACTACAAAACGAACCCGTCCTAGGGTGTCAAAATCAGGAAAAGTAATTCTGTAGATTGACACGCTGGGGCGGGTTTGTTATTGATTAGAAACTATGGTTTCTATTGAAACTGTTCCTCGCAAGGAATATAATATAAGAGTCAGTTTTTCGACTTTTTTATGGAGGATTTGATATGGAGTATGTATCTACATCGGAAATTGCAAAAATCTGGGATATTTCACGTCGTCGAGTTACGACATTATGCAGAGAAGGTCGCGTTGAAGGAGCAGTTTTTGCTGCTAATACATGGCTTGTGCCTAAGGATGCAGAAAAACCGGAAGATCCAAGAAGAGTCCGTAAAATGGAAAAGAGTAAGAAGTGATTGTAGACTCAGTGAGTCCACAATCTAAAAATGGTTACTTAAAATAAATTTGGAGGCAAATATAAATGGCAATAAGAAGTGCAAAGATTAATCAAAAAGCGGACCTGATTTGGGCAATTGCAGATAAACTAACTGGACCATATAAACCGCATGAATACGGGGATGTTATTTTACCGCTAACCGTTATACGAAGATTTGACTGTATTTTATTTGATAAAAAGGATGCGGTATTAGAAAAATATGAAGAAGTAAAGAATCTTCCAATGAAGGATGTACTTCTTCGCAAGGCTTCCGGTTTTGATTTTTATAATACAAGTAAGTATACCCTTGAGAGATTAATGGATGACCCGGATCATATTGAAGAAAACTTTAGAGATTACTTGAATGGCTTTTCTGACAATGTACAGGACATTATCCAGAAATTTGAGTTTGACGGTCATATAACAAGAATGGCAAATAAGAACATTCTTTATATTGTTTTGAAGGAGTTTACTACAGAAAAAGCAAATCTTCATCCAGATGAGATTTCTAATCTTGAGATGGGTTACATCTTTGAAGAGATTATTCGTAGGTTCTCTGAAGCACATAATGAAGATGCTGGACAGCATTATACACCAAGAGAAGTTATCCAGCTTATGGTTAATATCCTATTTTATGATGATAACGATATTCTTTCTGGCAATAATGTGGCAAAGACCATTTATGATCCGGCCTGTGGTACCGGAGGAATGTTATCTGTAGCAGAAGAGTATCTTCATAGCTTAAATGCTTCTACAGAACTTGTATCCTTTGGACAGGAAATTAATGATCAGACATTCGCTATCTGTAAGGCAGATATGCTGATTAAGGGGAATAACGCAGATTATATTAAAGACGGAAATACTCTTTCTGATGATCAGTTCGTGGGGAATACTTTTGACTATATCCTTTCAAATCCTCCGTTTGGACGTGAATGGAAAAATGAGAAAGCAAAAGTAGAAGAAGAAGCAAAGAAGGGATTTGCTGGTCGTTTTGGAGCAGGTCTTCCAGCAGCCAGCGATGGTCAGATGCTTTTCCTTATGACTGCAATTTCTAAGATGAAGGATATTAGCCAGGGTGGAAGCCGCATTGCAATCATACATAATGGATCACCATTGTTTACAGGTGATGCAGGGTCAGGTCCATCTAATATTAGAAAATATATTTTAGAAAATGATTTGCTAGAGGCAATCGTGGCACTTCCGAATGATATTTTTTACAACACCGGAATTGCAACATATATCTGGGTGCTTTCTAATAAGAAGGCTGGAACTGTTAGAGAAGGAAAAGTTCAGCTTATTAATGCAAATGAACTTTATGAAAAACGCCGTAAGGCTCTTGGAAATAAAAGAAATGATATTCCGGAAAAATACATCGAGGAGATTACGCAGATTTACGGTGATTTCAAGGAAAGTGACATCAGTCAGATTTATGATAATGCTGACTTTGGATATACAAAAATCACAGTGGAAAGACCTCAAAAAGACGAGGATGGCAATGTTGTATTAAAGAAAGGTAAGCCTGTGGCTGATACCTCTCTTCGTGATACAGAAAATGTGCCATTAAAAGAAGATATTAAAGCCTATTTTGAACGAGAGGTGCTTCCTTTTGCGCCTGACGCATGGATTGATGAAAAGAAGTCTAAGGTGGGATATGAGATTCCATTTACAAGATACTTTTATAAGTATGAAGCACCGAGACCGTCAGAGGAAATTATGGCGGAGATTATGGAACTTGAAAAAGAATTGTCCGGTAGTCTGGAGGAGGTATTTCGCTAATGGCTAAGAAAAAAGAGATTTCCATCCGATCCTCTGCGGCAGAGTATTTGACATTTATTACTGCAACTGGTGAAGGCGGGATAGAAGCAATTTATGCTGATGAAAATGTTTGGTTAAGTCAAAAAATGATGGGTGTTCTTTATGATGTTGGGAAGAGCACAATTAATTATCATTTACATAAGCTGTATGAAGATGGAGAAATAGAAGAGAATTCAGTTGTTCGAAAATTTCGAACAACTGCCGATGACGGAAAAGACTACGATACATTACATTATAATCTTAAGGCTATCATTGCAGTTGGGCATAAAGTAGACTCGGAAAAAGCAGTTCAATTTCGTAAATGGGCAAATACTATAATCGAAGAATATACGATTAAAGGCTATGCCATGGACGATGAAAGGCTCAAAAAAGGCGGCAGTGTTTTAACAAAGGAGTATTTTGAGCAGCTATTGGAACGTATTCGAGAAATACGTTTGTCAGAACGAAAATTCTATCAGAAGATAACGGATATTTACGCGACTTCAATTGATTATGATTCTACAGCAAAGGAAACAAAGCGGTTTTTTGCAGCTGTACAGAACAAGCTTCACTATGCTGTTCATGGTCAGACCGCAGCAGAAGTGATTTATAACAGGGCGGATGCTGAGAAAGAGCATATGGGACTCACAACATGGGAAGGGTCTCCGAATAGCAAGATTCATAAGTATGATGTTACTGTGGCAAAGAATTATTTGACGGAAGAAGAATTAGCTATCCTTAGTAGAATGGTTACGGCCTATCTGGATTTGGCAGAAAGTATGGCAATGCGAAACATTCCTATGACTATGGCAGATTGGGAAATTAGGTTGGATGGTTTTCTTACTCTGATGGATCATGAGGTCCTAAAGGACAAGGGAAAAATCAGTGCGGAGCAAGCTAAGATTCATGCGGAAACGGAATTCGAAAAATATAGAGTGATTCAGGATCGATTATTCCAAAGTGATTTTGATCGATTCATGGAGTTGGAAGAACATTTAAAAGATGAACGTAAATAAAAGAAAAGGAATATTACTCTAAATGAGAGAGATGAAAGATAGTGGTATCGAATGGATTGGGGCGATACCGAAGGATTGGAAATTAACGCAGGCGAGGCGTTTGTTTAATAATAAAAAAGAAATTGTTGGTGATGATGTTGATAAGTATGAGCGTTTGGCGCTTACTCTTAATGGTGTCATTAAAAGAAGTAAAGAAGATTCTGAGGGCCTACAGCCAGAAAAATTTGAAGGATATCAGATTCTTAGAAAAAATAATCTGGTATTCAAAATGATTGATTTGGAAAATGTGAATACTAGTAGAGTTGGCCTTTCACCGTATACTGGCTTAGTCTCTCCGGCATATATTGTTTTTTCAAACAATCGTGATGATAATAGATATCAATATTACTGGTTTATGTCCATGTATTATCATGAAGTATTTAATCACTTGGGCGGAGATGGTGTTAGGAGTGCTTTGAATGCAAAGGACATGTTGTCATTACCGATACCAAATATTCCCGAGTCAGAACAAGCTCGTATTGCAAATTATTTGGATAAAAAATGTGCCAAGATAGACGCCATCATTGAAAAACAGCAGGAGATTATCGAGAAACTGAAGGAATACAAATTATCGGTGATTACTGAGGCTGTTACAAAGGGGGTGAATCCTGATGTGGAGATGAAGGATAGTGGGGTGGAAAGCATAGGGTTTGTTCCCAAGGAGTGGAAAATCTGTAGATTACGAAATATAGGAGTTCCGCAGAATGGAATATCAAAAGGCGGAGAGTTTTTTGGCAGTGGTGATCCGTTTGTTTCATATGGAGACGTGTACAAGAACTATTCGTTACCAAATTGTATTGAAGGTTTAATACAAAGTACGGAAGATGAAAAGGAAAAGTATTCTGTGGAAGAAGGAGATATATTTTTTACAAGAACATCTGAAACTATTGATGAAGTGGGATTCTCATGTGTATGTGAGAAAACAATTCCTAATGCGACTTTTGCAGGTTTTTTAATTAGAATACGTCCGTTTAATAATAGTTTGTTTACAGGTTTTGCGAAATACTATTTCAGAAGTAATCACCACAGAAAGTATTATGCAAAGGAAATGAATCTTGTGACGCGCGCAAGCTTGGGACAGGACTTGTTAAAAAGTGTGCCAGTCCTTTTACCACCAAACGAGGAGCAGAGATTTATTGCAGAATATTTGGATAAGAAATGTGCACAAATAGAGCATATGATAAAAAATAAGGAGATTTTGATTCAAAGATTAAGTGAGTATAAAAAATCGCTAATTTACGAGGTGGTCACCGGTAAAAAGGAGGTTTAGTTTATGTCTGATTTTGACGTAAAGGAACGTCGATTTGAAGAAGATATTGAAGATTATCTGATTCATAACGGCGGATATAAAAAGGGGAATCCGACTACATTTAACAGAGTAAGTGGCTTGGATGAGGATACCTTTGTTGAATTTATTAAGAATTCTCAGTCAAAGCAGTGGGAGAGGTTTGTAAAAATCTATGATGATATGGCAGAGAAACAAATCATTGAACGTTTTTCTCGTGAGGTAAAGCAGACGAGCCTTCTTAATGTGCTTCGTCATGGCTTTACTGATAGAGGGATTAAGTTTCGTGCGGTGTTTTGGAAGCCGGAAACATCATTAAATGAGACCAGTAAAGCGCAGTATGAGGCAAATATTCTACATTGTACCAGACAGCTCCATTACTCCGTAAAGAATGAGAACAGCATTGATATCGTGCTTTTCATAAATGGTATTCCGGTTGTGTCTATGGAATTAAAATGTCAGTTCACTGGGCAGAGTACCACTAATGCCATCAATCAGTATAAGTTTGACCGAGCTAGCAAAGATACAATTTTTGCTTTTAAGGAACGAGTATTGGTTCATTTCGCTGTGGACCTTACCAATGTATATATGACGACACGTTTGGAGGGAGCACACACTTATTTCTTACCTTTTAATCAGGGAAGTGCCGGTGCCGGTAACGTTGGTGGAAAAGGAAATCCCAATAATGAAAATGGATATGATACAGCGTATCTATGGGAGAATGTGCTTTGCAAGGACAGACTTTTAGAGATACTTCAGAAGTATATGCATTTACAGCAGGAATTTGATGATAAGGGAAATCTGAAATCGGAAAGAATGATTTTTCCAAGATATCATCAGCTTGATGTAGTGACAAAACTTCTTGCAGATGTTAAAGAAAACGGTTCCGGAAAGAATTATTTGATTCAGCATAGTGCTGGTTCAGGCAAATCAAATTCTATTGCATGGTTGGCGCATAGATTAGCAGGATTACATAATGATTTGGATGAGAAGATTTTTCAGTCCGTTATCATTGTTACAGATCGTCGTGTTCTTGATAGCCAATTGCAGTCAACTGTATATCAGTTTGATCATGTAGAAGGTGTTGTTCAGAAAATCGATAAAAACTCACAGCAACTGAAAGATGCTATTGAGAGTGGCGCGGGAATCATTATTACTACCTTACAAAAGTTCCCGGTAATTTATAAAGAGGTTAATTCTGCAAATAAGAGATTTGCCATCATTGTAGATGAAGCACATTCTTCGCAGACGGGAGATGCAGCTAGAAAATTAAAGAGAGCTCTTGCTGATACAGAGGAAATTTTAAAAGAATACGCTGAGATGGAAGAGGAAGACGAGAAGAATCGCAAGGATGATGAAGATCGCCTTTTAGATGAACTTGCTGCACAGGGAATTCATGAGAATCTTTCCTTCTTTGCATTTACAGCAACACCAAAGGGCAAGACTCTTCAGATGTTTGGAACAAAGGATGCGGAAGGAGTATATCATCCATTCCATATTTATTCTATGAGACAGGCCATTGAAGAACACTTTATCTTGGACGTTCTGCAGAACTATATGACCTATAAGATGTATTACAAGATTACCAAGATTATCGACGATGATCCGGAACTTGATACAACACAGGGTTCAAAGGCTATCCTTAATTACGAGACATTGCATCCTCATAATATTTCGCAGAAAACCGCTATTATGCTTTATCATTTTATGAATATTACAAGGCATAAAATGGGTGGAAAAGCAAAGGCGATGGTGGTTACACCTTCGCGCCTTCACGCTGTACGCTATGTGCAGGAGTTTAAGAGACAAATCGAAGAAAAAGGATATGATCTTGATGTGCTTGTAGCTTTCTCCGGCGAGGTAACAGATGATGGTGTTTCTTATACCGAGGAAGGAATGAACAAGGATAAGAATGGCCAGAGCATCAAGGAAAAGGCTCTTCCTGAGGCATTCCATACAGATGAATATGGAATCCTTGTAGTAGCGGAAAAATATCAAACGGGATTTGATGAACCACTGCTTCACACAATGTTTGTAGATAAAAAATTATCCGGTGTAAAAGCAGTCCAGACGTTATCTAGGTTGAACAGAACAGCAAGAGGAAAGTTAGATACCTTTGTTCTGGATTTTGTAAACTCAGCGGAGGATATCAAGGCTTCCTTTGAGCCATTTTATGAGGAGACCGTTCTTCTTGAAGAAACAGATCCAAACGTTGTTTATGATATGAAAAACACATTAGACGAATTCCGTGTATATCAGACAAGTGAAATTGAAAAGTTTGCAGATATTTTCTATTCAAATGAGACACAGTCTGCAGGCGATTTGGGTAAGTTACAGGGACAATTGCGTCCGGCTGTAGATCGTTATGTATCTTTAGAAGTAGAACGACAGGATTTATTTAAGTCTACGCTTGCGATGTTTAATCGTGTGTATGCATATATTACTCAGGTTTGTAGATTATTTGATAAAGACATTCATAAGTTTAGTGTGTACTCAAAATTCTTGTACACGATGTTACCAAAGGGACAACCGGGCGAAAAGGTAAGCGTAGATGATAAGATTCTCCTTGAGTACTACAAACTCGAAAAGGATTTTGAGGGCTCTATAGAGTTAGAAGGGTCTGATGGTGGTTATGTTCCAATTTCCGGTGATGCTGGGCATAGGGAACCCAAAAAAGATCCACTTACAGTTATTATAGATAAGATTAATGAGCGATTTGGAACGGCGTTTACAGAAATGGATAAGGTGCTTGTTCAGATGGAAAACGACTATGCTAATCAGGAAAAATGGCAGAGTTATGCAAAGAATAATGACAGAGCTACATTTATGTTGTTATTCGAAAAAGATTTCCCGACGATGGCTGCAGAAAGATACGAGCAGAATGATGAGTTTTTTAAAAGACTTTTTGGCGATCCGGAAATGATGAGACAGGTTATGGATACGGTTGGTTCTGTACTGTATGAACGTTTAAAGAAGTCATTTATCTATGATCCAAAGTCTGGTGTTATAGATGAGGCTACACCGGAAACTTATGTAGAAGATATTTATGCGAAGCCGGTGAAATAAGAATTTTAGGGAAAGGGTAAAGTAAGTGAATTATTGTACGGATAGAGCGATAGAAAGTGCAAAAGAGGATCTTCTTGGAAGAGCATCGTTTTCAGAACAGGTAGGACGAGCTATATTCGAATATAATGGGAATGACAGTTTAGTTATAGGATTGTTTGGTAAATGGGGGACAGGGAAAACATCTGTCGCAAATATGGCTTTAGAAACTGTTAAATCGCTTTCACAACAAGATGAGAATGCACCGATTATCATAAGATTTGCACCGTGGAATTATTCAGATAAGGATAATTTAATAACTCAATTCTTTTCAACACTGAAAACAAATATTGATTTAGGTGAAAATGTAGAATTAAAAAACAAAGTGGGAAAGGCATTATCAGATTATTCTGGACTGTTTGGCTTTGCTTCTTTAATTCCCGTAGTAGGTAGTCCTTTGGCAAATATACTTACCGAAAAAGCAAAAACTATCGGTGAAGAAATGAAAAAGCCATATGATTTATACACGTCAAAGAAGAAATTGGAAGACGCTCTTATTGATGCGGATCAAAAAATCATTGTGCTCATAGATGATATCGATCGATTAACAAATCAGCAGATTCGAGATATATTCCAGCTTGTAAAACAAGTTGGTGATTTGCCTAATATTATATACATACTTGCGATGGATAGAGAGGTAGTAAAACGAGCATTGGAGGAAGTTCATAAATATGATGGAAATGAATATTTAGAAAAGATAATTCAGGTTCCGTTTGAAATTCCAGAATTACGAAAGAGCAAACTTCATAATATTTTTTTTACTAAACTTGATGAAATTATAAAGGGCCTATCATGCGATATTACGTGGGATCAACAATACTTCACCAGAATTTTTAAGAATTGTATTGAACCATATATGCTGACGTTGCGAGATGTTAATAGGGTAATAAACACTTTTCAATTCAGATACAGTATGTTATATGAAGAAACATCTTTTGAGGATATGATTGGTATAACAACAATGGAAGTGTTAAATCCGGAGCTTTACAAGTGGATTGCAGAGAATAAAGAAGCAGTATGTGGCGGAATGTTGCATGGATTTACTATTGGACGTAATAAACCAGAAGAAAACAAGAAAAAATATGAAGCTGAATTTAAATCAATTGGCCTAGACCCAGAACAATCTATAATGAGTGTGGCGGCTATGTTTCCGGTTTTTGAAAAAGATACCGGAACTCGGTTTTACGAGATTACAAATAATACAAATATTAGAAAACAGATGAGAGCAGCGCAAACTGAACGATTTGAATTGTATTTTATGTTTGATATGGATGATGTCAAGGTCTCAAGAAATCTTGTTAATGGCTGTGTCTATACATTTGCAAAGGATGAGGTGGAAAAAATTATTTTGGAAATAAATTCGCAAGGGAATATCATGTATTTTCTTGATGAATTAAAATCGATGGTAGACACAATCCCTTATGAAAGATTATCTCTATTGGCAAGCTGTTTTATGAAAATGCGATATGGTTTTTCGGGTGAAGCATCTATGAGCTTTTTTATGATATCAGCTAATTACTCTGCTTCTAATCTTGTTGATTCTATTATAAGAAGGCTCGAAACAAATGAAGAACGGTATGAATTGTATAAAGAATTATTGATAAATGCCAGTGATGCATCTTTCGGTACGGCTGCGTATGAGATTAGAAAACTTGAGAGATCATTTGGAAGATTTACAGATGAATTAGAAAAAACAGAAGATCAATTAGTATCTTTAGAACAGCTGAATGAATTAGAGCAACTGTTCTTGTCACGGATTGAAGCATATTCAGTAACAGATACTATGTTGGATTCAGATGAAGCCGCACATGCGTTTTGTTTATGGGAGGATTTAGATAAGGAAAATGCCCAAAAGTATATTAATCGTATTTTCAAGGATCCGATAAGAAAACTAAAATTTATATGTAGATTAGCCGGTAAGTGGAGTGGGACTAATGGTACGGGCTGGAGTTTTGTTCATAGCAATTTCTCTGATTATACAACTGCCGGGGAAATATATGAGTCGATACAGCAATTAGAAAAAGGCCGGTTAGATGAATTTACAGAAACAGAACAGATAAAACTTGCATCATATTATTTGAACTATAATAAAGATGAGTATATGCACGTGACGGAACAACAGGCAATGGAACTGGTGAAGAAATGGAAGGAATAAAAACATATTCAATTTATTAATGATATTTCTAGTGTGGTGCTTATTGAATTAGTTCTCGTTCGATGATGACGAGGATGATTGGTAGTAACCTCTGCTCCACTGGAGTAGAAGTTGAATAGGATGATTTGAAGATGACTTTTGGTCCTCTTTACTGGGAGACAAAAACCTGGAGCTTTTGCAGTGTGTAGTGGTCAGCTATATCGGTTTGCTTATGACATGCAGATTGGTGATTATGTTGTTCATCCTTCCAAGATTGATCGTATGATTAATATTGGAAAGATAACGGGCGACTATGAGTATAAGCCGGAAGCGTTGAAGCCACCTTTTGACTATGTTCAACAGCGTAAAGTTGAATGGCTTGTAAGTCTTCCAAGAACATCTTTTTCTCAGGCGGCTCTTTATGAAGTTGGATCTGCATTGTCGGTATTTCAAATATCAAAAAATGCAGAGGAATTCTTAAAGTCAACGAATCCAAATTTTAAGCCAACATTAGGTGATATCAATGGTGATGGTGAAGACGATACTGTTGCATCAACAGCAGAAGATATTCTTGACGCTACGAAAGATTTTATTCTGAAGACTATTAGCCGTGAGCTTAAGGGATATGCTCTTGAAGATTTTGTAGCTAATCTGTTAAACGCTATGGGCTATCGTACACAAATTTCCCCTCATGGTGGAGACAGTGGTATTGATATCATAGCTTATAAAGATGAATTACCTCCACGTATTGCTGTTCAGGTAAAGAGCCAAGACAGCGATATAAAGGAGACAACAATTCAGTCGCTTAAAGGCGCTATGATGCCAGGGGACTACGGACTGTTTGTTACACTTTCCAATTACACAAAGAATGCTCAAAAGTTCTTGGATTCAAACCCTATTATAAGAGGCATCAACGGAAATGAACTCGTAGACTTGGTTCTGAAATATTATGAAAATTTGAGTGAGAAGTATCAGAAGATGATTCCTCTCAAGAAGGTTTATATTCCGGTTGATATAGAAGATGAATAATGACAATTCATAAGTCGATTTTTTATAATGAATCAGAAGGTCCAACCGAATAAAGAAGGAGAAATAATATGCCAGAAGAGAAGAAAGAACGTCCACAAGATAGATGGAACAAGAAGGCAGGATATGTATCTAAGAGCTACAAGCTTAAGCAGGATGTCGTTGAAGCTTTTGCTAACGCTTGCGATGCAGCCGGAGTGTCTCAGGCATCACAGCTCACGAAGATGATGATGGAGTTTGTTGAGAAAACAGAAGCTGGAAAGTAATAACAATCTAATAGCGAGGATAAATATGAGCTTAGATGATCGTGATTGGTGGCGTGAAGACCGGAAAAGAAAAGAAGAAATGTATGGCGGAAACTTTTCTTTGAATAGTAAACCAATAAAAAAGAGCAATAAAGATACTCCAACACAAGGTAACAATACAAATGTAATGAATAAACCATTATCTCTAACAAGTGGATTTGTCTTTGCGGTGATATGTTTTGTCGGTATTTATATTCTCAACTACAATATTATTGCCGTAATAATTGTTGCGTCTATAGGTGCGGCAATGCCCGAGATTATGAAGTTAGACAAAGGTAAACGTGCTGAAGCCGCCTTGAAGATAATCATATATACTTTTTCAATCTTTGCTGGTACGGCGGCATCGATTCTTATCATTTTATTATTGATTGCTAAATTCATGAAATGAAATATTATTTATCTTAAAAAGGTTGCTATGAACCCTAAAAGAATATCAATCTATATATTAACGTTGTTTGTATTGATGACGATGATTTCTCCGGCCTATGCAGCATACATACAAAATGTAGATGGAACTTGGTTTTGGTATGAAGGATTTGATGATGATACTGATGAGATAGACCCATCTTTATATCAGTATTCAGGTACTTATTGGGACGAATCTTTTCAAAAGCTTTTGATTCTCCAACTGAAAGATGAGATAAACATCAACAACTCAGTATATAAAAAGGGCATCCGCTCAATCTCGCCCTCGCCATAATGAATTCATGACGGTCTGGCAAGAAGCACGGATGCTCTTTCTTATACAGGCTATAGTCGCCCGTGCTCAGGATAAACCTGACTTCGGTGTAGGACCACCACCTGTGGAAAAATAAAATGACATAAGATAATATAAATCACAATACTTTAATCATGATCCGGAATAAGATTTTCCATATACCTGCATTTTGGATAACGGTTGCAACCCCAAAATTGATTTCCTTGGTAGTTGCCTTTCTTTGCTGTCCGGAGAACCAATTTACTACCGCACTTAGGACAGAGCTTTTCTTCCTTTTGTACTGAAGTCGGTGCTGGAGTCTCCGCGGAAGCTTGATCAGTTTTCATAGCTTCCTCTTCAGCTTCCATTTCTTTCTTAAGCTCCAGGAACTTCTCCAGGTAATCTTTTCTGTCTTCGTGGTTAATAGAGAGTATATTGTTACCATCTTCGATCAACTCTTTTTTACTAAATTTGTCTGCGGCCTTAAAAGATTTTAAAGTTTTGATAAGCTGATCCGCACGTATGACTTTACACTTTACATCTTTAGGAGCGTACTGGTCACTTAAAATCGTTTTTGGATTAGCCAAAACAACCAATGATCGATTCCAGTGATCGAATAATTTTTCAATTCCTGTACGCATTATTATATTCTTATCTTTAGTAATACAGTTCTTAAAAACCAACATATGGCGTTCATTTTGAGTGATGGGACTGTATAGACCTTCTTTATTCCTCTTGTTTCCGTATTCTATGGTTCTAATGAATTCACCTTTGTTGTTAATCTCAATATCTCCGAATAGGTTCTTGCATTCAATAAATACTCTGACATACGGAGTTAAGACTAGAAAGTCGATTTGGGCAGTGTTTCCGTCCTGATCTACGAGACATATGTCATGAAGAACAACAAGATCCATGCCACTATTTTTAAGCTCAAAAAGAATAGCCTCCTCACCAATGATTCCGGCCTTAACGATAGATATTTCTTTGTCTAATTTTTTATAAAGCTGAGAACCTTTCTTAACTGTACTCTGTAATTCTTCCAGTTTGGATAAATATTCCTTAGCATCACTGGATTCTTTAAGAATTGTTACCTCTGGTTTTGCAAATAATGACATTATGATTTCTCCTGAAGATGTTTATGTGATAAGTATAGCATAGATATGACATATCATATAACATATAAGCTTAGGGATAAGAAGATTGATCTTTTAGGAGTAAAGGATAGGTGGCATTTTGAGTAGTATGTAACTATTAGGTAATATAATTGATAACTTTGACGATATTATAGATGGTATGTAAGGTGGTAGTTTAACTTTGAAGTCGAAGAGTATTGTTTTTAGGAATTGAAAATATGAGTGAGGAATAAGTATGGTTTCAATGATTCCATGTAAGTGTCCATATTGTAATGCCGAAATACAAGTTGATAAAAGTAAAGAGTTTGCATTTTGTTCATACTGCGGAACAAAACTAATCATTCATGATGATACGGTTACTACACATTATGAAATTCATAGGACAATAGATGATGCAGCTATTAAGAGGGCTGAATCTACAGATCGACTTGAGAATAGAAAGTTAGATCAGGCTGAAAAAAAGAGCAAACTTAAATTCAAATTAGTGCTAGCATATATATTAGCTTGTGTGATACTTTGCGTATTAGCATATGTCTTATTACGATTTGCAGAAAGCTATATTGGAGCCTTTATTTTACTGTTCGCAATTTTATTGATTACACTCCCAATTGTTTTGTTTCTGACACATTTGATATTTAAATATGGAAAGACAGTTGTATTAAACGATTCTAAGTCATCGTGGTTTGGCTTAAAAAAAGAATCGCATGATTATGTTCGTTCTCCGGCAATGTCTACATTAATCCTATGGGGATTTTATATATTAATTGTACTTACAGTATTTTTCTTTGCTTACGACTCAAAGAAAAAATATTATCCAAGTGGTGAAACAACAAAATCAGAAAATTCTTCGTTTTTACCTATGACTTTTTTATCTTCGGCTTTTTCATCTATGGCAGAGGCTGATAATAAAAAAGAGATTGGGCCGTCAGTAATGGATAATATTTATGATAATATTAATGGCGATTTTGTGATAAACACTGAGGATATTGGAAGCACATACATATACTTAAAGGATGGATGGGATTACTATAAAGCCACAGTTTTATCCGAGAAGACCATAAAAATAGAAAACTATAGTAGATTTTTAAAAAATGATAAAGAGAAATTTGAATTTGATCATGATATTGGCATCATAAATAATGATGATGTCAAACATTGTTTTTCGTGGTTTGATGATTCTCACAAAGCATTTATAATAAAAATGAATGATACTGAAGATAGCTCCTTGAATGGAAAATACATACCATTTTTAAGATTTGATTTAACGAGTAATAATTCAAAGAAAGTTGATATTCTAGAAAATCCATCCGCATATATTTATCAGTATGATAAATGGTATAGTTATAAAGCGATGATTGTTTCAGATGATTTGATCAAGATTGAATGCTGGAGTAGAACTCTTGCAAATGATGAAACGCCATATGAATTTGACCATGATTTAGCCATCATAAAAACCGATGATCTTAATAATGATTTTGAATGGATGGATGAGAATAAAACTTCATTTTCAGTGACATTGAAAGATATAAATGATACATCCATCTGGGAAGAAGATATGAAAGTTCATTTTAAAATCAACGAGCTAGATGAACAATATAACGTTTTAGATTTTATTGAAGCCCAATGAATGTTGGCTAATGTATATAAGCGCAATAAGAAATTATTTTGAGTTATTAAAGGGAATGGATATTATGCCACTCCCTTTATTTTTATAACCAAAGTAAACGGTACAAAATTCACCGTACTACAAAACCTGTCACAATCCTGAGATAATAATCCCAAACATATTTTGAGAG
>SVDD01000011.1:74891-107649 GCA_015057945.1 Lachnospiraceae bacterium | reverse complement strand
ATAGGGCTAAGCTGTAAGTGCTGTAAAGCATTCAGGTGATAGTTACTAATAGGTCGAGGGTTTGACCAATTAAGGTTAAATGTTTATCGGATAGAGAATGATGGATTACTGAGAATAATTGATAATGTGGTGTGCAGTTTTCAAGAGACGATACCTAATATAGATATAAGCTTTAGAAGTTCCGATGGCAACATCGGAGCTTTTTTGAGTTTTAGGAAAGTGTCATGGGACCTAAATCCTTCAGGCATTGAAGAATATGAGGATGTAGGGCTTTTCAAGGGAAGTTACTTTTCAGTAATTATATTAGATAACTTAGCGGAGAAAATAGGGGCGGGACAGGTACCAAGGCTTGCGAGTTGAAAGAACAGACTGCGAAGACGTGTGCGTATCCGGGTACACGAAGTGTAACCGGGACGAACATGTCAAGCTGGCTGTACTTTCAATCGAGTGAGCCGGTGCCGTCCCGCCCTATTTTCGTTCTCAAAACAATCAATACAAAAAGAGTACTTTCAACTATGAGCAGTATACAGGGAGTACTTAAAGATCCCGGGCAGTGAGGCATATTAAACCAAGAGTGGGCCGGTGCCGTCCCGACCTATTTTCACTCTCATAAATTGCACACAATAATACCGCCACCAATCTGATTATTAAAAATTAATTAAATTGTGACATATACCGCCAAATTTTTCAGGGATATGGTATTCTTATAGAGCTAAATATGAATATATGTTCATTTGATAACGAAAGGAAGTAAAACATGAAAAAATTTGGAGTAATGATAGCTACTGTAGCACTCAGCATGACAGCAACAGTATCTGCATTTGCATATCGCGGTTACAATCAGACCTATGCTGCAGATCAAAACATAAACGCATGTTATGATTACGATTGTAATTACAATGACGCATACTGCGCTGATAACTATGAAGCTTGCTATAATCGTAGTTATGGCAGAATGGGAGCATGTTCAGGCGGAAGATACAGAGGAGGCTGCGCAGGCAACGGTTATTGCAGCAACAGAGCCTATATAAGCTGCAGATAATAATTGAAAGTTCCGAGGGATGATCTGAAAGAAAGTAGAACTTTCATCACTATTTGTGCCACCAGCCAAAAGGCGGCGGAATGGAGATTAGTGTGACACTACTGTGATGGTAGAAAATATATAGTATCTGCATAAAGAAAAACATAACATACTTTGGGAATCATTTTTATTGATGTCTGTTTGTGGTAAAATAAAGGGGTCAGATGATGAAGGTTAAAGAAATTGAAAATCCTATGAAGTTTTTCTCAGTTGTAGATATGTGTCAGGGAGACGTAGAACTGGTGTCAGGAGTCGGGGACTGTATCAACCTGAAAAGTAAAGTTACACAGATGTATACCCTGGTGAATGTCTTTCGGCATGGCTACGTCAGAGAGCTAGAGCTCTCGGTAGACAACCCTACAGATAGGGAATTGATCTACAACTCCCTATAATTTAGCTGATTTTTCAAGGGACCGTTCGATTTCTGAACGGTCCCTTTTTAGGAGTTATAGTAATGAAAATATGGCAGATTATTGACTATATTATCAGATACGCAAATGTATGGTGTCTTCTGGCTATAGTCGAATGCATATTTCTAATCATAAGTGCCAGAGAAAATCATATTATTAAAAAGGATCTTCGAAAATCAGTATACCATACAAGCGGATTAATTATAATTGCGGCTATTGCGGATATGATAGGAGAATATGCGTATGCAATAAATGGTCTGCAAATGTATGTATTTTTAGGATACAGCATAGTATACACAATTCCCATGATAGTTCCTGTAGTATTCAGCAGTACGATGGATCAGACATTTATAAAGACCGCATCTGGAAAGCGTATGCTTTTGATCAGCGTTGTTTATACCATAAGTATGCTTACAAACTACTGGCATGGTTTATATTTTACAATTGATCCGACAGGAAATTATGTACAAGGGTCTGCCTGGTATATAAGGCCGATACTATTTTCTGTACAATACTTCGCAGTATTTGCCTCAATCATGAAAAAGAAGTATATACTGTCTTTCGGTGATATAAGAACTATAAACCATCTGTTGATTCTATTAATTATTGGTATCATATATACGGATATATATTACGCGGGAGAGATTATTGAGCTGATCATGGCATCCGGTTTTTCATTTATTACCAGTATGTTCATAAATCTGGAGCTTAAAACTGATCAGGTGACACGACTGGCAAACCGTGCTGTATATACAAACGATGCAATAAAGAATAAAGATAAGGAAGACCTGGTGGTTGTCAGTATAGATATTAATGACCTGAAGAAGATCAATGATAATGAAGGACATGCCGCAGGTGATGCCTACCTGAAAGCGACAGCTCTTACCTATAATAAGCATCTGCATTCATACGGCAAGCTATATCGTACCGGTGGAGATGAGTTCGTATTTCTTGGATACAATAAAGCTGCAATCATGAAGGAGCTTGAAAAACTTAGTCGCCAGGAAAGAACAGACAGAGAGTATGGTGACTATGAATTATCGGCAGCATATGGTCTGGTTGAAAAAGAAAAAGACGAAACTGTTTTTGATGCTGTGAACAGGGCAGATGCACTGATGTATGATTGCAAAAGACGAATGAAAAGTGACTTCTGATCATAGATTGCATGAAATTTATGGATTGGTATTATTGACAAAGATTTTTTTGAATGTTAGGATGATTTAAGTTGATTGTGATTTGTGACTGGTAAGGCAGGCAAGGCTCACGGGAAATAATTATGGTTTTAGTATGCATAGAGCAGTTGATCTATAGTACACCGTTTTATTTACGTGCCAGCCTTTTTTTTGTGCCCGGAAGCCGGGGTACGATTACATTTATGGGATATCTATAAGTACCTTACGGGACCATGGAGGAAAAAGTGAAAGTTATTAAAGCATTAAATAACAATATGGTTCTGGTTCAGGGTGATGACGGAGTTGAAAAGATCTGTCAGGGTAAAGGTATCGGCTTTGGAGTAAAATCAGGTGATGTACTGGAGTGCGATAAAGTTGAGAGAACATTTATCCCGGCAAACTCAGTGGAAAGCAACAAGTTCCAGGAGTTGTTCTCGGAAATTCCGGATGATTACTTCAGGCTTGGTGAGAAGATCATCGAATATGCCAGAGAAAATTTTGCCATTAAAGTATCTCAGGGAATCATCCTTCCGCTGTGCGATCACATGGCGGGATCGGTGGAGAGATATAAAAAAGGAGTGGTTCTCAGCAACCCCATGCTTTGGGATGTGAAGAGAGTTTACCCCAAGGAGTTTAAGACAGGCAAATATGCTCTCGAGCTTTTGAAGGAGTATTTCGGAGTGGAAGAGCAGGAGGACGAGGCAGCCTTTATCGCTTATCATTTTGTTAATGCCGAACTCGACAACATGTCTCCCGGGGCGTCACCGGAGATGCTTACGATGATGATCGGCGAGATCATTGACATACTTCAGAAGCTATTTCAGATCACACTTGACGAGAATGACTGGAACTACCAGAGATTTCTTACACACCTTAAGTTCTTTGTCAATCGTATGCAGCTCGATCAAAGCTACGGAGACAATGAGAACGACGAACTGTTTATGGAACTTAAGGAGAAGTATCCTCACGTTTATCAATGCGAGGAGAGGATAGCTGATCATATCCTCATAAAGTACCATCATGAAGTGAGCAGGGAAGAGAGGCTTTACCTTCTTATCCATATAGAAAGAGTTACAAGAAAGCTTCGGAAGAAGGGATGACTTATATTGAAGAGTGACTGAATTACACATTCATTTTGGAAAATAAAAATTAATCATCAAACAGGGTTGTGACCTTAAGTGGGCAAGGCCTGAGATGTGTCGATAGTATTTTAGTGCAGATTTTGTGCGCAATATCTGCAGGGGGGCGGCATGGACCGCACTATGCTATCGACATGTTTCGGACCTTGCTTTTTTAATGTATATATTGCCAAAGGAGGACAATAAAATGGCACTTAACTATGAAGAGGTTTCGAAAAAGATAATCGAAGCCGTGGGAGGAGAAAAGAACATCGCTTCCGCAACACATTGTATGACTCGCCTCAGACTTGTTTTAAATGATGAGTCAAAGGCACAGGATGACAAGGTACAGAGTATCAAGGGCGTAAAGTCAGTCATCAGACAGGGCGGTCAGTATCAGATCGTAATCGGAAACGAGGTTTCCAACCTTTTCAAGACATTTGAGAAGATGGGAAATTTCGGAGAAAATGAAGGTGGTGCAGCAAAACCCACAGGAAACATTTTACAGAGAATGTTCGGATTTGTTGCAGGCTGTATGACCCCTATGCTTCCTGCCATGCTTGGAACCGGTATGGTAAAAGTGCTTCTCACACTCCTCACAACCATGGGAGTTATGTCAGCATCCGCCCCGACCTACATTATCTTTTACTCCATGGCTGACTGTTTCTTCTATTTCCTGCCTATTTTCATCGCAGTGCAGATAGCAAAGAAGACCAGGCACAGCATACCTCTTTTCATGGTTATCGGTGCCATGATGTGCTATCCTAATCTCATCACACTTCTCGGAGGCGGCACAGAAGGTATCACCATGGGTACATTCCTGGGCATGAGCTGCACATACCTGTTCGGCTTCATCCCTGTAATATCTACAACCTACACCTCATCACTTCTTCCTATCATGCTCATGACTCCTGTTATGTGCTGGACAGAAGATTTTGCTGACAGGGTATCACCTAACCTTGTAAAGGCCTTTTTGAAGCCAATGCTTTTCTGCCTTATCTGTACACCTATCGCGCTTTGCGTTCTGGGACCTTTAGGCGGTGTTATCGGTAATTTCTTAAGCGTAGGTGTCAGCGCACTTTACAATGCTGCTCCATGGCTTACAGTTGGTGTTCTTTCAGCTGCCATGCCATTTATCGTAATGACTGGTATGCACTATGCTCTCATCCCGCTTACGACCAACAACCTTGCAGTTCTTGGCTATGACGTTATCCTGATGGTTACCATGTTCTGTTCCAATATCGCACAGGGCGGTGCATCCTTCGGTGTTGCAATGAAGACAAAGAATGAGGAGACAAAGTCAGAGGGTATCGCCTGCGGTATCTCTGCAATCGTTGCAGGTATCACAGAGCCTGCCATGTACGGTATCAATCTCCGTTTCATGAAGCCAATGATCGCAGCAGTTGTCGGTGCAGGAATTTCAGGTCTCGTACTTGGAATCACAGGTGTTAAGGGCTACACTATGGGTGGTTCACCTTCACTTCTTACTATTGTTACATTTATCGGAGGCGATAAGCCGATGAATGGTTTGATATTCGGTGCTGTAGGTGCGGTTATCTCAGTTGTAGTGCCATTTATTCTTTCATATATCATGTACAAGGATCCTGAGGGAGAAGTAACAGTGAGTGCTGTAACTTCAGAAGCTTCGTCTGCATCTGATGCTAATGCTAATACTTCTGACGCTACAGAAGAAGCTGCTGATGCCAAGGCTGCAGAGGCACTTGTAGAGAAGATCGAGCTTTCAGCTCCTATGACAGGCAAGATTGTCCCTCTTTCAGAGGTTCCGGACGAGGTATTCAGCTCAGGCTGCCTCGGCGAGGGTGTGGCTGTCATCCCTGAGGATGGCAATGTCTATGCTCCATGTGACGCTAAGGTCACAACAACCATGGATACAAAGCACGCTGTGGGACTTACAACCAAAAGCGGTGTTGAGCTTCTTATCCACGTGGGACTTGATACGGTAAGCCTCGAAGGAAAGCCATTTCAGTACTATGTTAAGGAAGGCGATGAAGTAAAGAAGGGACAGCTGCTTCTTTCAGCTGACCTTAAGGCAATCGAAGCCTCCGGACTCAAGACTCATACACCGATTATCATCACAAATGCAGACGATTATGTTTCTATCAAGAGTGTCGAAGCTGATAATGTTAAAAATGGTGATAAGCTGATTACAGTTGTTTAAGACGATTTATAAGACATAAAATGCAGGGAATGTACAAATGGCTTTAAGGGACATTATGCTCCCTGCATTGTGAGTTTACAGAATTTAAAGGAGAAATATATGACTAAATTACGTGAAGATTTTCTTTGGGGCGGTGCTGTAGCTGCCAATCAGTTTGAGGGTGCCTGGAATACGGATGGAAAGGGTGATTCAGTTCCGGATCACTGCACCGGAGGCTCCTTTACAAACCCTAAGAGAGTTACTGTAAACATCGAGCCGGAGACATTCTACCCAAGCCAGGAGGCAATCGACTTCTATCATCACTATGAAGAGGATATCAGGCTTTTTGCGGAGATGGGCTTCAAGTGTTTCCGTTTCTCCATCGCCTGGACACGTATATTCCCAACCGGTATGGAGAAGGAGCCTAATGAGAAGGGCCTTGAGTTCTATGACAAGGTGATCGATGAGTGCCTGAAGTACGGCATTGAACCCCTCATCACTATCTCACACTATGAGATGCCTTATGCGCTGGTTGAGAAGTACAACGGCTGGTACGGACGTGAGCTTATCGAGTATTTCATGAATTATGTAAAGGTACTCTTCGACCGTTATAAGGGCAAGGTAAAGTACTGGCTTACCTTCAATGAGATCAATGCCGGTACCATGCCAATGGGTGCAACACTTTCACTTGGTACCATCAGGGGATATGAAGGTTCTGCAATGGGAGTGCCTGATGAGAAGGCTATCCGTTTCCAGGCTCTCCACCACCAGTTTGTTGCGAGTGCTCTTGCTGTTAAATATGCTCATGACAACTTCCCTGAGTACAAGATCGGAAACATGATCTGCTTCCTCGCAAGCTATCCTTTCACCTGCAATCCTGACGATATCATCGCAAATCAGAAAGAGATGCAGATCAAGAACTGGTTCTGCTCTGATGTACAGTGCCGGGGATACTATCCTTCATACATCAATCGTTATTTCGAGGAGAACGGAATCGTCATCAGGAAAGAAGAGGGCGATGATGAGATCCTGAGAAACGGAACAGTGGATTTCTATACATTCAGCTACTACATGACAACATGTACAAGCACAGATCCGGATGCCAAGGCGGTTGAAGGTAACATCGCAGGCGGGGCAAAGAATCCATATCTTGAGGCTTCGGACTGGGGCTGGCAGATCGATCCCAAGGGACTTCGCTGGACTCTCAATGAGATCTGGGATCGTTACCAGAAGCCGCTTATGGTTGTGGAGAATGGCCTCGGCGCCAAGGATGTTCTTGAGGAGGACGGAAGCATTCACGACTCTTACAGAATCGACTACCTCCGTAAGCATATTGAGCAGATGGAAGAGGCTGTGGCAGACGGTGTTGACCTTATGGGATACACACCTTGGGGCTGTATCGATCTCGTTTCCGCATCAACCGGTGAGATGGCCAAGAGATATGGCATGATCTATGTCTCAAAGTATGACGACGGAACAGGCGACTACTCAAGAAAGAAGAAGGATTCTTTCTATTGGTATAAAAAGGTTATAGAGAGTAACGGTGCAGATCTCGGCTGATTAAAGTAATGATGAATCTAAGCTTTCTTCTTTCGGGATAAGCCTGCAAAGTTAATGAGAAAAGACATCCTTTCCTTTTTGATCAAGGGAAGGATGTCTTTTTGTGGTGCATAGCGACTTGTTAAAATCATTGAAAAGGAATTATTTCCTGAAAAGTCTGTTCAGCTTCCCCAGGAATGAAGAATTGGCCTTTTCCTCCTCAGCCTCAGCTTCAGCAACTTCCTGCTTTAACTGAATATCCAGCAACTCGGAGAATAATGGAGTATCGTTGGGTATACCCTTAGGGAATCTGGAGATCACCTTGGCATATGCACGGTAAACAATTCTCGATTCATGCTCTACAACATAGTCATGCATAACATTGGTTACATTGTGCTCGACGCCGTAAGAAATGATATTGTAGGCTCTGCAGTAATAATAAATGTCGTTGTTTTCCATGGAGATATCTTTACCGTAAAATACTATCTCATACATGAAGTCCATAATCTCTTTAAGGCTTTTGTCATTCAGCTTCTCGTTTAGGTATTCAAGAGACTTCTTCTTTGAAATGTTGTTAATATTACCAGCCATATCATCACCTGCCTTCTACTATTCTTATAATTATTGTAGTTTAATCACGCTTTTAATTCAATATTCCATGACAGAACAGATTCCTGTTTTTATAAACTGTTTTCAGACTCATTTAAGCTTTGAGGGATATCATGACGCATGTCAGAAACAAACAGTGTTTAGAAAAGCACCGGTTTAAAGACAGATTTATGGAGAACTGACATATGACTAAGCCCGTATAAAAATGAAGGAACAGGGCTTACCTTACAGAAAGAGAGAATAAAGAATATGAAGAGAAAATTAATTCTTGTGATGGCGGCATCCATGCTTGCTGCGAATGTGGCAGCCTGCGGATCAAACAAAACACCGGAGACTACAGTGGCAGCAACAGAAGGAAAGATTGAAGCTGAGACTCCGGCGATGGAATCAAAGACAGAGGTTGTTAAAGAGACCTACGAGAACAGTGAAGACGGCGGACATGCGATCCATGCTGACGGTGAGAATGCAGAGTACGAAAACATTGAAGTAAAAAAGACAGGAGATTCCGACAGCGAGGAGGCTGACTTCTATGGTGAAAATGCGGCGGTTTTCGCAGAGAACGGAGCAACGCTTACCATAAAGAATGCTGATATCACAACAGACGGCGGTCATGCCAATGCCGTATTCAGCTACGGTGAGGGTACAACGGTGAACATCTCGGATTCAAAGATCAGAACAAGTGCCAACAATTCCGGCGGTATCATGACAACAGGCGGCGGTACAATGAATGCAGATAATCTTGATATCGTAACACAGGGTGGTTCATCTGCAGCTATCCGTTCGGACAGAGGCGGCGGAATCGTTAATGTTAACGGCGGTTACTATGAAGCAAACGGCAAGGGATCTCCTGCAATTTATTCAACAGCGGATATCACCGTAAAGGATGCGGAGCTGGTTTCCAATTCCGCTCAGGGTATCGTTGTGGAAGGAAAGAATTCAGTGACATTGGATAATGTTACCCTTACCGCGAACAATGTCTCAAAGAACAGTGATAAATCATCGGTATATCAGGCAGTGATGCTGTATCAGTCAATGTCCGGTGATGCGGATGAGGGAACGGCTTCATTCAAGATGACAGGAGGATCTCTGGTCAACAAGAACGGCGGTATGTTCTATATCAACAATACAACCGCGGAAATCAGCATCTCTGATGTAGACTTCACATACGCAAGTGATGACTTCCTTCGTATAGAGGCAGCAGGCTGGGGAAAGGAAGGCGCTAACGGCGGACAGGTGACATTCACAGCAGCAAATCAGAATTTTGAAGGAAATACCATAGTTGACAGCATTTCCACTCTTAATATGTATCTCAATGACGGAACAGTTTACTCAGGTGCTGTCAACACAGATGGTGCTGCAGGTGCTGTTTATGTGGAGATTTCAGATGATTCTACATGGACACTTACCGGTGATTCATACATCACAAGCCTTACCTGTGATGCGGATGCCATCGATCTCAACGGATTTACACTTTACGTGAACGGTGAGGCTTATTCAGAGGGCACAGAGTCACAGGGGACAGCGGTAGAAGCTTACAAGAGTGAAGCATCAGATGACAGCAAGGGTCAGAGACCGGAGGACGGACAGGGAGGCCCTCAGCAGGGAGAAGCACCTTCTGAGAAGCCTATGGACGGACAGGCTCCTGCCGGCCAGAATGACGGTCAGCAGCCGCCTGAGAAGCCTGAAGGTGATGCTCAGGGAAATGGTCAGGGCGGAGCTCCTATGGGTATGCCCGGTGACGGCCAGACTCCACCTGATGGAGGAAATGGTCAGCAGCCACCTGAGATGCCGGGAAATGCTTCAGGCAACTAAGCATCATAAGTGAGTGGCAAATACTTTTGACACTCAAGTCATTATCTCTCTATATTATAGCTAAGGCTCTCTTTTGCCGGACGGATCCGGTAAGGGAGAGTTTTTTTATTTTGATATTATATTGTGGGGTAAACATTACGATTTATATATAAGACACAGATGTTGGGGTAAAAATGGTTTATTTTAAAGCAGGAATCGTGTTTTAAGATTATTGGGGAAAGGATCTTAAGCTATGAAGAAGAGAATGCTCATATTCATATTGGTGATTCTTGTTGGACTGATTGCTTTTTACGGATATCACTACGTAAGGCTGGAGATGATGGACCGGGCAGCTGTTTCGACTCCTTCGGAGCTTAGCAGGAAGCAAGCCATTTCAGAAATGTCTTTTACCGGGCGCGTGGAGGTTTCGGATACATTTACAGTGGATTCCATGGTCACAGGGGAAGTGTTTCAGGTCTATGCCAATAAAGGCAGAAAGGTCATGAAGGGCGATACCATAGTTCTGATAGATAACAGAAAAGAGATTGATGAGATAAAAGCGGTATGGGACGAGTCGATGATGAGGGTGACTGAGGCAAGGGTAAAAGCTTCCGCAGCGGTTTCTGAATTGAACAGACTGACACCTTCTTTTGATTCCGGCGAGATGAGTGCGGAGCTGTATCAGAAGACTGTCGATATGGTGACTCAGGCAAACGAAGAACTGACAGAAGCCATACGGGAGTCTGAGGATGCAAGGACAAAATATGAGAATGCCTTTGAAAACGCACAGGTGAAGGCCCCTGCAGATGGCCGGATAGCGGATATAAAAATCAGGAAAGATCAGGAGGTCAAAAGCGGAGATACGGTGTTTGAGCTGGAGGAGACCTCAATCAAGTACATAACCTTCAAAGTAGAGAAGGAGGTTCTTTCTGAAATATTTCCGGGAAAGACATTGACCTTATCAATAAGGGATATCAGTTTTTTCGGTAAAATCATAGGAATCAGTGCTGAAAATGAAGAGTCAGAATACTACATTGTAAAAGCATTGCCGAAGGAGGATTTGAATCTGCCGGAAGGAATGAGCGTAAGTGTCAGGTTGGGAGAGGTTGAAAAAGAAACCGATCAGGCGGAAGATACGGCAGAATCAGGAGCAGAAAAACCGGATACCATGGAAAACGGAAAGAAATAGTAGGAATAGCAGGTCTGAATTTTTATTATTTTATTTTTCAAAATTAAAAGTTTAAGTTAGACTTATATATAATCCGTTATGTGGGGAATACAGACAGTTTCCTTCACGGATTATGATACATGTTTCAGTTTATCCCGTTTGTCGGGAGGACTCACAACCTTTGGATTCTGTTTCAGGAGGAGAGGCCATGGTGAAGTTCTTTGCCGGAAAAAGATATAATGAAGCGATGAATTTCGCGGCATTTGCACATAGGAAACAAATGCGTAAAGGCGTGGATATTCCCTATATCATTCATCCTATTGAGTGCTCCATGATAGTAGCATCCATAACTGAGGATGAGGATGTGATAATAGCAGCACTGCTTCATGATGTTATAGAAGATACGGAGTATGGCTATGAGGAAATAAAGGAACGTTTCGGTGACAGAGTGGCTGAGCTGGTTCAGGGAGAGACTGAGGATAAGAGGCGTGATCAGTCGAAGAGGCATACATGGGCCCTTAGGAAGAAGGAGACTATAGAACAGCTTAAACACGCCGGCAGGGATTCAAAGATCATCTGCCTGGGAGATAAGCTTTCCAATATTCGGGCATCTGTAAGAGATCATGAAGATGACAGGGAAAACTTCTGGCAGAGATTTAATCAGACCGACCCGGAATTTCAGGGCTGGTACTATGAAAGCATAAGAGACATACTTTCTACAGAGCTTTCGGATACGGATGCCTGGAAGGAGTATGACGAGCTGTGTACTTCTTTATTCGGAGATCTCGACCTTAAAGAGATAGAAAAAAGACTGGATACTGAAATTTAAAGAGCAATAATGGATGGCGTTTATCGTCATGCTAAAGGCTCATAGTCTCACGGATAAAATGAAAAGGTGTGAGACTGACATAAAAGCGAACCTCCGCACTTAGTGATAATGAATAGTGCGGAGGTTCTTTTAATTAGTGTTTTTTGAGGGTTGCCGGAGGGGTAGGGTAACCCTCCGGCGGAGTAGTATGAAAAAACTTCGTTTGTCAGATCTGTTTTATCTGACAGGGCTTATGATACTACCGTAAGCTGAAATGATACTGAAAGTGTAAATAATCAAAAATGAAATTAAGCAAGTGTCATATCTATCAACTGTCATATCTGTGCAGTCAGTTTGTGTCGAAATTTATGCCGGATATTTACGGACGGAAATTTAACGGATATTTATGTCAGATATTTCCGGAAAGTAGTTTACAATTCCGGAAATTGAATATATGATTATAAATCATAAATAAAAATTCTGTTCAACAGGAATTTTTTAATTAAATATTGATCTTCGGGGAATGGGTGAACATCGTATGGAAGCATACTATGTAAGTCCCGATCGGCGGTATAGCCCGCGAGCCTTATGGCATGATCCGGTTTGATTCCGGGGCCGACAGTATAGTCTGGATGGAAGAAGATAAGACAGATGATCGTAATACGATTTTCTTTTTGCAGTATGACACCCCCGAAACTTAAGGTTTCGGGTTTTTTATTGTCATAGAGCATCTGAAACATTATCTGATAAATTATCTTACTGAATATTCGGAAATAATCTTCTGATATTTTCGTATCTGATTTCCTCTTAGATCAGAGAGGAGTCCATTTGGAAAACCGGTACTATATGCGACGAGCCATAGAGCTTGCGAAGAAGGGAGAAGGCTGGTGCCATCCTAATCCTCTGGTGGGAGCGGTGATAGTAAAAGAAGGCAGGATAATCGGTGAAGGTTACCATGAGAGATACGGTGATCTTCATGCAGAGAGAAATGCCATAAAAAATCTGAGTGAGTCTCCGGAGGGAGCTGAGATTTATGTGACATTGGAACCCTGCTGTCATCATGGAAAGCAGCCCCCCTGCACTGAGGCCATAGTTTCTTCCGGTATAAAGAAAGTTTTCATCGGTTCAAGAGATCCTAATCCACTGGTTTCCGGAAAGGGAACAGAGTATCTACGGGAGCATGGGGTAGAGGTTATTGAGGATTTTCTCCGTGAAGAATGTGATGAACTTAATCCTGTATTTTTTCACTATATAACAACAAAACGCCCCTATGTCACCATGAAGTACGCCATGACCATGGACGGAAAGATAGCTACAAAAACAGGCCGGTCCAAGTGGATCACAGGAGAACCTGCAAGAGAAGAGGTCCAGAGAATGCGGCATGCAGCCATGGGAATAATGGCCGGTATAGGGACGGTCCTTGCAGATGATCCCATGCTTAACTGCAGGATAGAAGGCGGCAGGTCACCTGTCAGGATCATCTGTGACAGCCGGCTGAGGATACCTATGGAGTCTCAGATAGTGAAGACGGCGAAGGAGTACAGGACCATAGCAGTATGCGGGATTTCTGAGATAGCGGAAGGCGAGATAACAAAGGACAATGTCTCTCGCATTGCAGCAGGCTGTTCCCCGGAAAAAGAGGTAAAGGATGGAGAAAAAAGCCTGAAAGATTATAAAGAAAAAAGCCCAAAGGACTTCAGAGAAAAAATACTTGGGCTTCTAAATGCAGGGATTGAAATCATTAACTGCCCGGTATGTTCAAAGCCGGATCCGGAGGATGAGAAGCCGGGATACAGGTCGAAGGAAAAGTGCGCTGAAGATTCCCTGATAAAAAAAGAGGGTGTGAGCATAAATTCAGAATGCTGTGTGAATAAGGGAGATAATCCGGAAAAGCCCGGGGCTGTGAATCTCGGAAAGCTTATGACGATACTTGGGGAGAGAGGCCTGGACAGCATACTTCTGGAGGGAGGCGGAAGCCTGAACGAAAGTGCCTTAAGGTCCGGGATAGTGAACGAGATAGACGCCTTTGTGGCACCGAAGATATTCGGCGGCGATGCCAGATCACCGGTGTGCGGGGAAGGGGTGACAGACCCGGAGGATGCTTATAAATTCAGCTTGTTTTCTGTGGAGAAGATAGGGGATGACATCCTTCTCAGGTATCGGAATAAATGCTGAAAGATAGAGAACAATTGCTTTAGGGAAGAGGTAATAGGGATGTTTACAGGAATCATAGAGGAGAAAGGACGTATCAGGCGGCTGGATATCCGGGGCAGTTCAGGCAGTATTCAGATAGCCTGCAGGAAGGTGCTGGAAGGAACAAAGACCGGAGACAGCATAGCGGTGAACGGGATATGTCTTACGGTGACAGAGCTTTTTGAAGATGGCTTTTCCGCAGATATCATGGCTGAGACTGTAAGAAGAAGTTCACTGTCCATGGCCAGGCAGCAGGATTCTGTGAATCTCGAGCGTGCAATGGCTGCAAATGGAAGATTCGGGGGACATATAGTTTCCGGGCATATAGATGGAACAGGAGTGGTACAGGAAGTCAAAAGGGAAGAGAATGCGGTGTGGTTTACCATTAAGGCACCGGGCAGGATCCTAAGATACATAATCGAGAAGGGTTCCATAGCCATCGATGGAATCAGTCTGACGGTGGCTTACGTCGATGATCAGGTTTTCAAGGTGTCCATAATTCCGCATACCTTGCAGGAGACGACATTGGCATCAAGGAGTCCCGGAGACAGGGTGAATCTGGAAAATGATTCCGTCGGGAAATATGTGGAGAAGCTTTTGGGACTCAGCACCGGAGGAGCAGGAAAAACCGGTGCAGGGTCAGGGCGCAGCAGCCGGGGCGGAGTTTTTTCAGGAGTGAATAGCGGAGCAGACCTGTCAGGAGATGTCTCTTCCGGAGACAGTTGCGGCATCACGATGGAGTTTCTGGAGAAATACGGGATATAGGGAAACGCTGATTAAAGCGTATCTTTGGCCGGATTTTCGCTGCAAGGCAGAAATTTCCTTTGAAAATCCGCCATCCGCCGGAGACTATATGGAACCACTGATATAATCAGTGGCTCAAAACATACTTTAACAGAGGGAGAGGAAGGGAATTCAATGAAGAAGCATTATGCAACTATCGAGAAGGCACTGGAGGATCTCAGGAACGGAAAGATAATTCTCTGTTCAGACGATCCTGACAGAGAGAATGAGTGTGACATGATCTGTGCGGCTGAGTTCGCAACGCAGGAGAATATCAACTTTATGGCGAGCTACGCAAAGGGACTTATCTGTACGCCTATAAGTGAGAAGCATGCGGGCCGTCTGGGGCTTCCGCCTATGGTCATCGAAAATACAGATAACCATGAGACGGCATTTACGGTATCGGTGGATCATGTTGAAACCACAACTGGAATTTCCGCAAAGGAGAGAGGTTTCACGATGCAGAGACTTGCGGCAGCGGATTCGAAGCCTACGGATTTCAGGAGACCCGGACATGTATTCCCGCTTATATCAAGAAAGGGCGGTGTGCTTACCAGAAACGGACACACAGAGGCTACTGTGGATCTCATGAGACTTGCAGGACTTACTGAGTGCGGTGTCTGCTGTGAGATCATGGCGGAGGACGGCACTATGATGCAGAGCACGGAGCTTTGGGAGCTTGCGGATAAGTATGATCTCAGTTTCATAACTATAAAGGATCTCCAGACCTATATCCGCATCAACGAGAAGCATGTGGTTCAGGAGGCAGTGGCCAAGCTTCCCACAAAATACGGAGAGTTCCGTATGTATGGTTATATCAATGACATTACCGGGGAACATCATGTGGCACTTGTGAAGGGTGAAATCGGAGATGGGAATGATGTTCTTTGCAGAGTTCACTCAGAGTGTCTGACCGGCGATACATTCGGTTCTCTCAGATGCGACTGCGGACTTCAGCTTGAGAAATCCATGGAGATGATAAATAGAGAAGGAAGAGGCATCCTGCTTTATATGCGTCAGGAGGGAAGAGGCATCGGGCTCATCAATAAGATAAAGGCCTATGCGCTTCAGGAACAGGGCTACGATACTGTTGAGGCCAATGTCAAGCTCGGTTTCGCACCGGACCTCCGGGAGTACTGGGCAGGCGCACAGATTTTACGGGATCTTGGGGTGAAGTCACTGAGACTCCTTACCAACAATCCGGACAAGGTTTATTCGCTTAAGGATTTCGGTCTTGCCATAAGTGAGCGGGTGCCTATCGAGATTCCGGCACAGGTCTACGACAGAAGATATCTGAAGACAAAGATGACCAAGATGGGACATATCTTCAAGGCTATCGATCTTGAAGGAGATGATGAGAAGGAAAGTAAGACAGCAGAGGCTGATTCGACCTGTGCATGAGAGTACAGTATGAAGCTATGAAAGACTAGAGGTATTTTACCACTCACATCATTAAATAATAAAAGAGCAATCAGAAAGGAAGAAAATAAAATGAATGAGATCAATGTTTTAGAGGGAAAGCTTGTTGCAAAGGAAGGTATGAAGGTTGGAATCGTGGCTGCGAGATTTAACGAGATCATCGTTAACAAGCTGTTGGGGGGAGCAGTCGACGGTCTGGTACGTCACGGTGTCGAAAGTGACAATATCACTGCTGCATGGGTGCCGGGAGCATTTGAAATACCTGCAGTGGTAAAGAAGATGGCAAAAAGCGGAAAGTACGATGCGGTCATCGCCCTCGGTGCTGTCATAAGAGGTCAGACCAGCCACTATGATTATGTATGTAACGAGGTATCAAAGGGTGTTGCCCAGGTATCGCTTGAGACAGGACTTCCTGTAATGTTCGGAATCCTCACAACCGATAACATCGAGCAGGCTATCTCAAGAGCCGGAAGCAAGGCCGGAAACAAGGGCTACGACTGTGCGGTGGGAGCCATCGAGATGGTCAATGTAATGGAGCAGATCTGAGGAGCAGAGTGGCCCTGTATATAAAATACTGATAATATTTGGTAGGGCATAAATGATTAGCCGGTTGGATTTACATCTGTGTGTCAGAGATAACCGACGAAAAATATGCGGTTATAGATGAGGATGATGCGTACTATGTTACTCCGGTGGTATGTGCGGTATGTGCAATGTGAACAATATATCGCGGATTGGTTCGGACTGATTGTGGAACAATGCCAATTTAAGTTGTATAATAAACAAAGATTAAAAAGTATATACATCTTAAGGAGGTAAAAATATGGGAAAGACAGCTATCATCACAGGAGGATCACGCGGCATCGGAAAGGCCATGGCACTCAAGCTTGGAGAGCTTGGGTATGATGTAGTCATCAATTATGTCAGCGATTCTTCCAAGGCAAAGGCAGAGGAGATTGCAGAGCAGATAAAGACGGATTACGGTGTTGAAGGTCTCGTTGTGAGAGCGGATGTCAGCAAGTATGAGGACTGTGAGGCGCTTGTAAAGGCAGCAGCAGACAAGTTCGGTGAGAACATCGATGTACTGGTAAACAATGCAGGTATCACCAACAACTGCAACTGGATAGACATTAAGCATGAACAGTATGAAAAGGTTATCGCAACAAACCTCATGAGCCTTCTTCATATGACTCATCTCGTTCTTCCTCACATGATCAACCATTCCGACAAGGAGCATCAGTGCCAGATCGTAAACATTTCTTCCGTCGGAGGTCTCACCGGAGTTATAAATCAGGCTGATTACTGTGCCGCAAAGTCCGGTGTTATCGGTCTCACCAGAGCTCTGGCACTTGAGTTTGCAGGAAGAGGCGTTCGTGCCAATGCCATCGCACCTGGCATGATCATGACAGATATGCTCAGGGGCGTTAATCAGGATGAGCTGAATGCTCTGGCCGCAACGATTCCTGAGGGATATATCGGAGATGTTTCCGATATCGCAGGGGCTCTTGAGTATATTCTTAAGGCTCCGTACCTTACAGGACAGGTTATTTCTCCTAACGGCGGATTTGTTCTTCAGTGATAAAGTGTTTCGGATAAATTTAATATCGGTACAGCAGATTGCCCGCGGTTTTCCGCGGGCTTTTTGTATTTGACACAGAATTGTATTTTTATAGTTCATAGCGGTAAAAACGCGAAATATATAGCGGAATATCAGGCGGCTCAGGACAACATGAGCAAGGCCGGAACAGAGTATGTGAGAGGTATGCCGGTGGTGAAGGTATTCCAGCAGACCGTGTATTCCTTCAAAAATTTCAGGGATGCCATAGAGGAGTACAGCGAGAAAGCAGAGCATGTTCAGGATAGGATCTGCAAGATTCCCCAGTCTATAAATCTAACTGCCATTGAAGGAGCCTTTGTGTTTATGGTGCCTGTGGTGCTCTTTATGGCACCGAGAGCTCTTTCGGAAGGGACATTTGCATCCTTTGTTGCGGATTTCGCCTTCTATGCAGTCTTTTCAGCAATCATCTCAACTGCCCTTGCAAGGATAATGTTTGCCGCCAACGGCGCAATGCTGGCGGATACAGCCATGAAAAGAATAGAGACCGTGATGAATGCGCCGGTCCTTTTACAGCCAGAGGAAGCCCATATACCTTCGGGAAATGATATAGAGTTCAGGAATGTATCCTTCACCTATGAAGGAAGTGAGGTTCCGGCTCTTTCCGATCTGTCATTTAAGATAAGATCAGGGGAAACAGTGGCCCTGGTGGGACCTTCCGGTTCGGGAAAGAGCACCTGCGCGAGACTCGCCGCAAGGCTTTGGGACATAGATAAAGGAAGCATAAAGATGGGCGGAGTGGATATCGCTTCTGTGGAGCCTGAGACATTGCTGTCAGACTATTCCTTTGTATTTCAGGATGTGATGCTTTTCGATGATACTGTCATGGAAAATATACGTTTGGGAAAGCATGGAGCAACAGATGAAGAGGTCATGAATGCAGCCCGGGCGGCTAACTGCGATGAGTTCGTACAGAAACTTCCGAAGGGCTATGATACAAAGATAGGAGAGAACGGAACGAAGCTGTCGGGTGGAGAGAGGCAGCGGATATCTATTGCCAGAGCGCTTCTGAAGGATGCGCCAATCGTACTTCTGGATGAAGCCACAGCTTCACTTGATGTTGAGAATGAGACCAGGGTTCAGGGAGCTCTGTCACGGCTTCTCAGAAACAGGACAGTGCTTATTATCGCCCACAGAATGAGAACCGTGGAGAGAGCTGACAAGGTGGTGGTTCTGAAGGAGGGCCGTGTGGCAGAGGAAGGGAACCCTGAGGAGCTTAAGAAGAACAGGAACAGCATCTTCGGTCATATGCTGGAGCTCCAGACTCAGGGCGCTCAGTGGAGTATCTGAGAATTTTAAAAAAAATAATATTTTTTGTTGACAAAGGCTTTTCAGTTGTGTATTATAACACTCGCGTCACCGATAAGCGGTTCGCGAAAAGCCTTTGCGGGTGTAGTTCAATGGTAGAATGTCAGCCTTCCAAGCTGAACATGTGGGTTCGATTCCCATCACCCGCTCTGTTGCCCAGATAGCTCAGTTGGTAGAGCAGAGGACTGAAAATCCTCGTGTCACTGGTTCGATTCCGGTTCTGGGCATTCAAGATATTGAATATCAGCGATAACATTCACACTGGTTTTCATTATCTTTTGTATAATGTTTTCGTTCTTCACAGAAATGAAAGTTGAACGAACATTAATAGCGCGCGAGTAGTAGAGTGGTACTACGTCGCCTTGCCAAGGCGAAGATCGCGGGTTCGATCCCCGTCTCGCGCTCGATTTGATAAATGGCGGAAATCCTAGAGAAACCTTGAAATTCCTAGAGATTTCCGCCTTTTTTGTGTCTTAAAGCGGTCAATATTTAACCGCTTACAGTCGTATTTTAGTAAAAAAATTGCCCAGTAAATTGCCCAGTAAAAGCCCAGTGAAAATATCACCGGGCTTTTCGTATTACTAGAACATTGTTTTGAGTTTTTCTGCGAATGCTGTTTGAGATTCGCGCTCCTGTTTCTTTTTGGTGTAGTCATACACCTTCTTCATGATATCAGAGCCTGCTCTCCATCCTCCGAGCTTCTCCACGTATGCATCTCCCATTATCTCTCTCGCTGTCGATGCGAAGTAGTGGCGAATCTTATGCAGGCTGAAAGGCTCTATCTCAAGCTTCTCCTGAACACGATGCAGGTAAGCATTAATCTGATTCGGAGAGTACGGATAAACCTCACCTTCAGGAAGCTGCCTGATCAGATCGGCGACATAGGGAGTGATTATTACATCTCTGGTGGAGTCTGTCGTCTTTGTGGTTTTGATGATGAAATTGCCATCACGGTCTCTGACTTTTGCTTTATTAACCGTAATAATGTTATTTTTGTTCAGGTCCTTAGTCAGTAAGGCGCATATCTCAGAACGGCGTAGGCCAAACACAGCGAGCCATAGAGGCACTTCATAACGGCTGCCTTTTGCGTAGTCCAGTATTCGCTTGATATCATCGTCTTCGGGAACGTAGAAGGATTGTTTTACCTTCTGAGGGAGTGAGATAGTAGACAGGTTCAGATTAGGTCTGACAGAATGGATTACAACGCTTATAAATGCGCTGAAATTACGCACAGATTTGGCGCTGTGACCGCTTGAATAATCGTTGATGCATAATTGCACGTCCTGAGCAGTAAGCACCGAAATAGCCTTTCTCTTGAAGTCCAGAGGGGTATTCCTCATCATGGAGTCATATCCTCTGAGGGTCGCAGGAGACAGAATCTTATTCTTTGAGTTGATGTATTTTTCAGCAGCAGTCTCGTAGGTGATTCCGACGCAATCATCCGGTTCAGACTCTATGAGAGTCCAGATCATACGCTCAGCGTTTGCTTTAGATGGTTTCTGATTGACGTTAAGGCGGTAACGTCTGCCCTGGTAGAATTTGGAAATCCGCCATGTTGACGGCCCAGTTTTTTCGATTGTAGCCATGATATTCTCCTTTATTTGTGGCGGAGCATCATGCTATAATGACCCTTGTAGAGAGGAAGTCATTTATTACGATGCTCCTTATTTTGAGTCTCTGGCTTTGGCGAGCCGGAGGCTCTTTTTGTTACTTAGGTTAAAAGTTGAGTTGATTTACGGATGGGCTTAGTTGGCGCTTAGCCGGTATCCGTAACCGCTCATATAATTAATATGCGCGATGCGGGTTAAAAGTCAAACAAAAGTTTGAAAAAATTTTCAGTTTATTTAGTTATCTTTATAACAATAAAGCTGAACTTCACAGTAAAAAATATAGTCGTCTCTCTTAGGCATCTCGCCAATCTTAGTGATATGTCCAATAATGTGATAATTATCGTATAGATCTTTTACCTTCTTTACTAGCTTAGCAGGGACTACCGCGAAATCTGCATTCATCCCATCATGTATCAATGCAAATGCAGGCTTACCTTCCCATTCGTATTCAGTCAGATGGAAAGTATCACCTACTCCCGATCGTTCCAGTACTTCTTGGCGTTCATATATATCGGAGTACAAGCAGTCAAACGTAGAGCCGACAGGCTTAAACGAAAATGTCATATCCGGCTGTCTGACCTGGACGGGCTTAGGTGGTGGAGCAATAGCCGAATTAATCTGCATCGGCTCCGGCTTCTTTATTTTCTTTTTTAGGAATATTCCTAAACCAAAAGCCACAAAGCCCATCAATATTACAAGATATCCCCGCGCATCATTATAGTTTGCGAGTGCCGCGAATCCTCCCCATGTTAAAATAGCAGCTAAGACATAACAGAAAATATGCATGATAACCTCCTACCAACAATGTTAATTTGCGTCGGGGAATCGATCATCTTTTGGGTGGAAGAATTCGTCTATCTTTAATATCCTTTTAACCATTTCCCTGGTGGTTTCATCAGCTTTTTTATAAGCTTCGGTCAACGCTATTAATTCTCTTTTGAGCAACTGCTCATTTGGCATTTGTGGTGGGTTCATTAATTCAAATACGTTGAAACCTAGTATTCTAGCTAACTCATAAGCTTGCCCCATGTTGGGCTCGCTTCGACCTGTTTCCCATGAGCTAATTGATTTGGCAGATAGGTCTAACAGCTCACCTAATTCTTTTTGAGTCATACCATGTTCTTTTCTATAATTTGCTATGAGTTGCCCTCTTTGCATACTTCTTATGTTCATTCTCAGATTCCTCCTCTATCTAAGATTCTAACATAAAAACCTAAGAAATGAAGAAAAAAATATAAAACATAGTTGACGAATGAAAAAAATAGGTCTAAGATTCTAATCGTGAGAGCAAGAATATAAGACTCAAATAGAAAGGAGGACATACAGAATGGAAAGGCTCACACCGATGCAGTGGCGAAAAGCCAAGAGCAAAACAATCATCGACTGTGCTAACGCTCTCAATGTGTCACCGATGACGTGGCGCAAATGGGAGCAAATGCCTAGTTTGATACCTATAGGCAAAGCAGATGAATTTTGCCGTTTTCTCGAGTTGGACCGAGAGACGGTTTGCTTTTTACCCTAAAGTCTAAAAATCTAATATCATAAGAGGTAAATATAAGACAAGGAGACGGCATGATTGATTATCAAGAATTTTTAAATCACAAGCGATTCGTGCTAGAGTCCAGCGGATTCGATATTGACAAATCAGAACTGAATCCAATGCTATATGACTTTCAGCGGGATATCGTCAGATGGGCATTGAAAAAAGGCAAGGCATGTATCTTTGCGGATTGTGGCCTTGGGAAAACAGCAATGCAGCTTTCATGGGCCCATCAGGTGAACATTCACACAAACAGACCTGTGTTGATAGTTTCACCGCTGGCAGTAGCAGAGCAGACAAAAAGAGAGGGCGATAAGTTTGGATACATATCAAGAGTATGTGCGACTCAGGAAGAGTGCATAAACGGCATCAATATTACAAACTACGAAAAGCTTGATCACTTTGTTGCTAACGAGTTCGCGGGAATCGTACTGGATGAATCATCCATCTTAAAGAGCTACTCAGGAAAGCTCAGAAATGACATCATAAATCATTTTCATGATGTTCCTTACAAACTGGCATGCACGGCTACACCGGCACCGAATGATTACATGGAATTAGGGAATCACGCAGAATTCTGTGGAGTCATGACAAGAGCCGAAATGTTATCAATGTTCTTTGTTCATGATGGAGGTCAGACATCCAAATGGAGATTAAAAGGGCATGCGCAGGATGTGTTCTGGCAGTGGCTTGCAAGCTTCTCAGTATTTGTTGATAACCCTCAGAACATCGGATACCACGCAGAAGGCTATGATCTTCCAGAACTGAGGATACATGAGATATGCGTCGATGGTGAGCCAATTAATGAAACATTGAGCCTCACAGAGCGGCGAGATGCAAGACGCGAATCACTCGATCTCAGATGTAAAGCAGCAGCAGAACTTGTGAATAACTCAGATGAACAGTGGCTTGTATGGTGCGACTTAAACAATGAATCCGAGAAGCTTCATGAATTGATAAATGAATCAGTGGAAGTTAAAGGTTCTGACAATGACGCACATCGAACCGATGCGATGCTCGGTTTTTCCGAGAGCAAATATAAATCGCTTGTCACAAAGCCATCTATAGCCGGATTTGGTATGAACTGGCAGAACTGCCACAACATGATATTCACAGGACTTTCAGACAGCTTTGAACAATACTATCAGGCAGTCCGTAGATGCTGGAGATTCGGGCAGAGTAAGCCCGTGGATGTTTACATCATCATTTCAGCTAAAGAAGGATGCGTAAAGCAGAACATCGAGCGCAAGCAAAGCGATTTTGCATTTATGCAGTCTGAAATGACTAAGTACACAAAAGAGATAACCAAGAAGGAATTAAAAAGTACATGCAGACTTTCAGCACCTTATGATGCAAAAAAAGAAATGATTCTGCCGAAATGGAGCGCATTATATGCAAGTTGATGTAATAGATCAGGTAGTTAGAAATCAGTATGCCGCATACAACGGCGATAGCTGTGAACTTATCAAAGGGTTGCCGGATAACAGCATTCATTACACGCTGTTCAGCCCCCCCTTCGCATCACTCTATACATATTCCAACAGTGACAGGGATATGGGCAATAGCAAGGGCGATGATGAGTTTTATGAGCATTTTAAGTATTTGGCAACGGAATTATACAGAGTTACAAAGCCGGGGCGACTTCTCAGCTTCCATTGTATGGATCTTCCAAAGATGAAAGAGCGAGACGGCGTTATAGGGCTTAAAGATTTTCCGGCAATCATTAGACAGGTATTTGAGGATTGCGGTTTTATCTATCATTCGAGAGTCACAATCTGGAAGAATCCCGTAACAGAGATGCAAAGAACTAAGGCACTTGGGCTACTTCATAAACAGATCCGCAAAGATTCGACGATGTGCCGTCAGGGTATCCCCGATTACATTCTGACAATGAGGAAGCCAGGAGAGAATGAAGAAAAAGTATCACACACTCATGAATCGTTTCCTGTTGATGTTTGGCAGAATTACGCATCACCTGTGTGGATGGATATAAGACAGTCAAATACCCTACAGAAGAAGTCAGCAAGAGAGGATAAGGATGAGCGCCATATATGCCCGCTGCAGCTTGATGTGATTCAGAGATGCATCGAGTTATGGACCAACAAAGGCGATATAGTTCTTGATCCGTTCGGTGGCATTGGTTCAGTTCCATATGTGGCTGTAACGATGGGGCGTTTGGGTATCGGCTTTGAATTAAAGCCTAGTTACTACAATCAGATGAAAGAGAACTTAAAAGCTGCATCAGAATCCGTATACATGGATTGTCCTGTTGGCCAGATGAACATCTTTGATTTTTTAAAGGATGAGGACATAGAAAAAATAGCACAGTAAACAATCCTCAGTCATTCCGTCGGTGCATTCCGCCGACCTACTACAACCTTAAGAAATTCCTGATTAAACATTTTATCTCCTTCAAGCAAACATACATGAATGAAACCGTAACTCGGTAGGCCGGAGGAGTGCATAGGCGGAGTGGCAAAGGGAAAATAAGAAAGGAGAGTGCCGTGAGCAAGATCAATTCAAACAAAGGGGCAGAGACGCTCAAGAATACCCTGATAAAGTGCGGTGCTGATAAAGGCTTATACAGCATATCGGCGATAGGACGGTATCTCGGATATAACGAAAAACTGTTTCGCAATCGCGTAAATGCTCAGAGCTTCGACCTGTTAGAGCTAAGGGACCTGTTCCGGCGATTGCAGTGCAAAGATGAGGAAATTTTAGAAGTAGTCAAATGTTGGTAGAGGGGCAAATTAATGGGGACTAAGCAACAATATTACAAAAGACGTATCAGACGGTGGATATCCCGCCATTACAAAGGTCTGTCAGACCTGCTCAGCATATTCCTGTTTCTTTTGGGCGCAGCACTCACATCTCTGGGAGTGATATTTGCCCTATGTGCTGAGAGTTATTCCATCACTTTTTTAGCTTTTGGATTTGGACTCGTATATGTAGCGTGCGACCTGCACAGATATGGGAGGGAGTAAGACATGGATGAGAGATTAGCAAAGCCGATCGCATCTCATTATTTCGATTGCAGGCGATACATGAAGCAGGGCGATTCAGTTGAATATTACATTGATGCCAAGGAAGCAGATATTTTCAATGGCATCGCCAAGGTAAAGAAGGCCTATGAGCAGTTTGTAATCCTTGCAGGGAGGCATACTGATATCACGGTCAACAGATGGGATATAGAGTCTGTAAATGGTAAGGAAGTAACAGGTGGATGTTTTAAAAATCTGCCAAGTTTGTTTCAGAGAGGAATGAGAGAGCATGGAAGGGTTAAGTGAGTTTACATCAGTTTACACATTGAAGCTTGATATATCCGTCAATGCCAGAAACCTTGATGAAGCAATCATCATAAACAATGCCAGGATGCACGATCTGCGGAATGCACTGCTGCATATATTGGCGGACGGAGTAAATATACTGTCTGAAAATACGGAACCAACAAAATGAGCCCGACGTAGCGCCAACTACATCAGACTCGAATAGATGCGAATTTCACCCTCGCATCTCCATTATACAAAAGGAGTTAAAAAATGAAAATCAATAAGTTAGAAATCGAAAACGTTAAGCGCGTCAAGGCCGTAAAGATGGAGCCTACAGCGAACGGGCTCACCATCATCGGAGGTAATAACAATCAGGGCAAGACCTCTGTACTGGATGCAATCGCATGGGCATTAGGTGGCAACTCCTTCAAGCCTACATCGCCACAGCGTGAAGGTTCAGTGATTCCACCATATATCTCAGTAACCATGGACAATGGTCTTGTAGTAGAGCGCAAGGGCAAGAACTCAGACCTTAAAGTCACAGATCCAAGCGGTCAGAAGGCAGGACAGCAGCTCCTTGATTCATTCGTGGAAAAGCTGGCTCTTAACCTCCCGAAATTTATGGAAGCATCGGATTCCGAGAAAGCGAAGACACTCCTTAACATCATCGGAGTAGGTCCAAAGCTGACAGAGCTGGAGCAGAAGGAACAGCAGATTTATAACGAGAGGCTCATGACAGGGCGAATCGCCGACCAGAAGAAGAAATACGCGGATGAACAGACATACTATCCTGACGTGCCTAAAGACATCGTTTCTGCGTCCGATCTGATTCAGAAACAGCAGGATATCCTCGCAAGGAATGCGCAGAGGCAGAACTGGAAGCGAGAATATGACTCACTTCTTTCGGAGCTTGATTCTATCGAGTCACAGATTGAGAAGCTTAAGCAGGAGCAGAGAGAAGTATCCGAAAAATTAAAGGCTGCCGAAAAGACTCCGGCAGAAATGCAGATGGAGACCACGGAAGAACTTGAAAGGAATATCGCAGAGATTGATGAGATCAATCGGAAAGTAAGGGCAAACCTCGATAAGGACAAGGCAGAAGAGGATGCAAGGCTTTATGCGGGCAAGTATGACAGCTTATCAGCTGAGCTTGAAAAGGTAAGGAAAGAGAAAAAGGACCTTTTAAACAATGCCGACCTGCCACTTGATGAATTATCAGTATCAGATGGGAAACTCCTCTATAAAGGTCAGCAGTGGGATAACATGTCCGGTTCTGACCGTTTAAGAGTCGCTACAGCAATCGTAAGAAAACTCAACCCTAACTGCTCATTCGTGCTTGTAGACAAGCTTGAGCAGATGGATATGGACACCATCAATGAGTTTGGTAAGTGGTGCGAGAATGAAGGATTACAGGTCATCGCCACCAAGGTATCTACCGGGGAAGAGTGTTCAATCATTATCCAGGACGGATATGGAGAGCAGAAACAGGCACCTGCGGCACCTCAGAAGAAGTGGGAAGCAGGCACATTCTAAATATAAAGGAGTAAGACATGGAGATTACAAAAGGCAAATTCATCAAACCTTATAAGGTCTGCATCTACGGACCCGAGGGAATAGGAAAGTCAACACTTGCGAGTATGTTCCCGGATGCAGTGTTCATAGATACGGAAGGATCCACTGACAGAATGGATGTTGCAAGACTTCCAAAGCCGTCATCATGGCAGGGAATACTCGAAGCGGTCAGATATGTAAAGAGCAATCCGACGTGCTGTAAGACTCTTGTTATTGATACAGCTGACTGGGCTGAAAAGTTCTGCTCGGAGCATATATGCGCTACCCGCAAAGTATCAGGCATAGAGGACTTCGGATATGGCAAGGGTTACACATATCTCAAAGAGGAATTTGGAAAGTTACTCAATGAGCTAACAGATCTGAGAGAGCTTGGCATCCATGTAGTTATCACGGCACATGCTCAGATGCGTAAATTTGAACAGCCGGATGAACTTGGAGCTTACGACAGATGGGAGCTTAAACTTTCAAAACAGTGTGCTCCGCTTGTGAAGGAATGGGCGGATATGATCCTGTTCTGCAACTATAAGACTATGGTTGTTAATGTTGATAATCAGGGCGCTCAGAAGGGTAAGAACAAAGCTCAGGGCGGAAGAAGGGTCATGTACACACAGCATCATCCATGTTGGGATGCAAAGAACAGAGACGGGCTTCCTGAAGAGGTTGATATGGATTATGAGGTCATCCGTCCACTGATAGAGTCAAATACTCCTTCAGGTAAGACAGCTCAGACAATTCAGACACCTCCACCGGTAACAAAGGCTGAACCTGCACCGGTACAGAATAGCATGTATCCGGAGCCTAAGGAAAATCAGCAGATGGATATCATGGATTATCAGAAATCCATCAATATGCCTATAGAAGAGGTTCCTGAGGAAGTGCCCGATAAAAGCCCGATGGAAGAAGCATCTAAGGGCATCCCGGTATCTCGCTATTTATCAAATCCTGCAAACATTCCTCAGGCTTTGAAGGATCTCATGGAACAGAATGATGTTACTGAGCCTGAGATATCAGATGCAGCATTTTCCAAGGGATATTATCCGGAGAACACACTCATAGAAAACATGGACGCGGAATTTGTTTCAGGTTGGTGCGTAGGTTTCTGGCCACAAGTTTTTGAACTCATAAAGACAATCAGAGCAAATAATGCAGTCCCGTTTAATTAAATATAAAGGAGAAGAATTATTATGGAAAACAACGAAATGATGGCTTTGGACTGGGGTTCAGAGATTTCTAAGGAGTCTGAGTTTGAACTCCTGCCGGAGGGAACTTATGACTTCACCGTTACAGCAGTTGAAAGAGCAAGATATGCAGGCTCAGAGAAGATGAGTGCATGCCCTCAGGCAAATATCACGCTTAAGTGCAAGGATACAGCGACAGGCAAGGAGGGAAATGTATTTGATACTCTTTACCTTCATCAGAAATCTGAATGGAAGCTGTCAGAGTTTTTCACCAGTATCGGTCAGAAGAAGAAAGGTGAACCACTCAAGATGAACTGGAACTTAGTACCAGGCTCAACAGGAAAGGTCGAGATCACCGTCAACAAGTACAAGAACAAGGACGGACAGGATCGCGAGAATAACAGAGTCGGAAAATACCTGCCAAAGGAAAGCAGTAAGGCATTCGTGCCCGGTCAGTTCTGATGGGAGCTATAGCTTTAAGACCGTACCAGGAGGAAGCAAGGAGAAGTGTAGAGGATGCATGGTTAGCAGGCACTCGCAAAACTCTCCTTGTGCTCCCTACGGGGTGCGGTAAGACCATAGTATTCGCAAAGATAACAGAGGATATGGTAAGGCAGGGAAATCATGTTCTGATACTTGCCCACAGAGGTGAGCTTCTGGAACAGGCAGCCGACAAGATAAAGAAATCAACAGGCCTAGGATGTTCTGTAGAAAAAGCAGAAGAGACATGCTTAGGCCAGTGGTTCAAGGTTACAGTCGGCTCGGTTCAGTCCTTACAGCGTGAGTCAAGATTACAGAAGTTTTCGAAGGATTATTTCGATGTGATCATCATAGACGAAGCGCATCATGCCATATCAGACGGGTATCAAAGGGTTCTTAATTACTTCGATGATGCGAAAGTTTTAGGAGTAACAGCAACACCTGACAGAGGCGATATGAGAAACCTCGGAGAGTTCTTTGAAACGTTGGCTTATGAGTACACGCTTCCAAAGGCAATCAAGGAAGGATATCTATCACCTATCAAGGCGCTGACTATTCCTCTTAAACTCGACATCACGAGTGTAGGAATGCAGTCCGGAGATTTTGCGGCAGGCGAGATCGGCACTGCGCTCGACCCTTATCTCTATCAGATAGCGGATGAGATGGTCAATTATTGTTCAGAACGTAAGACAGTGGTCTTCTTGCCACTGATAAAAACATCACAGAAATTCGTAGAAATACTCAATGATAAAGGATTCAGGGCGGCAGAAGTTAATGGCCAGAGCGATGAACGCGAGACCATACTGAAAGACTTCGATGAAGGTAAATATAATGTCCTTTGCAACTCGATGCTTCTCACGGAAGGATGGGACTGTCCCACAGTTGACTGTGTTATCATCCTGCGGCCTACCAAGGTGAGAGGTCTGTACTGTCAGATGGTAGGAAGAGGCACAAGACTAGCGCCGGGCAAGAAGGAACTACTTCTCATAGATTTCCTGTGGCTCACTGAAAAGCATGAATTATGCCATCCGGCATCTCTTATATGTCAGGATGCAGAAGTGGCTCAGAAACTCACAGAGAACCTAGAGGAGAAGGCGGGCGTGGCTGTAGATCTTGAGGAAGCAGAGCAGACTGCGGCTGAGGATGTAGTGGCTCAGAGAGAAGCTTCTCTCGCAAAGCAGCTTGAAGAAATGAAGAGGCGCAAGAAGAAGCTTGTGGATCCATTACAGTTTGAGATGTCTATACAGGCGGAGGACCTTATGAACTACGTTCCCGCATTCGGATGGCAACAGGCTCCACCTTCAGACACTCAGATAAAGACTCTGGAGAAGCTCGGAATTAATCCTGATGATGTAGGTAATGCAGGAAAAGCAGACCTCATCCTTAACAGGCTGAATGCAAGACGTGATGCAGGACTTACTACGCCAAAACAGATAAGGTTCCTAGAGCAGAGAGGATTCAAGCATGTGGGCACATGGGAATTTGAATCTGCAAGAAAGCTCATAGACAGAATAGCAGCTAATGGATGGAGAATCCCTCAGGGAGTCAATCCGGCTACTTATACACCAGCTAACAGCTCATCAGATAATTGGGGAGGATTCTTCTGATGCAAGGATACGATTTAAGAGAAATGCTCAAATACATAAATCCATCTAGCCTTGATTACTCCGAATGGGTGCAGGTGGGTATGGCGCTAAAACAGGAAGGCCTTACAGCCTATGACTGGGATGTATGGAGCAGAGAAGACACAAGATACAAAGCCGGAGAGTGTTTCAGAAAATGGGACACATTCAAAAATGAGAACGGTGGTGCACCTGTAACGGGTGGCACCATCGTTGAAATGGCAAAGAGATTCGGATTCGTTCCGCCTCACAGTACTGTTGACGGCGGACATGAGCTCAGTTGGGATTCAGTCATCCAGAAGGATGATCTTGTGGTAGTTGATGTGGCATGGCTCGATGAAAAAGAAGTAGTGGAGCCGAGCGACTCAGCATGGAGGCCTGTGCAGGATCTTATCACTTATCTCGAAACACTGTTTCAAGGCACTGAAAATGTCGGATACGTAACAGATGTTTATGAGAATGAAGACCGGCTGAGTCCCAAGAAGGGAAACTGGGACAGAACCGCGGGACAGCTCATAGAAGAGCTCAGACGTTGCGAAGGCGATATAGGAAGAGTTATAGGTGACGCCAACAAAAAAGCGGGAGCATGGATAAGGTTCAATCCTCTGGATGGTAACGGCGTGAAAAATGACAACGTCACAGATTACAGATATGCGCTTGTGGAGTCGGACAATCTCCCGATAGGCAAGCAGAACGCTATCCTCCGTGAGTTGGAGCTTCCTATAGCTGCCATGGTCTACTCAGGAAAGAAATCAGTACATGCGATTGTAAAGATAGAAGCGGGCGATTATGCGGAGTATAGAAAGCGTGTTGAATATCTTTACAAGATATGCGAGAAAAACGGGCTCAAACCGGATACTCAAAACAAAAATCCATCGAGACTATCAAGAATGCCGGGAGTCATGAGAGACGGGCATAAGCAGTTTCTTATGGGCACCAATATCGGGAAGTCTTCATGGACAGAGTGGAAGGAATGGATAGAGGCAGTCAATGACGACCTTCCGGATCCTAAGGACCTTAACGATGTATGGAACAATCTCCCTGACCTGTCTCCCGAACTTATCAAAGGAGTACTCAGAGAAGGGCACAAAATGCTGCTTGCAGGACCGTCTAAGGCGGGTAAATCATTCGCATTGATAGAATTGTGCATTGCAATAGCAGAAGGGCGTAAATGGCTCGGATTTGAATGCGAGCAGGGCAGAGTTTTATATGTGAATCTGGAGCTTGATGAAAACTCATGTTTCCATAGATTTCACGATGTTTACAAGGCTCTGGGATACGCTCCAAACAACATATCGAACATTGATATATGGAACCTGAGAGGCAAGTCAGTCCCGATGGATAAGCTGGCACCAAAGCTTATTAGAAGGGCTGAAAAGAAGAATTACATCGCCGTAATCATCGACCCTATATACAAGGTCATAACAGGAGACGAAAACAGCGCTGATCAGATGGCTGCCTTCTGTAACCAGTTCGACAAGATATGTACTGAACTGAAAGCAGCTACAATCTACTGTCACCATCACTCAAAAGGCGCTCAGGGCGGTAAGAAGTCCATGGACAGGGCATCGGGTTCCGGAGTATTTGCAAGAGACCCCGACGCGCTCCTTGATCTCACGGAATTGGAGTTGACAGACTCCATCAAGAAGAATGAAGAAAACAAGGCACGCATCAGAGGAGTAGAAAAGGCGCTTAACAAATATCATCAGGGATGGCAGAACGAAGTAGGCCAGGACGACCGTCTGAGTGCATCCGCTATGCAGGATTACGCGACAGGTAAGCTCACATACACTCAGATATCCGACATGATGGAATACATATCAGAAGAGGTTGAGAGCCGTAAGAGTGTCACAGCATGGCGCATAGAAGGCACGCTCCGAGAGTTCGCATCCTTCAAGCCGCTTAATCTATGGTTTGATTATCCTATTCACAGGGATGATGAGGCAGGAGTACTTGCTGACATCAAGCTGGATGACGGCAATCCATGGAGTAAGGGTAAGAAACCATGGGGCGAAAAAAAGAGCGCCAAAGAGAGGAACTCTGAGAAGCTTGAAGCATTCAAGGAAGCATTCGAGGAAGCCGAGGAAGATGGCGCTGCGGACATAGATGAGCTTGCGGACATCTTAGGAGTAACGGATAGAACAGTGCGGAATAGAGTTAATAAAGAGTACAAAAAGGACTTCATTATTGAGGATAACCTAGTCAAAAAGAAGTCAAAATAGCACTTATCTATCTAACCTGAGTTAGTGAAATTGAAAGACCGTCCTTTCATTTTCATTTTTCACTGAGTTAGTGAAATTGAAAGACCGTCCTTT
>SVDD01000011.1:0-74881 GCA_015057945.1 Lachnospiraceae bacterium | reverse complement strand
CTGAGTTAGTGAAATTGAAAGACCGTCCTTTCATTTTCATTTTTCACTGAGTTAGTGAAATTGAAAGACCGTCCTTTCATTTTCATTTTTCACTGAGTTAGTGAAATTGAAAGACCGTCCTTTCATTTTCATTTTTCACTGAATTAGTGAAATTGAAAGACCGTCCTTTCATTTTCACCAGTGAAATGAAAGCTATATATACTACGTATATATAATTTCCGTTTCACTCCCTTCGGTCATTGGGAAAAAAGTTTGGCGAAGCGGACGCCAAACATTTCTTCCCCTAACCGATGACTAAGATTTTTTCCAAGAAAGGTTTTGACATGAAAAATGAAATTGAATTTTTTCTCTGTATGATTCCTCCGACAGTGACTCAGCAGGAACATAAGGTCAGAGTCGTGAATGGTAAGCCTGTCTTTTATGAACCGCCTGAGCTTAGATCGGCTAGGCAGCTGTTCATGGACTCACTCGTGAGACATGTGCCGGAGAATCCTCTCGATGGTCCGTTACAGCTCATTACGAAATGGATATGGCCTATAGAGGATATCAGTGGTCAGCAGAGGTTAGAAGAGTGCTGGCAATGGAAGACGACCAAACCGGACACCGATAACCTCATAAAGATGCTGAAGGACTGCATGACCAGGACACACTTCTGGAAAGACGATGCTCAGGTGGCATCAGAGATCACAGAAAAGTTTTTATCCGGTAAGCCCGGGATATATGTGAAAGTCGTAAAGCTATGACAAGACATTTTGTTACGATGCCTGACAAGCTCTTAGATCAGGCGATGAATGTGGTTTATAACAAGTGGTTCAAGAAATGGACCAGAAAAACAGGGCACCTCACTGAGGATGACTGGGCGAAGATCATAGGCGAATATGATTACATCGTTAGTCAGAACACTCAGAATGGTGATTTCAAAGTTCTTGAAACAATAGCCTATGCGCTGCTCAAAGAGCTGATGCAGAGAGACAAAGGTGAGGATTATCCTCCGGAGGAAGTTTATGGAGAACAAAAAGAAAGAGAAAACAGCGCTTGAAGTAGTCAATGATTATGACAGTGCATTATACGGAATTGAAAATCTGCCGGAGATCATCAATTTATTGATTGACCGATTCAACCTCGATGCTACGGAATACACAGATAAACAGGCACTGGAATTAAGTTTGAATCATAAAGCCGTGTATAGCGTGCTTAGAGTGATTCAGGATAGTTTATTCGTAATGATTGAGCGCATCGATAAAATCGACAGATTCAAAGAGGTATAAGAATGACTGATAAACGTTATCTACCGATATGTAAGCCCTGCAAGTGGTATGACCCAACAAGGCCGCAATGCTATGACGGGCATTTACAGTATTCCGGCAAGATAGAATGCGATGGTTTTACCCCTGATATAAACGGGAAAAGGAACCTTGAAAAATCAACTAAGAACAAACAAAGGTGATATTAAAAAACGGAGGGATGGAAGTAATGAAAAAGAGATTGATTGATGCTGAACATTTAATGCAGAGACTTGAAGCTAACTACGGCTCAGATAACAGCTGGTATGATCTCGTGAGAGTTAAGACCTTGATCGATTCAGAGCCAACGATACATGACGATAACAGGCAGCTTATTGAAGTGGCTTTAATATTCCTTACAGCGGTCATTATTACTGTTCTTTTATTCGTGAGCGGGGTGATACATTGACAATCATATTCTTGATACCGCCATTTATCATGGCTCTATGGATATGGCTATGGATTAACTTCTAGGGAGGTGCTGATGTCAGCAAAGGAATATCTAAGTCAGATTTATTTACTCGACGCAGAAATTAAACAGAATAAGAAAAGAATAGCAGAACTTGATTCTGACATAGGACGGCTTAAGGCTATCGACTACTCCGGGGACAAGGTGCAGTCCAGTGGCGATAAAGATACACTTACAGATGGAGTATCTAAGCTCTTGGATTTACAGCGTAAGGTTGCCAAAGAAATGATTGAACTGCAATTTAAAAAGCAGAAGATCACAAGCGAAATCAGGCAGCTTCCGAAAGCGGATCACGTGACACTTCTCACAATGCGATATGTGAATTGCGAAAGATGGGAGCGGATAGCAACGGATATGAACTTGACCATGAGGAGAGTACTACAGATTCATGGAAACGCGCTAAGCATTTTTGAAAAAATTAACATGATTTAGAAAATAAAAAGACTGCATATAATTTCACTATAGGTCTGTGCTAATATGTATACTGAGCGAAGAGGGAAAGCAAGAGATTGCATCCCTCTTTTTTAATTATTGTGTTTTTGCTAAACAGTTGCGTGAGGTTTACTTCACGCCTCCTGAACCGGAGAGCACAGAAGCCGGTATATAAATACTGCGGGCGGGGCAAACCAAGACAAAACAAGCCCCGCCTATTTGATGCAAAAAAAGAGACGACCTGGCACATGCAGAAGGCTATCCCCGGGGTGGCGTAGGTACTTCCTGACCCATATACGCCCTGCGGGTCCGCTGAAGCCCGGGTTTTGAGCCTATAGAACAAAAAAATCGTGCGCACTTCCTTCCGCTTTTGCGGATGGGGCGGGCTCGGAAAATGAAATGAAATTCTTTTTCATTATATGCGCCGAAAAAAAGTCTTTCACGAAATTGTACTTTTGTGAGTACAAAGAGGAAGTGAAAACGGGTGCATATGTTTTTTCGGAGGAGGAACTGTGGAAGTTACGCAAAAAGCACTTGCGGAATGTCTCGGTATCACTCCGAGACAGGTCAGAAACTTAAAACAAGAAGGTCTGTTCCAGCTTAAAGAGGGGCAGAAAAAGTACAATCTGGAGAAATGCATCCAGGAATACATACAGTTCAAGGTCAATGATGAAACCGGACGGCGATCTGTAGTGGATAAAGAGAAGGTGTCAGCAGAACATGAAGAGGTCAAAAAAGAGATTTCGGCGCTCAAGCTCCGGAAACTCCGTCGAGAGCTCCATGAATCTGCAGATGTGGAGTCGTATCTCATGGATATGCTCCTGTCGTTCCGGAGCCGTCTCGAAGCATTACCCCAGAAGGCCGCAATGCAGATCATGGGAGTCACCGATCTAAACGAAGTTATAGCGGTGTTAAGAAAAATAGTTGCAGAAGCGCTCAATGAGCTCTCAGATTATGATCCGGATAAGATTGACGGACAGCAGCAGGGCACATATGAGCAGGACATAGAGGATTTAGAGGATGGAGAAGAGGATGAAGTAGATGAGTCAGAGGAGTAGATCGCGCAAAAAGACGGCAAAACTGTTTCAGCGCGTAATTAAGCGGTGCCTTGGGGTCAAAAAAATTCAGACTGTGTCTGAATGGGCTGAGGAATACCGTATCCTGGATGAATCCAACAACCTCTCCGGTAAATGGACGAATGACATCACTCCGTATCTCATTGAGATCATGGACACTTTCAATGATCCATACATCCGGAATGTAACAATGTGCAAGGGCTCACAGCTTGGTGGAACCGAAGCGATTCAGAACATCGCTTACTACATCGCCGCAAGGAATCCTGCACCGACCATGTTCGTCTATCCATCCGACGAGCTGGCAAAATCGGTTTCAAATGACAGACTTAAGCCATCCATAAGACTGATTCCGGATCTTAGAAAGCTTTTCCTGGACAAGGAATCGAAAGAACTGGAATTGAGATTCCGACACATGAAGTTCTATCTTCGCGGTGCCGGATCGCCTTCAAAGCTGGCTTCAACTCATATTAAATACCTCTTTTTTGACGAGATCGATAAGTTCCCCGGCGCCTCCACAAAAGAGGCGTCGCCTTACGATCTCGCAACAGAGAGAACAAAGACCTTCAGACCGCAGCAAAAGATATATGAGGTTTCAACTCCGACTCTGAAAACAAATTATGTTTGGAAGCACCTGAAGGAAGCGGATGAGGAAAGGCACTATTTTGTGAAATGCCCTCACTGCGGAGAAGAAATTGAGCTTAAATTTGCTCAGATCCACTGGGACGATGACAAGGAAAAGGAACTTTCGGTACACGAAAGAGCCGCATCGGCCACTTATGTCTGTCAGGAGTGCGGATGTGAGATCACAGATGCACAGAAGCCCAGGATGCTCAGGGAAGGGCACTGGAAAGCAGTAAATAAAAAGGGTGTCGGAAGAGCCAAGAGCATAGGGTACTGGATATCTTCACTGTATTCGGTATTCCTGAAATGGTCCGACATCGCGGAGGAGTTTCTGAAGGACAAGGATGATCCGGAGAAGCTTCAGAATTTCGTCAACTCATGGCTCGCGGAGCCGTGGGAAGATACACAGCTAAAGACCAGCGAAGATATGGTGATGGAGCGACAGACTGAGGTGCCTCAGCTCGTGGTTCCGGACTGGGCGAAGATGCTCACAGGCGGCGTGGATGTACAGGAGTCATCACTTTACTACACCATAAGAGCATGGGGAGATTACACCACATCGCAAAACATCGCGCATGGCCAGGTATTGTCCTTTAGGGATATCGAGAGCGTCATGAATCTCGAATACCAGAAGGAAAACGGAACAAGATACATCGTAAACATGTGTCTCATCGACTCAGGATATCAGCCCGATGATACATATGATTTTTGCGTCAATAATTCGGATTGGGCGCTCCCTGTCAAGGGTGCATCGAATCCGATGAATGACAGATACAAGATATCCAAGATCAACAAAGAGGGCAGTAAAGCCTATGGAATGCAGTTAGTAATCGTTGACGGTGATCAGATAAAGGATTCCATCGCCGCCAGGATGAAACGTCCGAACGGTACCGGCTCATGGATGGTCTACAAGGATACCGACAGCAACTATGCAAGGCAGGTAACGGCAGAGCAGAAAATCACCGTCAAAAAGGACGGGACACTGAAATCTCACTGGGAGCCTAAAACCTCTCATGCAGATAACCACTATCTGGACTGTGAGGTTTATGCGATGGTTGCCGCTGAGATGTGCGGAGTGAGATCTCTGCACCTGCAGACTCCGGAACCTGAGACGCCAAAGGTACAAGAGACGCAGCAGGCGCCTGGTGACAATGATTCCGGATGGATGTCCGGAGTAAGTGATAACTGGATGGAAGGAGGTTAAAAATGGCAGTTGATAATAATGCCTTAGGGGCTACGCCACAGGAACAGTTAAAAACCGTGAAGGAAGCTATCTCCTCGATCCTTATCGGAGGGCAGAGTTACAAGATAGGTTCGAGATCGCTGACAAGAGCAGACCTCGCACAGCTTAGAGCGATGAAAAAGGAGCTTGAGGCTGAGTGCGCGGCCAATGATAACACAGAATATTTCGGAGATACGTATGTAGGAGTGTTTGATGGAAGATAAAAGACATGGGAATTGGCTTGATGATATCATCGGCTATTTTTCCCCGGAAACAGCATATCGGCGTCAGGCATTCCGACAGGCTTTGGAGCTTGAAAAGGCGTATGATGCCGGAACTTACACGAAACAGAATCAGAACTGGAGAGTTTTCAACGAGTCCGCAGAGATGGAGGACTCCTGGAACAGAGACATCATAAGAGCAAGAGCGCGGGATCTCGAAAAGAACAGCGATGTGATGAATTCCATCATTGGAGCTTATCGGAGGAACGTGTTCGGAAAAGGCTATCGCTTAGGTGCGCAGACCGGAGACAGCGAGCTGAACACAGAGCTCGAGAAGGCATGGAAGCGATGGTGCAAGGGCAGAAATTGCGACGTTACCGGCACGCAGGATCTCGCTCAGATGCTCAAGATGTGCATCCAGAGGAAAAAGATAGACGGCGGCATATTCCTCCTGAAGAGGTACACGGATGAAGGATTCATTCCATTCCAGCTTCAGGTATTGGAAGTGGACGAGCTGGACAGCATGGCCACAGCTCCGAAGCATGAAGGGAATAAGGTCGTCCGTGGAATCGAATACAACGGATGGAATAAGCCGGTAGGTTATTTCTTCAGGAAATATTCGACTGATGGCTACGAGATCGGGGAATCTGAGTATGTAGATGCAAAGGATGTCATATTCCTTTACACAAAGCGGAGACCTTCGCAGATCAGAGAGATGTCGGACATGGCGCCGACCATTACAAGGATAAGAGACATAAACGAATTTATTCATTCGGTCTCAGTGAAGGAGCGTGTACTTGCGTGTCTTTCGGTGTTTATCAAGCGGGCACTTCCACCTAATGCCGGAAGAGTAAGCCTTTCGGACGGAGGAAACGGCGAAAGATATCAGGGTAAGATGCTGACTCCGGGAATGATCCAGTATCTGAATCCCGGCGATGAAGTACAGCCCGTTATTCCGGTAGGCGCCGCAACGGATGCAACGCAGTTTATTAAACAGCAGATGCGAATGACAGGATCCGGACAGGGCCTGTCATACGAGGCAGTGTCCAGGGACATGTCAGAGAGCAATTATTCGTCCGCAAGGCAGGGCATCATCGAGGATGAGATGACCTATGAGGATGACATTGAGATGCTGACAAAGGCACTTGATGAGATCTATGAAACATTCGTCATTTCCTGCGTGCTGGCCGGTGTGGTCACGATAAGGAATTTCTGGTCCGACAAAGAGACTTATCTGCAGCATAAGTGGATCAAGGCTCCGAAGAAATGGATTGATCCAGCCAAAGAAGCAAATGCGAATAAAACAGCACTTGTCACCGGAGAAAAGACCTTTGCAGACCTCGCATCCGAGAACGGTCGAGACTGGAAGGATCAGATCGACGAGATGGCCGAGATTAAGAACTACGCTGAGGAAAAAGGCGTGCTGATAGGAGGGGTACAGAGTGGATTTGAAGAAAAGAAACAGTGAGATGAAAGGTCAGCTTTTGCGGACGCTGGCCATCTCAACAAGAGCGATCGACGAAGAGAAGCGGACAGTCGAGCTATCGTTTAGCTCTGAGGAACCATACACACGATGGTGGGGAGTAGAGATACTCGATCACAGTGAGGGCTGTGTGGATCTCAAGAGACTCAGTGAGATGGGCTGTGCGCTTTTTAACCATAATCGAGACAAGGTAATAGGCAAGATCCTCTCATGTTCCGTCGAGAACAACAGAGGAATAGCCACAGTGCAGTTTGACGAAGACGACGAGTCCGAGGTGATCTTTAAAAAGGTCAAAGGTGGCTCACTCAAGGGTGTATCAGTCGGATACATCGTCACAAGCTGGGAAGAGGTTAAACCCAACAAGAAATCCCTTGATGGAAGGTTCGCAGGGCCTTGCCAGATAGCAAGGAGATGGTTGCCTTACGAAATATCAATAGTGTCCATTCCGGCGGATGCAACAGTCGGAGTCGGACGATCTGCAGAAGAGCAGAATGAAACAGGAAGAACGCTCGGTTACTTCAGCCGGCAGCTTCAATATAACCAAAACGTTTACAAAATAACAGGAGGTAAACAGTAAATGAACAGAGAACAGTTACTTGCGAGACAGCAGGAGCTCATCAATGCAGCAAGAGCCGCACAGAGAGAGCTGACTCCGGAAGAGCAGGCTGAATTTGACGAGTGCCAGAGACAGCTTGATGCCATGGGAACAGCACCTGCACAGGAAAACGAGAATCCAAACCAGGGACAGAGAAACCTCGGCGGAGAAGGCGGAGAGAATCCTGATCCGATGGAAGCCGCACAGAGAGCAGTGGCAGCAGAGAGACAGCGTATCGCTGACATCACATCTCTTTGCCGCACTTTCGGCGTCGATGAGACAAATTACGTCACAGGCGGTATGACTCTTGATCAGACAAGAGCAGCAGTCCTTGAACAGCTTAAGAACACACAGCGTCCTATGAACGCGCGTGTTACTCTCGATGAGGGTGATAAGTTCAGAGCGGCAGCAGCTGATGGTCTTATCATGAGATCAGGAACACAGATCCAGAACCCTGCAGACGGAGCAGAGAGCTTCAGAAACATGGACCTTCGCTCACTTGGACAGGAGTGTCTTATCAGAGGCGGTATGGACGCAATGCAGGTAAGAGGCATGTCAGGAGATGATGTCTTCGCAGAGCTCTCAAGACAGGCATTCAATCCTACAGCTGCTTTTCCTGCAATCATGGACAATGCAGTAAATAAGACCATCAAGGAGATGTACCAGCACGCTCCTACAACCTTCCAGCAGTGGGTGACAGAAGGCTCAAAGTCAGACTTCAAGGAGTCCAAGGATCATGAGTATGTAATTAACTCAGTCGGAGATTTTGAGAAGGTGCCTGAGAACGGCGAACTCAAGAATTCAACTCCTGAGACATCACTGCTTCCTACCTCAAAGCTTGAGACCTACGGCAAGCAGTTTACGATGACAAGACAGGCATTCATCAACGACGATATCGGTCTTGTCACAAGAATCCCCGGCCTCTATGCAGTGAAGGCTAAGAAGACCATCGACAAGCTTGTTTACAAGCTCCTCATGGACAACAACAAGATCTTTGACGGTGTGGCTCTTTTCCACAATAGCCACAACAACCTCATCGCATCCGGTACAGCTCCTACAGTTGCATCAATTCAGGCTATGATCCTCAAAATGCAGCTCCAGAAGGACCAGTTTGGAGAGCCTATCTATGTAACTCCTAGACATATCATCGTGCCTGTAGGTTACGGATTCGATCTCTACACAATCCTTCATTCCGCACAGGTTCCGGGAACCAATAACAACGACAAGAACCCTCTTGCCAACCTGAGCTATCCGCTCGATGTTATCGAGTCTCCATATCTCAACGCCATGGCCGGAAACAATGCAATTCCATGGTTCATCGTTGCAGATCCTATGTCCGCTCCATCAATCGGAGTTGATTACCTGAATGGTAAGAAGGAGCCTACAGTAAGAAGAATGGAAGTTCCGGGAACACTCGGCTTCGTATGGGATGTTTACATCGATGCAGGTATCTGGGTTCGCGATTTCAGAGGAATCGTCAAGAATCCGGGTGTACAGCTCAGCGTCTGATGAGAAAGGAGAATAAATATGTCAGCAATTTATCTTCAGAGAGGCGAAGCTCTCGATTATCCTAACGCGTCAGGATCAAAGATTGACGCAGGAACAGTTGTAGTTCTGACAGCCGGAGCAGCAGGAAGAATCGGCGTAACAGGCACCGATATCCCTGACGGCACAGTCGGATCTGTACATGTCGCAGGTGTCTTTGAAATGCCTAAGTCAAGTTCCAATGCCCTTACTCTTGGCGAGAAGGTTTACTGGGACGGCACCGGCATCACTGAGGCAGACAATGATGGTGAAGGAACACCAACCTACTACCCTGTAGCAGGATTCGTTGCATCTGCGGCCGCAGCAGGCGATACCACAGTCGCTGTCAAGATCGGTTGAGCAGCCTATGTTGATAGCGAAATCAACGATCTTTTTTCATAACAGTCAGTATCTTCCGGGAGATGTCCTCCCGGAGGACGCTGAAATGAAGCCGTTATGGCTGGAATGTGATTCGGCGTATGAGGTAAAAGAGCCCGAGAAAAAAGCACCTAAAGCCAGAAGAAAGTCCGCAAAGGCAGGACTAGGAGGAAAGGCGGCAGGAGATCTCGAATCTGACGATAACCTCGTAGGGCAGATACCGGACAATCCGGTAAGAAAGAGAAAATAATGGGATTTAAGGAGCAGTTATTCAAAGATATCGGAAATGTGTTTATGAATCCTTCCGAATTCGGTGAAAACCACACCGTAGACGGAAAGATCATGAATGTCATCGTTGACAACGCTGAGATCATTGAGCGGTCAAAGAAGCAGGCAGACTCAGGACGAGTCCAGGGAATCTTCGAACGACAGCTCCTTTTTTATGTCTCGAGAGCCGATATCGGGAAGCTCCCGGCCGTAGGAAGAATGATGGACTTCGACGGAAAGAGATACCGCGTCGAGGATGCGGTTGACGAAGGAGCGGTCTATTCCATCACGTTAGGAGCTCTCACATCATGAGTGTAAATATCAGATTCAGCCTGAATGATAGCGCTGTAAATGACGTTATCTCAAGGCTTAAAAATATATCCGGAAAGTCCGAGGAGTCTGTATTCAAGAAAGCCGTAAACGAAACAGCCAAGTATGCAAGACGGGAGCTTTCGAAAAAAGCAAAGCGCGTGTACGCATCGCCTCAGTCTGATGGGATCTACGAAAGAGCCATCATCAAAAAAGCAACAGTAGGAGATCTCGGTGCAGAGGTTGATTTCGGAAACCAGGCAAGAGTGCCTAGTATCCTTAAATTCAGAGCAGAACCGGAATCGACTCCTACAGTGTTCACGTCGCAAGATGTGAGAGTCAGGAGGATAGGAAACGGCTACAGGTATCTGGGAAAGCAGAAGTCCTACAACGTCCGGTCATCTCAGTGGAGATCGGGCGGAATGACAGCCTATAGGGGAGCGTTTATCGCCACAATGGGATCCGGAAGAACAGGAATGTTTATTCGTACCGGACAGAAAACGGCTAGTGGTAAGGATAAGCTCCGTCAGATTTTAGGTTCGACCGATAGAGCCATGGTCAGAAATGAAAAGGTTTATCCGGAAGTAGCGCCAAAGATCAGCGAAAGACTCAATGAGCAGGTGCAAAAGGCACTTGCGAAGGCACTGGGAGGACGATAAATGGAAATGAACACAAGAGGAAGGGTTCCGGCTTTCCTGCAGAGGTCTCTGGCAGAAGAGATACGCAGGATAACAGCAGGAATGACCTTCAAGCAGCCAAGAAAGGCAGAAAGAATCCCTCTTCAGGTCTTTGAGCAGGCTCTGCCGGTTCCGTCTGCAAGCAATGAAACTGTAGAAGAGGAATCCATAGCATATGTGGAGGAAGAGGCAGAGGAAGCTGTATTCAAGTGTCCCTGGTGTGTAGTAAGGATTGATTCCGGTAGCATTCAAGGACCGAATGCAAACGTAGAGGTGCTGGTGGGGATTGAATTCGGAATATTCGACGATGATCCAAAGAATCAGGGCCACTACGATGTTGAAAACCTCATGTGGAAGGTCTATGAGCGCTTCGCAAAGGATCCTATCCTTGCAAAGCAATACACCTGCCAATGTGATTTCAAATTCGGACACCAGGATTCCGATACTAATCCCTATTACTTCGGGGCTATATCAATGACGTTTGAATATCCGGGAATACAGAGAGAAAGCGGAGGAATATATCTGTGAGCAAGAAAAGAACAGCAGTCACGGCAGTGACTGAACCAAAAGAAGCGGTCACAGAGACTGCAAAAACGTCCTGGGAGGATGAGGTGAAGATGTATATCGGGCCATCATTCAAGGGCGTAACAAGCAGGACGATCTTCAAAAACGGGCTCACTCCGGAACTGCAGAAGGCAGTGGAGAAGACTCCGATCATCAAGTTGCTGATCGTACCTATGAGCAAGTTAGCAAAGGCACAGCTGGAGCTTGGAGATAAAGCGTCTGCAAGAGCAACTGCTTATGCCGTTGTATCAAAAGAATACATTTAAAGGAGGAAGTAAGATATGTCTTACAATCACAAGATTTCAACAAAAGAAATCTCTACACAGTTGACCACTCCTGTCGAAGCAACGGCAGGTCTGCAGGTCGTAGTTGGTACAGCTCCGGTCAATCTTGCAAAAGATCCCACAGCTGTGACAAACAAGCCGGTCATTGCTTACAGCTTCTCAGAAGCCGCTGAGCTCCTCGGCTATTCCGATGACTTCGCAAGCTACACACTCTGCCAGTCCATGGATGCATCCTTCAGAGTGTTCTCAGTAGCACCAATCATCTTTATCAATGTACTTGATCCTACTACCCACACAAAGAGCTACACAGGCTCAAATCTCGCTGTAAGCGACGGCGTGGCAAAGATCGACGATACGGGAATCCTGCTCGCCACTCTCGAAGTGGAGACAACAGCAGATCCTGCAGTATCCCTCACAAAGGATACAGACTATACAGTAACATTTGACGATGATGGCAAGGTGCTCATCACACTCCTTGATACTGCAAAGACCACAGGCCTTACAGCTGTAAACGTTACAGCAACACAGCTCGATCCTACAAAGGTTACAGCTGCAGATATCGTAGGCGGATACGATGCTCTCACAGGCAAGGATTCAGGCCTCGAGGTCATCAGACAGATCTATCCTACACTCGGACTCGTCCCAGGTCTCCTTCTTGCACCGGGCTGGTCACACAATGCCACAGTGGCAGCAGCCCTCAAGGCAAAGTGCGAGAACATCAACGGACTTTTCACTTGCGAGTGTGCCATCGATATGAGCACTGTGACAACAAAGGTCTACACAGGTCTCAATACTGCAAAGGCTTCACTCGGCGTCATCGACAAGCACGCAGTGCTCCTCTGGCCAAAGGTAAAGCTCGGCACAAAGGTTTATTACTATTCAGCGGTATGGGCGGCTATGACAGCCTACTGCGACGCTGAACATGGTGATGTACCTTACAAGAGCCCGTCAAACGAGATCCTCAACATGTCTGCAGCAGTGCTTGAGGACGGAACAGAGGTCATCCTTGACAACTCTCAGGCAGCTCTTGTCAATTCCTACGGTATCGTTACCGCAATTAATGACCAGGGCTGGAAGGCATGGGGCAACAATACATCAATCTATCCTACATCTTCGGATCCTAAGGACAGATGGATCGCATGCCGCCGCATGATGAGCTGGTATCGCAATCACTTCATCCTGACTTACAGAGATAAGGTTGATGATCCTACAAGCTACAGACTCATCGAGTCCGTTGTCGATAGTGAGAATATCTACCTCAACTCACTTGCATCTGCAGGTTCGATCGCCGGTGGAGAGGTAAGCTTCAATGAGGCAGACAACCCTATTACATCTATCATTAACGGAGAGATTCACTTCGAAACAAAGATCGCATTCTGGACACCTGCAGAGTGGATCGAGAATGTGATCGAGTTTGATCCAACTATTCTCCAGAACGCACTGACAGGAGGTAACGAATAATGGCAAAGAAGATCACATCCTCAATGATTCCTGAGGTTTTGAACAATTTTAAAGTCTATAACGGCGATGGCGATGAGTATCTCGGCATCACTTCCGAGATGTCTCTCGCAGAGCTTTCGGCCATCACTGCATCCATCAGTGGTGCCGGACTCTCAGGCACTTACGATGTCCCGGTAGTAGGACATTATGATTCGATCTCTCAGGAGATCCCATTCAGAGTGCTCGAGCAGAGCGCAGCAAGCATCATGAACACCATGAAGGTGGTTCGTGTCAATGTAAGAGGAGCTATCCAGTGCACAGACAAGGGCACAGGAGTTTCCGAGATGGTCGGCTTTAGATATGTTTGCGGCGGACGCTGCACATCATTTAATCCGGGTACAGCTCAGCCGGGACAGCCAATGAACGGCTCAGCAACAATCAATGCAACATATATCCTTGTTGAGATCGGCGGCGAAAAGGTCGTAGAGATCGACAAGCTCAACAACGTATGCAGAATCGACGGAGTTGACCTGCTGGAGCAGGTAAGACGTCTCTGCTGATAAAGTGAGGTAAAAAGGGTTATGAAAAAGAACGTTGAGAATACAGGTAAGGGAGTCGCTGAAAAGGCGGCTCCTTCGTCTTTAAACGAAGAGCAGAAAATCAAGGAGAAGATGACATTTAAGTTATCAAGACCTTTTAAATATGACGGTGAGGAAATCACCGAGATAGATATGAGCGCAATGCTCGACCTGTCAGCGAGCGACCTTGTACAGATTGACAGAGAGATGTCGAGACTCGGATACACCGGGACAAGACAGGAGCTGACAAGACAGTATGCAATGCTGGTAGCTGCAAAATGCATGCATAAGCCGGGAGATTTTTGCGACGAAATGGATGCAAGAGACTCCATCAGGCTCAAAGAGTATGTAGTGACTTTTTTCTACGCCACAGTCTAAATCCGGGCGAATTAGACATCATAAGGCAGATAATCGCCCAGATATCCCTGAAGACAGGAACGTCTCTGCAATATCTTTACGACATGCCGATAGACGAGCTGGATGCGCTGACAAAGAGCATCCTTGATGTCAACAAGGGAAAGAAAAAGAAATAGTCAGTGAGGAGTTTGAGAAATGGCAGACAGTAAATATAAGCTTGCCCTGCAGATCGTCGGTATGGTGGACGCATCACTTGGCAAATCAGTCCAGTTGACAAAAAAACAGATGCGAGATCTTGCCAAAGCCGCAGCAGATGCATCGAATAAGACTGTATCAGTGTCGGAAGCATTTCAAAAAGCTTCTCCTGGCATTGATGCTATGTGGGGAGGTCTGACAAAGGCAGCAGGCACAGCAATGCAGGCCATGGAAGCGGCAGCAGGGCTCACTTCCGTCGCAGGACTTGCGGCTATAAAGACAGGCTCTGAGTTTGAATCCGCTATGTCATCATGGTCAGCCACAGCTTCGGCGACAGAAGCTCAGTACGAACAGGCAAGACAGGCGGCCATGGAAATGGGAAGGAGCACATCAAAAACCGCCACAGAGTCCGCTAATGCCCTCGAATACATGGCATTGGCCGGATGGTCGGTAGAAGACTCGATTCAGGCTCTTCCTGACGTTCTGAGGCTTTCTGAAGCCACAGGGCTGGAACTTGCAAGGACTTCCGATCTCGTTACGGATTCGATGTCAGCGACGGGTGAAACCGTGGATGATCTCACAAAGTTCTTAAATGTTGCGGCTCAGGCAAACAATAAATCAAATCAGACTGCCGAAATGCTCATGGAGGCATGGATAGGAGTCGGCGGTACCATGAAAAACCTTAATGTCCCGATAGAAGAATCTGCTACAGCCCTGGGAATACTCGCCAACAGAGGTATCAAGGGCTCGGAAGCAGGAACCGCGCTGAATGCCGTAATGGTCAATCTGACCACCGGATCAGGAAAAGCAGGAAAGATGATGGCCAAGCTGGGAATCTCAGCATTCAACAATGACGGCTCATTCAAGGGGCTCAAGCAAACTCTCCTGGAAGTAAACGAAGCAGTGAGTGGAATGAGTGACGAAGAAAAGAACCTCGCTCTGTCTGCAATAGGTGGAAAACAGCATATCGATGCACTGAATGACCTTTTATCAGGCTTGAACACCACAGCTGCAGACGGAAAGATAGAGTGGGATTCCCTTGCAGATGCTCTCGAGCATAGTAATGGTGCACTTGAAAAGATGGCGGCCAAGAAGATGGATAACCTCCAGGGCGACATGAAGATAGCCACATCGGCAATGGAAGACGACCTTATCCGCCTTTATGACACCTTCAAGGATCCTCTGAGGGAAGCAGTCCAGACAGGGACACAATATATCTATCAGTTTGGTGATTATCTCGAGAATACAGTATCAAAGGCTATCCCGACTGTAAGAAGAGAGCTTCTGGATGGCAAGGATGCACTCCTTGAATTCACGGATCCCCTTATCGCAACAGGTAAGTGGCTCATTGATAACGGGGATAAGACCGTGGGTGTGATTGTAGGCATAGCTACAGCGATAACCACGCTGAAAGTCGCGAAAGAAGTTAACAGCGCATTAATGGGACCTAACGGAATCATGGCTTTTGTCACAGCGATGGGATCAAATCCTGTCACGATGGCGATAGGAGGACTTACAGCCCTTGCAGGAGCTGTGGCAGGTATCTATACGGCCGAAAGAATAGCTGCAAAGAAAGCTGAGAAAGCGAATCTTGCAGAACATTTCGGCACCATGACATTATCGCTCGAAGAACTTAATGAAGCGGCAAAAGATATCATTGGACGTGGAACTATCGAAGATCTCTCAAATGCAATGGAAGAGCTGGGGAAAGTTTCCGACATTTCCAAAAAACTGAAAGATAGCCAAAAGGTTATTGAAAGAATGACATGGAAAGTTAAATCGGGAATGACTCTCGATGAAACGGATAATGCCAATTTCGAAGCAGCTATAAAGTCACAGGTCGAAGAAAGTCTCAATCTTGTCGAACAAGGGAGATTTACGGCCAAAGTGTCTGTAGATGCATTGTTCGGAGAGGGGGACGAGACTGGAAGCAAAATTATAGCGGGCTTCGACGAACTTTACAATGGTATAAACGCTGAAGTATCAGCTCTTGGCGAGCAGCTAGGCAAAGCGTATAACGATGCGATGGAAGATGGAATTATTGATACTGATGAAGCCAAGATCATCGCTACATTGCAAAGTCAGCTTGCGAATATCACAAGTGAAGTGTCCATGGCTCAATCACAGGCCAAACTCGACAGAATTAAACTTGAATTCTCGGGCAAAGAGCTTGATCCGGATACATTTAGAAATCTGCAGCAGGCTGTAAATGAGCAGTCGCAAATACAGATCGAAAACGCCAGAAAAGCATACGAACTTATAAATATGAACCTTTCTATGGAAAAAGAGAGAGGCAATATTTCCGCAGAAGAATACGAATCTCAGATGCGAGCTAATAATGAGGGATTTCAGGCAAAACTCGGCACGATAACAGAAAATGCTTTTACGTTTTCGATGGACACCATAGAAGAGTCTTATCGCTCGGAAATTGAAGAATTTACAGGAAAGATTCCTGACATTTTGAATGAAGCGTTACAGAAAATGCAGGGCGGCACTGATGGCATCGAGGCATTTTCGGGAACTGATCTTGTTAATTCATTCGGGGTGGATGAATCTACTAAGGATGCAGTCAACACTCTCCTTAAGGAGATGCAGCCTCAGATTGACGAGATGCGGAGCAAAGCTAAAGAATTTGAGGATGCAGGAAAAGAGATTCCGGCATCTCTGCAGAAGGGCCTCAAAGACGTTGAAACTCTGGAAGCGTTGGGTGGAGATTTTGAAGCAATATATAAAGTCCTCGATACGGCGATAGCTGAGAACAGCGAATATGAAAACACTCTGTCACAGTTAGAGAAGCAGGGCGCTATGATACCGCAGACACTGAGCGACTCTATGCGGAGCCGTAAAGATGAAATAGACAGAGCCGCAAGGCAATTAAGAGCAGATGCAGCGGCAAGTTTAAAAAATGAATTCAGTGCGCCATTCGATGTATCTGCGAACGTAAACGTGAATTTTAGACCGATATCGACCGTATTAAGCTCGGAATCGATGAGCAAAACCGGAATCAAGCGCAATGCCGAAGGCTCCATCGTCAGAAGTCCAATTCTATCATGGGTAGGTGAAGGTGGAGACGATGAGGGAATCATCCCTATCAACAGATCTCAGCGTGCAGCAGATCTCTATAACCAGGTAGGGCAGGAGCTTGCGGCAGCAGGCAACACCGGAATAAACTCCAGCGCAAATGTGACATATGCTCCGGTCATAAACATTGGCGGAAACGCTGATGCCGAGACAGTCCAGCAGGCTCTTAAATCCGGATACAACGAATTCAAGCAGTACATGAGCAGATTTATGCGCGATAGTGTAAGGCTCGGGTATTAAGGAGGTATAAATGGCAAAAGAGGCGTCAATATACATTACTATAGCCGGAGACACATGGGACAGCATCGCATATAAGGTATACGGCAACGAAGAATTCTGTGACAAAATCATGGACGCCAACCGGGATAAGCTGGACATGTTTGTATTCTCTGCAGGGATAGAACTTACAATCCCTCACAGGGACACATTCACAGGATCCAATGTAAACACGGATTTTCCGGATTGGAGGAGTGTCTTAAATGGCTGAGTCAAGAAGGATAATCCCTCTCGTTTATTATGATGGGAAAGAGATAGGCCTGACAAACAGGATAGAGAGCCTGGAGTATACGGACAATGATCAGGGTAAGTCTGACGAGGTACAGCTCACATTTGCGGGCGGTGCCTCTGATTGGCTTCAGATGGGTACAGAGATCGAGAAAGAGCACAATCTGGAAGTGCTCATGACATTCACACACTGGAGCAGTCCGGGAAGCTTCGACAATTACCATGTAGGTAATTTTACCGTGGATGATATAAGTTTTTCGGGCCCTCCGAGTGTGGGAGTGGTTAAAGGTATATCGATTCCGGCATCCTCCGGCTTTCAAACGGTCAAAAAGTCTCAGACCTGGAACAATGTATCAATAAAGCAGATTGCCATGGAAAAGATGGCAGAATACGGCATGACAGCTCTGTTTTACAACGCAGAGGAGATCATCCTCGAAGTAGTGGAACAGGCTGAACAGACGGATTCGGAGTTTTTGTATGACCTCTGCAAGCAGCAGGGGCTTTTCATCAAGATTTATAAAGTCGGCTTCGTAATATTCGATAAAAAGATTTATGAGTCAAGAGGCGTGAAAACAACATTTCACCCGAAGGACATCGAATCCTATACATGGAATTCCACTCTGGTCGGAACATATACAGGAGCGACTATTGCATATACCAATACGGATGCGAAAAAGAACACTTCCGTAGCAAAAAAGGAAAAAGCGGCACAAAAAGCGGCCAACGCTCAATACAATGTCACCAATTCCTACAACGCCGGCAAGATCGAGGCGGCGGCAAACAACAAAATGATCACTGTTACGGTCGGAGAAGGACCGAGGATACTGCAGATAAATGAGCATTGCGAGAATGAGTATGAAGCAAGAGCGAAGGCGGTGGCAAAGCTTAACGAGGAAAACGAGAAAGCTGTGACCATTGAATTCACCACCATACTCAACTCCGATGCTTATTTATTTGCAACAAACAACTTCCAGATCGAAGGAATGGGCAGAATGAACGGTAAATATTTCTGCACATCCGTGACACATTCTTTTACAGGATCCGGACATCAAATGACAGTAAAGGGATACAAGATATTTAACAGACTGTAAGGAGGGGGCATGAAACAGGGTTCAGAAGTAAGGATCGGATATATATCCTCATACAATGCAGGGACAGGCAAAGCAAAAGTGTTCTATCCTGACAGACTTGGCCAAGTCACGCAGGAAATGAGCATCTTTGCTCCCTTTGGCATATCTCAGATACCGATGCCGGATGACCAGGTGCTGGTGCTTCACTTGTCAAACGGACAGGAAGCAGGATTGATAATCGGAAAGACAGTCGGGACAGGTGCCGCGATTGCCGCAGCAGGCGGAGACATTACCATAGCCGGGACAGCAGGAAGCATAACACTGTCTGATCTCATAAAGATAAAAAACAAGGTACTGTGAGGTGAAGGATGAAGATTGGAAACTGGGGAAGCGGACTTAAGTTCCAGACGTCTGATAGCAGGGTTTTGACTTTCCAACGTATGACGAGAAGCTTGTCGGTCAATACAAATAAGCACAAGGTGCTGGGTGGCAAAAAGCCGAGGCTTGAATTCGTGGGTCCTGATCTGCAGACTGTATCATTCACAATGGAACTGAACGCTCTGCTGTGCAAGCGTCCGAGAAAGGTAGAAGAAACACTTTTCCAAAGGGCTTCAAACGGAAACCACTATCCGCTTGTGATAGGTGGCCGTGTGATCCTGAAGCAGGCCATCATAACGAAGATATCATCGTCTTATGATGTTGTGCTGAAAAAGGGAGAAATCTACTCGATGAAGATAGATGTGACCATGAGTGAATACAACTAAGGAGGGGATATGCAATTCAATTTCATTTCAGAACAGGAATCTGAAGAGATAAACGATATATTGTGGTGTCTCCGGAATTTGTTCAGCGTGCCAGAGGGTTCGATGCCACTAGCAAGAGGGCTGGGGCTTAAATGGTCAGTGCTTTCGGATGTGCCGGAAGATCTTGAAAATGACTTTGCCACAGATCTGGTCGAAAAGGTGCAGACATTTGAACCAAGGGTCGAGGTCCTTAATGTGGAATTTACCCATGATACTGACAATGGAGCGGCTACGTGTAACGTGGAAATACATCTCGTAGATAGCGAGACAGAGGAGGAAGAGGAAAATGAGTAGTTCGAATTTAGCATCGATAGACGAATATCCTGACGTGTCGTTTATCGATAACCTCACCATGCAGACACTGGAAGACAACATGGTCAAGTGGTTTATGGATAAGCGTAAAGAGCTTACCGGAAAGAGCATAACGCTAGGGGAAGCCGATGATCGCAGACTCATGTTAAAAGCAGGGGCTTATTACATTTACCAGGCTTTTATGTGCACGGATAACGCAGGAAAAATGGGACTGCTCAAGTATGCGACAGGCAGTTATCTGGATAACCTCGGAGCTCTTAAAGGTATATCAAGATTAAGCGCAGCAGGAGCAACTACCACTCTGAGATATTCGCTGAGCGCGGCAAGAGAATCAGCTACAGGGATACCTGCAGGCAGCAGGGCAACATCCGGAGACGGTGTGTACTTTGCGACAGATGAGTATGCGGAAATACCTGCAGGAAGCTTATATGTTGATGTGCAGGCGACCTGTGAGACACCGGGAACGTCCGGAAATGTTTACGGAGTAGGCGAGATCAGCAAGATGGTCGTCGGCATCCCGTTTATAGATACGGTGACGAACATCACCAAAACCGAGAATGGGCGAGACATCGAAACCGACGATGAGCTAAGGGAAAGAATCTATCTTGCACCGGAAAGCTACACATCGGCAGGCTCTAAGGGCGCTTATGAATATTACGTAAGAGAATATGATCCGACCATAGAGGATGTTTACATCACATCACCAAGCGCGAGAGTGGTCGAGATCAGATGCATCCTGGCTGATGGAGCGATACCGGAAACCGAATACATTAACGGTCTTACAGATTATCTCAATCAGGATGACGTGAAAATGCTCACAGATCAGGTGGTCGTGGAAGCTCCGGAGACAGTGAGCTATAACCTTAACTTTACTTACTACATTAATCAGTCCGACAGGGCAAGGGCAGAAACGATACAGGCTGCTGTAAATAAGGCGGTTGACGCTTATAAAAAATGGCAGTGCACAAAGATAGGCAGAGACATTAATCCGGATTACCTGGTACAGCTTGTGAAGGAAGCCGGGGCTAAACGTGTAGTGATCACATCACCATCTTTCACCATCATTCCGGTTGACTCCGTAGCGGCGATTAATTCGCAGACAGTGACATACGGAGGACTTGAAAATGATTAAATACGAGGACGGGGAATTTCTCGATCTGCTCCCTTCGTTTTTTAAAGAAAAAGAGGACTTTGCGGCGATATCTTATGCATTCAAGATGGCTATAGCGTCGCTCATCATGGGGCAGAAAGAGACAAAGCTTTATGCAGATATAGATAAGGTCCCGGAGGATATCTTGGACCTTATGGCACTGGAGAGCAAGGCTCCATACTACTCCGAGGATTTACCGATAGAGCAGAAAAGAGAGCTTGTTAAAAACGCTATCCTGTGGCGTGAAAAAGCCGGAACAAAAAGCGCTGTCCAGGATCTTATAAGGACGGTGTTTGGATACGGAGAAATCGTCGAATGGTTTGACTTCACAGAAGGCGAACAGATACCGGGGTATTTTGATATCGAGACCGGCGCACAGCTGACACCGGAATTGTTCGAGATGTTTACGAAGGTGATCGAAAGTGTGAAGAATGAATCTTCACACCTGAGACGTATCGGTATCGAAAGAGAAATCGACGGAAATCTCTACATCGGTACCGGAGTGATTGCATCCCCGAGATACGTGGTCACTCAGCTGATAAGCGACCAGGTAGATATAAATGGAAATGCTCTCGGAGCTGTCGCAAATACCGGCACGCCTCGAGTGATCATAATATAAAAAAGGAGGACAGACATGGAATTTAATCCATCAGTTATCACCGAAGAAGGTCAGGCGCTGATAGCAGCAGCTCTGGCCGGAGACATTAACATCGTGTTCACGAAGATCGTGACGGGTGACGGGACACATACCCCGGATGAAGATCTTTCGAAACTCACAGAACTTACAAGCCCGAAGCAGGAGTTTCCTCTGACCGCGAAAGAGATCCTGAATAGCAGCACGATCCATCTGAAGTACATCGTATCAAATGTGAATCCGGATGGCACACCGCTCACAGTAGGCTACTACGTTAAGGAGCTGGGCCTTTATGCGAAATCAGACCAGGAAGGGGCAGAAGAGATACTTTATGCTGTGGCTACAGCGGTGGATGGATCAGCTGACTGGCTTCCACCTTATAACGAATTGCAGCCATCCAACATCACGATGGACTGGTATACGGCTGTAGGAAATGCGGCCAGCGTTACTTTGGAGACGCCAAACAGGACATACATTTACGATGACAGTACTACAGACAAGTACGTCATCGGCATAAACAACGGACTTTTATATTACGAGGAGGTTGAAGAATGAGCAGAGTATATATAGCAGACAAGGAGACATTGGACCAGGTAAATACAAAGGTCTCGGCAATCCTTGCCATTGAGCAGGATGAGGACGTTTATGGATTTATTGAACACATGGACGTGCTGTCCCCGGAGCACAGGATTGAATACATCGGACTCAATAAGAATTTCAGTCCCATCTCAGTGACCATGGGCGGAGGCTTTTCTTTAGGCGACTGGGCTAATTTCCCTCTCCTTGTTAACAACAAGCCTTACATGGTAAAGAGCGATGGCACCGTTGATTATCAGCTATCAGAGACTGACTACACAAAGAAGGCAGACGGTGAGACAGCTTCCGATGTGGCGAATGCATCTTATGACGGAGGCGCTTTCTCGTGGCTGCAGAAGATCTACAAGAAGGAATACATCGTAGGATCTGACAGATATGTCAAGTTCTCTTTGACTCCCAGGGATGGATACAAGCCGGTTGGATTTATCGACAGTGACAATAAGGAGCTCGAGGGCGTATGGCTCCCGATGTTCTACGGATATATTGACAGCAATTCAAAGATGCACTGCATATCCGGAACACAGCCAGCATACAACAATCAGACATCAGCAGAGAAGACAGCCATTGATAACTTCGGAGCACGTGCGAAGTTCTTCGGCGGTCCTATCGTTGAGACTATTCAGGATCTTCTCATTCTCTGGGGCAAGACATCTGATCTTCAGGCTAAATACGGCTTTGGAAACTGCGAGGGTTATGATGCATCACTCACACCTACAATGGGCGTAAAAGCCAATGCTGTAGTTGGTGGCGGTCAGTTCTATGGCACAGATGACCATAAGAGTCTTAACAAGATCCTCCACTCACTCGTGCTCGGAACCTACAACCAGTGGCAGAGAGATCCGTACACAGTATGTGTAAACGGCAGAGTTAAAGTGTCAAAGAATTACGCATATGACCTTACTGGAGCTGCATATACAGATACCGGAGTTCAGCTGGAAACAACGAGCTCATGGCAGTATCCGCACAAGTATGCAAATGTTGACGGATTCGGAGCGATCCCGGTTCAGCCGTGTAAAGGATCAACAGCAACAGGCGGATGCGATGGTTTATATGTAAACGCCGGTATCACGGCGGTCGCCCTTCGGTTCGGTCATTGCGACAACGGTCTGCATGCTGGCCCGCGCTCGCTCAATCTGGACAACGTTGCCCCGACTTCCACCTGGTACCTCGGCGCCTCCGTACTTCTGCTTCCACCTGTTGGTGCGTCCCCGGACGCAGCATAAGGGGGACCGGGGGTCTTCCCCCGGAAAGCTTCCGGCATAAATTAATTAAAAAATCAAATAATAACAGGGGATAAAACCTGCGACACCTCGGGCGGTCGCCCTTCGGTTCGGTAATTGCAACAACGGTCTGAATGATGGCCCGCGCACGCTCAATCTGAACAACGTTGCCACGAATGCCAACTGGAACATCGGCGCCTCCGTACTCTATCAATAATGGATGAATGACGCAAATGCAGGTTTTATTCCTACACCACTGACGGTTGAAACACCGTTTATCCGCCATAACTGGTTAGGGGAGTGGAAATAAGTCCGATGCAGGACGAACGATAAAGCGGTCGCACCTATCGTTCGTAGGAGATAGGAGAAAAAATATCTTATAGGAGTAGAGTGAATGCGTCGTAACGACATAAAAATAATTACTGAACAAGGCGTAAAACAATACAAATATCTGTATCAACGTATGCTTGACAAAAGTGTTATCGAGAAAGCTTACCGGAAATTAAGAAAAGGAAAGACAAAGAGGAAAGAGATTCAAGATATAGACCGTCACTTTGACGAAGAAGTCGAGAAGATGCGTCTTATGATTTTAAACACTAAGCCTGTTCCGGTGGATCATCCGGAACTTGCTTACAAGCCAAAACGCCGGACTCCGAAGATCATCACGGAGAAGGGCAAGAAAAGAAAGATCTATATGCCAGAGATCCACGAACAATGGCTGCATCACATCATCATTATAATCCTGGAGCCGATTATAACAGCTACAGCTTATCGCTATTCGTGCGGCAGTTTCCCAAACAGAGGTGCTCATTACGGCAAAAGACGGATTGAAAGATGGATACGAAAAGGAAAGAACATAAGGAACTTTCTTAAAATTGATATCCGGCACTTTTATGACAGTATTCGTCTGAGCGTCCTCATGAGAGAACTGGCCATAAGGATCAAGGATGATTGGTTTTTGTACATCATAGAAATATGCCTATGGGGATTTAAGAAAGGTATACCTTTAGGTTTTTACATAAGCCAATGGCTTGCAAACTACATCCTGGAACCGCTGGACAGACTGATAAACAAGACGCTGGGATTCGATATCTTTGAAAGATATATGGATGACATAGTTATTTTTAACGATAACAAGAAGAAGCTTCGTGAAGCATTGATTAAGATTATGAAAATGCTTGGACAGCGTTTTAGATTAAAACTAAAACGTAACTATCAAATATGTAAATTCTTATACATAAAAAAGAATGAAAAACCAATAGGACGAGCGCTTGATTATATGGGATTTCTGTTCTACAGAGATAAAACCCTGATGAGAAAGAGCATCATGATTACTGCCACTCGGTTGGCAAAACGACTCGGCAAAGCAAAGAAGTATGACAGAAGGTTCTATGACAAGCATCTAAGAGCAATGATCTCATATGTCGGATGGTTCAACTGTACAGATACATATAACTGCTATCTCGAATACATAAAACCATGCGTGAACATAGGAAAGATAAAGAAAATCATATCAAAAGTAGACAGGAGGAAGGAACATGAAGGATTGGAAAAAGGAACATTGTGCAGTGCAGCCTGAAGAACTGCAGCTCATTGCGGATGGTATCTACATGCAGAGGAGAAACATCCAGAAGGTAGAACACAAAGCAGATGAGTCATCAGGTACAGAAGCATACACAGAATGGGTATGTGAATGCCGTGAGATAAGTGTTGATGATTATCATATGTTGAAAAACATCGAGCAGATCAACACAGCGTCTGCGATAGACGCATACACACAGCAGCTGATTGAGGAGGGATTGTTATGAGGACACTTGTACAGAGCTTAAAGAGACTTTTTAACAAAGGTATCGTGGGAGAAGCGAAAATCCGTTCCATGACGGAAGAGGAAAAGATCACTGCCGCCGAGTATGAATACATCACAGGCAATCCTTACGTGGAGGAGTGATGGTGGAACTAAAAGATAACTTCAAATGTAGATATTACCGCGGCGATGGCAGGTGCGGAAGAGATGCGTGCAGATGCAAGCCACAGAAATGTGATAAACGCTATAACTGCGTACATTGTACATCCAGTATCATACCGCTGTCACAGGAGCCGTGTGCATCCTGTTACTTCAAGGACAAGGAAAGCATTAGGCAGTTCGCACTTCAGGCAGAAAAAAAGAAATAAAACCACAATGGGGGAGGAAATAATATGATCAAACAAAAATTATGCACACTAATAGGACTTATGGGAAGTGCTATAGCTTCGATGATGGGGGGATGGTCAGCGGCTTTAACGTATTTAATGCTTGCTATGATCGTTGATTATGTCAGTGGGCTGATTGTCGCAGGTGTTTTTCATAATTCACGAAAAACGAAGAACGGAGCACTTGAAAGCCGGGTAGGCTGGAAAGGCTTATGCAGGAAGGTATTTACGTTGTCGTTCATCGTGGTTGCAAGAGGCATAGATGTTTATCTGGGTGTTGATTATGTGAAAAATGCGGTAATAATTGGGTTTTTCACAAATGAAGTGATTAGCATCGTAGAAAACATGGGGCTTATGGGAGTACCTATGCCGGCGATTGTGTCAAAAGCAGTGGACCTTCTCACGTCTAAATCAAGTGAAAAAAGAGATAATTAAAACAGTGATTAGACGTAAGTCTTAATCATATATAACCATTGACCGCCTGTGACATGAGTCACGGGCATTTTTATTAAGGAGGCTTATATGGCTCAGAACAAGGTAAAAATCGTTCCGAATGACAAAAAATGCGATGTGGTAGGTGGAAAGACCGTTACTGAAGCAGAATTTCCTGCTGTAGGGAATGAACCCAAGACAGAATCTCATAATGGTAGCAAGGTGCCTGATGGGAAAGGCGGAGCTGAAGACGCAAAGTGAGAGGAGGTGATCCTATAAATCTCGGAGCTGTCCGTTAATCAGCGGCATTATATCTTGTGTATTATCCCATGTCTGATAATCCAGGCATGGGATTTTGACAATAATCGTCATTAATCGTCATTTTGATAACATTTTTCCTCAAATTGATAACGATTTTTCTCAAAAAATAACGTTATCCCAAAAAAGCGGAAATGAAAGCAGATGGGAAATCTGCATGCAAAATAATGGCAAAACGGTGGCATTGACATTAACCAAAAAATGCGAGTAAGGGGTAAATGGGATTTTATTTGTTATTCACATGTAAAAAGTAATTACTTTTCGAACTTTAAGGAGCAGTCATGACGGACTCTTACGAAAGAAACTATGTTTGGAATTTTTTTACTAATAACGGATTAACGCCTGAGGGTGTATCCGGACTTATGGGAAACCTTTATGCCGAGAGCGGAGTGGGCTCAAAGGTGCTGGAAAGACTCTGCAGGAAGAGATACAGCGAGCAGGGGATAACCTACACAGATAGCACCTACACCAATGCTGTAGACGATGGGTCTATCAGCAAGAGCGAATTTATAAGTCCGATGGGTAAACATTATGGTTATGGACTCGCTCAGTGGACATCGACCGGAAGAAAGGCAGGACTTTACGACTATACAGTTGGCAGAGGTAAATCCATCGGGGATTTACAGTCTCAGTGCGAGTATCTTTTAAACGAGCTTAAGACATCCTTCAGAGTAATATATGAGATTTTAAGCAGCACAAAGAACATATACACGGCATCAGACAGAGTTCTGATGGACTTCGAAGCTCCGGATAACGCGGGGAGTTACAAAGAGCTCCGAAGAAGATACAGCGAGGAGTTTTATAAACTATACGGAGGTACAAAGATGGTAATTATTGGAAGTGCACGAATCGACGAGAATGGACACGCGTCTGGAGGAAAAGCAGGAGATCAGACCGGTAACGAAGTGTGCATCCAGAAGTACTACACTCACAAAAAAGGGTGGAGAGTTATAAGAGCAAAGGATGCAGCAGTCCGTGAGGCCATTGCCCAGAACATGGAATGGGCCTGCGCTAATGATTATATAGGATATGATCAGAACCAGAATCAGAGTCTCTACAATGTGGCTCAGGATGTAGGCTTTAACTGTTCACTTGTAGTCACACCATGCGAGACAGACTGTGCAAGGCTGGTAAGAGTATGTGTGCTTTATGCCGGCATAAGGGTGAGCGATTTCTATACCGTGACCGAAGCAGAAAAGCTTCTTGAAACAGGAGCATTTGAAGAAGTATTTATTCCGCTTCCGTCCGGACTGCTCCGCGGTGATATCCTGGTAACACCGACAAAGGGACACACAGTGGTATCACTTACAAACGGAGATGGGACAACCGGAAAAGAGACCGGTACCGCAGCAGGCACAACTCCAGATCAGAAACCGGCAGCAGGCAAGTACACAGTAGGCTGGCACAAGGACGGAAATGGATGGTGGCACGCTGACACAGTAAATACATACTTAAAGAAGACCTGGGCGGTAATAAATCATCATTGGTATTACTTCGACGAGGATGGTTATATGCTTACAGGCTGGCAGATTATCGACGGAAAGAAGTATTATCTCCAGGAGTCGGAAGACAACAATCTCCAGGGCGCATGCTGGAAGTCGGACGGATCCGGAGCACAGTCGGCGTGGTATGTAGAATAAAAATCTCGTGACAATCATGCGAAAATAGAGTGTTTTTCGCGAGATCATAACGATTGTTCAAAAGATAGGCGTGGGAGAAAATCCTGCGCCTTATTTTTGTACAAGAAAAGGCATAAAAATGTTGACATACTACTAGCAGTATGATAATATATAAGTGTAACAAAGATAAGCGTTGCAAGAAAGGAGAAAAGCCGATGGGAGAAATAGAAAAAGCCCTTAAGGACTTGGAAAAAGCGTTAAAAAGTAACGAATCTGTAGCAAGAGTAACCGTTACAATAACACTTGTAAAACCCAAGACCGAAAAGGGCAAGCAAAAGGAATAAATCCTCTAGGCAGGGGCGGAAGGAACCGCCCCGTAAGTCCTAGTATAACATAGATAGTTAGAAAGGGGCAGACATGGAAATATTAAAAAATGGAAAAACGTATGAAGTCAAAGAGACATCTGCGAAATGGGTTATAAAAGCGACTTCCGGAATCATGGATATATCCTATGACATAAGTAAAAAAGATTGCGAAACATTCGAAGATCTTAAGAAGTATGTGGAAGAAGCAGAGGTATTAAACTGGGGGTAACATTATGGCAGAGAAGAAAAGCCGAACATCAACAGAGGTCAAGGCGCGATATAATAATAAGGCATATGATTTGATCGCCGTACGTGTGCCGAAAGAAATGGCAGCAGAGTTCAAGAAGAAATGTTCGGAAACAGGCATTCCACAGGCACAGGTGATTAAAAAAGCTATAGAGGCTTTTCTGAACGAAACGATATAGGAGGATATAAAAATGTACGCACCATATACAGCAAAAGAAATAATTGAGAACGGATATTATGATGTAGCAGTCAACCTTATGGATGACGAACTAAGAGAAGAATTACACAATGAACTTGCACCATGTAGTGACCTCGAATTTATGGAAGCTTATATGAAAGCTCACAAAGAAAAGTTCGGAGAAGAGTTTAAAATCTGAGCTTTGATAAAATTGCCCAAGGAATTGCCCAGTAGGTAAAAAGAACCGCATAAATACTGGTCAGAAATGAAAAGCGAGACAGGTTCGATCCCCGTCTCGCGCTTATCAAGAGCCTCAGGAACAACCTGAGGCTCTTTTCGCGACTCAACGAGGATCGAACCTTTGGTTCGTCTCGGCTACCGCCTCGTCTCCGTTCCACTTCGGTCGGCGCAGGACCAACGTCCACTGGACGTTGTGCGCCGGCGCTAAGCACATGCCAAAGGGCATGTAGCGCCCCCGTCTCGCGCTTATCAACTCCCAGAGGAAAACCTCTGGGAGTTTTCGCGTTCGTCAGGGATCGAACCTACGGTTCGTCCGTGTGCAAGAGGTGCCTTCATCAAGCAAACCCGGTCGGAGTTAATCTAGGAGAGATTTCACTTTTAAATTACCGGCATATATTTTATACTTTAAAGGCTGCATACATGAGTGGAAATATCATGTATGCAGCTTTTAATTAATGTATCATGTTACAGAAACATGAGTTTACAAAGCCGATAGATCTGCACCGGTAGTGAGATTTACGGCTGAGACAGTGTCGATAAACAGGAGAAAAGAAATGAAGATAGCAGTAACTTATGAGGGTGGTCAGGTATTCCAGCACTTTGGAAAGACAAAGGAGTTTAAGCTTTATACAGTAGAAAATGGAAAGGTTGTTTCCAGCGAAATTCTGGGATCAGGTACAGCGGGACATGAGGCACTTGCAGGAGTTCTCAAGGAAGCAGGGGTTGATAAACTGATCTGCGGCGGACTTGGGGGCGGTGCACAGGCTGCTCTCAGGGAGATGGGTATCGAGGTAATATCGGGAGCATCCGGTAATACAGATGAAGTGGTTGATAAGTTCCTTGCCGGTGAACTGGTATCTCAGGGAGTGAACTGTGATCATCATGATCATCACCATGAAGGACATCATCACGAGGAGGGCGGCTGCGGAGGCGGTTGCGGACACCACCATGATGAAGAAGAAAGCTGTGGCGGCTGTGGAGATGATTGCGAAGAGGGCTGTGGCGGCTGCGGAGGTGGTTGCGGCGGCTGTGGAAGCCATGAAATGAGTGTCATTTATGAGGGCAAGAATTCAGGTAAGTCCGTAAGTGTTCACTACACAGGAACTCTTGATGACGGAAGCAAGTTTGATTCATCATATGACCGCAACGAGCCGTTATCCTTTATAGCAGGTGTGGGAATGATGATCCCGGGATTTGACCGTACAGTTGTTGATATGGAAGTCGGAGAGAGCAGGAGCATCCATATCGAGCCGGCTGAGGCCTATGGTGAGTACAATGAGAAGAAGGTTCTGGTATCAAAGATTTCAGACATTCCGGGTGCAGAGAATCTTGAAATAGGTCAGAATGTCATGCTCATGAATGACATGGGAATGCGCTTTCCGGTTACTGTAACCGAAAAGACAGAGGAGTCAGTCACCTTTGACGGTAACCACAGACTTGCGGGAAAAGCACTGAACTTCGACATTACCCTTCTGGAAGTTGCGGAATAATCCTTGAGTGCATTTAAAGGATCATAAAGGCAAGTGCGTCTTGGAGGAAACTCCGAGGCGCCTTTTTCTTTTGTGTAATCGATCAAAAAGTTCATTCTCATAATTGTTACTGTTCACACCCCTACTATTTCATATTGTTAAAAACGCTGAATTTAAAAATTTAATTTTCAAAGGATCCGAGACGCTGTTGTGGACAGCCTCTCGGATTTTTTAAATTAACTCCTATATCATCTGTGTAATCCACAATTCGCGGTTTATTCTGGTCCATATGTCAGAAAATGTGGAAATCCATGTCCGATTTTTTCCGGTTTCTGACGAATCATAAGCTTATACACATGTCATTTTGACGGAATGTCAAATCCTTGAAATTCGCGTAAAATCGAGCTTTTTGCTATACTTTTTTCAGGAGAAACAGTCATGGGAAAACAGGAAGAAAAAATTATAGCAATGCAGGAACAGCTAATCAAAGGATATGAGAAACAGATAGCTGGTCTTGAGGAAGAGAATAGATCACTTACAGAGTTAAATGAACAACTGAAAGAACTCTTGGAATTGCAGGAAAAGGAGCTATCGTTTTTTAACGGTATACTTGATAAGGCTAAAAAGAAATTTAAATTTTGACTATGACAAAAACTGATCTTATTGGACAACTTCAGATGCGGTTAAAGGCTGCGTTAACAAAGATATCTGATTTCGAGTCAGGAGAAATATACCAGACTATGAGAGAAGAACATAGAAAGGCTAACCGTGCTTTTCAAAGAACTATAGACCAGAAAAATGCCCGTATCCAGGAACTTACACATATCAATGAAAAGATATGGAAATGGTGTCAGGAAGTCTGTGAAGATCAGGAAAAAGATCATAAGGCAAAGACCAAGGAGCTCATACGTCGTATCCATCAGATTTATGAGCTCTATCTTGGTGCACTCAAAAAGAATGATGAGTTAAAAGAAAAAAACAGTGAACTTCGACAGGCTAACTATGCATTAGCGTCTGAACTTGAAGATGAGCGTGAGAAAAACAAAAAACTGATAGCGCAAATAAACCGGGATTATGAGAATTCTTCAAAACCCTCTTCACAGTCTGTTAATCATAAAAAGATCACAAATAATCGTGAGAAAACCGGTCGTAAATCCGGAGCTCAGCCTGGTCATCAAGGTCATGGACGCAGAAAACTAGCACCAACAAGCAAGATATTTCTCCCTGCCTCATCCGAGATCTTAAATGATCCCGATTACAAGGAAACAAACAAGGAAGTTGTGAAACAGCTGGTTAATATCAGGCTTGTACTTGAGGTGGTTGAATATCGCGCAAAAGTCTATAGAAATTCAAGGACGGGCGAGAAATACCATGCTCCGTTTCCTAAAGGTGTCGTTGATGATGTCAACTATGGAGGAAGTATCAAAGCATTCCTTTATCTCTTGAATAATGATTGTAATGTCTCTATTGATAAAAGCAGCCGTTTTCTGGCAGAACTCACCAACAATCAATTAAATATCTCGAAGGGTATGATCAATAAACTCGGAAAAGAGTTTGCTGAAAAAACCGAAGAAGAGCGAACTGAAACCTTTAAAGAGATGCTTCTTATGCCTGTCATGCATACGGACTGCACAAATGCTCGCTATAACGGTAAAAGTGCATATGTATTCATCAATGTTGCGCCTAATGGAACAGCGCTTTATTTTGCGCGCGAAAAAAAGGGACACGAAGGCGTAAAAGGTACAGTGACAGAATACTATAATGGCATACTGGTACATGATCATGAATCCACTTTCTATAACTATGGTTCAGAACACCAAGAATGTCTGGCTCATATCCTCCGGTATCTGAAAGATGGAATGGAGATGGAACCAGAGAAAACCTGGCACAGATCAATGAGAGAACTTCTCCGGGAAATGATCCATTATCGTAATGAACACGAATCAGATATGGATTCGGAGGTTGTTGCCGATTTCGAGACAAGGTATATGAAAGTGCTGGAAACAGCCAGAGATGAATATGAGTATGTGCCTCCGAGTAAATACTACAAAGATGGGTATAACCTATATTTGAGAATGAGAAAACATTCCAAAGAACATCTTCTGTTTCTTCATAATGTCAATGTACCGAGCACAAACAACATAGCGGAGCGCTTTCTACGTGGCTACAAGCGCAAACAAGGGCAGGTGATGTCTTTCAGATGCTTTGATACAATAACGCATCATTGTGAAGGCAAGAGCGTGCTTGTTAAGATACGGCAAAATGAAGGAGCCAATGTGTTTGATGAAGTGACACAAAGATTTGACTCATAGTTGGCAGAACAGCCGACCCGTTATTACTGAGACTCAGTTTAACGGATCGGCTGTTTTACTACAAGTTCACCTGTGAACAGTAACTCATAATTTATTGCAGTTTGCTGATATTTGACTTAAAAATGCTATCAATAATATAATTGTGGTATCGATGTGAGCTGTCTGACTGATCGGGTTTCAATTTATCTCAGAGAGCAATTTGGTTGGTGTGTTTATTCCTATATGCTATTCGAAACATATTACTTCAGAGGAAAAGATGGATATTATAGAGAATCTGCTTAATTATGGGAAAAAGATTATAGTTATAGAGGATTTGGCAGAACTTATAAATGTCAAACAGTCGGACTCGAAAAAGATATTTGATAAAATAGAGAGTCTAAAGTCTGAGGGAATGATAGAACCTGTAAACAGTTCCGGCACCAATGGAAATCTTATGTACCCTTTGTATAAAAAGTATAGGATTCTGGTTAAGAGGGAGGCTGGAGAAGAGACGATCAAGGCCGTTAACAGGCTTCATCCCATGCTTTTAAAAAGTGGATATCTTACGGCGAACCCTTTAATATATCTTGAATTCAGGGAATTTGTTGATGGACTGAATAAATTTCTATTTTCGGAAAGAAAGGATAATTTTATATCGAGAAAAGAAAGGTCCTATGCTTTGTTCGGACGAGAGAAGGTACTGGATGATAGCAGTGTGAAAACTCTTCTTCATAAGCTCGGTATATCGCGGGAGGATCTTCGGTTTTATGATACTCCGGAGTACTGTTTCCATGACTATATACCTATAAGAAAAGATATCATGACACTTCTTATCTGTGAGAATAAGGATATATGGTTCAACATCAGAAGGTATATGTTTGAGGATGAGTGGAAAAGTCTTTTTGGAATTCCGATAGATGGTGTCGTCTATGGAGAAGGAAACAGGATTTCACAAAAAGAGGGGGCACTTTCCGAGTATGTGAAGTTCATGGGTGAGCCTGAAGTTGAATTCTTGTACTGGGGAGATATAGACAGGGAAGGATTTGATATATTTAAAAGGACCAGAGAGGTCAATGCTTCTCTGCGTATTTCTCTGTTTGCACCTGGATACAGAAGGATGATCGAAAGAGCAAAGGGTACATTACTTGAGGACAGTCCGTCTTCAAAAAAAGAAGGTTGTGATTTCAGTGAACTGTTCACAGAGTTCACTGAGGAGGAGCAGATATTTCTTAAGACGGTACTTGAAGATAATAAACTGATTCCGCAGGAAATTATATCCTATACACAGCTGGAAGCGTAGAATCATTATAAAAAGGGAGGATATCATATGCTTCGTTCTGACATCAAAGAGATGCTTCAGGATTTTCAAAACAGAATGAAGTTCATAGATATAGTCAGGAGTATCACGGTGACAAGCTATCCTGACGAAATAAAGAAGATGTTCAGAGGCGACTACGATATTTTAAATAATCTCGTAGTTGCCGTTCTTTTATACATAAAGGAAAGAACACTTAGCGATATGCAGAGCTGCACCATAAAAGATGTTGCGGATTTTCTTGATAATATAGTACAGATTGTTCCGGAAGAGTATGAGGTAGATACCTTTAAGCTTGCCGGTTTTATAGTTGTGAATGTTCTTCAGAATAATGGAAAGCTTATTGAATATCAGACTTTCCATGCGGATTCAGAATGCTTTAAGAAGATGCCGGTGCGCCTTGTCAATGAAGAGAAGGGTTCCTATCACCTTACGGACGATGTATTTGATTTCTTATACAGATCTAAGGAGATAGAGTCTGAGCTTGACTATTCCGTAACCCGTTTCAAGATGCAGGAGTATATGAAGCGGAAGAACTATACAGAGGCTTTGACTCAGAGTAAGGAGCTGGTTGCGAGACTAAGGAACATGAGTCACAGTATGGATGATTTCATACGTCGCTGTCGCGAAAACATTGCAAAAATCACCGTTGATGAGTACGAAAGGATAGTCGGACAGTTCAGAAATCTCATGGTGGATGAACAGAGGGAACTTGAAGAGATACAGATAAATGCAAAAAGAGAGGCTGAGTCCATAAGACTTGCGCTGGAGAATGGAGCTGATACGGAGGAAGCAAGAAAGAACCTTCAGTCGCTTGAGGAAATAAACAAAAATCTCGACATAACTATCCAGGAGCAGCGTGGGCTTATCAATACAAAAAATTCCGTTTCAGAATCCTATAAGCAAATGCTCAGAGACAGCTTCGTTATAAAAAGCTTTGAACGCATGAACTTCGAACAGGATATCATGAAAAGGCTCACTAAGGCAGGAGATGAGATCGGTGATGCGGTAAAAGTGTTACTTTGGCCGCTGGTGAAACCGGAACTCGATAAAAAATTCAGTATTGAGAATTTTTATGCCATGAACGGCAGTATAATCGATGCTGCGGAGGACGCCGGGATAGATCTGGATTTAGAGGATGTGTCCGCAGATGATATTAACAGAGAAAGAAATGGGATATATTTGGAGATAGTTACTTCCTTTTTTTCATTCCTCCGGAATGAAAAAGAATTTGAAATAAAGAAGTATATACGATCACTGTCCATGGATCAGCTTATCAGGTGGAACAAAGACAGCATGCTGCCCAACACCCTCATGACCATATATCAGAAAAAGGAGATAGATCTGGAAGGACTTCGCAGCGATACAGCTCTTTTTGTGGCGGAGCCTCTGGGAGAGTTTGATCTTCTCTGGGCTCTGACAAATATCCCGCAAGATTACCTGAACATGAAGAAGATAATATTTGAGACCTCTGAAGATAATTGTGAATTCACGGTGGATGACGGTGAAACCAAATCAACCATAGAAATGACGAATTTTGTTGTTAAAATCATCATTTAAAGAAGCTGATCAGAGTTGCGTCTGTATGTCAGAGATAAACGAAAAAATATGCGTTTATATGAGGAAAATAAAATGAATGTAAATACATTGAAACTCTATCACGAGCTTATGAAAAGAGGCTGGATAGACCGTGATGACAACAGTATCATATGGAGCTGTGCGGAGGATCAGGAGGCGAGGGATGAACTTGACCAGATGGGGATGGAGCTCGGCTTTGAGATAATCCCTGCGCAGAACAGGATTTACATGGTTCCCACCCAGGAAAATGATCTGTTTCTTAAAAATAATGCAGACTACCGTTCAGATATCAAGGCGGGCAATGATGTGAGAACCAGAGATCTGTATCTCCTGAATTATCTGGCCATCTTCATTCTGTTCACTTTTTTTAAAGGTGAGGCTAACGAAATTCAGGTAAGAGAATTCATCACTAAAGAAGAGATGATAAAGGAATTTACAGAGCATTGCGAAAAAGTCACAAAAAAAGGCATTGACGGTGACGACAAGGAATCGGATTTCAGTGATAACTTCTATATGCTGGCCGAAGACTGGCTGGGAAAAAAAGAAGGGGATCCGGGCAGCAGGAGAGTTGAGGACCGGTACGGTATCATCAACAAGATAATGCTTAAGTTCAGGGCAGATGAGCTTTTCTTCGAATCAGAGGATGGCAGGATCAAGCCGACGAAGAAGACTCAGGATCTCATGCCCTATGTGCTCAATAAGGACAGAATACAGACCATCAATGAATGGCTCGGGAAGGAACAGCATGCCGCAGATAAGCAAAATAAGAATAGTTAATTTCAGATATAACGATGGTAAACGGTTTATTCCGGATGAACTATATGACCTTACATCTTCTGAGGGTACGGCGCTGAATTCTCTTTTTAATCTTAACAACGGTGGTGGCAAGACTGTGCTTGTGCAGCTTATGCTTCAGCCTGTTCATCCAAAGGCCATGGCGGGCGGAAGAAGGATAGAGGACTATTTCGGGCGACCCGGTGATCACTCTTTTATTCTTATAGAGTGGAACAAGGATAGAAGCGAGGAGAAGCTTCTTACCGGTATAGCCATAGCAGGCAGTGCCAATGCTTCTTCGGAAGACAATCAGAGGGGCAACGCTGTAAGGTACTATACCTTTTTGTCTGAGTATGAAAGATACTCTCCATACAGCATATCATCTTTGGAGCTTAGTAAAAACGAAAACGGAAGATATGTTCCGGCGTCCTTTGAGTACGTTCGTGAAAAAGCAAAACAAAGTAAAGGAGCATTGGCCCACTATTCATCAGATGATAGTGTCAAGTGGGTGGAAAAGCTTTCTGAATACGGCATCTTAAGGTCTGAATGGGAGACAGTTCTGGAAACCCTCAATAGAGATGAGGGAGGTTTAAATCAGTACTTTGATGATGCCAAAACCTCGGATAAACTTATAGCCAAATTTTTTATCCCGGCCATAGAACAGAAGATGAGAAGTGTAGCAAGCGGAGGGACAGACAGTTCTCTGGAAACTATGCTTATTAACTATGCAAAGAAGATTTCGGAAAAGGATGAGGTGATCCGGGAAAAGAAGGTTAATGACAGTTTGCTTCAGGAGCTTTCAGAACTAAATGAAATGAGTGATGAACTTTATAAGGTGAATTTCGAATTAACTGAAACCATAGGTGAAGTATGTGGATTTAAAGCGGCGCTCGGAAAGCGGATAACAGCTATTGAAGAAAAGTCATCTGATATCGGAGAAAAGATACAGGGGCTGGAAGCAGAATTAAGGCATATCGATCATGAGGAAAAGTCAAAGGAATATCATGAGGCGGTATCCCTTGAGGAGACTGCAAGGGCGGATTTTGATGAAGCGACGCGCTCTCTGGAAGATGCAAAATCCGAGTCTGATATGAAAAAGCATGAAGAGGAGATACTTCAGAGCGCGAAGCTGTACAAGGGTATTCTGGATGCGGAAAACGAGATCAGTGCTCTGAAAAAACTCATAGATGAAAAGGAAAATGCCTCGGAAGATGCTGAGCAGATTGCGAGACTTAAGTATTCTGTTTTTGTAAAAGCCGGAAATGCTGCTTCTGAACTTGAAGAAAGGAAGGCTCTAAAAGATACTGAGATTGCGGAAAAGGAGAGAGCATCAGAAGACTGTGAAGCAGAAATGAAAAGAGCCGGAAAGGCTTATGAAGAGGCTAAGGACAAGTATAATTCTTACAGATCAAGACTTGAAGCGTCAAGGGAAAGCTCTGATGAAAGGATAAGGACTCTTGCGATAAAAGCCATGAGAAGGTTTGATGGATTTTATGCCGAAGAGGAGCTGCTCCGGGAGAAACAGGAAAAAACAGAGAAGGAAAACGGGTTAAAGGCAACTGAAGAACGACTCAAATCAGAGCTGATCGAGCTTGAGAACAGAATGACACAGATTCCTCAGGAGATGGCGGATGTGAAGCTTTCGGTCGGAGAAAAAAGGTCCCAGAAGGCAACTGCCGTGAGTGAGATGTCCGAATATGACAGTGTATATGACAGCCTGCTGAAGGTATGTGAAAAATATAGCCTCGACAGCCATGTGATCTTTTCCGGACGCTTGAAAGCGGTTGTTAAGGAAGATCTGGAAATGACAAGAGCTGAGATTCTGAAGACCGATCAGGATAAGGCTGAGCTTTTCGACAGACTTAAGGCTGCGGAAGAGGGACACGTTCATGTGTTTCCGGCGGTTATGGACTATATAGTTTCTACAGGCATAAGCTGCCGGACAGGAGAGGAGTATCTGTGTGGTCTTTTGGAAAACGGCCTAATAACAGGGGAAAAGGTTAATGAAATACTTTTAAACTATCCGGAGATTGCATATTCGCTTCTTTTTGATAATGAAAAGGAACTTCACAGGCTTGTTTCAGCCGGAAATAAAGAGTGGCTTCCGGCAGCTGTGCCGTTATTTACCATGGAGCAGATGCAGGAGCTTATGGATGGAAGCTTATCGAAATCTCAGTTTCTTGCGATTTGTGATAAATCTTATTTCTCTGACAGAGACGGATATCAGGATGATATCCGTGAGCAGATCAGTGACCTGGATGAGAGACTGAAGATGTATAAAACTCATCTGAGTGACTGTGAAGCTTCTGATCAGCTGGCAGCTGAATTTGATTATCCTGAAAACTGGAGAGTTGATAAAGAAAAGCTTATCGAAGATATACAACGTGAAATTGATAGACTCTCCGGAAAGCACAGGGAGCTCGAGAAGGAACAGACTGCAGCCGGGAAAAAGCTGAAAGCTATAAAAGAAGAGCTGGAGGGATGTCGTTTCGGATTGCAGAATCTCAAGAGCTGGTTTGAGTCCTTTTCAGAACTTGGTGTGATGCTCTCGAAAGAAAAGGAGTTGAGCCTGAAGCTGGATGAAGCTTACAATATGAGGCAGGATGCGGATAATGTCTATAAAAAAGCATGTGATGATCTTGAAGCATTAAAGAACAGGCTGAAAACTCTTTCCAAAGAGAGGGATGGTATCTCGGGAGAACTTTCTGAGATCAGGGCTAAATGTGATAAGGTTACCGGCGCAAGAGAGGCAGATATCCTGGATGGTGAACTTGATTCCCTTTATACGCAGTATATGACTCTGGTGAAGAGCCTGAGTGACAGTCTTTCGGAGCTTAGAAACCGACTTGATGATCTGCATGATGGGAAGGCATCTCTTGAATCGGAGTTAGACACTTATTCCTGCGAAAGGTCTGAGTATGAAGCTGTTCGTTTCTCACCTGAGAGGCTTCGTGAAGTGAAAAGTCAGGCGGCAGAAGCTTCGAAAAAGCTTGAAAAGTGTCAGAGCAGATTTACGGATTCCAGGGCTTGCCTCGCCACTGCAACGGAAAGAGCCGGCAGAGCATTTTCCTCACTTGACGAATTTGATGGTGAGGTCCTTCCTGAAAAAGAAATCGGTGAGGATTTCAAAAACAGGAGAAAGTCGGCAAAAACAGATATAAAACAGTATTCTGAAATGAGTAAAGCTCTTGGTGACGAAAGGAGAGGGTTGGAAAGAATATTTGATAATGCAGGTAATGTACTTGACGAACTTCAGTCGGGCAGTCGAATTGATGACTATCAGGTTGGTGAAGGTGTCAGGGTTGTAGCATTGGCAGAATCTCCTGAAGAACAGTGGAAGGGTATACGTGAAAAACTTACAAGACACAGAAAAGAGTACCTCGATAGAAAAGATAAGCTATATAAGAATATCGGAGATACAGTCAGAGAGTTTAAAGATGTGGCTCTTTTCGAAATAGTGAATAAGCTTGGTGCAATAGGAGAATTGCTTTCAGATGCCGGAATCAAGGGCGACAGGCTTTTTACTGTAAGTGAAAGTATCGGTACCATGATATATTCCATAGAAAAGATTAACCGGAAGATAGAGACTGACTTAAGGGAGATAGAGAATGATTTCAATGATATCGTGGATCAGTGTATGACTCAGGGCAAGAGGATTTATAATGATCTTCGGACAATAACACAAAGCTCAAGGGCTCATATTTTCGAAGGAAAGCCTCAGACCCAGATGGTGAAAATGAATCTTCCGGAAGAGAAGGAAATTTCTGAGGAAGCCTCAAGGATATCCATAAGAACAGAAATCGAGCAAGGTGCCAATGAGATTAAAGAGCTGATTAAAGCGGAAGCTCAGGATAAACAGATTCAGAAAAGGGCAAGGATCATAGTCGGGAGTGAGAGGCTCCTTCATAAGTATATAAGACAAGAGTCCATACAGGTTAAGGTTTATAAGATAGATATGAACAGTGCCAATTCCCTCTATAAGAGATGGGAGGATACTCTTACCCAAAGCTCCGGGGCAGAGAAGTTTGTGGTATTTTTTGCTGTTGTTCTGACACTGATGAACTATACGAGATCCTCTGCGGGACTGGTGTGCCGCTACAACAAGAGCGTGCTGATACTGGATAATCCTTTCGGAAAGATTACTTCCGCACATCTCCTGAAACCCATGTTCGATATCGCAAAGCACTTCAATGTCCAGCTGATATGTCTTTCCGATATCAACAAGAGTGATGTTATCAACTGTTTTGAATGTGTGGTGAAGCTGGTTATCAGGCAGCAGAATCTTAGTAACTACGAAATCATGACTCATGAGGGAAATGAGAGGATAGAACACGGCTACTATAAAATAATGAACGGTCAGATGAGTCTGTTTCAGTGATCAGGATCCGATATCGACTTTTGGCACTCACATCATCATACAAATACTAATAACAAAGGGGATTTTCAGTGAATAATTCAGTGAATCATAAATTTTGGTCTTTAGTTATCATAGCCTCACTGTCAGGCATTTTACTTACAGGATGCGCTCAAAAGAAAAGCAATGATCCTATTGATGATGGTAAGGTGGAAATAGGTATTTATCATTGTACTTTTAATATATCTTCAGCAGATACAAATGAGGTTAAGGCTATTGAAGAGGCTATCAATGATTATATTGACGATAAAATAAATGTAAAGATCAGGCTTACAGATATCGGTCAGGGGGAATATACCGAAAAATGTAATCTTGCTATCGCTAATGGAGAAACAAATTTATTTTGGACTGCAAACTGGAAGGGTGCAGACTCTTTGGTGCCTCAAAATGCTGTTTATGATCTGAGCGAGTTGCTTCCCGGAACAGTTCTTTACGAGTCCATACCTGATTCTGTCTGGAAATCTTCAAGATACAACGGACATGATTATTTCATACCATGTTATAAAGAAGCATCTGAAGGATACGATATTGTTTATCCCACTGCAAAAGCAGAAAAATACGGATTTGATCCTTCTTCGATAAAAAAACTTAAGGATTTGGAACCTATACTCGAAAAAATGAAGGAGGATGGCGTCAAATACCCATTTCTTCTCCAGAAGATGACGGCATTTTCAAGGTTCTACCTTGATGACTATGATTTCATAGCCTCTAATTCAATGTTTGCTGTTGACAGAAAAACAAACAAAATCGTTAACTGCCTGAACTTGCCTGAATATAGAGAGTTTGTCAGTTTGATGGGCACCTGGGTAGAAAAAGGATATATAAGCAGCGAAGAAGCTGCACAAACCATTCCGGATACTGCCATAAATACAACGGATTGGGGATTTGCAATCTGGTGGGATGTTCCTATAAATGAGGTGGCTTCATACACCTATAACCAGGATTGCAATATTATCAAAATGACCAAAAACTACATAAATTCCAACAGCACACTTGGCTCCTGCTTCGGAGTGACATCCTCAAGTTCTGAGGAAGAGGCTAAAGCTTGTATTGATTTTATGGGACTTATGTATACCGACAGCACACTTGCAACCCTTTTTACATACGGAATCGAGGGAACCGATTATGAAATGAAAGATGGATTGATCGAGAAAAAAGGAGAACTTTATAATCATAGTCCATGGGAATCCGGATCAGTCACTGTCATACCGCCTGCCATCGGAGAACCCAAAAACAAAAAAGATATTTATGAAGCGTTCAATAAAGAGGCCGAAACATCCATTGCAAATGGTTTCAGAGTGAATTTTGATTCAGTAGCATCCACCTGGGCAGCCTGCTTAGCTCTTTATAATAAATATGGATACACTTTGGAAACAGGAGGCTATTCTGCTGAAGAAGTGGATGCTGCTTTGGATAAATACAGATCAGAGCTTGATAGTGCAGGTTATCAGGAAATTCTGGCACTGGCTGAAAACCAGTACAATACCTGGAAGGAATTACAATGAAATGAAAAACAGAAATTCTGACAGTAATTACAAAATGATATCGAAGCTTATGCTGCGACTCTTGCCGGTCCATGTTCTTATTTTGTCACTGGGCACATTCAATTCTATTGTATCAAGCTTTTTTTCGGCAAATTATGTGGGAATAGAGGTAACCAGTGCCATCGGGCTTTACGGCCCCATCAGTATGATGATTACGGCTGTGGGCGCGATTCTGAGCGGTGGTGCAGGGATAGAATGCGGAAAATACATTGGACAAAACAGCAGGGATGAGGTTGCGGAAGTCTTTTCAATGGATATCATTCTTACTGTATTTTCTTCTTTTGTGATTACTGCAGTACTTCTTTTCATGAGTCTTAACGACCTGACCGGGATTTTCACAAGAGACTCAATGGTCAGAGTTGCTCTGAATAATTATTTTTTGGGGCAGGCCATAGGAGTTCTCCCATTGCTCCTTAGTAATCAGCTGTCAGTTTTTCTTTCATTCGAAAACCGGGAGAAGTTTATCGTCCTGGGAAGTATTTCCTGGGTTGTAGTTAATCTTTTCTTTGAATATATTTTCGTCCTCGTTATTCCTTTAGGGGCTTTCGGACTTGCTCTTGCTTCATCACTGGGCACATGGATTTTTTGTGTAATTGAGGCAATGTACTTTTTACTCGGCAGATCCTATATTCGTTTTGTGCCGAAAAAAATTGATTTAAAGAAGAACATCAGAATAATCACAAAAGGACTTCCGGGTGTATTGCCAACCATCTACGGGACAGTACGAGGTTTTCTTGTAAATGGACTTATTGATACCTATGTCGGAAGCGCAGGGCTTTCGGCATTAGCTGCAGCCGGAAATCTTATGGGGCTATTCTGGGCAGTTCCGGTGGGAATGCTGTCAGTTTCCAGACTCCTTATCAATATTGGTGTGGGTGAAGAAGACAGAAATTCACTTAAGAGCGTCATGCATTTTATGTTCACAGGTTATCTTGCACTCCAAAGCATCATAAGCCTTGGGATTATTTCTCTGAGTATTCCATTTACCAGAATCTTCTACCAGAATCCTGTTGAACCTGTTTACATGATGACCGCCTGGGGTTTCAGAATCCTGCCGCTTTGCATGCCGTTATCAATCATCTGTATGCACTTTATCGCCTATGCCCAGGCCACGGATAAGCATGTGCTGCTTAATCTTCTGGCGGTCTTTGATGGTGTCCTGGGAGTTGCCATCACTGCCCCTCTTCTTATCGGAAGATTCGGAATCAACGCAATATACATAGCAAATGTTCTTAATGGTGTGATCACTACCCTCATCATCTTCTTATATGCATTTATGATCAATCGGCACGTACCTCGCAATATCGGGGAGCTAATGGTGATCCCTGAAGATTTTGGTGTCCCTGATGATGCGGTTGTAGTAATTGAAGTTAAAAATATGGAACATGTTGTTGAAGTAGCTAAAAATGTTCAGCATTTTTGTGAAGAAAGGGGAATCGACCGAAAAAGAGCAATGCTTGCCGGTCTGTCCCTGGAAGAGATGGCCGGCAATGTAGTTACACACGGCTTTTCCATGGATGACCGGAAGCACACTGTAATTGTCAAGGCTATCCATAGGAACAATGATGTGATCCTGACTATAAAAGACGATTGTCTGGCATTTGATCCCGCTGCAAGAAACGATATTAACGACCTTGAAGATCCAACCAGATATATCGGTATACGGATGATTTTTAAAATCGCCAGTGAAGTGAACTATCAAAATGTTCTTGGTCTAAATTTTCTGACCATAAGAATCTGAGAGATCATCCCTTCACAGAGCCCATAGTAAATCCCTTAACGATATACCTCTGGAATAAGGGATAAGCAATCATGACAGGTGCGATTACAATTATAACTGTCGCCATGGTTGCCGAATATTGTGGAACCTGCCCCTGCAGTGCCGCCAGTGCAGCGGGCGGGATGTTTCTTTTAGACAGAAGCATATCTATACTTTTCTGGATATTGATCAGTAAAAGCTGCAGGGGCTTCTTATCATTGGAATCAATAAAAAGAAGTGCATTTTGCCATTCATTCCAGTACATCGTCGCCAGCATAAATCCTACCGCAGACAAAGCCGGTTTCATAAGAGGAAATACTATGCGGAAAAACACTGTGAAGTTTCCGGCGCCATCTATTTTTGCAGCATCCCTTAGTTCCATCGGAATACTATCCTGTATATATGTTCTTAAAATAAAAACGTACATGGTTTGAACACAAAGAGGCAATATCAGCAAAAGAAAACTATCCTTCAGATGATACACGGAAGTGTAAATAATGTACTTTGATAACTGTCCGCCCGAAAAAAGCATAGGAATAATGAGGAACACTGTGAGGAACTTCTTTAAAGGAAAATCCCGGATTGTCAGAGTATATGCACACATACTCATAATCAGGAGTCCCAGTATGGTTCCGGAGATGGTAACAAAGACAGTTACTCCATAAGAAACAAAAAGCTGCCTGCCATATTTAAGAACAGCTTTAAATCCATTCAGGGAAAACGATGAGGGAAAAAGAGTAAAACCTTCTGTGGCAATTGTTGCTTCATTTGTCACAGATGACACAAAAACAAGAAGTATGGGTATGGAAACAAGAATCGTCAGCATAAGGAGAAAAAACAGCAATGCAATCTGGCCTGAAGTGATTTTTTTATTTGGTGTGGCATATTTCGCATTGAATGATTTATTGAACATATTTTCAACCTTTAAAAAAGAGCATAATCCGGACTGATTTTACGAACGATGAAGTTGGCAGCAAGTATGAGTACTGTTCCCACACACGACTGAAATAAGGTGGCTGCCGCAGTAAATCCGAAATTGGAATTATGGAAAATGGAATCAAGTATGTAAGAATCAAGTACTTGTGTGGTATCGTATAGGATTCCGCTGTTTCTTGTGACCTGATAAAAAAGTCCTGTATTTGAATGCATGATTCCGCCTACCGAAAGGAGCAGCATCAGTGTCATAGCAGGCATAAGTAAAGGGATAGTAATGTACCTTATTTGCTGCCATATGTCTGCACCGTCTATACTTGCGGATTCATAGAGCTTTGGGTCTATTCCTGCCATCACTGCTGTATACAATACTGCTCCATATCCGGTATCGTTCCATATCTTTACAATCGTCAGTATGAATGGCCAGTAGCCCGGCTCCAGATACCATTTGGTGGAAAGATGAAAAATATGATTGATCATGCCTGTATCAGGACTTAAAAACGCGTACACAATAAACTGAATAGCTGTAAACGAGATAAATACAGGAACGATCATAATACTCAGTATCATTTTGGCCATTCGTTTAAATACCAGCTGATCCAGAGCGATGGCCAGTGCAATTTGCAGAGTCATTCCCACTATAGTAAAGACTATGTAATAAAGAATAGTATTTCTGGTAATGGTAAAAAAGGTTGATTTTGAGGCAATCAGGAATTTGAAATTTTCAAATCCGTTCCATGCACTATGCCAGATACCTTGTCCATAATCAAAATCCTTAAATGCCAGTACCAGTCCACCCATGGGGATATAATCAAACAAAAGTAAAATCATAAAGGCGGGTAAAGTCATAAGGATATTACCCCAGTGCTTCTTCATTTTCTTATGAAAGTCCCTGATGCATGATATTGCAGCTGGTTTAATCCGCATTAGTCTTCTTGCCCCCTATAAAAAACCGCCGCTAAGGCTGAGCGGTTATCTTAATACAACTAATCAACGGCTGACCGTATACAGTGAGCCTCTCTGTTGGTAAATGATAATTTAAATTCAGCTTTTTTTCAACGGCAGGCACAAAATGCAAAATACCGCTGGCTATTAAGTAAATGTTCACATCCAGTGCCATTTAGTTAAGATACTTTGAGTTAGATTCTTTTATGGATCTGACTCATTTTTTGTAAGCTCAATTTCATTGACCATATCCCCTTAAATCGGATATTATTTCGATATAATGAGATAAGTGTCATGAAGACATTAAAACGAATTCTGACACTTACATCAGAAGTTTATTTTGAAAAGAGAGTTATATGGAATTTCAGGAATACGCAGAACATTATTTTGATATGGAGAAAGCTGTTCCATACTTTCTGGTATGCTTTGCGGCACTGCTGGTTGTTATGGGAATAATCCTCATCATTGCAAGGATCAGAAAAGAGCTGGACAGGACGAGCTCTGAGGGCGAGTATATTGATGAATCTGATATGGATACTTATGATCCGGACAGAGTATATGTGAATGAGGTTTATTCTGAAGAAGAGGCACCTGGCATGGACAGAAGGCGGGCACGACACTTCAGAAGCAGGTCAAGAAGCAGTCGGTCTTTATTGCATCGGCAAATTGACATAAGGCCCTTTGCGTTTATAGAGTCTTTCTATGAGATGGCCTTTGCAAGCACTGCCATGCTGCTGTTGCTAAGTCTCTACTACATCATCAATGACCGCATCAATCTAAGGGAAGTACATATTATATGGGATACCTACAAGGACTGGATTCTGGTGGCATTTCTTGTGGTTTCCATGATCATGAACCGGATTTTTGACCGGCTGCTGGTGAGACTGAGATATATAGATGCAAAACAGCGGGCCGGCATAAGGCTTCTGAGCTCTATATATGTAATTCTGATACTTGTATATATTTGCTTTATCTACCAAAGTCCGAATTATGGAAGCATCATCATTTATTTTGTAATGATGGTTATCGGCAGACTCTTTTATTTTGATGTAACATGGGAGAATTTCAGAGGAGATATCGGCAGTATCTGGAAAAACCTGCCCATACTGTTTTTGATGATAGCATATTCAGGCTTCACCATCTGGTACGGTTTCCATAGCGGGTTCTTATGGAAGTCAAATGGTGTGCTCGTATCGACTCTGATAGCGCACATTTTTATGGATGTTGGAATAGTGATCATTCATCATCTCAGGCTTGTGAGATGGATTCTTGGGTAAAAAAATAGTAGTGGTTGAGACTTTTCTTTGGCTCATAGCCGGAGAAAAGTCTTTTTCTGTTTTAAGGATTCATTTATAGTCTCTGTTTTATCTGTCATACATAACGCGTTCCATTGACCATATACCCTTAAATCGGATATTATTTATATATAATATTAAGCTTTTTGACGTAACTTTAATAGTTTATATAAAGCTTATGGTTCGTGACAAAGACTGAAAATTTAATAAAGTGAAGGGGTATGAGATGGAATGGCAGAAAGAATTGAAAAACTGTATTACGACAGCTGACCAACTGTGTGATGCGCTTAAGCTTCCTGATGAAGATCGTGACAAATACCGGAGTATCATTTCACGTTTTCCTATGATGATCACACCCTACTATTTTTCGCTGATCGACATAAATGATCCGGAAGATCCCATTGCTAAGATGTGTATTCCGTCAGAAGAAGAACTTTTGCAGGAGGGAAGCTTCGACACCAGCGGTGAAAGTGAAAACACAAAGTGGGATGGAGTGCAGCATAAGTACAGGCAGACGGCATTGATCCTGTCCACCAATGTCTGTGCCATGTATTGCAGGCATTGTTTTCGGAAGCGTCTTGTGGGACTATCGGATGCTGAACTTAACAAGAAGGTGGATGAAGCGGCGGAATATGTACATGCTCATCCGGAAATCACAAATGTACTCATTACCGGCGGAGATGCACTGATGAATCCTAATGTAATCATTGGCCGCTATCTGAAGGAATTTTCTGCCATTGAAAATCTTGATTTTATCAGATTCGGCTCCAGAGTACCTGTGACTTTTCCAAAGAGGATATATGAGGATGAAGAGCTTCTTTCACTTTTGTCTGAGTATGCGGGGGTTAAGCCTTTATATGTTGTTACTCAGTTTAACCATCCACGGGAAATCACTGAAGAATCCATCCGTGCTGTTAAGGCTCTGCAGTGCCGGGGCATACAGGTAAGAAATCAGACGGTTCTTCTTCGCGGGGTCAATGATGATCCTGAGGTTCTTGGTGAACTTCTCAGGGGACTCACCAGAATTGAAGTGGTGCCCTATTATATCTTCCAGTGTCGTCCGGTTACCGGCGTAAAGGGACATTTTCAGGTTCCGCTGCGACAGGGAGTAAGGATAGTTGATGAGGCAAAGGCTCTGCAGAACGGTATAGGAAAAAGTGTGAGATATGCCATGAGCCACCCTCTTGGAAAGATAGAGATACTGGGGGAATCTGAGGAAGGTAAAATGCTTTTCAAGTTCCATCAGAACAAGTATCCGGAGGATAAGTCAAGGATTTTCAGTGCTGAAATCGACGATGAAGCCACATGGCTTGATAAGGAGCTTTGCAGCAGGAAATAGGTATAGGAGAGTCCTGGCTAAATCGAGAATAGGTATTTTTATGCATACGATTTATGTGGAAGGAATATAGACTCAGATCATCTTGAAAACAAATGATTTGCTGATTTCCATCATTCAGCAGAAAGGCCATTGCTGCAGCAGGAAAGAAGGATACGGTCATAGCAGTTGTAGTTGGAGGGAATTAAATGTCATCTTTCGGGGACAAGGTAGTTTATCAGATATATCCTAGATCCTTTTATGATACGGATGGAGACGGAATAGGGGATCTGAGAGGTATCACTGCCCGTCTGGATTACCTTAAGGATCTGGGAACAGACTATATATGGATAACTCCGTTTTTTGTTTCGCCACAACGTGATAATGGCTATGATATCGCGGATTACAGGAAGGTTGATGAGCGATTCGGAACCATGTCGGACTTTGAAGAGCTTTCAAGACAGGCACATGACAGGGGAATCGACATCATGCTGGATATGGTGTTCAATCATACATCTACTGAACATGAGTGGTTTCAGAAGGCATTGGCAGGTGACAGGTACTATCAGGATTACTACAAATTTGTTGAGGGAACACCTGATGCCCCGCCCACCAACTGGCAGTCCAAATTCGGCGGAAGTGCCTGGGAATATGTGGAAAGCCTCGGAAAATGGTATCTGCACCTTTTTGATGTGACCCAGGCTGATCTTAACTGGGATAATGTCAAGGTCCGGGAGGAACTGAAGGACATCGTCAGGTTCTGGAAACGTAAGGGTGTGAATGGATTCCGTTTCGATGTCATCAATCTCGTATCCAAACCTGAGATTTTGCAGGATGATACAGAGGGAGATGGCAGAAGATTCTACACCGATGGGCCCAGAATCCATGAGTATCTCAAGGAGCTGGTTCGTGACACCGGGATTGAAGATATGATCACTGTAGGAGAGATGTCATCCACGACTCTTGAAAACTGTATCAGGTATTCGGACCCGGGTGAAAAGGAACTCTCCATGGTGTTCAGCTTCCATCATCTGAAGGTTGACTACAAAAACGGAGATAAGTGGGCTCTGAAGCCTGCGGACTTGATGGAGCTGAAGCAGCTTCTGAAAACCTGGCAGGAGGGGATGTCTGCAGCAGGCGGATGGAATGCGGTATTCTGGACGAACCACGATCAGCCCAGGACCATCTCCCGTTTCGGGGATGAAGATAAATATTGGAAACAGTCCGGAAAGCTTTTTGCCGGAATAATTCATCTTATGAGAGGCACCCCCTATGTTTATCAGGGCGAGGAGATAGGTATGCTCAATGCTCACTACGGAAGTATCTCGGACTACCGGGATGTGGAAAGTCTGAACTACTATGAGATTCTGAAATCCAGAGGTTTATCTGATTCCGAAGCTCTGCATGTCATAGATGAAAGATCCAGAGACAACGGTCGCACTCCCATGCAATGGGATAAGGCTCCGAATTATGGTTTCACAGATGGAACGCCATGGATCAAGGCACCGGAAAACCGTCATGAAATGACGGTGGAGGCCGAAGTTCAGGATGAGGACTCCATACTTAACTTCTATAAGAAGCTCATAGCTCTTCGAAAGGAAATGCCGATTATCGCTGATGGAGATATCAGCTTTGATACTGATGTGCCTGAGCAGGTAATATGCTACAAGAGGACTCTCGGAAACCGGAAAATGATTATATACGGAAACTTGTCAGGAGAAGAGGTTAACATGCCGCTTTCCGGCATACAGACCGAAGACATCAGGGGATGTAAAATCATTTTACGGAACTATACAGCCGATGAAGGAGATGCTTCGGAACAGAAAAAGACTGATAGAATACTGAGTGAAAAGAATATAAAATTATGTCCGTATGAGTTTTTGGTATTTTCGAATTGATAGGAAGGAAATACATAGAACAATTATTTTCAGCTCAAGGGGCAGGTCAACCAAATCGTTGACCTGCCCCTTGAGCTTTTTCTCTGACTGTAATCCTGTCCTTAGTTCAATTAAAAATTAAAATCTCAATTATTATTACAAGTCTTAATTGAAAAAATATTGGTGATAGTGGTACTATCATATAAGGCGCTGAAATGCTTTTATTTTTTGGACAGTTATAGAAACTGTAATTCAGAAAGAGGCTTTTTGGTGCTCAACATTATTCTAAGTATAGATGAGCAGAGTGGGGAAAAATCATGCAGAATAAAGAGATCAGGGTATCACTGAAAGGAATAATTACGATCATTTTGATACTGGCCATGATACTTGGCACAGTGCCGGTTCCGGGGAATGTCATGATATCCCAGGCTGCTGTCGAAAAGCTTCAGGGAAGCGGAACAGAGAATGATCCATACCTGATTTACAGCTTTGATGATTGGGAGTTTTTAGCATTACATCTGGCAACACATAACTCCGGTACTTATGAGCCATACTGTGATAAGCACTACAAGCTCATGAAGGATATCAAAGTTACTTCGCCTGTATATGACTATGATATTCGTTTAATTGGTCGTGATAAGGATCAACCATTTAAAGGAACCTTTGACGGTAACCATCATACGGTGGAGATTTATTTTAAGCAGGACGGAGCTCAATATGCTGCCCCTTTCAAGTATGTGGACGGGGCAACCATAAAAAATCTTAAGGTCATCGGAGAAATCAAAGTCGGAAATACACATTCCGGAGGCATCATAGGCTGCGCCTCAGGTCAGGTTACCATTCAAAACTGTGAAGTCGGTTCATACATAAAAGGAAAAGATCGTATAGGCGGTCTTGTGGGAAGAGTGGATTCCGGCAGTACGACGATAGAGAACTGTGCCTTCCATGGCACCCTGGAATCTCCGACAGTCAATTCTGTGGCCGGTGGAGGATTTGTAGGTGATAATGTTTCCGGCGGTACCATAAACATCACTGACTGTCTTTTTGCGCCTGCTGATGTTAAGAGGGGTTCCGGCATAAGGTTCGATACTTTTGCTTACACATGGGCGAATCTGACCCGTGCTTATACGAGGTATTGGGGAGATGAAAAACCAAAGCAGGGAGCATATGTCTACGGGTATGAAGAAGTAGCAGCTGATAAATTATATAAAAAGATACAGTTTTTTGATCTGGATACCTGCTACTATCCAGGATCAGCTGCAACAGATTTAAAGGCTGCCTATGAGATGAAAGGCGCATCCATGGCACTGCCTGTATGCGGTGTGACTTTTGATAACGAAGCTTTGACAGAGGGCACGGACTATACAGTAACGGTAACAGGTCCGAATGGAGATAAAGTAACAGCCATAACATCTTTGGGAAGCTATACTGTGACCGTTACCGGAAAAGGAGACTATATCGGAAGCATCAGTCAGTCCTTTGAAGTTATCAGCGAACTGAGAGGAAAAGGGACCAAAAATGAACCCTATATCATCGACAGTGATGCTGCCTGGAAAATTTTTGCTTCTCATGTGAACACAGGAACTGACTATAAGAATCAGTATGTTAAACTTGATACCGAAATAAACATCACTGAGAGTGTGGGAACCGCTGACAACAAGTTCAAGGGAACCTTTCTCGGCAGCGGCAATACACTGAATATAGAGCTTAGTGCATCTACAGACAACTGCGCTCCGTTTCTTTATCTCGATGGTGCCACTATCAGGGATCTGACAGTGAGCGGAAGCGTAGATACCTCAGCCAAATGCGGTGCAAGTATCGCTGCACATACCAGTGGAGATACAAATATCACTAACTGTCACAGTACAGTTTCCATAAACGGATCCATCAGTGGAGATGGTACACACGGTGGTTTTGTAGCGGTTAATGACAGCGGCAAGCTCACTTTTACAAATTGTGATTTCAAGGGTGAATTTTCGGGAAGTGCACACAGTAACGGCGGATTTGTAGGATGGAACATAGGAAATATCAGCTATACCAACTGTATGTTTGCTCCTTCAAAACTTGATGCAGGTGAGAATAACAGCTGCACATTCAATCGTAATGGCAACAATGAATTTGACCGAGCTTACTATGTTACTGCCTTTGGTACGGAACAGGGCATCAGGGTTTATGAAACGATTCCTGCCGAGGGCGTGTATGCTATCCTATCAGATACTCCGGATAGTGATACTTCTAATCATAAGACCTATTATGGGGTATGTACTGTCAATGGCTTGGAAAATACCTATCCGTTAAGTGAGGCTCCCGTTCGTAATAAGCATAAACCGGAGGTGAAATTCTGTGGTGAGTCTTTAACTGAGGGAACAGACTATACTCTCACCTGGACGGAGGATGAAACTGAAGCAAAAGAAGGCGTGTATTCACTTACTGTGCAGGGAATCGGTAATTACGGAGGCTCTGTCACCCTTAATTATGAAGTCGATGAACAGGGAGAAACACTCGGGGGTCACTTTTTCAAAAAGGATCAGAAGGGTAATTATCTCATTGAGACTGCAGATGATCTGCGCGGGCTTTCTGCTTATATCAATTCTCAGGAAACCTATGGAGACACAAATCTTAACGGAAGCGGAAAAACCTTTCTACAGACACAGGATATCGATCTTGAAGGCGAGAACTTTACACCGATAGGGTACGGGGGAACCGGAGCCAAGCATTTTAAGGGTACTTATGATGGCGGAAATCATACTATCAGTGGTCTGGTTGTCGCTAATGATAATCCCAGTTATCCTATAGGTCTTTTTGGACAGTTTAGTGGTAAAGCTATCCAAAATGTGAGACTTCTCAACCCGAGTTTAATATGTTCTTCACGTGGAAATGGAGAATATGCGGGAAGTATCGTCGGGATGTGTTATCTTGCACGAATGGAAAACTGTCTGGTTATCAATCCAAAGGTGACAAATGGTAAAGAAGGAAATGCAGGAGCGATAGCAGGACAAAATAATAAAGGAACTATCAATAATTGTTTTTTCTATGATGGAAACGAGACAGGTCTTTCTGGAGCAGGAGAAGTAGTAGAAAAAGCGACTAATAATACTTCCCGAATATATCGTGTCATTCCGGGGGAGAACCTTGATATTTCCTGGGCCGAAAACAGGGAAAAAACAACCGGAAGCTTCTACATAGAGAGCGGCGATGATGCCGGATACTACTGTAAAGAAGGAACCACAGTTTCTGTCAAGGCAGCAGCTTTTTCGGGAAGACTGCTTAAAGCTGTAAGCTGCTACGATAAGGAAGGGAAAAAGCTTGAACCGGAAGTCACAGAAAGCAACGGCATTTTCAGCTTCGTGATGCCTGCACAGGATGTTGAGGTAAAGGGAGAGTTTGATAACCTGCCTGATGCCGGTGTAAGCATTGGCGAAGGAACAAAGCTTGAGAAGACTTACGGAGATGTATTCACTCTTACTGCAAAGGCAGAAAAAAACGGAACAAACGGTAAATGGACATGGAAGTGCAGTGATGAAACAGTTGCCGGGATTACGGCAGAGGATTCTGCTACGGGTACTGCAACGGTAACTTTACTTAAGGCAAGTGAGGCGCCGGTTACCATTACAGCTTCTTATATTTCTGATGCTGCAGCGGGAGAAGCAGAGCTTGAGCTTAAGGTTAAAAAGAAAGCTGTCACTATTACGGGGCTTAATGCTTCTAAGAAGGAATATGATGGAGGTACAAAGGTAACCGTCACCGGTACTGCGGTTATAGAGGGTAAGCTGGAAAATGATGATCTAAGAATTACCGAAGGTAAGGCAAGCTTCGAAGATAAGAAGGTCGGGGAAAATAAAAAGGTTATTTTCAGCGGATATGCGCTGTCAGGAAAGGCGGCAGGCAACTATACACTTATACAGCCGGAGAGTGTGTATGCTGAAATTACCAAAAAGGAGGTTAAGGTCAGCGGAATCAAGGCCAAGAGTAAGAGCTATGATGGAAATGCTGATGCAGAACTGATATACACAGAAGTCAGCTTTGAGGGAATCTGTAAAGAGGATAAACTTGAAGTAACCGCAACAGGTAAGTTTGATGACGAAAAGGCAGGAAAAGATAAGACAGTCACCATCAGTGATCTTGCTCTCGGTGGGGATGATTCCGATAATTATGTGCTTGCGAAAAACGGTCAGCAGGAAACGGCGACTGCAAGCATAAAACCACAGGGAACTATTACTAAGGAACTGTTGGAAGCAACTGTTTCCATCGAAGCAAAAGAGGGTAAGACTGCCAGGGTTTCCTATACCCTGCCGGATGGTGCAGTATATGGAGATGTCACAAATGAAAACGATGAGTTCTTTACTGTAAGCACAGAAGATGGTCTTATGCTTACAGCGGTTAAGAGCTGGACAGAAGAAGAGTGGTCCTTCGATGACACAAAGACCTTTACTGTTTCAGTGGAGAATGCCCTGAATTATGAAAATTATACTCTTACAGTAACTGTTATTCCTACGGAAAAGCAGCCTGACACATGGACCATCAGCTATGATCCAAATGGTGGAAAGGGATCCATGGAGGATCAGAAAGTTACTGAGGGCACTTCTGTAAAACTCCGTGCCCATACATTCACAAAGGAGGATCACAGCTTCAGCGGATGGAACACCAAAAATGATGGTTCCGGTGACGGATATAAGGACTGTGATGAGATAAGCCCAAGTGGAGATTTAAAGCTGTACGCACAGTGGAAAAAGACAGAGAAGCATAGGCATGAGCTGGTTCTTGTTGAAAGGACGGAGCCAGGATGTGAGACAGAAGGAAACATAGCTTACTACAGCTGCGATGATGATAGCTGTGACAAGTGGTTTGAGGATGCAGCCGGAAGTGTAGAGATAACTGACAGAAAATCAGTTATATTAAGTCCCCTTGGACATAAGTGGGATAAGGGAGTAGTGACTAAGGAGCCTACCTTCACAAGCACAGGGATAAGGACTTATACCTGTCTTCGTGATTCAAGTCATATAAAGACTGAGACTATTCCGAAGAAGCAGGCAGTCCACAATGACAACTATGATGATAACGATGATGACAGCGGAAACAATAACGGAAGCGGAAACATAAACAGCAGTGAAAACAGCAGCAAGGACAGCAGTGGTGACGGCGGAAACAATAGCGGAAGCGGAAACAGAAACAGCAGCAACGACAGCAGTGATGACAGCGATGACAGCGGAAACGCCAGTGTAAGCAGCAGTAAAACCAGCAGCGGAGCCGGCGGTTCCGGATCGGGCATAGCGAATTCGGATAGCATGGTTCTTGGTGCTTCTAGACAGATGACAGAAAAGCCTGAATCCAATACTTCGGAGCTTAGCGATATCGGAGGTACATGGACATTGATAAATGGGCGCTGGGTGTACATTAAGTCTGATGGAACTGTGGCAAGGAATGAGTGGTTGAACCTTGAGTACAACGGAGTCAGAAGCTGGTATTTCTTTGGTGCAGAAGGAGGCATGTCTACCGGATGGATTACCTGGAACGATAAGGTTTACTATCTCATACCTGATTCAGATGGCTGGATGGGACGTATGGCAACCGGATGGAAGTCTATAGACGGTAAGTGGTACTTCTTTGAAAAAGAACAGGGGGATATGCTAAGAGGCGTAAAGACACCGGATGGATTCATGGTAGATGAAAACGGTGTTTGGGTTGAAAGAATAACAGGCCGGTAATAGCATAGATGTTTTCATGTGTGGGCAGGTCAGCGATTCAGCTGATCTGCCCTTTTATTTTCCTTTAAGATAAACCGTGGGGGGACATGCGGGTTTGTTCTGTTAAAAATATTTTAATGAACATTTTTACTTCATAAGTGCTACAATAAAACTCATTATGGGTGATTTGATCACTCTGCATTACATTGTGAATACGAGGAGTTTCTATAGGTAATGAAGTCAACATTGAGAAGAACATGGGCAGAGATCAATCTCGATAATCTGTCCTATAACTATAAAAAAATAAGAGAATACATCGGAAAGGATGTCAAGTTCCTTGGGGTGGTTAAGGCTGATGCCTACGGGCACGGTGCCGTTCAGGTATCGAAGCATCTGCAGGAGCTGGGAGCTGATTATCTTGCTGTCAGCAGTATAGACGAGGCCATGGAGCTTAGGATAAATGGCATCACCATGCCCATACTTATCCTTGGACACACACCGAGAGAGCAGGTGGACAGACTTATCTGCTTCAATATAACTCAGGCGGTTACCTGTGAGGCCAAGGCCATCGAGTACAGCGAAGAGGCAGTTAAGTATGGCGGAACACTGAAGGTACATATCAAGGTGGATTCAGGTATGTCGAGACTTGGGTATATCTGTGAGGGGGATTATTTCGAGCATGGCGTTGACGGTATCTGTGATGCCTGCAAGCTTCCGGGACTTGATGCAGAGGGTATATTCACTCACTTTGCCGTATCCGACGAAGAGGGTGATGAGTGCATGGAGTACACAAAGCATCAGTTCAAGCTCTTCACGGATGTGGTGAGTGCCGTTGAGGAAAAGCTCGGTAAGAAGTTCAGGCTCAGACATTGTGCCAATACAGGCGCTACGGTGGACTATCCTGAGACCTACCTTGATATGGTCCGACCGGGACTTTTGCTTTACGGTTACGGCGATTTTGCAAAGCGTCTCGGACTTAAGCCTATCATGACCATGAAGACCACAGTCAGCACCATTAAGATATATCCTGAGGGTACAAAGATCAGCTACGGCGGTCTTTACACTACAGAAAAGAAGACCCGTATCGGCGTGGTGCCTTACGGATATGCGGACGGATTCCTGAGATCTCTGTCAAACAGATACAGTGTTCTTACGAAGAACGGTCCGGCACCGGTTCGGGGACGTATCTGCATGGATATGTGCATGATTGATCTTACTGATAAGCCGGACGTAGTCATCGGAAGTGAAGTGGAGATCTTCGGTGAGCACAATCCTATTGAAAAGATGGCTGAGATGGCAGGCACCATCCCATACGAGCTGGTGTGCGCTGTCAGTAAGCGTGTTCACAGAGTCTATATCGCTGATGGCGAGGTGGTTTACAGAGAACTTATGCTCAGGATGTAAAAGAATCCTGAGTCCGGTGTCGGATTCATCCGGCATCGGCAGAGAATGGTACAATTGCACACGAATGTGTGCGGTGGAGCTTCCGTGAGTGGCAACTACTTATGACACTCACATTATATTAACAAATAGGATGTTTTTTATCCGGACAGGTGGAGAAATGAAGGGGATTAATGACAAAAGAAATATTTCCATGATGATGGATCTTTACGAACTTACTATGGCCAATGGCTATTTCCTTGGGGAGAACACCGATACTAAGGTGGCATTTGATGTTTTCTTCAGAAGAAATCCTGATCAGGGAGGTTTTTCTGTTTTTGCCGGACTTGAGCAGGTGATCCAGTATCTTGAGGATATGCATTTTGAGCCTGAGGATGTTGACTATCTCAGAAGTCTCAATCTGTTTGACGAAAAGTTCCTGAAATATCTGTCGGATTTCCGTTTTACAGGAGATGTGTATGCATTCCCGGAGGGCAGCGTTATCTATCCGGATGAGCCTATAGTAACGGTTGTTGCAAATATCGTCGAGGCCCAGCTTGTTGAGACAGAGCTCCTCACACAGATAAACCATCAGAGCCTCATTGCCACAAAGGCCCGCCGCGTTGTACGTGCCGCTCAGGGCAGAGCTGTTTCGGATTTCGGTGCACGTCGTGCCCACAACAACGATGCTGCCGTTTACGGTGCAAGAGCCGCTCTTATCGGAGGCGTTAACAGCACTGCAACGGTACTCGCAGGTCAGTTATTTGATATTCCTGTTGGTGGAACCATGGCACACAGCTGGGTGATGTACTACGGTGACGAGCTTACTGCATTCCGTAAGTTTGCGAAGATCTATCCGGATAACTGTATCCTTCTTGTTGATACTTATGATGTTATTGATTCCGGTATCCCGAATGCCATAAAGGTTTTCAGGGAGATGAGGGAAAACGGCATTCAGTCAAAGAGTTTTGGTATCCGTATCGATAGCGGAGACCTTGCGTACCTCACGAAGGAAACCAGAAAGATGCTGGATGAGGCGGGGTTCCCTGATGCCAAGATCATTATCTCAAACTGCCTTGATGAGAACACCATCAATTCTATCCTTGCCCAGGGTGGTCAGGTCAATGCTTTCGGCGTAGGTGAGAGGCTTATAACTTCACGTTCCGAACCCGTATTCGGAGCTGTGTATAAGCTTTGCGCTGTTGAAGAAAACGGAGAGATGCAGCCCAGGATCAAGGTATCAGAGACTGTTGAAAAGATCACTAATCCCGGATTAAAAGAGGTATACCGTATATATAACAGTGAAGGACGTGCCATAGCAGATCTTCTTGCGATGAAGGGGGAAGAGGTGGATCTTTCAGAATCTTTCAGATTTGTGGATCCGAGAAAGCCATGGAAGGTTCGTTCTTTTGAGAACTGTACCGCAAAAAAGATGCAGAAGCAGGTCATCAGTAACGGAAAGAGAACTGAACCGGAAAAGTCTGCAAAGGATATCGCAGTATATGTAAAGGAACAGCTCGCCAATGAAATATGGGAAGAGGAGCAGAGATTCGAAAATCCTCACTTCCATTACATCGATATGACACCGGCTTACTATGAGATGAAGATGGATATGCTGGCAAAGGATGACTGGGCGTAAACCGGAAAAACCAAATATATTAATCTGTAAAACAGATTCTCCTTGATTTAATAGGAGAGTCTGTTTTTTTGTATCGAAGAGATACGAAAAACTCCCAGAGGGTCTTTCCTCTGGGAGTTGAGAAGCGCGAGACGGGGGCGCAAGGCGCCAGTGGCGCCTGCTTTGCGCCGACCGAGGCGGTAGCCGAGACGAACCGAAGGTTCGATCCTCGTTGAGTCGCGAAAAGAGCCTCAGGTTATACCTGAGGCTCTTGAGAAGCGCGAGACGGGGATCGAACCCGCGATCTTCGCCTTGGCAAGGCGACGTAGTACCACTCTACTACTCGCGCACACATTTTGCGCTGTTCTCTTGCGAACATCATGAAGTATACAGAATGGATACGTGATTGTCAAGAAATAATTTTCAAGCCTAAGATTCACTTATAAGCTATTTTTGAAATAATTAATGTGCTCAGGATTCACAATCATTTTTCAGCCTGTGAAAGGATGATCCTCATGAGAGCTCTCCCAGCATCTTTTCTGCATCATCGGCAGCCTTCACTTTATCGTTTGCCCTTATGATGACACCATCCTCATCAATGAGATATGTTGTGCGTACAACACCCATGGATACTTTGCCATAGTTCTTCTTTTCTTTCCATACATCATAGGCTTCTATGACCTGCCTTTCCGGATCTGCAAGAAGAGTGAAGACAAGGCCGTATTTTTCCGCAAAACGCTTGTGGGATGCGACAGTATCTTTACTTATACCAAGTACAACAGCACCCTTCTCAGTGAACTGAGGGTAACGGTCCGAAAAACCGCAGGCCTGTTTTGTACAACCGGAAGTATTATCCTTGGGATAAAAATAAAGTACAACCTTTTTGCCTCTGTAATCCTTTAACGAATGTACGACACCGTCCTGATCCGGCAGTTCAAACTCCGGAGCTTTAGTTCCTACTGAAAGCATGATAAAACCTCCTTATGTGTGAATTTTATGCTCTTATCTTAACACAATCTTTACAACTCTGTTTTATATCTTCACCCTGTTTTAACAGGATTTCTGTCATACTGAGATCATAGAAGTAAATTACTTCATTATGATTGGAGCAAGGTATGATTTCCGGAAAATTTTTCAGGTTCAATGTTTCCAGCTTTCAACTTATACTGATGAGTTTCATGCTGGTTATATTTATAGGTGGTGTGCTGCTGTCACTTCCCTTTGCCTCATACGGCAGTGATACTTCTTTTCTTGACGCGCTTTTTACAGCTGTTTCCGCTGTATGCGTGACGGGACTTGTGGTGCATGATACGGCAACACACTGGACGCTTTTTGGAAAGGCTGTGATCCTCATCCTCATACAGATAGGAGGACTCGGGGTTATAACAGTCAGCATATGGTTTCAGCTTCTGGCAGGCAGGAAGATAAATCTTTTTCAGAGACTCACCATGCAGGACGCCATAGGTGCTTCACAGCTGGGAGGTATAGTCAGATTCACACTCTTCATGCTTAGGGCAACACTTATCACAGAGCTTGTGGGAGCGGTACTGCTGTTTCCTGTGATGATTGGGAGATTCAGCTTCGGGAAAAGCGTGGGAAATTCAGTTTTCTATGCGGTATCCGCCTTTTGCAATGCCGGATTTGACCTCTCCGGAACCTATAGCACCTCATATCAGTCTCTTACCGGGTTTGCAGGGGTGCCGCTTATAAATATCGTCATCATGCTTCTGATAATCGTCGGCGGTATAGGCTTCGGCATACAGTCGGACATACTGGAGAAGAAGGGCGATTTCCGACACTTCCGACTCCAGACCAAGATGGTTCTGATCACCTCGCTGATACTCATAGTGCTTCCGGCTGTGTATTTCTTCTTCGTTGATTTCAGCGGAGATGCCTGGCACATCAGGATACTTAAGTCATTATTTCAGTCTGTGACCACCAGAACAGCAGGCTTCAATACCGCAGATCTCACGGCCATGAGCGAGGGAAGCATGATACTCATGATATGCCTCATGCTGATAGGCGGATCTCCCGGATCCACAGCCGGAGGCATGAAGACAACTACCTTTGCGGTTCTGGTGGTAACCATGTTTCATTCCCTGAGAGGAAATGACAATATCACAACCTCAGACAGAACACTGGAGATTTCAGCTGTATTTCATGCCATCACACTTATGATGCTGTATGTGGTTCTCCTTTTTTTCGGAGCCTTTGTTATAAGCGGTATGGAGGGATTGCCGCTCCTTGATACAGCCTTTGAGTGTGCATCGGCTCTCGGTACCGTAGGACTTACGAGAGGCATCACACCCACACTGGGTACATTATCCAAGCTCATACTAATGGGCTTTATGTATTTCGGAAGAGTAGGTGCCCTGACCATATTCTATGCAGCCCCGGATTTCTATAAGGTAAAGCCGGCGGTGCAGTATCCAAAGGAGAGCATCATGATAGGCTGAGGCCGGAGCACTCACATCATCACATAAATCTGACAGGAGAAGACAGGAAATGAAAAACGTTTTGATCATAGGTTTGGGAAGATTCGGTTATTTCACCACAAAAAAGCTTAAGGAGCTGGGAATGCAGGTTATGGCGGTAGATCGGAATGAGGAAAAGGTGTCAGCGGTTATACCCTTTGCCACCAGAGCCCTCATAGGCGACTGTACCAGTCAGAATTTCCTGAGCAGTATAGGTGTAGGCAATTTTGACCTTTGTATAGTTGCCATCGGAGATGATTTCCTTGCGTCCCTTGAGATAACATCACTTCTCAAGGATTTGGGAGCGAGATATGTGGTGGCCAGAGCTTCCGGAGAGAAGGAGGAGAAATTCCTTTTACGAAACGGTGCTGACCATGTGGTTTTCCCTGAAAGAGAGATGGCGGACTGGACGGCTCTCAGATTCAGCTCTGAACAGATCATGAATTACATAGGCGTAACCGGGGGATATGCCATAGTTGAGGTTACCATCCCCAAGGACTGGCAGGGAAAAACAGTAGGTGAACTGAACATCAGAAATCAGTTTGGATTGAATGTTTTGGGAATCCGGAATGGGAGTTCGGAAAAAAATCTGGCCATGGATATAGCTCCCGACTCTGTACTGCATGAGGGCGGCAGTGTTCTGGTGCTGGGACCTGTCAGCAGAATCAGAAAGGTATTTAAGCTTTAAGCAAAGGAGGAAGATATGAATGATTGGTATTTATTTTTTGGATTTATACTCCTTAATGCTGTACTATATAGGATAATAACCCGTCAGATAGAAAAAGAGTTCGGTATCATAGAGGATGAGGTATCTGAGGTTTCAGAAGCGCCGGACTCAGCAGAAGAAACCAATTACAGTCATGGAAACGGATACAATAAAGCAAAGCAGCTTATCGAAAAAATCAAATATTTTGGTATGCATTTCAGGATCGCCAAGTAATCCGAGAGTCATAAGGATTGCAGCCCGTAACTCCACTCTCACCGGCAGCAGTCTGACGGCGCTCTATGTAAGGACCAAAGAAGGTGTCGCAAGCGCTGCACTCAAGGACAACATAGAGCTTTCAGAATCCCTGGGAGCCACATTCAAGGAGATATTCGCAGATGATGTGATAGTGGCCATTGCCGAGTATGCAGGTGCCCATGACATCACCGATCTTTATATAGGTATGAGCGGACAGGACAGGAGGCAGACGGTTTCCAAAAAACTTACGAAGCTGCTTCCCGACATAGACATTCACATCATACCGGATGAGAGAAGTGAGCTGAGACCCTCCGGGATAAGAAATCAAAGCAGAAAACAGAGATATATAGTTTCCGACACATTGAAGCTACTTTTCATAATGTCAGCGGCTACTCTGGTATCCTTCCTTTTTTATCATTCCAGCTTCAGCAATGCCAACATCATCACGGTGTACATCATGGCGGTACTGGTAACCTCCATACTGACTTCTGAGAAAAGATTCGGCGTTATGGCGGCGGTCATGTACATACTGCTTTTCAACTTCCTGTTCATCGAGCCCAGGTTCACCCTGAGGGTATATGACCCCTCCTACATGATGACCTATGTGGTGAGTATCTTTGCAGCTGTGCTGACAGGAACCGTTTCCGCCCAGCTCAAGGAAAGCATGAAAAATGCTACGGACAATGCTTACCAGGCCAGAGTTCTCCTGAATGCCACAAAGCTTCTGGAAAAGGCGGAAACAGAGGATGAGTTCTTTTCCATCACGGTGAATCAGCTCATACAGCTTTTAGGAAGGGACATTGTCCTCTTTTCCATCGAGGATAACAGGCTGAAGCCACCGGTATACCACCATGTTAAGAATAAAACCGAGTCCTCTGTCATGGCAGACAGTGACGTGGAAATTGCTGAATGGGTATACAAAAACAGGACAAAGGCCGGGGCATTCACCGGCCGTTTTTCCGATTCCTCCTTTCAGTTTCTTGCCATGATGACGGGAGCGGAGGTTTACGGTGTCATAGCCATAGATATGGATGAAAGAGAATTTACAGAGGTGGAGCAGACCATACTTCTGTCCATCATAGGAGAATGCAGTATCCGTATGGAAAACCGCAGGATCGCCATAGAGCGTGAAAAGGCGATGATACTTGCGGAAAGTGAGCGTTTCAGGGCAAATCTTCTGAGATCTATCTCCCATGACATCCGGACCCCGCTTACCTCCATATCCGGAGATGCCTACACCCTTATGAACAGTGAGAGTGAACTTTCAGGGGATGAACGTCACAGGATCTACATGGATATTTACGATGATTCCATGTGGCTGATAAATATGGTTGAAAATCTTTTGTCCATCAGTAAACTTAATGAGGGCGTGAAGCTGATGAAAACTCAGGAGGTGGTGGAGGACGTGCTGGAGGAGGCTCTGAAGCACGTGGACAGACACGTGAGTGAGCACAGGATCATAAAGAACTTTGATCATGAGTTCATCATGGCGGAGATGGACACCAGACTCATCATGCAGGTGGTGGTAAATATTGTAAATAATGCCATCAAATACTCACAGACAGGATCAACCATAGTTGTCTCCGATGAAAGAGATGGAGAGTATGTGGCAGTACGGATAGAGGATAACGGCCCCGGGATAGCGCTTAATGTTATGCCTCATATCTTTGATTCATTTTACACCGGCCATAATCGGGTTGTGGATGCGGGAAGAAGTCTGGGTCTGGGACTCAGCCTTTCAAAGTCCATCATTGAGGCCCATGGCGGCACCATCACAGCATACAGAGTGGAGCCTCACGGCGCAGGCTTCTGCTTCAGACTGAAGATCATAGAAATATAGTCCTCTGAGGAAATAGGCGGTTTAATCGGCGTTTCCATGAGTTTTTCATATTTGTGATCAGAGAATATCCCGGACTGAATGGATGTTAATGGCTGATCAGGAAAGGTGTCAGCCCCAAATACGATTTATGAAGGATTTTATATGACGGAAAATATACAGATTCTCGTGGTGGAGGATGACAACTCGATCAGAAACCTCATATCCACAACATTAAAAATAAACGGCTACAGATACGAGACGGCGGCAACCGGGGAGGAGGCGCTGGGGAAATGTATCATGCTTCACCCTGATGTCATGCTTCTGGACCTGGGACTCCCAGATATGGATGGTAATGAAATCATTCGGAGCGTCAGAGAGTGGTCCACCATGCCCATTATCGTGATCAGCGCAAGAAGTGAAGACTCGTCCAAGGTTCAGGCTCTGGATCTGGGAGCAGATGACTATCTGACAAAGCCATTTTCCACCGAAGAGCTGATTGCCAGACTTCATACAACCCAGAGACGCTTGTCATATCTCAATCGTCATGAACAGGAATCTCCCATTTTTACAAACGGGGATATGTGCATAGATCTTCTGAAGGCCGAGGTCCGGATCAGGGATGAAGTGGTACATCTGACGCCTACCGAATACAAGATACTGAAACTTCTGTCTGAAAACGTGGGCCGTGTACTGACCTACAACTACATGACTGACCATATCTGGGGCGGAGACCTGAGCTCTGATAAGGTATCCCTCAGAGTTCACATAGCGACACTCAGGAAAAAGCTGGGGGATGCGGAGACGGAACACCCTCAGATAGAGACCCACATGGGCATAGGCTACAATATGATAAGGTATAGTGAAACTTAACCAGGCGCCAACGGTGCCTGGTTTCCCTGTAAGCTTGTTTTTTTGACACTTACACCACGATGTGATAAAAACGATTCATCATTTGCAAAAGAAAAGCTAAAACAGTACAATACAGTCTGACCGAAACACGGAAATACGTATAGGGTCAGGAAGGTTTTTCCAGATGATAATTATCGCGATTTTCATAATACTCATCATCATTCTTATCGCAGAGATATTTCGCTACAACAAAATCAAGGCCAATGCTTTCAGCGAAGAAGAGGTGACAAGAGCTGCAGAGGAGCAGGCCAGAAAGATAAAATACAAGGATCCTGTGATCACCTGCCGGTATTGCGGTGCTGCCATCGATACAAGTCTCTACAAGATATGTCAGCAATGCGGCGGCCCCTATGATGACAATCCGGAGTGGACAGAGAGACATGAAGTAAAGGATTCCTTCATAGAGGAAGGCACAGCAGCAGTCATCGCAAAGCGGGAGAAAAAAGCAAAAGTCGAAACTGAACAGATCATGAAAAGGATAAAGGTGGAAATAGCAGTGATTTCCGGAATCCTTTTATTCATGATGGCTCTTGCAGCCTTCGGTTACTATCTTTATGACTATCATCGTTATCAGAGAAATGAAGATGTTAACGGGAACAATCATCATTACGTGGCAGCTGATTATCAGATAGAGGGCGACGGGGTCATCTACGATAAGGACGGTGTAAAGATATCCGTTACAGGAATATATGTTGAGGACGGTCCGGAAAGTCAGACCTATGATGAAGAGAACCGAAATACAAAGGTTGGATTCCATGTTGAGAACGGCCTCGGGAAAAACATTACCATCGCCATGAAGCTGAGCGGTATAAACGGAGTCATCAATCAGCGAAGCTACATCTATACCTATGATTCCTTCAGGAAGAGAGCTGATGTCACCTTTTATGAGAAGCTTTATCCTGAGCCGGAGGATGAAGTTTCGGAGATGATTTTCGATTATATAGAGGTGAGCGCCATTGACTACACATACACAGGGCGCCTCAAGGAACCGGTGTATATTCATACAACTGCGGAGAAAAAGGACACGCCGGATTTTTCTGATAAAAAGAAGATATATTCTGCCAATGACATCGATATCTACGCATCCTTCGATGACGATAAATATTTTTATGGATATAAACTGTTTATAGTAAATAATTCAGACAGAGAATATGCTCTGAACAACCTTGAGCTGAGGCTCGATGGAAGCCCTGTCGGGATTGAAAATATACATGATGGAATGCTTCCTGCCGGCTGTATCTATGAAACCGACCGGATTCGCTCCTATGATGTAGAGCTTTCGGAGATGTTAGAAAAGAAAGCCGAGATAGCCATTTCTTTTGTGGATAAGAAAACTCATCTGTATGATTTTTCAACCGGATTCATGGATGTGAGTAATCTCGCGAAGGAAGCTGATGTTGAAACTCCCACAAGCTAAAGCTTGATGGTTTTTTAGCCCATAAGTGACTATATAAATAGGAGTTGTCGGATTAACTTTTTCCAGGGCTTTATTTTTGCGTTGTGAACAATTAAAATAAATAGCATAATGTAATAAATAAAATGATGTGAGTGTCAAAAGTCGATATAGAATCGTTTCGCGCTTCGCGCTCTCACGATTCTCCCACATTCCGCACTCCCAGGCCGATAAATCGTCCTTTCGTGCTCCATGTGGGGCGTGTCATGAAGTCTATCCTCCACTTTTGTGCAAGCACAAGTGGAGGAAGACTTATGACACTTATATCATAAAATCTGTTTTCTCAGAAAGGAAGTGTCGCTATGGAATTTAAAGAAGTGGTAAAGAACCGTTATTCATGTAAGAAGTACAGTGACAGAAAAGTTGAAAGAGAAAAGCTTGATGAGATCCTTGAAGCAGGACGACTTGCTCCTACTGCGAAGAATCTTCAGGAACAGCATATTTATGTTGTAGAGTCTGAGGAGAATCTTGCAAAGATTGACAAAGCTACCCCTTGTCGTTACGGTGCACAGACTGTAATTGTTGTGGCATTTGATAAGAACAACGTCTTTACATATCCCGGTGACAAGAGAGATTCAGGAGTTGAGGATGCATCTATAGTGGCTACACATCTTATACTGGCTGCAGCAGATGCCGGTGTAGACAGTTGCTGGGTCAATTCCTTTGATCCTGATAAGCTTGCAGAGGATCTGGGTCTTCCTGAGAATGAGGAAATCCTGATGCTTCTTGATATCGGTTATGCAGCAGAAGGAGCAGGTCCTCTTGCAAATCATGGCAGCAGAAAAGAACTGACAGAAACAGTCAGCTATATCTGATAATTGTATGGCTGCCTGATTATGTAAAGGAATTTACCGGATATGCTTAGAAGGCTACAGTGGACGAACTAACGGAAATCCGATTGGCGTGAGTCTATAGATATCACCATGCGTAAATCCATATAGATAATACGGTCCGGGAGCTGATGGAGACTAAAAATCTCTGTCGGCTCTTTTTTATGAGAATTCGGAGTATAATAAGAAATATAACATTAGAACAGTTGAGAAGACATTATTGATACCCAGGTGACTAAATCAAACTGGATGGACGCAGAGATAAACTTCTCACAGGTTCTGTTAGGAGCGGTGAAAGAAAAACTGAATATTGGATGATGAAATGATGGAGGACTCGGGATGGTTCTATTTGTAAATGCATGTGTGCGTAGTGATTCGAGAACAAGAAAGCTTGCTGAGGCTGTACTTTTCAAGATTAGCGGTGATTACGAAGAAATCAAGCTGGAAGATATAAATTTTCCAAAGACAGATGAAGCTTTTCTCAAAAAAAGGGACAATCTGATAGCTGAGCAAAGATTTGATGACGATTCATTTGCGATGGCAAGACAGTTTAGTGCCGCGGATACTATAGTTATTGCAGCTCCGTACTGGGATTTATCTTTTCCGGCTATGTTGAAACAGTACATAGAGCATATCAATGTTCTCGGAATAACATTTGAATATACACCGGAAGGTATTCCCAAAGGGCTTTGTAAGGCAGAGAAGCTTTACTATGTTATGACTGCCGGTGGAAACTATGTCCCTGAGGAGTTTGGATTCGGATATGTAAAAGCCCTTGCGCAGAATTTTTATGGTATCGGGGATGTGGAACTTATAAAAGCAACCGGACTTGATATATATGGGGCTGATGTTAATGCTATCATGGATAAAGCAACCGGCTGTATCAGCTGAGGAAAAAACTGTTTGATAGTTGTGGAGTTCATGATTATTTATGCTTTCAATATATAAGAATGATAAAGATGATAAAAATGATAAAGATAAGATAATTGTTCTATTCGGAATTGTGTTCCTGCTGATGGAAATATGGAAGCAGCTTATGATATGGAAGGTCGAGTTCGGGGGAAGATACGAAATCTGGTATTTCCCCTTTCAGCTTTGCTCTATGCCCATATACCTTTGTCTTCTGTACGGAGCTCCGGGAAGGAGCAAAAATATGGATAGATTCAGAACGGTCATACTTACCTTCCTGCGGGATTTCGGATTTCTTGGCGGTATTATGGCGCTCATTGTGCATGACGGTCTCATACATCCTGGCTTCCCGGCATTGACGTTGCATGGCTTCTTATGGCATGTGCTTATGCTGATGTTATCTGTATTTATCTCATATAAGCGATTATCGTTAAAAGGAGTCTACGGATTTGTAAGTACGCTTCCTCTTTTTCTGGTTCTTTCCATCATAGCAGAGCTTATAAATCTCATATTTCATAAATATGGTGATTGCGATATGTTTTATATATCGCCATACCATAACAGTTCTCAGATGGTATTCAAAGATATCGATTCTATAACAGGAAGGCCTATGGGAATACTGATTTATCTTACATCTGTATGCATTGGAGCATTTGTGATACATTTAATTTTAGACAGGATATCTGAAGTGAACAGGACGTGAACAAGATATCAGTATTTCGATGTTCCGTACATAATAAGATGTGAGTGTCAAAAGTCGATATCGGACCGCTTCGCGCTATGCACTCTCGCGTTCCTCCCACATTCCGCACTCTCAGGCCGATAAATCGTCCTTTCGTGCTCCATGTGGGGCGTGTCATGAAGTCTATCCTCCACTTTTGTGCAAGCACAAGTGGAGGAAGACTTATGACACTTATATCATAATAATAGATGATTTTTAGCCGACATTATTTTGTGAAAACGAGTTTCTGAGATAACGGGCAGTAATTCCCGATGAATAGAATGATGCAGTACATTGTACACGAATGTGTGCGTTAGCGCTAATTGGTGAGTGGCAAATACTTTTGACACTCACATCATGGTATAAGACATTAAAAAGGGCATAGAACTATATGGTAGTATCGGTTTTATTATTCTTATTGGGTTTTGTATTACTTATCAAGGGCGGAAACTGGTTTGTGGACGGAGCGGTAGGAATAGCCCACAGATTCAAGCTACCTGAGCTTCTTATCGGAGCGACGGTTGTGTCGATAGGAACGACCCTTCCGGAAGTTATGGTGTCGTCTCAGGCGGCTGTGCAGGGCAATGCAGGCATTTCCTATGGCAATGCCATCGGCTCCATCATTTGCAATACCTCACTTATTGCTGCGATCACCATTGCTGTGAAGCCGGGTAAGGCTAACAGGAAAAGCCTCGTTCTTCCGTTTTCGTTCTTTACTGCAGCGGCAATAGTATACGCACTTATAGCCTGGACTCACGGAAGCTTTGAGAGGTGGCACGGTATAGTATTCCTCATGACCTTCGCGACCTATATGGTGTTAAGTGTACTTCAAATGAAAAAGAATCCTGAAGCAGCAGGAGAGAGTGGAGCTGAAGGAGAAGATGGATCAAAACAGAAGGCGCTGTGGATGGAGACAGGTCTTTTGGCTGTGGGGGCAGCAGTTATCGCTGTCGGAGCCAATCTCCTTGTTGAAAACGGAACTATAATAGCACAGGCCCTCGGAGTTCCGGACAGTGTAATAGGACTTACGATGGTGGCTCTCGGAACCTCACTTCCTGAGCTTGTCACGGCCATTACCTCCCTTATAAAGGGGCATGGCGCACTGAGTCTCGGAAATGTTATAGGGGCGAACCTCTTCAATATAGTTCTGGTATGCGGCACAGCTATCACTATTTCACCATTTGCGGTTCCGGCGGAGAAGACCATAGCCGGAATGAATTCTTCTCTGGTCATAGATATTCCGTTAATGCTTCTTGTCATGGCTATCATGTGTATTCCTGCCATGCTTAAGGAGAGGCTTTACAGATGGCAGGGAATCATGCTCCTGTGCATCTATGCTGTATTTACAGCATATCAGTTTGTTTCGTGATGATTCCGGGGTGGGCCCCGTGTGTTTAAAAATTAAGAATCAAAAAGGAGGAAAGGAATATGTATCTGATAGTTTTTACCTGTTCAATGGGATTGAGTTTTTGCCTGACGTATTGGCAAAAGAAGAAAGAATGTATGGATTTTAAACTGTTGTTTTATATTTATATGGCTTTCATTCTGTTCTTCGGTTTCTACCAGCAGTCCAATGCGGTCGCCGATGCCCTGAACGGAAGTAAAGACATGGTCTTTTCTCCGGCAGGAAAGTCGGCCATGCTTATAGCTGCCGGCATGAATATCCTGTGCCTTGTGATCATCAAGCTATTTGCCTGGCTGGAAAATCTGTTCTGTAAGACCGGAAAAAAATCCATCATTTCGAAAAGCGAAAGAATATGGTTATATATTGCTGCCTTTATCCTTAGTCTGGTGGATGGATATTTACTGGTACTTAACGGTCATCCCGGAAAAGAAGTATTTACACCATACGTGGTTGCTTTTTTCTGCATGATAGTGATTCAGCTTACAGATTACATAGAGAAACGTGAAGATTTTAATGAGCTTATACGAGTGATAAAAGCTGAATGGAAAAAGCTTTTACTCATTATTCCGGTATTCGTTATCATTTGCATATACGATTTCCATTCGGAAACGGTTCCGTTAACGATGATCGATGCACTGTGCGTCACGGCAGGTTACTTTATCGGAATCGTCGTTGCCCTGAATCCGGAATAATCGCGATAGCACTCTGAAGATTTAAGAAAAACGACGCTAAATTGTGGGAAAGGGAGGCAAAAATGAAGAAGAGAATAATGGCGTTATTTACATTGGTATGTATGGTTCTCTGTGCCTGCGGAGGAGACACCAAGGTGGACGAAAGTCTCATTGGCAAGTACATCGCCGTTACGGGAGAGATGATGGGCATGGCACTTGTGGGTGATGATCTGGATGGTTTTTCCATGGAACTTGAAAAGGGCGGAAAAGGCACTATGACCCTTAAGGGAGACAGCGGAAGTATCAAGTGGAGTAATGACGAAAGTACTGTGACAGTCACTGCCGACGGTGAAGACATGGTTGCCACCCGGGGACAGGATTATGTCGTATTTGAAGATATGCTTGGGACAGGAATGAAAATAACCTTCGCAAAAGAGGGGACTGATGCGGCAAATCCGGAGCTGTATCTTCCGGAGACTGACAAATTCCTGATAGGAACATGGCAGTCTGCAGACGTTACGGATATACTCGGTGATCCGGTGGAACCTTCTGAGATGGAACCGGATGCATTAAAGATGGTGGTCCACGGTGACCATACACTGGATGTTACTGTTGAAGGAAAGAGCTTTAATGGCATCAGGTGGGAAAATCTGGGAGATTATGGTTCCGTAGACAGTGAAGATATTAAGATCACATGGAAAATAGAAGATGATGGCATAAAGGTTGATTATGTAAAGGACGGCGAGTACTATACATTTACATGTCCTAAACAGTGATCTGAATGAAAAATCCCGGATCTGACCAAAAGTGAGTACTGATTCATCCGGAGCACAGAGTCAGAACGGGAAAAACCAAAGATATCGTTTAACACATATTGATATTAAGACAGAAAGAACCGGGGGCTCACAGCTCCCGGTTCTTTTTGCCTATAAGTTTGTTTAGCGACCGTCATGTTTCCATGGAAGGTCATTTTACAGTCCCTTTATTAATTGCATCAGCTGATATCTGCTGTTCACATGGCACTTTTCGTAAATATTCTCAACATGTTTTTTTACAGTGTGGTAGCTTATGACCATCGTGGCGGCGATTTCCTTATAGGTATAGCCCTTTGCCATGAGTTTTGCCACCTTCTGCTCTGTTTTTGTGAGCTCAGTGAGACCTGCATCTACATCCAAAGAGGGAGTTTTCTGTTCTTCGGACGCGCTGTCCTTCTTATGTATGGTTATCCAGTGATACAGGTCAATGATTCCGTTAGAGTAAGTCTGTTCGTAATCGTGAATGGTGTAGATGTAATTCTTGATGGTTCTGTTGTGGACCTCGGAACTGTCCTCATCCCCTATGCCTAAAAGAAACGGCAGCCAGCTGCAGGGTGTTTCGGCGTCAATGTTGTCGCCAATACAGTTCCCCAGCAGTTCCTTAAGACACTTCACAGCTTCTGCGCTGTAGTCAAGAATATGCATGAAGTCATCTGTTATGAGAAAGGCTTTCTCACCGGATGAAATGATCTCTCCATGTATGCGGGAAATGATCTTTACCTGCTCATACTTTTTGAAATTCTTGTAGGCAGTGGCGATATATGAATAGATATCCCTGAGGTTCTCCACATCTTTCTCTGTAAAGTCGCCCTCTGTCCTGTCCCTTAAGAATATGAGCTGGATGTAAGCATTGATACCGAAGGCCATGGTGAGGCTGTAATGGGCGGAAAAATACTTTTCGAGGAAGGCCGCATGGGGAGAATGCTCATAATCAGAGATGATATCAGACGCTTTATAGAGTCTTGGTTCAATGTCAAAGTACGTGAGATGGTCACTAACCCCGTCTTCATACACCTTGTAACGTACGGTGTCTTCCGATGCAAACCTGCGATAGGGATGATTCTCTTCATCCGATACTCCGCCTGATTTATCTGTCCAGGAAAGGAATTTTCCCCTGGTATCAAAATACATGATTATGACCTTGGAAAGTCCGAAGTTCTTCTCCAGAGATTCCAGCATAAAGGGGTTAAAGAACTCCTGTGCCGATATCTGATGATTTTCCATTTCCAGAAAAAAGTTCCGGATGCCGCTTTTTGTTACATTGCTCATGACTTCACTCCTTTTGAGCAGTTATACTGCAATGAATTCTATCAAAATGCCGGTGAATACACAAATACGGAAAAAATAAAAAATAAGGAACATTCCCTATTAAATAATAGGCAAGGGTGGTAATGTTAAAACTATTTTGTTAGTGTTATATGATATAAGTGTCATAAGTCTTCCTCCACTTGTGCTTGCACAAAAGTGGAGGATAGACTTCATGACACGCCCCACATGACTGGTGGCAGATTCCGTAGGAATCTGGCATATAGCACCAGCCCTTCGCGAAGCGAACTAAATGGGCTGGTGTTCCCAGAGAGCACGAAAGGACGATTTATCGGCCTGAGAGTGCGGAATGTGTGGGAGCACGAAGTGCGAAGCGCTCCGGATATCGTTTTTGCCACCAATATCACATGATGACTCAGAAACACGACTGCTTCAGGAAGGATACGAACTTGGATACAAAAGGAATTATAATTAACATACAGAGATTTACCATACATGACGGTCCCGGTATGCGTACAGAGATTTTTCTGAAAGGCTGCCCCCTTAGATGTAAGTGGTGCAGTAACCCTGAAAGTCAGAAACCATCCATTGAACCGGGGCTATACAAAAATAAGTGTATAGGATTAAAGCAGTGTGGTGCCTGCAAAGCGGTCTGCCCAAAGGAAAACGTCATTCAGTTTTTCAGAAACCGGCCCATGTGGCTGGATAGAGATGAATGCAAAGGTTGTCTGGTATGTGGAGATAATTGTCCATCGGATGCCATAAAACGGTGGGGAGAGGAAATGACGGTGGACGAATGTATGGAGGTCGTACAGAGAGACACCGGATACTACGATGAGTCGGGAGGAGGAATCACGGTTTCAGGTGGTGAGCCGCTTCTTCAGGCGGATTTTGTCGCTGAACTTTTCAGACGATGCAGGGAAGAGAACATTCATACCTGTCTGGAGACTACATTTTGTGTCAGCTGGAATGAAGTAGAGAAGATACTGCCATATACAGATATGTTTATTTCCGATCTTAAGTTCATGGATACCTGGAGGCACAGAACATATACCGGGGCAGGTAATCAGCTTATACATGAGAATCTTCACAAGCTGTCAGAGCTTGATAAAAGAATCATATTACGTATTCCGGTTATTCCTCATATCAATGATGATGAAGAAAACATTTCCCAGACAGCGGATTTCATTCTTGAAGAAATGGGAAACAGAGTGGAAACTCTTCAGCTTCTCAGCTTTATGAGGCTTGGGGTAGAGAAGTACGAGTCTCTGGGACGTGAATATCCTATGAAGGATATAAGATTCAGCAGACCGGCTTTTCAGAAGCGGGTGCAAAAGATCGCAGAGTATTTCAATGAAAGAGGCATTAACTGTGTCATAGGGACTGGGATAAAGGAATAAGTATAAAGAAGCAGGATGAAGGCTGATATACAGCAGCTTCCTGCTTTTTTCTTGTTAAAATCTGGCTGTGCAGAAAAAAATAAGGAACATTCCCTACATGGAATAAGAAATATGGGTAATGTA
>SVDD01000052.1:0-15178 GCA_015057945.1 Lachnospiraceae bacterium | reverse complement strand
ACAACCTACAAAAAAGGATTGCAACAACCTACATTTTTACTTTGCAACTTTATGCAAAAAGGGCTTGCAAAAAACATCATAAGCCGATTCTCCGTCATAACGATCCCCCAGAGCGGAAAGGATATCTTCTTTTAGAAATTCGCCATGCTCGGGACTGAGATATTTACTTAACTCATGGCGAAGACCTATGCACTGAAGTTCGAGGTATTGCTGATTCTTTACCAGTTTATCAATCAGTAAGCATAAGCTATTTATTGTTCCACAATTTTCGAAACAATCGTAGTCATCGGGCTCGATAACACTATACTTTTCATTTTTATCCATGTCTGATTATCCTCCAAAGCTGTTTTAATCAATGTATTCATCATCATCTTCATAGTTGTGTACCTGTATGGATGAATCTGTTCCATTAAGTACAGGACGGTTCCTCGTTGCATAGAGAAATCTGTTCCTGAAATGCTCGAAGTTTTTGTATCCTCTGCCCGCGCGTTTTAAGTCCTTTACTTTTCTGTTAAGGGATTCTATAGGTCCATTGGATAATCTTGAATCATAAAGACCGCAAGGGCCATTTTTCTGAGCCATGACAAAGGAATTAAGTATAGGATCCCGAAAGTTTTTAAGAGTATGAGAGAAATCCCGAAAGATCTTTTCTTCGCAGGATCCGTACAGCTTAATGAGCTTATCAAGCTCGGTTCCGGCATTAAGGACATCTCCTGCATAATGGGTGGTAAACTGAATGTAGAGTTCTTTTAAATCACGAAGCGATCGCAGATGTGGATCGATCTTAAAAAGAGCATCTTCATAGTCATAAGTATTCATAAGGCGATGAAAGTGCTTATCGTACCTGGTATCGGAATGGTAGTTTATGTTTGCCTGGTTGGATAAAACGAGAAAACGGTATTTGGAAAGCAGATATACTTCATCGGATAAAGGCGGATAAATTCTGTCAGGGATAACGGTATCCGACTGAAGAGAGCTTAAGAAGCGCTCCCTATCCCGATCTCGATACTTCTTCAGGAGTTGTCTAAAGTATTTATCAATGCCATTGTTCATCCATTGGATTACATGAAAAGAATCCACAACGGAGACAGCATTAGGAAAATACTTATCAACAAATCTGATGTAGGGGTTGTACATGTCTGATATCAGGTACTTTACTCTCTTACGTTCTTCGATAGGGATGTTGGAAAAGTAAGGCTCGGTAATAGCTGATTTGCGGCTTTTTAAGATATCTATGGGATCCCCGGTATGGAAGTCCTGAATTACAAGAGCGTATTTACAATCACTTTCTATTTCTGTGTGAACTTCATCTATAGAAATGATGTCAGTCAATTCAAGTCGATCCAGCTTTACGTAACGATCAAATATTTCGTTAACGTGAGTATCTGAAGTGTTGAAACGCTTTGCGATGGATGCAGATGTTTCGTTCAGATCACGAAAAGCGTGAACAATGAGCATGTCAGTAGCATTGCTTTGACGGCGGTTTTTATCAACAAATTTAAAATTTTCATTTGTTTCAAACCGACAGTCATTATTGATGCATCTCCAGCGGCGCTGCTTTAATAGTAAGATAAGGGAATAACCGTCCTGGAGAATAGGGTGAAGTACCTTACGAGTCCTGATACCTCGCGAGTGCATACGGAAACCGCACAAAGGACAGAAAGACTGCTTTGCAGAAGTTTCCAAGGTGATTAATTTAGTGGATCCTTCGACAGTGATATCAGTAATGGTGAAATCATTATCTTCAAGATCCAGTAAGTCTGTTATACTGTTCATGTAACCTCCTGTTTATTGAATTTTTGAGCAAATCCAATGATAGATCCGGGAGGTAGTGGGCGCAAGACGCCAAAAGAAGAGGATGTCTCTAAAAACAGAGATATCCTCTTCTTATAAATTTAATTAAAAAAAGTATTTCAGACCCCAATCTCAGACCCCAAAGTTAGACCCTAAACATTGACCCCAATGTTAGCCCCCATTGAAGTCAGACCCCAAACAACTTTGGAGACCCAGTATTGATCTGGGTAGTCAAGGACAAGCTTTGTGCTACGCATCCTTGACTGCCCAGACCAATACCGGCCAATGGTAATTAAGCGGTTAAGGATAGGAAATCTTTCCTGTGGCTGTTAGGTCCAGAATACGACCGTTTGGTATCGTAAACTTGGCCGTTGGGGTTCGTAATATGCAGGGCTCGTCGAAAACAGTAGAGGGTGGCTTTTTCCAGCTTCTATTAATGATGGTCATATATCAGAGAGAGCAGTTTTACATAAATTTGCAAAAGTTCTAAAAGATGTTGGCATCCGTAAGGGTAATTATGAGAAACATGAAAGAGGACCTTGTCTTCATTGCCTTCGTCATGTTTTGCCTTTAAATCTTTTTCAAAAGTAGAACGTGCGGGTCGTCAATTGAACGACGCCATACCGTTTCTTTCCATATATCTGAGACATGATAGATTGGATGAAACTGTAAAAATGTTTAAAATTCAGCAACGAGACGTTTCCAAAAACAGTTGATCTCTTCGGCTCTTATATAGAAGATTTACTGCCGGAGGCATGACTATGAAACGTAATAAACAGTCATTTTTGGATTTGCTAGAGTACTACTTTGATACCTATTTGCCTATAGCAAGAGGCTTATCGTCTGTAAACGTCAAACCATGCGCCGGTCTATAAATCAACGCCGCTAAGTGCGGAGTTGGTTTAAAGGATGGCGCATGATTTGACGTTTACGGGAACAGCGATTCTAATGTGATTTCAAATAAGGTAAGGAGATAATATATCAATGAATGAACGAAATACGACTATTGATTTTCTTAAATCATTAGCAATAATTATGGTTTTAATTACTCATTATAATTGGTCAGATGAGCAACGTAAACTAATTATTTTCCCATACATTATTGAAATGGCGGTGCCAATATTCATGATAATCAGTGGATATGTTGGAACTCTTTCCTTTAAAAAGCATGATATTAACACACTTAATGATGCATATAAGCTTTCAATAATATTTAAAAAGATGATAAGATATACTATCCCTTATCTTATGTTGGTGATTTTGGAGATTATTGATCCACATGTCGAAATAAATGTCCAATCCAAATTAGATTATGTAAAATGGTTTCTGAATGGAACTGTTGGACAAGGGAGTTACTATTTCCCTATTCTCATACAATTAATATTTACTTTTCCTATTATATATTTTATTGTAGAAAAAAGCGCGAAAAGGGGGGTGATTCTGTGCTTCACTATTAATTGTGTTTATGAGTTGCTCAGATGGTCTTATGAGATGAATGATGAATGTTATAGGTTGCTATTATTTAGATATATTATTTGGCTCTTCGTTAGTTTGTGTGGGTATATAAAACGCTATAACCTTTGTAAATATTGAAAAAGCATACATTTTCCTGTACGATTTTTTTTGCGGAAAAAATCTATAGTACAGAGAGGTAAATGTATGCTCACCAAAAAGATACTGAAAGCTGTTCTTAATGTCAAGCATACCGCCATCGATGATATGAAAATCTTACCTGATGGCTCGTTTGCAATTATGGTTCACCCCACTAAGGGAGAACAATGCCGATGTGGCATTTGTGGGAAAAAAGCTCCCTACTACGACAAAGGTCGCGGACAACGATCTTGGCGTACCTGCGATTGGAATACAAACAAGGTTTATATCGTTGCAGATGAGCCTCGTGTAGACTGCCCGGAACATGGAGTAGTGACAGCGGCTGTTCCTTGGGCGAGACATAAATCACGCTTCACGAAAGAGTTCGAGGAACTTGCAACATGGCTTGCTCTGAACTGCTCTAAAACGGCTGTCGCATCCTTGCTGAGGGTATCATGGAACACAATAGGTCCTATCATCAGCAGGATGAAAAAGGAGCTTGATCCAGATCCTGCCAAACGGTTTGTCGGTCTCATCAACATCGGTGTAGATGAGACCAGCTACAAGAAGGGACATAAGTACATCACCGTTGTAATTAATCACGATACTGGAAAGGTTATTTGGGCTCATGAAGGACACGGAAAAACGATATTCACCAAGTTCTTCAAGCTACTTACAAAGGAGCAGCTTGCCTCAATAAAGCTTGTATCCGGTGATGGAGCCAAATGGATACAGGAATGCATGAACGAGTTCTGTCCTCAGGCTGAGCGGTGCATAGACCCCTTTCATGTTGTCCAGTGGGCTACAGAGGCTCTCGACGAAGTACGTCGTGAAGCATGGCGCGAAGCCCAGAAGAAAGCAAAGGCAGAATCTAAATGTAAATCCGGTCGTCCTCCAAAGGATGCCCCGAAGAAAGACACGACCGCCAAGGATCTTAAGGGATCCCGATACGCCCTTGGTAAGGCTCCTGAGCATCTTACCGAAAAACAGGAAGCACAGCTTGCATTCATTGCAGTGTCGGATAAGCGTTTGTACCGGGCTTATCTGCTAAAAGAAAAGCTGCGGCTCGTCTTCCAATGCGAAGATGTAGAAACTGCCAAAACCGAACTGGATGGATGGATCAAATGGGCACAACATTGTCGGATAAAAGTATTCGTAGAACTTCAGCGAAAGATCAGACGTCATTATGACGCCATACTAGCAACCATGAAATACCATCTGACAAATGCAGTGCTTGAAGCCACTAACCGCAAGATTAAGTTGTCAATCTACATGGCTTACGGCTTCAGGAACATGGACAACATGCTTGATATGATCCTGCTCCGTTGTTCTGATATAGAAGTCCGTCTGCCTTGGGAATACAATCCTGTTCTGCCTGCTGTAGCGTAGCTGATTGTCTTCCCTGTATCAAGGGCGCAAGCGCCGCTTCGCGGAAACCCTTGACACAGGGCATCCAACCAGCTTGTTGGCAGTCAAGCAGAACAAAGATAGGGTGTGTAGCCGAGGCTACTAATCAACCCACACAAACTGATGAAGCCTCTATTATTTTAATTGCTTCAGGAGTCTATTTGACAAGATATAGTTTTCCTCTTTTAATATCATTAGTAATGTCGTTCATTGGGGCCTTATTTATTTTCATTACAACTTACGGTTTCTATACAACACGAATCATTACTTCATGGACAAACACATGTTTCGTGTCTGTAATGTGGATCATACCCCTTATAGCATATATAATAAAAAATCTAAAAATAAAAAAACATATTTTTTTTGAATGTATCGGTAAAGCAAGTTATAATATTTATTTATTTCAAATGGTTTACTATAGGTCATATCGAACTTACATTGCAAGACATATTGACTATTGGTTTATAGATTTAATAGTAGGGTTAATACTTTGTATTATTATAGGATTAGTTTTTTACGAGATTGAAAAAAGAATAACCAAAGCGATTTTGAATTTGATTAATTATATTCTGGATTGATGGATGTTAACTTCCGAGACTTTTGTGCAATGTTAACTTCCGAGACTTTTGTGCAACTAACGTCAGATTGTGAACAATCAAAAGGCTAAGAAACCTTGAAAATACTGGAAAAATCTGCATTTTCGAGTTGAAAAGATGCAGATTTTTTGTTATACTGTATTTAGTCGTAAATGCAACTATTAAAGCGAGGAAATCTTATGTATCTGGACTATACTGTTGAAATACCGGAAGCCAAGGGAAAAATAACCTATCGTGAGAAGAACGGAGCTACCTACGTGTACTACGAGTATGACCGTGTGTATGATGCAAAAAAGAAATACACAACGGTGAAACGCAGGACTATAGGTAAGGTTGTTGAGGATGATCCCACAAGGATGAGGCCTAATGAGATTTTCAAAAAGTTCTTCCCTGAAGTAGAGGCTCCGGAACAGCGCGAGGATGTATCAAGGAGTAGCTGCCTTCGCTCGGGTACATTTATGGCTATACGTGAAGTTATCAAGGATTATGACTTGGATACAAAACTTGATAAAGTATTTGATCCTAAGCAGCGTGGACTTATTCTTGATTTTGCTGCATATTCAATCGTGACAGAAGGCAATGCTGCACAGTACTACCCGGACTATGCGTACAACCATCCTCTTTTCACAGACCATATGCGGCAGTACAGTGATTCGACTATTTCAGATTTCTTCAGGGATCTTAGCGAAGATCAGAGAACCCGTTTTCTTGAATTATGGAATGAAGAACGGTCCAAACGCGATAAGATCTATATTTCCTATGATTCCACAAACAAAAACAGCGAGGCCGGAGACATTGATATAGTTGAGTATGGAAAAGCCAAGGTCGATACAGGTGAACCTGTATTTAACTATTCCGTGGGGTATGACATAAATAACCGTGAACCTCTTCTGTATGAGCAGTATCCGGGGAGTATAAATGACGTATCTCAGCTCAAATACATGGTTTCCAAAGTTAAGAGTTATGGCTATAAGGACATCGGTTTTATACTTGATCGTGGTTATTTCAGCCATGATAACCTGAAGTGTCTTGATGAAAACGGCTATGACTTTATCATCATGGTCAAAGGCATCAAAGATGTAGTGCATGAGATCATTAAGAAACATAAGGGGACTTTTGAGAGTGAATGGGGAAGCTATGTTTCAGAATTTGGAGTATATGGAAAAACAGTACAGAGCTTTATCTATGCATCCGATAGTAAGAAACGCTATTTCCATTTGTTTTACAATTCAGGCAAGGCTGCCGGGGAGAGAAGCCGCTTTGAAGAAAACATACAGAGCATGCAGGAATGGCTGGACAGACAGAGGAACCAGGAACGTGAGTTTAACAAGACGTTCCACCATTACTTTTATATACACTATGACAAGGACGTATTTGTTTATGCAGAGCCTAAGCTTGATGTGATACGTGAGGAGCTGGAGATGTGCGGATACTTTGCGATCATTTCATCAGAGGAAATGGGCTTCAAGAAAGCGATAGAACTGTATAAGAGCCGTGATGCGTCTGAGAAACTGTTCCGTGCAGACAAATCATATTTGGGTAACAATACGCTGCGTGTAGCATCTTCAGAAGCGGCGGCAAATAAGATCTTTGTGGCATTTATTGCGCTTATCATAAGATCTCGCTTATATACTGCTCTTAAGGACAAGGCGAAGGAAATGACCAGGAAGCCGAATTATCTCACTGTTCCTGCAGCAATAAGGGAATTGGAAAAGATCGAGATGACAAGACAGCTTGACGGAGAATACAGACTGGATCGTGCAGTGACAAAAACACAGGCAGAGATCCTGAGTGCATTCAACATTGAGGTGAGTCATGTAAAGTATAAAGTTGCATATATAAATGATGCACTGAAGGGGGCATAAGATGGCACGTACAGTCAACAAGGATGCATTGAACGATAAGATCACTAAACTTGAAAAGGCGATCAGCAAAAACCGGCAGCAATACGAAAAGATGACAGCTGAGATGAAGAGGCTGCTGGACTTAAGTAAATCAATCTAGAGCGATGAGCTTTTTAAGGACTATGCCTCTAGCAAGAGAAGCTTTGAGAACATCATGCGCTACATCAAGAGTGATCCGGATAAGGATGGTTCAGATGGTCAGTAAAGAAAACAATAACCGGAGGGTAACAAAGCCTGAGCTGAAGGCAAGGATCAAAGAACTGGAAAAACGCCTGATGTTTATAGAAAAGTATCTCATGGAAAAAGGCCTCTATGACGAGGCCTTGGAGTATGTCGAGGATGCGATGGTAGCGTACGAGGAGCTGCTGTTTGAGTGAATTATACAGGGGTGTAGTTGTAAAATTTCTGGAAGTTAACACAATCTCAGACCCCACTGTCTGACCCTAAATAACTGTTTATTGTAGAATAAAAATGTAGAAAGGGGGGTGCAAAAAACACTAAATAACTTTGGGAAACCCCACTAAACTTTGGAGATCCGTTTAAATACGTATAAAAATCATAATCACAGATGAGAGCGAGATTTTGTCAAAACTACGTCAGTTTTACTACATACTACTATCTGTTAAGTTGTAGCTGATTATTTGTTGAAGTTTTTCCTCGTTAAAATCGGGAAGAACATCCAATGTTCCGTCAAATAAAGCTTCATATATTTTTTTGTCCGCACGAAGTTGATATTTATCCAGCGACTTTATTATTGTCGAGCCAACTGCCGTCTTTATCATAAAGCTGATCTCATCATTTCTAAGCAAATCATCCTTTAGCAGTCTGGACTCATGTGTTGTAATAATCAGCTGTGTATTGCGGTTTTCAGCCATCTGTAGGAACAACTTGATTATTTTTGTCGTCATCGCTGGATGTAGGCAACGGTCAATCTCATCGATTACGTAAATACTATTATTTGAAATTTTGAACAGGATTTCTATCAGATCAAGCATACGTGCTGTCCCGTCAGACTCCTCATTCAAGTTAAAGTAAATATTCTGAGATTCATGCTCGAACTCAATTGTCTTAATAGACACTTTTTCATTCTCATCGATTTCAAATGTATAGAATTCTTTAATGGCCCGGGCCATGATGGAAGGAAACCTTTTTATGCCTTCTTTTTTTACATTGGAATTCGCTTTTTCCAAATCTGCGATAATATCATTGTAAAGTTCCTCTGGTATTTTACTTTTTACAACTTCTTTTGGGACTTCCACAATCCTAAGATTACTTATGCCAGTACCTAAGGCGTTCAGAATATCCGCAATCTCCTGAAGATTTGAATTCCTGAAATATGGATATCCCTTTAACATATCCTCTGGAAAGCTTATTGTTAATCTTCTTTGAAACCATATGTCTATTTTATGCAGGATTTCAAGTTCGGGATAATCCGAAAACATTTTCCCTTTACTCTTATTGATGATAGTCAGAAAAAGGGTTTCATGGTCGTTGGAACTGTCCTCACCGTAGCTCTTTATCTTTGCTATTGCTTCTTTACCTTTGAAATAATTCCCAGTTAAAAAAAACTCTTCAGTTACATTTCGTTCATAAAGATACTTTCTAATGCCTGATGGTGTCGTTTCATACAGCCACTCTTTTTCGATACTTCCGGTATTTAAAATCGCAGTGAATCCAAAGCAGAATCGTTTATCCTCGCATAAAAATTCTATCTCGAATTCAGACGGAATAAGACGTTTCTCTTCTTTTAGACGATAGTAACAATTTGAAAAACCTCGTGGAAATCCATCTTTCTGAACAGATTGAACAAATCGAAGTGCTTTAATTAGATTTGACTTTCCGGAACCGTTGGCTCCGAACAACGCTTCGCATTTTACTAGTCTAAGTCTGCGATTTATATATATACGATTTGGATTTTTTCGAGTCTTGCCGGCTTCTAGTGACAATTCTTGCTTCCCATCAAAAGACAGAAAATTAGAAACGGCGAATCGGATTAACATATAGCAACTCTATCCTTTCCTTTCAATCATCTTGAAATATACATTGAAAAGACGACTATGTCAATTCAAAAGCTTGATGAACACTTACCAACCTCCGAAAAATTACGTCAAAAACGAAATATACGTATTAGATGCAATTTTTTTGTTGACTTATTATGATTTGGGTGGTACAGTTCCTTGTGGGTTAGCAGACGAAACAAAAGAGTGCTAACTGAAATGTTTACAACTGCTCCATTTAGTGGGATGACATATAGTAGGAGGTTAAAAAATGACGATAACTTTTCTTAGTGCAAAGGACTATAGCGATCCTAGTAAAAACAACGGAGATTGTATCATAGTTGATAACGGTCGGGATCTGGTTATCTATGACTGTGGTTGCAAAGAGCATGCAAAACAAGTGGAAAAATACATGAAAAAACATAACTATAGCAAAATTGACATTGTGTTGTCCCATAATGATTCCGATCACTTTGATGGTATTCCGTACTTGGTAGATCAAGGGCTTGTAAACAATGTATATACATTACTTCTGCTCAAGTATAAAGATGAGTTGTTGGATATTATAGATGACAAGCGAAGGACAAGAGAGTCAATTGAAAAAAGTATCGAAGAAATCTATGACAATATCTATTCGTTATCCGGTCGGGTTAAACTGAGAGATATGTTTACTGATACTAATGTTGCTAACAATATCTCTATTATCGGCCCGGATAAAGATTACGCTCTTAATGCTGTTGCCAAGAAAATTGACAGTAGAGAAGGGGATACTATAGACAAAGAGACTATTGTGAATGCAGTCAGTGCTCAATTGTCAGTTGTGATTGGATACAGAAAAAAGCTTCTGCTGACTGGTGACAGTAGCTATACAGCTATTGAAGATACTATAAAAACGCATTCTGTTATTCAATTGCCCCATCATGGAAAATTGGAACAAGCGGAATCTATATTTGATGCTAAAGAAAAGTCCACCATTTATTATGTATCAGATAATACTGGCGACAGCAATGGAGGTTCGGATGATTTGAGAAAAAAACACCCACGAGGTCATATTATCTATAACACGATTGACGGAAATCAAATTTGTACCGAATCGACTTTGGCGATATCTCGTCCTTTCGGTTCGTATTTCAATGGACGGTGATAGGCCTTGAGATATTTAGTGCATCATACTCAGTCTTCGGAAATCCCGGGTCGACAGGAATATCTATATGACATTTTTCACATGTATTTTCTTCCACGTAATGAAGCAGGTTCTTATATACCTCTTATCTCCGTTGGGGAGTTTAACTTAGATGTAGTATTTATAACGGGGCATGCAAATTATGTGATGAAATATTTGGATCTTTATATTAATGATATTCCAGAAACAATAATTGTAGCTACGACATGCCTATCACGGCATCTATTAAAGTACAAATGGAAAAAACAGATATATGTACCTATGTCAGAAGATGATTATTGTTATATCTATGATGGACGACCTTTTGGCTTTTCTTTTGATATATCTGATCCAGAACTTGATTTTTACAATGCTTCCGGTGATTTAATAACAAGATTACAGTCCGCATATCGTTTGTTATAAGGAGGTTACTAATTGAAACTGGACATTTTAGATGCATATAACATCAGGGCAAGACTAAGCCCAAGCGTTATATTACTTGGGCCTGTTGCCTTAACCATTTTTTTCTGTTTCGAGGGAATTTATTCAACCGTTACATCGGCCGTTACAATATCTATCTTACTCGCTTTAACTAATTACGTTCCGATCCTACAGCGGAGTTTGACACCTCCAAACAAGATTTCAGAGAACTATGTTGTAAAGTACTTAGAGCTTGATGACCCTACAATAGATAGAGTCTCAAAAACAGGTACTATAAAAAGCTTGCGAGACTAGATAAAACCTTTTCGGGCTTTAGCACGCCTTCATCGTCCTTGGAATTTCACATTCTATGCGAAAGCGCCGTGTTGTTCCTGAGGAATAACACCCGTGATAATCATCTTGTACTTGAGGAGAATATCAATTGCGGATTTTGCAAGAATTTGCTTATAGATAAAAAGATTGGCATTATTATCAATATTTGCTTGGCCCTGTTCACATGTATCTATTCTATCTCAACTTATGGGTCAGTGGCGGATATACCAAGTCGAAACATTTTGTCCTTCGGCATAAACATATTTTTGTCTTATTTTGGAAATATGGTATTACAAAAAAGATGCTAGAAGAAGCCTCGAAAAGATATGCTTATACCTTGATAGTTGCTATTGATTCGATTCCAATAAAAGATTAAGTTTTTCTGGTATAGCATTTATTAAGTATCTGATACATCATAATTCGCTATAACTGCTTATGTTTCAGTGATTTAACAACACGAAATGTGGCAGATACTTATTATTCGATGTACTAGGTGACAGGTACCTTTAGGAATTGATGACGAAAATCTTAAGAAATAGTTGGTAGAGTGGTTTGACAGAGAACTGTAAACGAGAAGATATTTGTTTAGAATAACAGATTTATTCGTGGGGTTATGTAAACATGCTTATTAATCAAAAGGAAAGAATAATATGATAATAAAAAGTATTTCTAAATGTGAAGCATACGAGGTTGATTTTATAGGTGTAGGGAAGAATGAAGCAAAACAGGATGCTGACGCAATATGTTTTAGATGGAAAGATGGTAATGGTGATTATAAAATTGCTATTTATGATGCTGGATTTAAGCCACATGGTGAAGCGATGGTAAATCATCTAAATAAATACTATTTTAATGACCCGGATGATAAGTTGGATAAGTCGCAAAAGTATATTGATTACGTATTTGCTTCTCACCCACATAATGATCATGTGTCAGGCATACCTATAATTCTTGATAATTTTTCAATAGGATGTATATACATGAATATGCCTTGGCTCTATACAGATGAATTACTAAAGATTGCAGATTCGGATGGAAGGTCTACCGAAAAAACGTTAGAAGAAGAACTACGAGAAGATTATAGTTTAATTAATGATATTGAGAAGCAGGCAAGAAAACAAAGAATAGAGATTAGGCCGGCTTTTGCTGGAACAAAGATAGATGGTGGTGTATTGAGGATACTCTCGCCGGGAAGAGGATTCTATTTACAAAAAGTAATTGAATCAAAGAAAACACAAAGAATCCAACCAATAAAAGAAGAGTGTTCTTTCAGTGAAAATGGTAAGGAACTGAGAGATGGTGCTTATGAATCTTGGAGTGGTGAAACTCTTGGGGATGAACATGTAGAAACAGATGCGGAAAATGATACAAGTATAGTGCTATATGGCTTTAAAGATCGAGGTGGAATGTTACTTTGTGGTGATGCAGGAGTGGAATCTTTAGAAAATGCTGAAATCACTGCAAGACGCGAATGCATCCTTTTAAAGGATGACGTGAAATTTGTCGAAATACCTCATCATGGCGGAAGACATAATGTTTCTACGGCTTTACTAGATCAATTATTTGGTAGTCCATTGGTTGAAAACGAAGAAGCAAATAAAACTGCATATGTTTCTGTGGCAGAAGGTTCTGATCATCCAAGAAAGGTTGTGGTTAATGCTTACATTCGGAGAGGATTTAAGGTGTTCAAAACGGATGGAGGTATAAGATGGCATCATAGCGGGGATATGCCAAGACGAAACGATTTTTATAAATCAACTGATAATCTAGATTTTAACCATTGGGTCGAGGAGTGGTAGAATATGGATAAGAATCTAAAGGACTATCGAGAGAAAGAATTAAAATACTATGCTATCGGAAATGCTTTGGTAATAACGCTTCTTACTGGAGTTATTCGAAGCATATATAATAATTTGGATGATACATCAATAGATGTATTGATAGAAATTGGAAAAGAGCTAATGGTCAGTTGCATTCTCTCATCGGTATTATATGTCTATTTGTTCTTGTTAGATGCCATAGTACCGGGGGATTGTAAAGATAAGATATGCATGCTATGTAGGAAACTGCCGGGAGAAACTATATTTGATGATATCAGAAATGGTAGAATTAAAGATAATAGGTTTACAATTCAACAGTTTGAAGAAAAATATAAGGCAGTCTTTGATGAATTAGATAAGCTTGAATTAAAGAACAAGTATTGTTTATCTAATTCTACATGGTATGGGATCTATAAGGTTTGGGAATTTAGTCCAATGGTCTTTGTTTCGAACAGAGATTATTTATTGTGTAGAGACCTATGCGTTGCAACTTTGTGGATAAGTATTATTTACCTTGCACTTGTCTTGTTCTCAATTATCCCTTTTTCGTGCAATGTAATTATTACGCTTTTAATTGAGATGATACTAACCAACGTTGCAATGAGATCTAAACAAAAACGATTTGCAGTCAATGTCATAGCAACAGATATTAAAAAAGTGAAAGCAAACTAATTAGTCTTTAAACAGTCTGTTACTTGAAATTATTATGGTAAGGAAAGGGCACATTGATGCCTGTCAGTGCGCCCTGCTAAGGGCGCTTCATATATCGGATTGCAAACGTCCGCCTGATAAGCTGTAAGCCGCAGCATCGGAAGCGAGTCTTGCGTGTGGCATGGTAACGCGTGCTACACGAAGCGTAGACAGCATGGTTGCAGGGATAGTGATTGAGCACCGGAATGAGGTGCCTGTCACCAGTCAAAGTCAATCATTCAAAATGAATGATTTTGATGTGAATTTCCTGAAAGATTAACTCGCGGCTAAAAAAATATCGAAAAAAACACGGATTTACGCCGAAAAACCTGGATTTTGGCATGAATCCGTGGTGGAATTGTAGAGAGTTAAATAACGCTCTGCAGGGGAGGCCGATATGTTCTTAAAGGAGCTTGTTCCGATACCAAAAGACGAGAAGGGGATTTCGAAGAAAACCATTGATGGTATAACTTACGTTTATTACACATACGAGAGACAATATGACCCTAAGAAGAAATATACAGTTGGAAGTCTCACGTCCATAGGTAAATGTGAGAGTCGCGACTGCGACATGATGTATCCCAACACAAACTACCTCAAGTACTTTCCGGATGCAGATATCCATGAGACTAAGGACATATCCGATCGAAGCGGTGTATTAAAGGTCGGACCATATCTTGCTATAAAGAAGGTAGCTGAGGATTATCACCTCGACGATATGCTTGCCGATATCATAGGGGACGATGCCGGCCTTTTTCTGGATCTTGCCGCGTATAGCATAATAGCTGAGAACAACGCTAATCAGTATTATCCTGACTATGCATTTGACCATCCTATGTTTACTAAAGCGATGAGGATATACAGCGATTCAAAAGTGAGCGATTTTATCAATGGCATCAGTCAGTCACAGGCTGTAGAGTTTCTGAACCAGTGGAATCTGCAGCATGATCACAGACAGAAGGTCTATATATCCTACGATTCAACAAACAAGAATTGTGATGCCGGGGACATTGATCTGGTTGAGTACGGCCATGCAAAGGACGACCAGGGTAAGCCGATAGTTAATTATGCCGTAGCTTATGACTGCGATAATTCATTACCTCTATTTTATGAGGATTATCCCGGAAGCATCACTGATATCGCACAGCTTCAGGTAATGCTCGAAAAGGCAAAGGGATATGGATACAGGAATGTCGGCTTCATTCTTGACCATGGATACTTCAGTGAAGAGAACATCCATTTCATGGACAAGTGCGGGTATGAGTTCGTGATAATGGTCAAAGGGGTGAAGAAGTTCGTAAACGAACTGATCCTGTCGAGAAAAGGACTCTTCGAAGACAGAAGGGAAAACAGTATCCGTGAGTATCAGGTGAGCGGAATCACGGTTATGTATTTGTCAACTGAAAATTCAGTCAAAAGTTCATTGAAAATTCAGTCACTTTTGTTTTAAATGAGCGCCTCATTT
>SVDD01000051.1:0-15218 GCA_015057945.1 Lachnospiraceae bacterium | reverse complement strand
CCAATGAGGTTGAATTTACGGATATGGAAATGATGGATTACTGAGAATAATTGATAATGTGGTGTGCAGTTTTCAAGGCGCGATAAAGATTCTGGCCCGGTGGCTCAGTCGGTTAGAGCGCCGCCCTGTCACGGCGGAGGTCGTCGGTTCGATTCCGTCCCGGGTCGCTATATGAAAGCTATGGATTCTATTGGATCTGTAGCTTTTTTTCGTATGCTGCCATAATAGACTTATTTATTTCAGAAATAGTATCGTATAAATATATAGATATGTGTACCGTCGGGAAAATGCGGAAGAATGGAGTTTATTATGGTAGTTAAAAATAAAATTGCTCGTTTAGATATGATTTCGTGTTCATTGTGCAAGGATGCACCCTGCAGTAAGGCATGTCCGGTAATGGATCCTGCAGAAGCACTTTTCGGTATATGGATGGATGATGAAGACGTGTCAGCTTTGAGACTTCCGGAAGTGAATCCGTGTGCGAACTGCGATGCACCATGTGAAAATGCCTGCATCAGTCCCTATAAGGTAAACATTAAAAAGCTGATGACAAGGATGATTGAGGAGATAAGACCGGAAGCCGAAATAGCTCTCCCTGAATCAGAAGAAAGACTGAAGTGTGATATATGCGGCATACCTATAGAAAATCCTTTTTTGCTGTCATCATCAGTCGTAGCATCTACCTATGACATGTGTGCAAGGGCCTTCGAAGAAGGCTGGGCAGGAGTATGCTTTAAAACTATATGCAATTTTGACATTCATGAGGCATCTCCTAGATATTCGGCTTTAAAAGGAGACAACGGAACCATAATCGGGTTTAAAAATATTGAACAGCTTTCGGATCACAGTGTGGCGGAGAACATGGATATATTCAGAAGGCTGAAGGAAAAATATCCGGGTAAGTTTATCCTGGCATCCATCATGGGACAGAATGAAGAGGAATGGGCTTATCTTGCAGAAGAATGTGAGAAAAACGGCGCTGACGCCATTGAGCTGAATTTCTCATGTCCGAATATGGAAGAGGATGGGCTGGGATCCGATATAGGGCAGATTCCTGAGCTGGTGGAAAAATTCACAAGAGCAGCAAAAAGCAGGACTACTATTCCTGTTCTTGCAAAGCTGACTCCCAATGTGGACATTATGAGCCCTGCGGCTGAAGCGGCATTGAGAGGCGGTGCGGATGGACTGGCTGCTATCAACACGATTAAAAGCATTACCGGTGTAAATCTGTATACCCGTGTGTCATATCCTGCAGTCAAGGGACATTCTGCAGTAGGAGGGTACAGCGGAAATGCTGTTAAACCTATTGCGCTTAGATTCATCACTGAGCTTAAGGAGAACACTAAATTAAAAGGAATGCATCTGAGCGGAATGGGCGGAATAGAGACCTGGAGGGATGCTGCAGAGTTCATGATATTGGGTGCGGATTCCATACAGGTGACTACTGCTGTAATGAAATACGGATACAGGATCATTCATGAGTTGAAAGCAGGACTTAATTACTATCTTGCACAGATGGGGCTCGATTCTGTAAAGGATCTGATAGGTACAGGTCTTGATTCAGTGAGCGAATCAACAAATGTACTTGATAGAAATACTGTACTGTTCCCTCATTTTGACCATGACAAATGCATCGGCTGCGGAAGATGCGTAATATCATGCAGTGATGGCGGACATCAGGCCATCAGCTTTGAAAACAGGAAACCTAAGCTGGACGGAAGCCGCTGTGTGGGTTGTCATTTATGTATCCTTATCTGTCCGATGGAAGCAATTATGCCGGGAAGCAAGAGGATAAAAAACAGGAACATTAGCGATTTCAAAGAATAGACATACTTTTGATGTAAACTATAGCTAATTTAGCTCATTGAATTGGATATACAGGCACTAAAGTTAATTTGCGGAGTAAATATGGAAAGTATATACGGTGAGCATCTGCCTGATCTCGAAAAGGCTATGCAGTTTCTGGTTGATGAAATAAATACTGTGCGCGAGAGGATGAAGCAGGACGATGGTATGGACCCTGTCGAACATCTGATCTATCGAATTAAAACAGAAGAGAGCATGCGGGAGAAGTGCAGGCGTAAGGGACTTCCGGAAACTGAGGAATCTGCTCTTCAGGTGATTCATGATGCAGTGGGAGTCAGGGTGGTATGTGCATTTATAAAGGATGTTTATGCCATCAGAGATCATCTTGTGAATCTGGACTACTGCGAAGTAGTTGAAGAAAAGGATTATATAAAACATGCAAAGCCCAATGGTTACAGAAGCTATCATCTGATTTTAAAGATAGGCGGAAAGGTTTATGCGGAGATACAGCTGAGGACCATATCTCAGGACACATGGGCTGCGCTGGAACATCATATTCATTATAAAAAGATAAAGACACAGAATGATGATCTGATAATTGCCGAGCTGAAACGGTGTGCTGATGAGCTTGCGTCTACTGACCTGTCCATGCAGACCATCAAGGATATGATGATGAGCGGCATGAAAAAATCCTGAGTCAGAGGATGGTCTTCTGAAATATGTGCAGATATAGTTGGTAAGATGGGCAAATACAGAGATACGTTAGGACCTGTATAATGACGATAATCTGTTTGGAAGTAAAATATGCACTACTGATGATTTCCGAAAGCACCTACTGACGATGAATCGATTTGCAGTTAAACCCGCAGGTGATAAAGCATTTTAAGACTAACGAATAACGGAGAGAATGATTTGAGACTTTTACTTGCAGAAGATACTTACGATCTGAATAGAGTTCTGACCATGGCCCTAAGACATGAGGGTTATGAGGTTGATTCCTGTCTGGATGGAGAAGAGGCACTTAATCATGCTATGGAAAACAGTTATGACGGTATAGTTATGGACATCATGATGCCGAAGATGGACGGGATTGAGGTTCTGAAGCATATCCGTCAGAGAAACATAGTCACTCCGGTACTGCTTCTTACGGCGAAATCGGATATTGATGACAGGGTTGAAGGTCTTGACGCGGGAGCTGATGATTATCTCACGAAGCCCTTTGCCATGAAGGAGCTTCTTGCAAGAGTAAGAGCCATGACCAGAAGGAAAAAGGATTACACAAGTGAACAGATTTCATTTGGTGATCTTACGCTGGACGGAGAGACATTTGAACTTAAATCTGTAAATTCCATACGGCTTTCTGTGAAGGAATTTGAACTTTTGCAGATGCTGATGCTGAATACGGAACATTCTGTGAACAGCGATTTTTTACTCACCCATGTATGGGAAAATGATAAGGATGCTACAGCGCAGACGGTGATACTGTACATCGAATATCTGAAAAGCAAGCTGAATGCTGTATCGTCAGAGGTATGTATAGAAGAAAGTATGGATGGATACAGGCTGATACGTAAGTGAAATAACAGGAAGGTTTTGGATGAATGAAGTCAGAATAAAAAAATTGAGATGGAAATTTGTTTTGGTTTCTTTTTGTTCGCTTTCTGTAACAATGCTTTTGATCGTGGGGCTTCTGTCAGGAACCAACTATTATCTCGCCAGAAAAAACATAAGAAATACCCTTCAGTATATAGTCAATAACGGAGGTTATCTTCCCGGGGCGGAGACTAATACTGAAAAGGATAAGGAGCCTCATTCAAGTTATGATGTCATCAGATTCCTCAATGAGATTTTTAATGTTGAGACCTATGAGAATACATCGAATCCCGAATTCTATTACACTACCAGATATTTTGCAATTATTTACGATGATGAGCAGAGCATTTGCAAGGTCATCACCAATCATATAGCTGCTGTATCGCCGCAAGAAGCGGAAATCTATGGCGCCAAAGCATTGGAAGAGCCTGTAAACTTCGGGAGATACGGGGACTACTACTATACGGTGGCAGATCTTTCAACAGGGGAGACCATCGTGGTCTATCTGGACAGTTCGGATATGATACAGGGAAGCTCCAGAATCATATTCCTTTCCATGAGCCTCATTCTGGTAGGCATCATTATTGCAGCCATTATCACAGGTATCTTTTCCAAATGGGCCATCGCTTCCGAAGTGAGAAATATGGAGCTTCAGAAGAGGTTTATCACCAATGCCAGCCACGAGCTGAAAACGCCCCTTGCCGTAATCAGAGCCAACACCGAAATGATGGAAATGCTCAGCGGGGAAAGCGAATGGACCACATCCACCATGAGACAGGTGGACAGACTGAACGGACTGATAAAAAATCTTGTTATGATCGCAAGAGCTGATGAAAGTGAAAATTCCGTTGTGATGCAGGAATGTGATATTACAAGATCAGTAAGAGAAACGGTTCAGACCTTTGAGGCCATCGCGGAGACCGATGGTAAGACGCTTGAAGACAAGGTTCGTGAGGATGTGAAAATGACAGCTTCAGACGGATCCATTCGTCAGCTTTCATCCCTGCTTATAGACAATGCCATAAAATACTGTGACGAGAAGGGAAAGGTTACAGTTTCACTTTCACAGAAGGGAAAGGGTGTCCAGCTTGTGGTTTCAAATAACTTTAAGGATGGTGCCAATGTAGATTACAAAAGATTTTTTGAGAGATTTTACAGAGAAGACAAGTCCCACAATACTGACAGAGGCGGTTATGGTATAGGCCTTTCCATTGCTGAAACTATAGTGAAGCAGTATAAGGGAAGCATTGGCGCTTTCTGGAAGGATGGGATCATTTCATTTGTCTGTATACTTAAACCGATGAATAAATAATTTAGTATGGTATATTCATAACTTTGATTTAATGTATAGATGCTAAATACAGTATATTACACATAGAAATTAATAAAGTACCATGTTATGATTGCAAGGTGCATCTCGTGTTAGGAGTAGGCTTCTGCGGAGATGCATCTTTTATTGTTTGTAAGGAGGTCATGGGATGCCTATAGGTATAATAGTAAATGCGTTATCGATTGTGATTGGTGGAATGATAGGGAATGTGGTAGGTTCCAGGCTGTCACGTAGATTGATCGAGAGTATGAATACGGTTTTCGGGGCCTGTGCCATGGCTATGGGAATAAGTTCTATAGTTCTTATGAACAACATGCCGGCGGTTATGCTTTCGGTAATACTGGGAACTTCCATAGGTCTTTTGATTCGTCTTGGGGAGAAGATCTCTGCGGGCGGACTTTTGATGGAAAAGGCTATCTCTAAATTCTTTAAGGGTAAGGGAGGAAATGATGAGGAATACAAGAAGCAGCTGGTGACGGCCATCGTTCTTTTCTGCGCGAGCGGTACAGGCATATACGGAAGTATCGTTTCAGGTATGACAGGGGAGCATAGTATCCTTCTTGCAAAGTCAGTACTTGATATAGCAACTTCCCTTATATTTGCCTGCAGCCTGGGGATTGTGACATGCTTTATCGCTATCCCGCAGGTTATCATATTTATGCTGCTGTTCGTGTTTGCAGGAGTTATCTACCCTTACTGCAGTCCTTCCATGATAAATGATTTCAAGGCCTGCGGAGGAATTCTTCTTGTAGCCACTGGCTTCAGAATAATCAGGGTCAAGGATTTCCCCATCGCGGACATGATACCTGCAATGGTTCTTGCGATGCCCATAAGCCATTTATGGACTTCATATATTCTTCCATTGGTTTCCTGATGGAGAAAATATTTACGGATACAAAAATACCTGCGCGGTTTCGCCCAGCAGGTATTTTTGTGAACACTAAGTTTTGTTGAGTCTATTATTTCAGGAGATTTCCATAGATGCACGCTTATGGTCAGGAGGACGTGCACTACGGAGTACGTATCAATTAGTCTTAACTAACTGATGTATACAATATATACTATAACATCCGATGTGTCAATAGTTGATTTAAAAAAATTCTAGTGTTCTAGTAGGAATTTAAAATTGTATCTAATTAAAAACTTTCAATTAAATAGATTTGAAAGTGCTTGAAAAAAAACAGAAACTGACTAAAATCTTTATAGATTATTAAGAAATCGAACGTGAACAGATGGTTGTTGAACTCTGATAAGATTTGTGATCATAAGTTTTAGCTTGGTAAGATGACAGATTTGTTTTACTTCGTCTATGTTTTTTGAGACAGTAATAAAGGAGACTACGTCTATGAAGGACGCATCAACCCTCGGAGAATCATCCAAAATCAGCAAGGATGCAGAATTAAGTGAAGAAAAGAACTGCTTAAAGGACAGTATCGATATTCCGGCTATTGAAGCTGTTGAGGAAGGTACTGCAACCGAGCAGGTATCGGAGACTAAGACAGAAAAGGAATACAGTTTTCTGAGACCTAAATTCGGTAACCGTATAGTTCGTACAGTTATCGCCTGTCTTGTGACTGCGATCATATACAGATATTTTCTAAGTGACCGTAATCCCTGCTTTGCACTTATAGGTGCAGTATACGGTATGGGCAGCCAGTTTCAGGAGGGATTCCATAACGGATTTAACAGATTCGTCGGTACGTTTATCGGTGGTCTGGTGGTTATTCCCTCATATTGGCTGTATTACACGGCCCCCTTCGGAGTTCCTAGTGAGCTGTATATGTGTCTGGGACTTTTCTTCGTAATGTATATTAACTTTATCCTTGGCGCGAACAATGCTATCCAGCCGGGAACCGTTATTTACTTCGTTGTTATGTTTACCCAGCCGGAAGCGGGATATGTCTCATATACCATCGCAAGAATCATAGATACAGGTATAGGTGTTCTCATAAGTCTCGGCCTTACCATGATGCGCCCTACTATGATAGACAGAGAGAAGGGTGTTGAACTGCTTACGTTTTTCGAGGCACTGTCTGAAAGCTTTAAAGCATGGCGCTATGCCAACAAGTCCGGCTCCTTACCGCAGCTTGACGAAAAGGGAAGAGCGGCAAAGAGAGAAGAACGTAAGGCCAGGTATATAGAGAGACATTCATATTGATTTTTAAAAATCAGATGGTGAATTTAGACATTCTGTTCATAAATTCCGCCAAAATCTGAAGCAAGGACGCCCTTTTCATCATCGCCCCAGGCATTTACATAGTCACCTATACGGGTATCATAAGTGGCGTTTTTGTATTCGATGGATCTTGAACCATCATTGTTTTCGGTTGTCTTTGAGTAATTGACATTGATTATTCCGTTATCTCTTTTGATGATGCTGTCCACCGTATATCCCATACCTTCAAGCTCCGAAACAAGGTCTGATCCAACGGCAGCATTAAGCTCCTCTCCGGTCATAGCAGAAGCGCCATATTCAGTAAAATCACCGATGTTTCTGCTGTAATAGAAGTAATACGGTTTCCAGCTGTGTCCTGTCCACATAGGTTCGCTGGAACCGGCGTCATATTCGCATAAACAGTCATAGGCACTTATTATAATGATCAGGTCGCCTGTGTCAGGATCAACGGCAGCATCACCTATTTTTGATACTGCTGATTCCTCACAGGAATCTCCGTCAATATAATACATGTTGGTTACAGCCTGTGTGACATACAGGTCGCTGAAAGCAACATAGTTCTTGTCATGTCCTTCTATAATGCTGAAGATGTTGTTGTCTTTGTTTATTAAGAAACTGAATTTTTCGTGAAGCTTTCTGGATTCACGTTCATTAACAAACCATACCTCACCTTCGCAGGAGTTTAATTCCTCATCTGTATCTGTTCCTATGAACATAAAGCCTTCATATTTCCCGTTCTTATCGAAATCATCCACGAGATAGTACCTGATGTCCTGCGGAGTGATGCCGGTAGCGCTTGAGAGTTTTGAAATAAAGCGATCCGTCATTTCATTTTTATCTTCTTTTTTGGCAGCAACTTCGGCTGTCTCTTTTTGTGATGCTTCAGTGCCGGCATCTTCTGTTTCCGGAGAAGTTTCTGCCGTTTCGGTTTCTTTCACTTCTTTGACCTCACTGCGAGAATTATCTTCTGAAGACGAAGACACCAAAGGAACGGACTTTCCGCAGGAAGCTGCGAAAAGCAGCATCAATGACCAGATTCCGGCAAAATACATTATCTTGTAATTATTTTTTTTCATTTCAAATTCCCCCAGATTCATCTCTAACAGTTGCTAAACATAGCCAGCGTATAGTTTTTGCAGCTTTAATAAAAGTTCAATAATCGGTCAATAGAATCTTTTAGTTCTTTATATATCTTATCATATTGAGGGATCTTCTTTTAGTAACATAAAAGTGTAGTTGATAGAGACTGATCGACTCTGACAGTCGCACTTTTTTTGTTTGGGTTAAAGCAATCAAATATGATTTAGACATATTTTGACAGAGTATGCTCGTTATTGGCTTAGTATATGGGCAATGCAATGCAAAACAGTGTACATATCAAAATGCACGTGTACAATATGTACAAAAACATGTGAAATAATTGTGAACTTAAACGATTGAATATGACCGAGTTTGAACGTATTATGATGGTATATAAAGGAGGTCGGCAATGATCTATACAGTAACTTTCAACCCTTCCCTTGATTACATTGTTTCCATGAAGTCCTTTGACATGGGTATGACTAATCGTACCACACAGGAACAGATGCTTCCGGGGGGTAAGGGAATCAATGTTTCCACTGTTTTGACTAATCTCGGACATGAAAATACGGCACTTGGTTTTGTTGCAGGATTTACAGGTGATGAGATCATAAGAAGACTTGAGGAAATGAAGCTCAGAAATGATTTCATCAGGATAGACAACGGCTTCTCCAGGATAAATGTAAAACTGAAGGACTATGACGGAACTGAAATAAACGGTATGGGTCCTGTCATAGATGACGCATCACAGAAGAAGCTGATGGACCAGCTTCAGAGTATGAAGGAAGGTGACACGCTGGTACTTGCGGGATCGATTCCCGAAAGTATGCCGTCTACCATTTACCATGACATCATGGAACAGCTTCAGGGCAAAGGTATTCGCTTTGTAGTAGATGCCACTCAAAAGCTGCTTATGAATGTACTTCCGTTCCATCCGTTCCTGATCAAACCTAACAATCATGAACTTGGGGAGATCTTCGGTGTAGAGCTCAAGACCCGCGAATCGGTTGTGCCTTACGCACGCAAGCTTCAGGAGCAGGGAGCAGTAAATGTTCTTGTTTCCATGGCCGGAGAGGGCGCGGTACTTCTCGATGAGAACGGGGAGGTTCACATGCATGAGGCGGCCAAAGGCAAGCTTGTTAATGCTGTTGGCGCGGGAGACTCCATGGTGGCAGGCTTTATCGCAGGCTACGAGGAAAAGAAGGATTATGAGCACGCCTTCAGAATGGGTATTTCAGCAGGCAGTGCAAGTGCATTTTCAGAGCTTCTGGCAACTAAGGAAGAAGTTATGAAGGTGTATGACGGACTGAGCTGAATCAGCAGTTTCACAGTATCTTGATGATATCACCGCACCGATGTAAAGATGAAAAAGATCGGCGTGAGTGATTATGACCGGCTTTTTAATTAAATATAAATAAAAGGGGAAAACTATGAGGATTACAGATTTACTTGACAAGCGCAGCATTAACCTTAAAGCTGCACCGGGAAGCAAACAGGAGACCATTGAGCAGGCAGTTGAGCTCATGGTGAAGAGCGGAAACATTTTAGATCCTGAGGCTTACAAGAAGAAGGTATTTGCAAGAGAAGAGGAGTCAACCACAGGAATCGGTGACGGACTTGCAATTCCACATGGAAAGGGTGACTGCGTAAAGTCAGCAGGACTTGCAGCAATGGTCATTCCTGACGGAGTTGATTATGACTCACTGGACGGAGATCCGGTACACCTTCTTTTCCTTATCGCTGCTCCTGAGACCAAGGACAATGTTCACCTTACAGTGCTCTCAAAGCTCTCAAGACTCCTTATGGATGAGGATTTTGTAAATGCACTCAGAAATGCCAAGGACGAAGATGAATTCCTGAAGATCATTGATGCAGCAGATGCAAAGGATGCCGAGAAGGAAGGAGCATCTTCCGGAGCCGCACAGAAGAAGATCCTTGCTGTAACTTCATGTCCTACAGGTATCGCTCATACATTTATGGCAGCGGAAGGAATCGAGAAGGCAGCGAAGGCAGCAGGCTGCTTCGTTAAGGTCGAGACCAGAGGTTCAGCAGGTGCTGACAATGTCCTCACCGAGCAGGAAATCGCTGAAGCCGACTGCATCATCGTTGCAGCAGATGCTCAGGTTCCTATGGACCGTTTTGACGGAAAGAAGCTCATCCAGGTTCCTGTTTCAGACGGAATCAGCAAGGCTCCTCAGCTTATCGAAAGAGCCATAAAGGGTGACGCACCTGTTTACAAGGCACAGGGCAAGGTCAGCAGGGAGACTGTTGCAAGCGGCGGAAACGCAGGACATAAGATCTATGTTCACCTTATGAACGGTGTATCTCATATGCTCCCCTTCGTAGTAGGAGGAGGTATCCTTATCGCTCTTGCATTCCTTATCGACGGTCTTTCCATCGATCTCAATGCTCTTGCAGAGGCAGATCGTTCTAACTTCGGTTCCATCACACCACTCGCAGCTACACTCAAGGGTATCGGTGGCGTAGCATTCGGTTTCATGCTTCCTGTTCTTGCAGGTTACATCGCAGAAAGTATCGCTGATCGTCCGGGGCTCGCAGTAGGTTTCGTAGGCGGTATGATCGCAGCAAGCGGTAAGTCAGGCTTCCTTGGAGCACTTCTTGCAGGTTTCATCGCAGGTTATGTTATGAATTGCTTAAAGAAGATGTGTACAAGTCTTCCTAAGTCACTTGAGAAGATAGCACCTGTTCTTATCTATCCTCTTTGCGGAATACTTATCATCGGTCTTGCTATGAACTTCATCGTAGAGCCTCCTATCGGCTGGATCAACACAGCTCTTAATGACGGTCTCGCAAGCATGTCCGGTACATCAAAGATTCTTCTCGGAGTAATCGTTGCAGGTATGATGTCCATCGATATGGGTGGTCCTTTCAACAAGGCAGCTTACGTTTTCGGTGTAGCTTCAATAGCAGCAGGCAACTATGACATCATGGCAGCAGTTATGATCGGCGGTATGGTTCCTCCATGTGCCATCGCCCTTGCAACTATCCTTTTCAAGGACAAGTTCACCAAGGAGGAGCGTGAGAGCGGTCCTGTAAACTTCATCATGGGTCTTGCCTTCATCACAGAGGGTGCTATCCCATATGCAGCATCAGATCCTATCCATGTACTTCCGTCATGTATCGCAGGTTCAGCCCTTGCCGGAGCTCTTTCAGTAGCCTTTGGATGTACCCTTATGGCACCTCACGGCGGAATCTTCGTATTCCCTGTAGTAGGAAATGCGGTTCTCTATCTTGTATCCCTCGTTGCAGGAACAGTAGCAGGAGCATTTTTACTTGGAGTTCTCAAGAAGAAAGTAGTATAATTTTGTCTTATGTTAGCTAAAAAAAGACAAACTGAAATATTGAAATTATTACAGCAGAAAGGCAGCGTCACCTTACAGGAACTTACGGAGGCATTTGACGCGTCCGAATCTACCATCAGGCGTGATCTGACAGAGCTGGATCAGAAAGGAGCACTGACAAAGGTTTTCGGCGGCGCTGTCCTGAATGATTTCAATGTCAATGTTAAGGAAGAAGAGTTTTTGGATAAGTCCGGCCACGCAGTTGAGCAGAAGCATCAGGTCGGACAGTACGCGGCATCTCTGGTAGGTCCTGATGATTTCGTATATCTCGATGCAGGTACCACCACTGAAGCCATGATCCCGTTCCTTTCCAAGGACGCCATGGGTTATGTGACCAATGCTGTCGGCCATGCTCTTATGCTGGCCCGCAGAGGCTGTCGCGTGATTCTGGTTGGCGGTGAACTCAAAAATTCCACGGAAGCTCTTGTGGGTAATGAGACCATAGTTTCCTTACAGAAGTACAATTTCACCAAGTGCTTTATGGGTACCAACGGAGTGGAACTCTTAGCCGGGTGTACAACACCTGACCTTAACGAGGCGCTGGTGAAGCAGGAGGCCATGAGGCATTCCAAAGACTGTTATGTTCTCTGTGACGCAAGCAAGTTCCAGAAGATATACCCTATTCGCTTTGCCAATTTCCGTGATGTGATACTGATCACAGACGGAAAGCTTGATGCCAGATATAAGGGCAGGGACAATGTTGTCGTGCTGGACACGGTGGAATAACCGGATTCTTCATAACGATTAAGATGTAAAATAGTATCAATGATAAAAGTTCTCTTGCTGAAGGCAGATGTGTCTTCGGCAAGGGGCTTTTTTTGCCTACGGAAATTTAAACTCAGTGAAAGGAGAAAAGACAAAGGACCTTAGCCGGGTTATCTATGGACCTGATAATGACGATATATACATATATAGTATCGATAAGTCGGGATATATTTTGTTTGCCTAAGGAGGGTATATCAATGAAAAGATCAGGAAAGAGAGCATGGGGAACGCTGCTTACTATGCTGCTTGTTGTTGTCATGGGAGCAGAGGCATGGGCAGGAGTAAAGAATCCATGGGTCAAGAGTAAAATGAATGAGACCGGTTCGGTTGGGGATCCCAAGATAGAGGAGCAGGTCATATATTCAAAGAATGATGTGGAGATTTCAGCAGTCAATATTCTGGTTGAAGAAGGTACGGGCAATATTGCGCTGTGGCTGAAAATGAAGAACGGTACGGACGATAAGCTGATGGTGACAGGAAAAACCATGTACATAAATGATATCTATGTTGACTCGGCTGTCTATATTGACGCTGATGCCGGGGAAACCGGGTATCATGTTTCTCTGGTAAAGGGTGAGGAGCTGGAGAAAAAGAAGATAGACAAGATCGAAAAGATGGATTTTGACCTGAAGGGACTCAACAGTAAGTATAAGACGGTTTTTGAAACAGATTTGCTGCATCTTGATGTGGGAACCGTTTCCGGTGATGCAAAATCCGAGGACAAGAAAGACAGTAATAACAGCAAGTCGGAAAAAACCGGTGAAGGAAAAAACGGAAAGAAGGAGAAAGCTGATGCTAAAACCTCTAAGGGAAGTAAGTCTGAGGATGACCATTCTGAGGTAGAGGGTGAAGAAAAGTTCTGGTTCTACGGTTACTGCTTCGGAGGAAAATATTATCCTGAAGATGATGAGAAGGATATGCTAAAGTGGTATGTGACCCTTAAGGATGACGGCAGCGGCTACCTTTACTGGGGAGACAATAATAAGGGAGATATAGAGTACTGGAAAGGTTCCGGAGACGACTTCTCAATGCAGGCCGGCGTATCTGATTTTACCGACGGATGTTCTTTGAAAGACGGAATCCTGAAGCTTGATATCGACGGTATAGTTATCGTGTTCATCACAAAGGATGTGAATAAGAATAAGCTGAAGTAATTTTACTTACTTAAAATGCACCTATTTGATAAGCTTCATGATATTACCGTTGAAAAATATCCAAATCTTCCATACTTCCTTTATGGCCACAGCATGGGTTCCTTCATCGCAAGAGACTATATTTCGAAGTACGGTGAAGAGCTCACAGGAGTTACAATATTCAGCAAGGGCAAAATTTAATTGCCCGTTTATGAATCAATATGACATAATGACAACATCATGACAGAAAACTAAACGAGGTGACAAATGCTTAACTTTGCAAGTGATTACACAGAGGGATGCCATCCCAGGGTACTTGAAGCTCTTACGAAATCCAATATGGAACAGCTGACAGGCTACGGAACTGATACCTACACAGAGAACGCTAAAAACAGAATCAGGGATTTTATCGGATGTCCCGATGCCGATGTATTCTTTTTGACCGGAGGAACTCAGACAAACCAGACCGTTATTGACACCACTCTCCGGATGTATGAGGGTGTGGTATCTGCACAGTCCGGTCATGTGAACTGTCATGAGGCAGGTGCCATAGAGTACACAGGTCATAAGGTCATGGCATTGCCGGCTCATGATGGCAAGATTGACGCTTTGGAGCTGGATCATCTTGTGAAGAGCTTTTACGAAGATTCCGATCATGATCACATGGTTTTCCCCGGTATGGTTTACATAAGCCATCCGACTGAATACGGAACTCTTTACAGTAAATCGGAGCTGACAGCCATTTCGGAGATATGCAGAAAATGGAAGCTGCCCTTATTTCTTGACGGAGCAAGACTCGGTTATGGGCTTATGAGCAAAACTACCGATGTCATGATCAAAGATATAGCTGAACTTACCGACGTCTTCTACATTGGCGGAACCAAAGTGGGAGCACTCTGCGGAGAAGCTGTGGTCTATCCTAAGGGCAATGCCCCCAAACAGATGGTCACCATGATAAAGCAGCATGGAGCATTGGTGGCAAAAGGACGTTTGAACGGTGTTCAGTTCGACGCACTGTTTACTGACGCTCTTTATACGGAGATAGCAAAGAATGCCATCGACAGAGCTGAAGAACTTAAAAAGCTTTTTGCTGATCGGGGATACAGTTTTTTCATCAGCTCTCCAACCAATCAGCAGTTCATCATCATGCCTAAAAAGGCTCTTGCAGAGCTGGATGCTAAAGAAGTGATTTATACTGTCTGGGAGCCATACGATGAGGAGAACATGGTGGTCAGATTCTGTACTTCATGGGCAACCACAAAAGAGCAGATAGAGGCATTGGCAGAGATAATTGATTCAATTAATAGAAAAGAGACAACATTAATTGTATAATTATTAATACATAAATTTAATTGGCAAAAAGGGGATATTTATGGGAGTTTTGATTGAAAATCTTGAGATGGTGCTGGAGTATGTCGTAACGTTCTGTACCATAATGCTTGAGATGGTGGGAATTACGGTTCTTGTATGGAGTGCACTCCGTTGTTTCTTCGGATGGATTCATAAGGATCAGCATGTGCGACTTGATCTCGCTCAGGGAATAGCACTGGCACTTGAGTTCAAGATGGGCGGTGAGGTTCTTCGTACCGTAGTTGTAAGAGAATGGAGAGAGCTCGGAATCCTTGGAGCTATCATCCTGCTTAGAGGATTACTTACATTCCTTATTCACTGGGAGATCGAGAACGAGAAGAAGGAGCTTCAGGAACATGCAAAAAAGGCAAATCCGCTAAAGTCCCATGGAGAAGGGGAGACTGTAAAGTAAACACGCATGGACCGGAAACGAATTCGTCTTCAGATTTTACAGCGTGGTATACAGGAGAAGCCCCGTAAGGTGACATGGTCAGAGATCAGCTTCGGACATGTAAATCATAAAAAAGAAAATGGTGAACACTTCATAATGAGGTGACCCCAAAAAGTTAGACTTTTTAAGCGTAGCAGTTTTATGGCTGCTACGCTGTTTTTATGCAGCCAAG
>SVDD01000010.1:0-108846 GCA_015057945.1 Lachnospiraceae bacterium | reverse complement strand
TTTCCCAATAGACATATCCTGTCTTCAGTATGTGAAGATGTCCTGTTGTTGGTAACGCTACTGACTCACCTTTACCTACATACATATTCATCACCTCCGAGTATAATTATACTCGTTTTGGAGTGACTTTTCAAAGAAAACATGCTGATATATGGCGATTTTTCAATACTTTTTATACTTTCAAATATTTCCGAGTATAATTTTGGTAGAGTTTAGGTTATACATACATGTTGAGTATTCCGGCCGGTTTTACACCGTGAATCCGGACTAGGAAACCGCTGATTCCGGAAAATAGGAAACCGATATTCCGGAGTTGGAAACCGCGATTCCGGCGATACAGAACTTATAATGAAATTATGCGTCACTGACGTAAATTCATTATAAGGAGGTCAAATATATGACCAAGTATCGTGAGATCATCAGGTTGGCTCAACCACTCCTGCAACTAAGTCAGGAAAAGATTGCTGCCAGCTGTGGTGTCTCAAAAAAGACCGTCAACAAGGTCCTGGCCGCTGCCAAAGAAAAAGATTTAGCATGGCCGCTACCGGCATCTTACACAGATGCGGTAATCGAGGGGATTCTGTTCCCTTCTGAAGAAGGAAATTCTTCTCCCAAACGTATGCCGGATTATGAATACATCCGGAAGGAACTACTCCGTAATGGCGTTAACAAGAAACTCCTTTGGACAGAGTATCTTAAAGACTGTAAGCTCAACGGAGACAACCCATTGATGTACTCACAGTTCTGCTATCACATCCAGCAGGATGAGCAAAAGCGCAGAGCGACGATGCATATAGTCCGTAAACCTGGTGAACAGATCGAGGTGGACTGGGCTGGAGATCCGGCGTATATCACAGATCCTGACACCGGCGAAATCATCAATGCTTACCTTTTTGTTGGTGTGTTAACTTACAGTCAGTATCCTTATGTTGAAGCTTTCCCTGATGAAAAGCAGGCATCCTGGATTAATGCTCATGTCCACATGTATGAGTACTTCGGCGGTGTATCAAGGATTCTCGTACCTGATAACTGTAAAACCGCGGTTATTCATAACAACAAGTGGAACGATCAACAGATCAATACCGTTTATCATGAAATGGCTGAGCATTATAACACCGCTATTATTCCGGCACGTGTACGTGCTCCGAAAGATAAGCCAAATGCCGAAGGAACGGTTCGCATTATCTCGACATGGATCACAGCAGCGCTTCGCAATGAACAGTTTTTCTCGCTGGCTGAATTAAACAAAGCTATCCGCAGAAAACTTGAAGGCTTCGTACATCGCCCTTTCCAAAAGAAAGAGGGGAGCCGTTACGAGATCTTCCGCGACGAAGAACTGCCATTGCTGACACCGTTACCTGCTACCCCTTACGAACTGGCGGATTGGAAACAAGCCACCGTTCAGTACAATTATCACATATCCATTGATGGAATGCTATACTCCGTACCTTACGAATACATCAGACGTAAGGTGGATGTGAGGGTAACCGCAACATCGATAGAAATCTTTTATAAACAAAACCGTATCGCATCTCATAGAAAACTCTATGGGAGAAAGGGGCAATACAGCACAATTACTGAACACATGCCCACGGAACATCAGCAGTACCTTGAGTGGAACGGTGATCGTTTCCGCAGATGGGCAAATCAGATCGGTCCATGTACCGGCGAAGTTATCAATGCAATACTTACCTCCCAGAGGGTGGAACAGCAGTCATATCGAAGCTGTATGGGGCTTTTAAAGATGGCAGAAAAGTATTCTCCTGAACATCTGGAAGCTGCATGCAAAAAGGCTTTGATCTATACTGCATCTCCCAGTTACAAGAGTATCAAAAACATTCTTGCGGCTGGTTTGGAAAAACCTACGGAAGATACAAATCCTAATCCATCTTCAGCAAACACTCACGCAATCACACGCGGAGCTGACTATTATAGGAGGTAAGAAAAATGACCATACAAAGTACAATTGATAAGCTGATAGAGATGCGCCTGACCTCCATGGCAGATGCATTCATCAACCAAAAGGATGATCCCCGTATGAAAGATCTGTCCTTTGAAGATCATTTCGGTATGCTCGTAGATGTCGAGTATAACAACCGAAAATCCAACAGCCTTAAGCGTCTTATAAAAGGCGCCGGATTTGATCAGCCGGATGCATATATCGGAGATATTGATTACGTATCCGGTAGAAAACTTAACCGCGAACTTATCCAAAGGCTCGGGACTTGTGAGTATATCACAGATCACAGGAACATCTTCATCACCGGCGCAACCGGAAGCGGTAAAACATATATGGCATGCGCTCTTGGTATGGAGGCTTGCAAACAGCGATATAAAACCAAGTATGTACGTCTGCCGGATCTCTTGATGGAGCTCGAAATGGCTCGAGACAACGGTTCTTATGTCAAGGTACAGAAGAAGTATGCAAATCCTGTTCTTCTTATCATTGATGAATGGCTACTGTTAAAACCAACTGAGAACGAGCAGCACGACATCCTGGAACTGCTTCATCACAGACGTAAGAAATCATCCACTATCTTCTGCTCTCAGTATGAGTTCAATGGATGGTTTGACCAACTTGGCGGAGATGACAGTCCATTGGCTGAGGCTATTCTGGATCGTATCAAGTATGCTGCTTATAAAATCAACATCGTTCCTGTTGATCCAGCCAATAACAGATCTATGCGAGAAGTTTACGGCATGGATCCAAGATTAAGCGAGTAAACTCGCACTGGTAATAATTAGGTGTGGCGGTTTCCTGTTCCGGATTCGCGGTTTCCAAATTTCCGGAATGGCGGCTCCGCCGCACCGGAATATTCACATGTTTTTTGCAAGCCCTTTCTACATTTTTATTCTACAATAAACATACATATACAGTCAGCATCTCATCTATCTTATCTATCTCTTATCTATCCTTTAGTTCAGCCACCACAAAATCATAACCATCAAGGTATATATAACTGTCGTCATATATGATCTCATCACGGTTTGACAGGAGGATAGATTTAACAGCAGCATCAAGCTCCAGCTTCTGAGGTTCAGCCTGATAGTTAGCTGCTATAAGGATAGTCTTGTCACCGGTTCTTTTATATGCAAGTAAGTTTTTCTGTTCTTCGTGATATGGTTCAAAAGTACCGTAAACTATAGTATCGAGATAATCTTCATTTTTTCTAAGCTGTATAAGCTCCTTATAGAAAGAGAATACTGAATGCGGATCATCTTGCTGAGCTGCCAGGTTAATGTCTCTATATTTCGGATTGACCAAGAGCCAGGGCTCAGAATTGCTGAATCCGGCATACTGTTTGTCAGACCACTGGAATGGTGTTCTGGCATTATCTCTTGATTTCAAACTGAGGAGTTTCAGCGCATCTTCCTCTGAAAGACCGTCTTCCAGTGCCTTTTCATAGAGGTGAGGGTTAGCACAGTCATCAAGTTCTGAAAGCGACTTTACTTCCGAAAGATTTTCCATTCCGATTTCCTGACCCTGGTAGATGAAAGGTATGCCGGGCATCATAAAATATATGCCTGCCAGCATCTTTTTACTCTTGTCGCACAGGTCTTCAGGCTTTATATATCTGGAAACGCCACGTGGTTCATCGTGATTTTCGATGATGTTGGACAAAAGACCTATGCCTTCCACACGTTTGTGTGATGCAAATGCTGCCTTTTTATACTTTTCGGCGATATCCGCTACAGGTTCTACAGTTGAAACCGGTGTTTCATCTATAAATGTTGTCGAAAAATCGAACATGGTTGAGAAGTATCCCTGTTCACCTATAAAGAGCGGGAGTTCATCATCTTTTTCGTTGAATACTTCGCCAACGGTGAAAGCATCGTATTTTCTGAAACATTCATCAGCCATCTCATTTAAAAATTCACCTATACCTGTTGCTTCCTTAAGCATGTTGTCGATGCAGGTGAGCCCGTCACTTCTGTCGGCAGGATAGTCCTGAAATGGAAGTTTCTTTTTGATATTTATGATGGCGTCAATTCTGAAGCCTGCGATACCCTTATCCAGCCACCAGTTGATCATGTGATAGATTTCTTTACGGAGAAGAGGATTTTCCCAGTTCAGGTCAGGCTGTTTCTTGTGGAATACGTGAAGGTAGATTTTATCATCATGACCCGGAAGAAAATCCCAACAGGATCCACCGAAATAACTGCGCCAGTTGCTGGGCAGCTTATCGCCTTTTTTATAATCCCTGATATAGAAAAATTTCCCATAAGGCCCGTCAGGGTCAGCTATAGCCTTCCTGAACCATTCGTGTTCATCCGAACAGTGATTGACAACCAGATCCATGACTATGCCGATATTTCTCTTTTTGCCTTCTTCAATAAGTTCCTGAAGATCTTCAAGAGTCCCGAATCTTGGGTCAATGCTGTAGTAATCGGAAATATCATATCCCTGATCTGCCAGAGGAGAGCTGTAGATAGGCGACAGCCACAGAAAATCTATGCCAAGTTCCTGAAGGTAATCAAGCTTTTCTATTATTCCTCTTATATCGCCTATTCCGTCTCTGTTTGAATCCTTAAAACTTTTTGGATATATCTGATAGGCTATCTTTTCGTGCCACCATTTCTTTTCCATTTTGTGCCTCCCGCTGTTTTTTCTGTAAAAAAAAAATTAGCATAGTTATATTGACAGGTAAATAGGTTATGCGTATAACTTAAATCAGAGGTGACACAGGGAGGGTAAAAGCCCGGTCGGAGGCTTTAGCTTAACAGAGATATCGAGCATCTATGATTCTCTGAACAGAACATGCCTCGATAGATTACTTAATCATATTGGAGTATAGAGATGATCAGAATAAAAGATATTGCTGAGATATGTGGGGTCAGCACAGCAACAGTTTCGTATGTGATACATGGTAAAACCGGGAAGGTATCCAAAGAAGTCAGAGAGAAGATAGAAGCCGCTATTTCGGAATCCGGATATATATCCAATCAGTCTGCGCTTTCACTTGTGAGTAAGAGCTCCGGACTTATAGGGATCGCTGTCCTGAATCATGGTGAAAATAAAAACATCATGGCAGATCCTTACTTTGGTGTTTTGTTTTCATATCTGGAAAAGGAATTCAGAAAAAATGACAAATACATATTGGTGCTGCTTGATCAGTCGGTGGATGTGATCATCAGGGATGCCAGACGTTGGAACCTGGATGGACTCATACTTTGTAACCAGCTGAAGGAGATGATGATAGAGGTCAGCAGTCAGTTTCTGAAACCTGTGGTTACTATCGATGCATCCTATGTCTATGAATATGATAAGCTCGTGCAGATTTTTATAGATGATTTCAACGGCGGCTACATCATGGGTCAGTATTTCCTGAGTCTCGGACACAAAAATGTTGCCATGCTCGACGATAGTGATCTCGAAGTAAACCGCCACAGATGGAGAGGCTTCCGCCAGGCCTATATGGAGAGAGGGATAGTTCTGGATGAGGATTGTCATTACATCATCGACATCAGCAAAGAGAAGTTTCAGGATGGGCTTAACAGGATACTTCCGGAGATAAAAAACCATTCGGCTGTTTTTTGTGTTTCGGACAATTATGCGCTTCAGCTTATAAACCATCTGTACCAGGATGGCATGAGAGTGCCGGATGATATATCTGTAGCAGGATATGATGATATTGCATTTTCCAGCTATTCAAATCCGGAACTGACCACCATAAGGCAGAATGTAGAGGAAAAGGCGGTTATAGCAGTGAACAGTATGATGAGGATGCTTTCCGGTAAATCTGTAAAGCACAATGTCAAGCTGCCGGTAGAACTCGTAGTCAGGAAGTCATGTCGTCCCTGCGGGTCAGAATGATAATTGTACAATATCCACAATTTAATCCGTCAATGATAAAGATTAGATGATAGTTATGTGCATAACCTTTGACACCGGTCCAGTTTTGGGTTAATTTAATTTTACAAAAGTTATTCGATTAACCGTCAAAACTTGTTTGGTATGACCGTGAGTACAGGCATGTATGTGATCTCGGATGTAAACAGACATGAATGCATATATTTGTGGTTACGAGCATACATGAGAACAGTTTTTTATCAGACGGTCAGTCTGAGTGGTGGAGGACATATGGAAAAAAAGTGGTGGAAGGAAAGTGTGGTATATCAGATTTACCCGAGATCCTTTTGTGATTCTGATGGAGACGGAATAGGTGATTTAAAAGGAATCACAGGTAAACTCGATTATCTTCATGACCTTGGAATCAATGTGATCTGGCTTAGCCCGGTTTATAAATCACCTAACGATGACAACGGCTATGATATCTCAGATTATCAGGACATCATGGATGAGTTCGGGACGTTGGAGGATTTTGACATTCTCCTGAAAAGAGCGCATGAACTGGGCATTAAGATAGTCATGGATCTGGTGGTAAATCACACTTCCGATGAGCACAAGTGGTTCATAGAAAGCAGAGCTTCAAGGGACAATGACAAAAGAGATTTCTACATCTGGAGGGAAGGTAAGGACGGTAAGGCACCAAATAACTGGGGCAGCTGCTTCTCCGGTTCTGCGTGGGAATACGATGAAAAAACGGAGATGTATTATCTTCACTGCTTCTCAAAAAAACAGCCGGATCTGAACTGGGACAATCCCAGGGTCAGAGATGAAGTCTTCAGGATGATGACCTGGTGGTGTGACAGGGGCATCGACGGATTCAGAATGGATGTTATCTCTATGATTTCAAAAGCTGAAGGACTTCCGGATGGACAGGTCAATTCCAACACCGGTTACGGTGGTCTCGAAAACACTACAAACGGGCCTCATGTACATGAGTATCTCAGGGAGATGAACGAAAGAGTCCTTTCAAAATATGACATCATGACTGTTGGTGAATGTGCGGGAGTTACTATAAATGAGGCTCAGAAGTACGCATCATTGGATGGCTCAGAGCTTAATATGGTATTTCAGTTCGAGCATGTAGATCTTGATTATGATGAGCATGGAAAGTGGACCACCAGAAGATTTGATCTTCGTGAGTTAAAGAAGAATCTCAGTAAATGGCAGACAGAGCTTGAGGGCAAGGCGTGGAACTCTCTGTTCCTTGACAATCATGACCAGCCGAGAATCGTTTCAAGACTCGGGGATGATTCACCACTTTCGGCCAAGGCCATCGCCACCATGCTTCACTTCATGAAGGGTACTCCGTACATATATCAGGGGGAGGAACTGGGCATGACAAACTGTAAGTTCGGATGCCTTGAAAACCTCAGAGATATTGAAGAGATAAATGCTTATCACGAGTTTGTAGACAGCGGAAAGATGTCTCATGACGAAATGCTGGCAGGAATCGAAGCCAAGGGAAGAGACAATGCCAGAACCCCTATGCAGTGGGATGCAAGTGCCAATGCCGGCTTCACCACAGGAACTCCATGGATCATGGTGAATCCTAACTATAAAGAGATAAATGCTGAAGCGGAACGTAAAGACCGGAATTCGGTGTTTAACTACTATAAAAAACTTGTTTCCCTGAGACGAAACAGTGAATGGTCAGACCTTATGGTTTACGGAACATACAGGCTTCTGGATGAAGACAGTACAGAGATATTTGCCTACGAAAGAGAACTTGAGGGCAGAAAACTGTATGTGCTCTGTAATCTTTGTGACCGGGAGATACATTATCACAACGATGCCTTCAAGAAGGCTAATGCTCTTTTGATCTCAAATTGCGGTGATGCGGAATTATGTGAGGATATGAAGCTTGCACCCTGGTTTGCAGCGGTGTGGGAAGTCTCATAGTTACTGATGACAGGAAGGGTTCATATATTAGAAGGAAGTACGGATGAAAATGTACCGGGGTAAGGTGATAAATCAGACGAAAGTGCGGTGGCTTGAAAGTATTATCCTGAGTATGTAAAAAATATCAATAAAGGAGAAGTGTTATGAGAAGACAACTGGCAGCAATTATGGCGTGTTTTATGGTATCGGGTCTGGTGGCCTGCGGAGGCAGTACTGATGCTTCTGAGGCTGCTACAGCAACAGAGACCAAAGGCGGTTCTTCAAAAGAGGGGAAGTCACTAAGACTCGTAAACGGAAAAATCGAGGTAGATTCCCAGCTTAAAAAGCTTGCCGAGATGTATGAAAAGGAATCAGGGGTTCATGTTGAAATTGAGTCCATGGGTGGCGGTATCGACATTCAGGGTGAACTGAAAGCCTACTATCAGTCAGATAATATGCCTGATATCTTTGTATGTGGCGGAGCTACTGACTTTGCAAACTGGGACGGGCTTCTTCAGGATATGAGTGATCAGCCATGGGTCAGTGATACAGAAGCTGCGTATGTAGATAAAGGTGCGGTTATAGGTTTTCCATATACAACAGAGGCAGTTGGTCTTGCTTACAATGCGGACATCCTCGAAAAAGCAGGTATAGACCCTAAGTCCATCACAGGTCCGGAGTCCATGAAAAAAGCATTTGAGACACTGGATCAAAAGAAGGATGAGCTGGGACTCACAGCAGTCATCGGTTACTTTGCGGAACCTGTAAATCTTTACTGGTCAACAGGAAACCACGTATTTGCAAACTATCTTGATGCCGGACTTGCAAGAAATGACACAACCTACATCGATATGCTTAACGATGGTGGAAAGATTGATGAAAAGAGATTCGGCGACTTTGCGTCCATGATCGAGCTCTTCAATCAGTATTCAGACAAGGCGCTTCTTGTTTCGGGAACCTATGATCAGCAGATTCTCAATTTTGCGTCCGGAAAGTATGCATTTGTTACCCAGGGATCATGGATCGGTGCGACTATGACAGGCGATGACAAGGAGGCTTATGAGGCAGCCGGCAGCTTTAAGTGCGGTATGATACCGTATGCATTTGAAGAGGGTATAGACACTATCCTCACCAATTCTCCTTCATGGTGGGCAGTTTATAAAGATGGTGATGTTGAAGATGCCGAAAAGTTCCTTCAGTGGCTTACAACAGATGCGGCTCAGGAGGTTCTGGTTAACGAAGGCGGTTTCATAAGCCCGTTTAAGTCATGCAGCTTTGTGGCTTCAGATCCGTTTGCACAGACCATCTCAGATTATAATGCAGCAGGAAAAACTTCATCATGGCACTGGCTCAATATGAAGGAAGGCTATGCGCAGAACTATACAGGACAGGTATTTGCAGATTTTGCAGCCGGTTCTATGGATAAGGACAGTTTCGTGACTACCTTTATGCAGGTTACTGAATCTGCATATGCAGGTTGAGGTCTGTAAAAACAGGATGGGCGGATAGTCCATCCTGTACTTTCGAAAAGGATTCTGGAGGGCAAATCATGGAAATGGACAGAGCGGAACAAAAGAGTGTGGAACCGGGTGATTTAGTAACCATTAGTGCAACTGATCAAATCGGAAGATCGACACATAAGAGTTTGTCACTGGCATTGTTAATGATCGGCACTTTAGGAACACTGACCGCTTTGGTGCTGGATTTCACCGGAAGTAAATTATTATTCAGAGGTGGACTGCTTATTGCAGGTATCATCCTGTTTTTGGCAGGGTTATATCTGTACCCGACAAAAAAATATCACAGAACCATAATTAATATCATATTTTTGTTTCCGCTTCTGTTTTGCTTTGTGGTTACGGTTATCATACCATTCGGCCTCGGACTTTTTTACTCGACTACAGATTGGAACGGCATACGTATGACACAGTTCGTGGGACTTGGCAACTACATGAGTATGTTCGGTGAAGTCAGTTTTCTCTGGTCCCTGATCCTTACAGTCATGTTCGTGATAGTAAACATGGTGCTGGTCAATGTTATCGGCCTCAGCCTTGCGGTTCTCTGCACAAGTAAGATGAAAGGCGTAGGATTTTTCAGAGCCGCCTTCTTCATTCCCAATCTCATCGGTGGTATCGTTCTCGGATATATCTGGCAGTTTATCTTCAACAATGTTGTGCTCAAGTGGACTTTCGAAGCATTTCAATATAACAGCTCGATGCTATCCAAATACAACACCGGATTTATGGCGATCATACTGGTTTATATCTGGCAGTATGCAGGATATATCATGATGATCTACATTACGGGACTTACAACAGTTTCCTCAGATATCATTGAGGCAGCGGCTATTGACGGTGCAACAGCGGCACAGACATTTTTCAGGATCAAGCTTCCTATGATAGCTTCGACCATAACGGTCTGCACATTTCTGACGCTTCAGTCGGCCTTCAAGCAGTTTGATGTGAACATGGCCCTCACTAACGGAACAGGCTCTGTTAACTTTATGGGACAGTATCTTTCAAACGGAACACAGATGCTTGCCCTCAATATCTACAACACAGCCATAACCAAGAACAATTATGCCACGGGGCAGGCAAAAGCTGTTCTCTTCTTCATCATTCTTTCCATAGTGTCCATAATTCAGGTCCGTATTTCCAATAAGAGAGAGGTGGAAATCTGATGGTAAAAAAACTTACTACGAGAGACATTCTTATAAGAAGCTTCTTTATATTAGCAGCGATCTATGTACTTTTTCCCTTTTTTCTTGTTGTGGTAAATGTATTCAGAAGTGCCAATGATATCGTGGCAAATCCGGTCAGCACAAAAGGTATGAGCTTCGGGAAACTCACAGGAAATCTCAGTGCGGTAATAAACAACAGTAATTTCAGCTTCTGGTCGGCATTTGGTACTTCAGCTTTTATCACAGTGATGTCCATAGTGTTTCTGGCTTTGTTTGGCGGTATGGCTGCCTGGGTTATCTGCCGGAATAAAACAAAGTGGTCAATGTTTATCTATATGGTGTTTATCACTTCGATGATCATTCCGTTTCAGGTGGTCATGCTCCCGCTCATCTCCACATTCAGAGATGTGGGAAAGTTTTTAGGCATTCAGATGCTGCAGACATTTCCGGGAATCATCTTTGCTTATCTTGGATTCGGCGGAGCCATGACGGTATTTATACTTACAGGTTTTATAAAAACTGTGCCTTATGAACTGGAGGAGGCGGCGGCCATTGACGGATGTTCTCCGGAAAGAACATATTTCATGATAATTTTTCCTCTTTTAAAGCCACCTATTGTTACGGTTACGATACTTAACGGCATGTGGATCTGGAATGACTATCTTTTGCCATCACTTATGCTTGGACACAATGGAAAGGTTAAGACATTGCCGGTTGCAGTACAGGCATTTGTAGGGTCTTATGTTAAGCAGTGGGACCTGATTCTTACAGCAGCCCTTTTGGCTATAATTCCGATGATCATCCTTTTCCTTTTTGCTCAGAAGCAGATCATGGGAGGCCTTGTGGATGGTGCGATAAAGAGCTGATCAAAAAAATGACCTTAGCAATAAAAAAGTCGATAGAACCGTTGATATGAAGCGGTTCTGCCGGCTTTTTTTGTTTGCCTGTGTGCTTGCCCGGTAAACAATGCTTTTTTTATCATCAAATCTAAAATTTCACTAATAGAACCCTGACTTCATGACGAATAAGTAAATAGAGATGTCAACCGGCACCTCTATAGAAGATATTTAAGTTCCGTGTTCCGGGGGTTCGGAATCCGCTGATTGGTTTAGCCTGTTTAAAGGGGGCAGCACTATGCAAGGTTTTAAGAACATGAAGATCAGAACCAAGTTCACCACAACGGTAGCAGTTATCGCTTTGGCTATCATCATACTTGTAGGTATGTCGTTTTTCGCATTCCTCAGGATGAGTGGAATGATGGAAAGTTTTTCCAGAGTACAGTATTCCAACACGAAAGCTCAGATGAATATGCGTAAGGATATTCAGACTGTCAATAAACGTATCCTTCTTGCAATTATGGATCCTGAGGGCAATTCTGTAGCGGATCAGAAGGCTGATTTTGATGAACGTTTCGGTGATATGCAGGGAGATATAGACTCCATAAGCAAGACTCTCGGTGACGATGTCCTCATTAATACTCTCCAGGAGAAGTTTGATGCCCTGAAGAAAGGCTCCTATGAACTTCTGGATGTGATAGACAGCGGAGACAGGGAAGCAGCCATGGAACACTATAAGAGCGGATTCAACGTTGTGACCTCCGAAGAGTTTGTATCAGCACTTAGTGCGGTTGGAAAGCTCTCCGATCAGCAGGCTGCAGATCTTATTGCGGAATCGGATTCCTTTAAGACAAAGGTTACATTCACGCTGGTTATCCTTGCAGTGGTTGTTATCGTATGCGTGGTTATCGTATTCCTTTTCCTTGCGAATACCATCGTGAGCACTGTGGACGTGGCAAACGATACCATGGACAGGATGGCGAACGGAGACTTCCAGATAGATATAGATGTATCAAAGCTGTCAGAGGATGAGCTGGGAAGCATGGTGAGAAATATGTCCGGTATGACATTCAAACTCCGTACTCTTGTTGAGGATGTCAGCTCCATGCTTTCAGCCATGAGTGAAGGAAATTTTGCCGTAAGGATGGAACATCCCGAAATCTATGTTAAGGATACCATGCCCATAAGGCTGGGATTCGAAAAGATTTCCGAGAATCTTTCGGATATGTTCTCTAACATGAACGATGTAGCAACACAGGTCAAGAACGGATCGGAGAAGATCGCCAACGGATCCATGGCACTCAGCCAGGGTGCTACAGAGCAGGCATCAACTCTCGAGGAGCTTTCAGCTACTATCAATGTTCTGAACGATAAGGTAAAGAACAGTGCGAAGTCTGCAAGAGACGTTGAAGAGTTCTCAGCAGGCGTTGCCGACAAGATCACTATCCAGAATGAGCAGATGAGCAAGGTTCAGGAAGCTATGGATGAGATCGAAAGCAAGTCAAATCAGATTGAAAACATCATCAAGGCTATCGATGATATCGCCTTCCAGACCAACATCCTTGCTCTCAATGCAGCAGTAGAGGCAGCACGTGCAGGATCGGCAGGTAAGGGATTTGCGGTTGTTGCGGATGAGGTAAGAAACCTTGCCGGAAAGTCTGCGGCAGCAGCTTCTGAAACATCTACACTCATCGAATCAACCATCGCGGCTGTACGTAACGGATCCAAGATGATCGGTGAAGCAGCAAGTGAGCTTAATGCCGTAAAGGATGATTCCATCAAGTCCAAGGAACTGGTTGCTACCATCGCTTCGGAGATGCAGGAAGAATCACAGTCTATCTCTGAGATCACCACAGGTCTTGAGCAGATATCCGAGGTAGTACAGCAGAACAGTGCAACAGCCGAGCAGAGCTCTACATCCAGCAGCGAGCTTAATGACAACGCAAGTGTTCTTAAGGGAATGGTTGACAAGATCATTTACTGATTATAATTTTCAACGGGTTTTCCGGATTATTTAAGTGTTTTGGCATAAGTACATTTGAATATGTTTGTAATGCTAATAAAATGATATTTTCTGTCGATAAATATATCATGGATTTAATAACGATAATCAAGACTAACTTTGACTCTCGTCTGTTACGTGTTGTATGGTATGTATGTCCATGATATATTTACGGCACTTTTGACTTAAGAGATTTTATAAGTCTTAGAGAACAGAGAGTTTATACTGTCAACCGCAGGGAAGCGGTTGAGATCATCTATAAGAGCAGGACGATTCAAAATCATAGGCATTCAGCCTCAGGAATCGGTTCAACACTCCATGAAAAGTTAGTTTCCAGGGAAGGGCAAACGTTACTAAACGCTATTTATAAAATTTAGCGTGCTATTTGCTAAATTTAAAAATTAAAGGTATTTGATTAATTTTAAGAAGATAGAGGGCCTAAGTCATGGAAATTAACAATCAATTTATCACACCTATGAAACCATGGACTCTGGAGGATCTTAGAACCCAGAGGAATCAGAGACCACAGGAGTCTGAGGGCGCCGCTTTATTCAAGGATGTCTTTGATAACGCGGTAAATAACGTAAAGCTTACTCAGGCAGATGTGGAAAACAAACAGTATCTTTTGGCTACAGGGCAGCTGGAGGACGCACATTCGCTTCCTATAGCTGAGTCAAAGGCTGCTATCAGTCTGAACATGCTGGTAACTTTGAGGAACAAGGCACTTAGTGCTTACTCAGAGCTTATCAAGATGAACACCTGATAACCGGCTTTACTGATAAAGATTAGTAGCAATTGGGGATGGGTTTCAGAGTGGAGTGAACTTTGGATAACTTTAAAGAATCATGGGGAAAGATGCCCAAAAAGAGCAAAATTGCGATTATTGGCATCATTGCTGCAACGGTAATTGCCGCTGCGGCTGCAATCATATACTTAAATCTGATCAGTCAAACTAAATATAGTACATTGTTCACCGGACTCAGTACTGAGGAAGCTTCTCAGGTGGCCAATCTCCTGCAGGATCAGGGTATAGTTTATACCTACAATGCAACAGACGGGTCCATTCGTGTGCCGGAGGACGAGGTAGAGTCTACGAGAGTATCGCTCCTCAGCAAGGGATACCCGAAAAGTGGTTTTACTTATGATATGTACATAAGTAATGCAGGTCTCATGACAACAGAGTCTGATAAGGAACTGTACACACTTTACGATCTTCAGGATCGTCTGGGAGCAACTATCCGTATTTTCGATGGCGTTATGGATGCAAAGGTGACTATCGCCAAGGGTTCAAATGAGAAATTTGCCCTCAGCACGACAAAGACCATAGATGCGTCCGCATCGGTAGTTGTCACCATGAAGGAAGGGGCAACCCTCAGTGAAGCTAATGCCAATGCCATCAGGAACCTCATTTCAAGATCTGTCAAGGGTGTTAACTTCACCAATGTTTCCGTATTTGATGCGGCAACTATGGAAGAGGTTGGCGGGGACAACGGAGGAGATACCAGTAAGGTCATCCAGGATCTCACCGCACAGGTGGAGAACAGCATAGCCGGCAACATAAAGCGGGTTCTGGCAAAGCTTTACGGAGCTGAGAATATAGCGGTTTCCGTAAAGGGAACTCTGGATATGACCAAGCTCATTTCCGAGAATACGCAATATACGGTTCCGGATAAGGTGGAAGAGACTGAGCGTTCAGGACTTCTCAATCATGAGGATTTCAATAATGAGAATTCCGGATCCACCACTGACGGGGCTGCGGGAGTTGTAGGTACCGATGCCAATGCAGACACACCGAGATATACAAATCTGAACGGAGCAAATGGAACCACCAACGGATATTCGGCCAATGCCTATTCCAGAGACTGGTTGTACAACGTACTTAAGGAACAGAGGGAGATTTCTCCGGGAGTACTTAAGGATGCTACGGTAGCAGTCGTTATCATGACTGATGACAGATCCGTACAGCAGCAGGATCTGGTTAATCTTGTTGCTGATGCAGGCGGAATTTCCAGAACGGATGCGGCAGAAAAGATAACCATAATCCGTTCTACACCGGCAGAAGAGGCACCTCAGACTGAAACTGAGACACAGCCTGAGCCTGAACCGGAGTTCCCGCTTGTTACACTTATCATTGCTATTGCAGCAGGCGTACTTCTTCTGCTTATACTTTTACTTATCATTCTCAGAAAGAAAAAGAAGAAGAGACTTGCGGCACAGAAGGCAGCAGAGGAGGCTGCGGCAGCGGAAGCAGCTGCAGCTGCAGCGGCGGCAGAGACGACGGAGACGGCTGCCGAAAAGAGACAGAGAAACGAAGAGATGGAGCTCGGAGCAGAAGAAGATACAAATGCATCAATGCAGCATGGTATGCGCCTGAAGCAGAATATCGGAGAGTTCATAGACAACAACCCTCAGGTAGTTGCAAAGCTGATTCAGGGATGGCTGCGTGAAGAAGAGGGAGAGGAGAGCAACAATGGCAGGAGAAGAGACCGTTCAGGTAGAAAATAAGGCAGCAGCCGGGAGCGCCCCTGCCCCTGCTCCGGCTATAACTCCGGAGAACAGTTCCGAGGGCCGTAAGCTTAGTTTTAAGCAGAAGGCAGCTCTGGTGGTGGTTTCCATAGGGGCTGACAGGGCTTCACAGCTATATAAGTATTTAAACGAAGCAGATATAGAGGATCTGACTTATGAGGTGGCCAGGGTCGGCAAGACCACGAACCAGGAGGTAGAGGATACTCTCGACGAGTTTTACAAGCTTTGCCTCACTCATAAGATGATGACGGACGGCGGTATCGATTACGCTAAGTCAGTACTTGAAAAGGCCTTCGGTGAGTCAACCGCCAAGAACCTTTTGGATAAGGTATCCAAGACCCTTGCATCCAAGCCCTTCAACTTCTTTGCAAAAGGAGATCCGAAAGCACTTTTGTCACTGCTTGCAACAGAGAGACCACAGGTCATCGCGCTTATCATGTCATATATGGAGGCGGAGCAGTCAGCCAAGGTACTTGAAAACCTTCCTGAGGAGAAACGTATTCCTACAGTTACCGCCATGGCAAACATGGATAGAGTTTCACCTGATGCCATTCAGATCATTGAGAATGAGATGAAGCGTAAGTTCAGCTCTATCATCACCAGTGAGGATAATATGAACCTCGGCGGTATCGACTATGTTGCTGACGTAATGAACCATATCGACAGAAGTTCCGAAAAGAAGATCTTCGACGAACTGGATGTATCAAATCCGAATCTCTCAAAGGATATCAGGGACAAGATGTTCGTATTCGAGGATATCCTTTCCATGGACAACCGTTCTTGTCAGAGATTTATACGAGATTGCGATACCAAGGATATCGTATTTGCTATGAAGACCGCAAGCGACGAGATGAAGGATATCTTCTTTGGAAATATGTCCAAGCGTCAGGCAGAAACAGTTCGTGCAGATATCGAGACCACAAGTAATGTACGTCTCAAGGATGTTGAGGAAGCTCAGCAGCGTATCGTTAACCTCATCCGTAAGCTGGAAGAGCAGGGCGAGCTTGTAATCAACAAGGGAGGTGGAGAAGATACAATCATTGTATAAGAGAAAATCATCTCGTTCCATCATCAAGGGTGGGCACAATGCAAGTATCCAGCAATTTGTCTCTACCGTAGAGAAGTTCAGCAGCGGAGAAGATACACCGGAGGAAACAGAGGCTCAAAGCACACCTTCGGATAGTACGGAATCCTATCAGTCATACAGAGATATGCCCATACAGCGCCCTGATCAGATCATGCAGAGCGGCGATATCAAATCAGATGAAGAAATCGCCATCATGCAGAGAAAGATGCTCAGGGATGCGGCTGACAGGGCTGAAAAGATCATAAACAGAGCAACGATGGAGGCTGAACAGATTAAGAAGGATGCCTATGAAGAGGGATATAACAGCGGTCATCAGGAGGGGATGCAGGATGGACATGAGGCGGCCCGCCAGAAGGCAGAAGCAGAATTCAAGGAGACAGTAGAGAAGTATCAGTCAGCCGTGGCGCATTCCATTATTCAGATAGGTGAGGAACGTGAAGAGAGCTTCCACAGATATCTTGATGAACTTAAGGATGTGGCCATTGCTGTAGCTGAAAAGGTCATACATATAAGTCTTGAAACCTCGGGAGAAATCATCAAGCGCATGATCATAGCTGAAGTAGAGAAGATGAAGAAAACCGAGTGGATCAAGATCTATATAGATAAATATGATTACGAACAGCTTATATCGGTGGATGAGGATGTGGCAGCAGACCTTGCCAGGATATCGGACAATGTAAAGTTCGTTGTTCAGGACAAGGAGAAGATAGGTTATACGGTCATAGAAACACCCAGTGAGATGATAGATATAGGCGTTGATTCCCAGATTGACAACATACGAGAGAACCTGAATGGCATTGACATGAATGAAGATTTCGAAGAGGGAATGGAGTAATGTTTGAAAAGCTTCCAGAAATAATCAGGAAGACAGAAACAGTCGGACGTGTAGGTAAGATCGAAAATATCGTCGGAATGGCGATAGAAGCTTCCGGGGATAAGGCGAGTATCGGAGATATCTGCATGATCCATAACGATGAACTGAATAAGAGCATTCCGGCGGAGGTAGTCGGATTTAAAGGCGACAAGATCCAGCTCATGACATATGAAGCCACATCGGGTATCACATCAGGAAGCTTTGTCAGAAATACAAAGCACAGACTCAGGGTACCGGTCGGTAATTTTCTTAAGGGCAGGATCATAAACGCATTGGGACAGCCCATGGATGGAGGCGCACCTTTTCCGGTAAATGCCACTACCTACACTGTAAACAGTGCCTATACAAATCCGCTGGACAGACCTCCTATTCGTTCCAGACTGGATTTTGGCATAAAGGCGATCGATGGACTGAATACCATAGGGAAGGGACAGCGTATCGGAATCTTTGCAGGTTCCGGAGTAGGTAAGTCCACACTTATGGGCATGATCGCGAAGAACGTAAAGACAGACATAAATGTTATAGCACTGGTGGGGGAAAGAGGCAGAGAGGTTCTGGAGTTCGCCCAGAGAGATCTCGGTGAGGAAGGGATGAAGAGATCGGTTCTCGTCGTAGCCACCTCAGACCAGCCTGCCATGCTGAGACTCAAGTGTCCGTTAGTTGCAACAACGATAGCGGAGTATTTCCGCGACAGGGGGATGGATGTACTGCTCATGATGGATTCCCTGACACGATATGCCATGGCACAGCGTGAAATAGGGCTTGCTACGGGAGAACCTCCCATAGCGAGAGGATACACACCTTCCATCTATGCGGAGTTCCCGAGACTCCTCGAGAGAGCAGGACAGTTTACCAAGGGTTCCATAACCGGTGTTTACACGGTACTTGTAGAAGGTGATGATACCAATGAACCGATTGCCGATACTGTAAGAGGTATTCTTGATGGACATATAGTTCTTTCGAGAGCCCTGGCGGCGGAGAATCATTACCCGGCCATAAACATTGGCGCCAGCGTCAGCCGACTGATGGTTGAGATAGTATCTCCGGAGCACAACAAGTATGCGTCGAAGATGCGTAATCTTCTGGGACTGTATCAGAAGAACGCGGATCTTATTTCCATCGGTGCCTATAAAAAAGGCACCAATCAGGCTCTGGATGAGGCGATAAGTAAATATCCGGATATAAACAAGTTCCTGATACAGGGTACTAAGGAATCGTTTACCTATGACGAAGTTTTTGGACAGATAAAAAGGATCGTTGGCTAGGAAGTTCAGAAAGAATCTAAGGAGAAACGGGTTAAAGTGTTACTCAAAAGGTTATCCGGTGTGGAGACGCCGGCGGAAATGTTTTCAACGGGGGCTCACATCCCGGGGAAAGGTGGCAACATATGAAGAAGTTTCAATATAATCTTCAATCTGTACTTGAGTATAAACAAAGGGTTCTGGATGATCTGAAGGAACAGTATGCACTCAGAATGAAGTTTGTAGAGGAAAAGAAGCAGGAGATAGCCGATCTCAGAGAAAAGGCAAATGCATTGAACATGGAGTTCGATGAGGTGAAGCAGCAGGGGGCGGTCATTGAGAAATTTTTGATGTACTCTTCCATGATAGATAATCTGGATAAACAGGTAGAAGTTGAAAAAGAGACACTTAAGATTTTGCAGGCAAATGCCGATAAAAAGAAAGAGGAGGTAATTGCGGCGAACATCGACGTCAATAAATTCGAGAAACTGAGGGAGAAAAAGCAGGCGATCTTCAAGGCTCAGGAGCAAAAGGATCAGGAAGCTTTTATCGATGAATTCGTTTCAAATCAGCAAAACTCCATAATCAGATCTGCCTGAGTGAGGAGGACAGTGAAGAGTGATCCCGTGCTATGCATGGATTACATATTAATTTATCCCATTAAGGAAAGGAGGAAAAAAAATGGAAGCAGTAAACAACTATTTTACTGGCTCGGTAAGAACAGTGTCCTGGGGGGCAGGAACCTCCGGAAGCGGTTATGGCTCTGACTCATCCGCGACGGGAGGAATTCAGTTCTCAAGTCTTATTAAGGATACTAAACCTGTGAAAGTGAATGACGATTCAGGCTCCACGGCAGCGACTGAAGTGAGCGACAGGACCGGAAGCGGCAGACAGACAAACTCCAGTGAGAACAGGACAGAAAAGAAAGAAGCCCTTGTGACTGATAAGCTCACACCGGACAAGACACCGGATACAGGCAACATAGAAGATGCCGGAGAGGGTGCTGAAGTCAATGCTGAGGAAATGGCAGCGCTTTTTGCCATTATGAATAATCTTCAGGCTGACCGTATCACCACCGCAGGTGACGGAGTTGAGCTGGTGACAGAAAAGATAAGCACAGAAGCAGTTCCCCCAAGGATAGACACAGTTAGTCTTAATTCTGCCGAAGAGCTTGTTCAGGTTTCGGAGAATGCTACTTCAGCCGTAAACGCCGGAGGTGAAGCAGAAGCAAAGAAAACAGAACTTGAGACAGAGAGAAACGGTTCCACAGAGACTGCCGAAAAGGTAGTGGAAAATGTGAGTTTCGTAAAGTATGACCCGGAGGAGATTCTGAAGAGTCTCGAAGGTCAGGGACGGATAGTTGCAAACAGTACCAACAGTCCTACAGGAACACCTTCTTTGGATACCAACGGACCTACCGGAAGAGATCCGGGAGAACAGAGGAATGCCGAAGAGATCGCCAAGGGACCTGTTGCACCAACAACTAACGAAAAGACTGAGACATCCGAAAGCAGTAAGGAAACAGATCCTATGGAAGGTTTCACAGAGATTCCGGCTTCGGCACCTACACCTTTTGCAAACCAGACCAGTCAGGCAGCTCAAACCGTTCAGGCGGCTCAGCCGGCAAAGACAGAAGCAGGAACAAATGAAACTATGATGATGAGGACTTCGGAGACAAACATGGCATCCGATCTTACAAATCTTCTTTCATCCAGATTTCCGTCACAGAACGGTCAGCTGACTATCGAGCTGGATCCCGAGAACCTCGGAAAGATAACTATCAATGTAAGCTACGACAGCGGACATGCGGCAGTTTCCATCAGTGCAACAAACCAGAAGACAGTAGAGATACTTACACAGAACGCTTCTGCCATGGCAAACATCATTCAGCAGAAGACCGGACAGGAGACACAGGTCTACATTCCGAACGCACAGGAGAGCAGCACGAAACAGGATATGGCAAGCGGAAGAGAATCCAATGAGAATGCGGCACAGCAGCAGGCTAAACAGCAGGAACAGAATTCACAGAGTACAGAGCACAGCAGTTCGGCATTTTTACAGCAGATGAGGCTCGGACTTGTCTAGACATATAGGAAAGGAGTACAGATATGGCAGATGTATCAGGAGTTTCAAGTTCATCTAATCCGTATGTTACCAAGGCAGCCACTCCGGAATCCAACGACAAAAATACGTTGACGATAAGCAGCTATTTCAAGCTTCTTGCAGCACAGCTGGCAAATCAGGATTATACAAATCCCATGGATAACAGTGAGCTTCTTGCGCAGATGTCTCAGATGGCCATGGTACAGTCACTGACCTCCATGACAGAGTCTGTTGAAAGTCAGATAGCATTTGCACAGCAGAACTATTCAGTAGGCATGATAGGCAAAGAAGTAACTGTAATTACCGAACCGGATGCAGGAAGCGGAAAGACGGCGGAATCAAGAACCGGAATCGTTGAAGCGGTATATGTTACCGATGATGAGCCGATTATCAGATTAAAGGGCGATACGACGGATTATAAGATATCCCAGATCGCAAGTATCAGAAATTCAGGGGCATCAGGGGCGTCCGGCACAGGACCCGGAAGCACGACGACTTCAGGAACAGTATCATCAGGTGACGGACCGGTAACAGTGGATACCTATAGCGCAGGACCCGTAATTAACGACACATACAGTGGCGGACCGGGATCACAGATCTGATGGAGTTAAAGAAATGTAATAAAGGTTCATATCTGCAGGGGCAGACAAAGACCTGAAATAAGAGCTCATTAAGTTAATGAGAAAACATTAAAATCGAATAGAGAATTTGGAAAGGAACAGCAATGGATTTTGATCTTACTTCGAGAAAGATTCAGTCCGTGCAGTATCAGAACTTAGTTGATAAAACGGCTAAGGCTACAGCTAAAGTCAGCGAAGAAACTTCCTTTCAGGAACAGTTAACCAGGCTGCAGCATGAAGTAAAGGATTTGAGTTTCAGCAAGCATGCGGCAAAACGTCTTGAGGAGAGACACATAGAGATGAACCAGAGTCTCATGGACGATCTCCGGGATGCAGTTTCAGAGGCGAGAAAGAAAGGCGCCAGAGATGTAGCGGTGATAGGCCGGCAAGGAATTTTTATAGTTAATGTACCAAACAATGTTGTGGTAACTACCATGGCAGAGGATGATATGAAGAACAAGACACTTACAAATATAGACAGTGCGGTTTTTATGTAGGCAGGACCTTTAAAGGATGTCTGGCACGCGCCCCGAAGTGACGCGGCCGGTATCGCACTTGTTTATCTTTATTGGTCGGGAATAGTCATGAAGGACCGGTATGGAATCATGCCTGAAGGAGTTCTTTGGATTATTTCGGATAGAAAGGAATATTATATGTTAAGAGCAATGGATTCAGCAGTAGCAGGTTTAAGATCACATCAGAACAAGCTTGATGTAATCAGTAACAATATCGCTAATGTTAACACCTTTGGTTTTAAGTCACAGTCCTACAGCTTTAAGGACACCATGTATCAGACTTCCAATGCTTCAGCTGCAGGTAAGGTTTCAACTACCACAGCCGGAATAGCAACAACCGGCGGTATCAACGGTTCCCAGTATGGTTATGGTTCTCTCACAGGATCGATAGCAACGGATTTTACATCTTCAACACCGTCGTATATAGGTGGTTTTAATGCTTCCATAAACGGCCCGGGATTTTTCATTACCAATTCTGCAAACCTTTCAAATAAAGTAACTGTGGATACTTCAACAGCAGATAAGATAGTTCAGACCACAAAGGATATGAAGGGCGCTAACTTTTCCTACACAAGAGTAGGACAGCTGAATGTCGATTCCAACGGCTATATAGTTGACAGTAACGGTAACTTCGTATACGGCTTCAGACCCAATACACTTACAGACCCTACAGTTTACGGAGCAGCCAGTACCACGTCAACTTCTAAGGATCTGTATGCATTGAGAGCCCCTGATGCAACAATTACCGATATTACGGCTGCAGGAACATATGCAGGTGTTGCAACTCCCCTTAAGAGTATCGAGATCGGAAATGACGGTGTAATAAAGGCAATTATAGAATTGGAGGTTTCTACAACATCCGGTACCACTACGACTAAATCCCTTGAGGAAAAGTCAATAATCATAGGAAAGATAGCCATAGCTTCTTTCCAGAATCAGGAAGGTCTCATGAAGGCAGGTAACAATACCTTCAATGCTTCTACCGGAGATAACACAGGTAATGTTTCAGCGTCAGAGCCCGGAGTCGGAGCAACACCTTCTCTTATGGCAGGTTATCTGGAGGGATCCAATGTAGACCTGGCAAAGGAGTTCTCGGATATGATCACTACCCAGAGAGGCTTCCAGGCCAATTCAAAAATTATTACGGTTTCCGACGAAGTTTTACAGGAACTTGTAAATATGAAGAGATAAACTTATAATAGTTCTTAAATAGTTAAATAATTTTGATAGCGGCGTTATACATGGCGCCGCTATAGCCGATATAATGAGAGGGTGTATAAATTTATGATCGAACTCATTCGACTGAACGGAGAACCGTTATATGTGAGTTATCTTCAGATTTTGACTATAGAGAAAATTCCGGAGACGAAAGTAAAGCTCACCAGCGGGGACTACTATATCGTCAGGAACACCCTGGAAGACATAGAAGCCCAGATAGTCAGGTTCCTTCATGATGTTGTTATATTCAAGGGCTTTGCAAAATCGGACGAGAGTAGTTGAGGGTTACAGGAGGCATAAATGGATTTCACGATTCTGATCGGTTGGATTATAGCTGCGGCACTAATCGTTAATGGTATCGGAACAGATAAACTTGGAAACTTTGTAGATATACCGTCACTGGTCATCGTAGTAGGTGGTACCATAGCCTGTCTTATAGCTTGTTACCCTTTCAGGATGCTTAAGGATATACCGAAGCATATCGGAACCTGTTTAAGAGGCAGCAAAAAGTATGACGTTCCCAAAACTGTAGAGCAGCTGGTGGATCTCGCCATGATAGCGAGACAGAGCGGACTCCTTGCACTGGAAGAAAAGGCAGGTGAGATCAAGGAACCATTTTTTAAATCAGCGGTTCTTATGATCGTAGATGCCAACGATCCTGACAAGGTCAGGTTCATACTTGAACGTCAGGTTGAAGATATGATGACCCGCCATGATGAGGCGAGAGGAATGTATGTCAAGGGTTCGGCACTGGCACCGGCCTTCGGTATGATCGGAACCCTTGTAGGACTTGTAAACATGCTTAGAGGTATGGATCTTTCCGGTTCAGGAGGAGCAAGTACACTGGGACAGGATATGGGTGTCGCCATGATCACAACATTCTATGGTTCGGCACTGGCGAACGTTATATTCCATCCTATAGCACAGAAGCTGGCTGTACGTGAGGGAGAAGAAGTTCTCTACTGTTCCACAGTCATAGAGGGTGTTATATCTATTCAGGCGGGAGAGAACCCGAAATATATCAGAGAGCATCTGCTTGCATCACTACAGCGTGGTCAGCAGACCAAGCTTCTCAAGAAAGCAGGAGACGGAGGTAAGTAAAAGATGAAAAAGAAAGGCGGAGGAGGGGACGAAGGCGGAAGCTGGATGGACACATATGGTGACCTCGTAACCCTGCTGCTATGCTTTTTCGTTCTTTTGTATTCCATGTCAAGTGTGGACAGTGCCAAGTGGGATCTTTTCGTAAGAAGTATTTATCCCGATGGCAAGACCCCCAGTGAACGTGCTGCGGAAGCCAACAAGGATACGGCACTCATTAACGCCCAGGTAGTTGAGGATGGCGTGGAGCCTGAGGGTATCATAGGTAATCCTGAGATCGAACAGAACCAGCTTATGGAATCGGATCTTTCCCAGATTTACCTCCAGATAGCCAGAGCACTCAATGAAGCCGGAGTTGAAGGCGTTACGGTCTCAAGAGGCGAGGATTATACCTTCGTCGTATTTAAGGATAAAGCCTTCTTTGCAGGGGACAGTGCAGTACTGACAGAACAGGGGCAAAAGACTCTGGATATCTTCTGCGATGTCATAAGCAAAGATAATGAGCTTATATCTCAGGTCAACGTAATGGGCCATACGGCACAGGCTGACCCGAATCATATAAACAGTGCGAGAAATGACCGTATGCTGAGCTCCATGAGAGCCGCAGAGGTTTGCATATATGTACAGAATAAAAATTTCCTTGATCCTGACAAGCTGGTAAGTATCGGATACGGACAGTTCAGACCTTTGGAGGATAACAGCACCAGCGAGGGGCGGGCTGCCAACCGAAGAGTTGAGATCCTTATCATCGATAAGGATGGCGCCGTAAGAGATATGGATCAGTATTACAAGGAACTTAACGAAGGCGTAAACGCTGACACCACTATTATCACTACCGGTGAAAGCGCAGCACCGGCGGATGAAGGATTATCTGCCGGGATAAGTGAAGACACGGTTGTACTTACTCCGACAGGAGGTACTGATACATCCAACATAAGCTCATCTGTCGAAGGAGTGGCGGGGCAGGCTGATTATCAGGAATATGCAGATAATGCAGTGAATGATATAAATTCACTGGATGCAGCTTTACAGGCCGGTCAGTCCGCTACAGGATAATTCCCGCCGGATAGTAAAGAAGAGGGTTGTTAAACAGAGTATGAGAGTTATGTGGGGTGTTTAGCATATGGCAGATGTACTATCGCAAAGTCAGATTGACGAACTCCTTAAATCTATGGCCGGCGGAGGCGGCGGAGGAGGTTCCGCGCCTGCAGAAGAAAAAGCGGCGGAAGCCAAGCCCGCGGCTGTCGAAGTAGAAAAGAAGGAAGAAGAAAACTATAACAAATATGATTTCTACAGTCCTCGTAAGTTCACGAAGGAGAAGATCAAGCTTCTCAGAAGCATATATGAGAACTATGCAAGAATCCTTACGTCTCAGGTAAACGGTGTGTTCCGTGTCATGACGGATATCACGGTCATAGAGCTCAGAGAGAGCCGCTACTATGAGTATGTAAATATGTTCCATGAAAATGACTGTATGACCCTGGTTGATGCTCACTTCACAGATAAGGGTAAGAGCAACGTTCCACTTATGGTCTATGCGACTCCGGGGCTTATCATCACACTTGTGAACCATATGCTGGGAGGAGGAGACGCGGTCATCCGTGTGGAAGAGAATTACAGATACACAGATGTGGAGATGGCACTCTACAAGCGGGTTCTGGATTATATCATACATTCCATGGATGATGGATTCTCAAACTATATAAACATCAATTTCAAGATGCAGAGAGTAGAAGAGAACCCTTCCATGACACAGGAAATCGGTCTCGATGAGACCGTCGTGATCATAGTTCTGAATGTTGACGTATCCGGACTTGCCGCAGAAAAGATAAGGCTCTGTATTCCCGGAACGCTTCTTGAACATACATTCAAGATCATTGATAACCGAAAGCATATTGCGAGAGGTTTCTCATACGAGAACAATTCGGATGTGATCATGAATCACATAAAGGATACCAAGTTCACTGTTACAGGACAGCTGGGTATAGTTAAACTGGATATAAGTGATGTCTACCACCTTCAGGTAGGAGATGTCATAGATATGAATAAATCCTCGAAAAGTCAGGTGAAGCTTTTTGTAGGCAGGCAGCCCTGGTTCATGGGGACCATGGGAGTTTACAAGAAGAACATCGCCGTACGCATTGATGACAGGATAAAACCTGCCGTTAAAAACAAAAATGCCGGGGATGAAAATATAGAATCACTGTTGGGTGAATCTGTGGAACAGAAGACCGGATAAGTCTCTCAACACAGTTCATGATATAAAAGTAAATTATATTTTAAAGCTAGGAGAAAAAAAGTATGGCAAAGATTATGCTGGTTGATGACGCTGCATTCATGCGCATGATGGTTAAGAATTCACTTACAAAAGGTGGCTTTGCTGACTGTGAATATGTTGAGGCACAGGATGGCGCAGAAGCAGTAAAGAAATTTGATGAGGAGAATCCGGATCTTGTTATCATGGATATCACCATGCCTAACATGGATGGACTCCAGGCGCTTAAGAAGATCAAGGAAAACCATCCTGATGCAAAAATCGTTATGTGTACAGCCATGGGACAGGAATCAATGGTAGTTGATGCTATAAAGTCCGGCGCGAGGGATTTCGTTGTTAAACCATTTAATGCAGAAAGAATTACTTCCACTGTAAAGAATATTCTTGGCGCTTAAATGAAACGGCACGGCATCGTCCTTTGTGTCTTAATAAGAAAGAGGGATGAAGATGTCTTATTTGAGCTCTTTTGATATTTGTGCATCCGGAATGAGCGCCCAGCGTATCAGGATGGATGTAGCTGCAGAGAATATTGCCAATGTTGATACGACGCGTACCGAAAACGGTGGCGCGTATCAACGTAAGGATGTTGTGTTTGAAAGCTATGGTGAAGGATCTTTTGCTGAAGCGTTCAGGAACGCTCAGCTGGGAAAAGGCTTTCATACCGCAAAAAAATCGGGAGTCCGGGTGTCTCAGATCATAGCTGATACACGTGAGATGAAACGAGTATACAATCCGTCACATCCGGATGCGGATGCCGATGGATATGTGGAAATGCCCAATGTTGATGTACTGAAGGAAACAGTAGACAGTATGTCCGCTACCAGATCTTATGAAGCGAACGTAACTGCACTTAATGCTATGAAGGCGATGGCACAGAAGGCACTTGAGATAAAGGTTTAACTAGTAGTATGAAGGGGTAAAGGAGAGTATCTAATGGGTGCTGGTCGCTTTAATAGTATGGAAATCGACGCCATAGGCGAGATAATGAATATAAGCCTTGGCTCATCGGCAACAGCATTATCAACAATGCTCGGTACAAAAGTAAATATCACTACTCCTGTTGTAAAAGTACAAAACAGGACAGAGTTCGAGTATAAGGAACTTGAACCTGCGGTAGGAGTAGAGATTTCTTATGTAAAGGGACTTGACGGAAGAAACGTCATGATGTTCAGCAGGAATGACGTGCGTATCATCGTAAGTATGATGATGGGCATGGATATTCCTGAGGATGAGTTCGTGATGGATGAGATGAATGCATCTGCCATCAGAGAAGTTATGAACCAGATGATGGGGTCTTCTGCAACAGCTCTTTCAGAGTTTTTGGGGGTGACTGTTGATATATCGACACCGGTGTCTTTTGAAGTTCCGAATGAAGAGGAATTCAAGGATAAGTATTTTCCTGGAGAGGAAGAACAGGTAGTTGTCTGCTTTACTCTTGAAATTGAGGATAAAGAGCTTGAAAGTGAATTCCTCAATATTATGTCAGTGTCCCTTGTAAGGCGTTTACTTCAGCCGTTTGCAGAGCAGTTTGGCATTGAGTTAAGTGAAGATCCGGAGGGTGGTGAATCAGCTGCACCCGCCCCTGCACCTGAACCTGAGCCGGCACCTGCTTCGGCACCTGCAGCATCAGGGGGACCTCTGGATCAGTCGGCGGTAGATGCACTTCTTAATGGAGGAGGAGCAGCGGCATCCCCTGCACCTGCAGCATCAGGGGGACCTTTGGATCAGTCAGCGGTAGATGCGCTTCTTAATGGAGGTGCAGCTGCGGCATCGGCTCCAGCACCAGCGCCAGCCCCTGCACCGGCAGCACCACCACCATCCCCTGCGCCAGCTCCTGCGCCGGCAGCACCACCACCAACACCTGCACCGGCAGTTGCAGCTGTACCTCCACAGCCGGCAGCGGCACCTCAGTATGTACAGGGAGTTGCAGCAGCTCCGGATCCTATGACCTTGCAGCTTCTTAATCAGATGCAGCAGTCCCAGACTCAGATGATGCAGCTGATCAAGGATATAGAAGAGGACAGAAAGGCCGGAAGAAATCAAAGACAGGGGGTTAAGGTTCAGTCTTTGAACTCACCGGAATATGGAGAGAGCGAAGATTTCGGCGAGCAGGAAGAGAATAAAGAAATGCTCATGAAGGTTCCTCTGGAAATCTCCGTAGAGATAGGAAGAACCAAGAAACTTGTCAAGGATATCCTTGAGTTCACTCAGGGCTCACTTGTTGTTTTGGACAAGATGGCCGGTGAACAGGCAGATCTTTATGTAAACGGTGAATGCATCGCCCGTGGCGATATCGTTGTTGTTGAAGATAACTTCGGTATCCGTATTACGGAAATAGTTAGCAAGGAAATAAATCCGGAAAGTCTGTGATTATATGCATGGCACGATTTCACTTGTATCCGGATTTCTGGTATTTGTGCTTGTCCTGCTGCTGGCTTATGCCTGCAGCAGGTTTCTGGGCAAAACCTGGCGGATGAGAAGTTCCGCTAAATATATGGAAGTCATTGATCAGCTGGCAGTTGGACAGGATCGTCTGCTTCTGATCGTTAAGGTAGATAAAAAATACTATCTTATGAGCTCATGTTCTCAGGGGGTTTCTTTCCTCAAAGAGCTCGATGGCGATTTCTCGCTGGAAAGGAGTATCGAGGCTCCGGTTCAAAGCGATTTTTCTCAGTATCTGAACAGATATTGGAAGCAGTTCAGAGACGGAAAGGATAGCAGTAAATGATAGGGGATTTACTGACCGGCTTAAATGGCGGCAATGTGCCGACTCTTGATCTGATATTCATGCTGACGATGGTGGCTATGGTGCCATCCATTGTTGTCATGATGACGTCGTTCACTCGAACAATAATCATTTTATCTTTCACACGTACTGCAATGGGTGTTCAGAATACACCGCCCAATATGGTCATCGCAGGGATAACTCTGTTCCTGACCTTATTCATCATGAGTCCCACTATCGCACAGATAAATGAAGTGGCATACCAGCCCTATCGTGCCGGACGCATCAATCAGGAAGAGTGTATCAGGAGGATGGCGGGACCTGCCAAGGAATTCATGCTCAGAAATACGGAAAAGGAAACCCTTGACCGTTTTGTGGAAATGGCTGACATTGCGGTACAGGATGATGTAAGGGATTATCCGCTTACTGTTGTCACTCCTGCATTTATGACCTCTGAATTAAAAAGAGCTTTCACTGCAGGATTCCTTCTTTATCTTCCGTTTCTTCTGATAGATATCGTAGTTTCCACGACACTTATGGCCATGGGTATGGTCATGCTGCCTCCGACCATGGTGTCCATGCCGTTTAAGCTTTTACTTTTTATCAGCATAAACGGATGGGAGCTTTTATTCTCTACCATCATAAACAGTTTCAGGTAGAAGAAATATAACTCGGTCACAGTTTTGGATTAAGATTGTAAACCGTATTTTGAGGAGAAAAAGATGACTACAGAACTGGCACTCGATACAGTAAGAGAGACTTTTCAGCTGGCTTTGGAGATAGCACTGCCGCTTCTTCTTATAAGTATGATAGTAGGTATCGTACTTGCCATATTCAGTGCTGCCACTTCCATAAATGAGCAGACATTGACATTTGTGCCCAAGCTTTTATCTATTCTTACCGTTCTGGCACTTTTAGGAAGTACTATACTTGTTAAGATGCAGGAATTTACATTAGGCATATTTCGCTTGATAGCTTCCGGAGGTTGACATGATTATTCTGTTCAGCTTTATCCTTATGCGTGTCACCGGGATCATCGAGCTGAATTCAGTACTGTCCAGGTCAGAGATTCCACGGACCGTAAAGGGAATACTGATTTTTATGATATCTGCCCTGATATTCATCTGGACGGACGGACACCTTATGGCAGAACCTGAGACATTGCTGGAATATGCCTTTATGCTCGTGAAAGAGCTTGCAATAGGTGCCTGTATCGGATTCGGTATGGAGCTTACACTGGCGGTAATCCGCTTCGGCGGTACCGTCATTGATTTTATGATGGGCCTTAACATGGCACAGATGTATGATCCGTCTTCAAATCAGCAGACTACTCCCCACGCGAACCTGTTTGCGATTTTCATGAGTCTTGTGTTCTTCACGACAGGAGCGCATCTCAGATATTTTGAGATACTTTTCAATTCCATAAAGCTCATTCCCTTTGGAATGGTGAAGCTTGATTACAATATCGCGGTCTATATGCTGGAAATGTTCAACGGCTGCATAGTACTGGGGCTGGAATTTGCATTTCCTATCATCGCCATAGAACTGTTGACACAGATCTGTCTCGGTATACTTATGAGAGTCATCCCACAGATCAATATTTTTTCTGTAAATTTCCAGATGAAGATCATTTCCGGTATGGTGATGCTTCTTATACTTTACACTCCGATGTCGGAGATGATCATAAGGATTCTCGAAAACATGTTCACACATCTGGATGAGATAACCATGATACTTGCGGGATAAAAGCATCACAAGTCTTTTTACCGTATGCTGCAGAGCTGGATTTTTTAGAGGAGAAAACATATGGGTGGTAATGACGGTGCCGATAAAACAGAGGAGCCTACTTCGCATAAGATCAGTAAAGCCAGAGAGGAAGGTCAGGTTTGTCAGAGCAAAGATGTGGCCACGGTAGTTATGCTGCTTGGTGTCTTTGTTATGGTCAGACTCATGATCCCGACTATATACAATTACATAGTCAGCATGTTCAGGTATGTTCTGGATTGCATAGCCCATTCCGAGTATGACCCCATAAGCGGTACTTTGTTCTATAGGTTTATGGTATATGCTCTGGTATGTTCTATGCCTATTCTGCTTGTGGCTGTAATACTTGCGATTCTTTCCCATGGAGTCCAGACCAGGTTCAATTATTCAAAAAAGGCGACAAAAGTAAAATTCAACAAACTTAATCCTATCTCAGGAATGAAGAAACTGTTTTCACTCAGTAATTTTGTGGAGGTATTAAAAAATATTCTGAAGATAAGTCTCCTCATCATACTGCTGTTCTTTGTGATCAGGGAAAAGCTTTTGCCTATTGCAAGGACACTGGATATGACTCCCTTTAATTCCACAATGCTGCTTCTCGGCTTTATATGGGATCTTATCATAAGAGTGGTGATAGCCTTTTCACTTATTGCATTCCTTGATTATCTTTATCAAAAATGGAAATATCATAAGGATCTCATGATGACAAAGCAGGAAGTCAAGGATGAGATGAAGATGCTTGAGGGAGATCCTCAGGTGAAGAATAAAATGAAGCAGAAGCACAGAGAGATGACTAACCGCCGAATGATGCAGGAAGTTCCTAAGGCTGATGTCATAATCAGAAACCCGACTCATGTTGCTGTAGCTCTTAAGTATGATCCTGATAAGCACGGTGCCCCTTATGTGGTCGCGAAGGGACTGGATTTTATAGCACTTAAGATTGTGGAGACCGGAGAAGAATATGATGTGCCATGGATAGAGAATAAGCCTCTGGCCAGAGCCCTTTATACGGCCTGCGAGATAGGACAGGAAATTCCTGTGGATTATTACAGCGCGGTGGCTGAACTCCTGGTATTCATTTACAAGCAGAAGAACGGAGAGTTACCGGCATAGATCCCTGTTCCGAAGGAATAGGGATGCCGCCCGATTCATAAATTAAAAATCGCGATTTTTTACAGAAATTAAAGAAAATTTTAAAAAAATTAATAGAATTTATAATTTTATCGAGACAAGAAGATAAAAAGCAATTATAATAAATATATATCTAAATTATGTACGTAAGGTATAGAGAGTAGAATAGAAAAGAGAATAAGAAACAGATCACAGACTATGAAATGGACTAAATTTATCGCAGATAATTCCATAGTTGTCATGGCACTGGTTATCATATTGCTGCTGATCATCCCGCTTCCGCCTTTCATGGCGGATATGTGTATAGTCCTTAATATGGCTATATCCATGATGATCCTGGTCATCACTATGACGATCCACAGCCCGCTGGAATTCTCGATTTATCCGTCATTGCTTCTGTTAACTACACTGTTCCGTCTTGGCATCAATGTTTCAACAACCAGAAACATCCTGTCCACTGGCGGTTTCTCTGGACAGGTCATTAAGTCATTTGGTGACTTTGTTCTGCAGGGAAATGTTGTTGTCGGTCTTGTAATCTATATCGTCATTGTTCTCATGAACTTCACGGTCATCACGAAGGGTGCTGAACGTGTAGCAGAGGTTTCTGCAAGATTTAACCTCGATGCTATGCCGGGAAAGCAGATGGCTATCGACTCGGATCTTAATGCCGGTCTTATAGACGAGCAGGAAGCTGCACGTCGAAGGATGAATGTTCAAAGAGAGTCCGATTTTTACGGCTCCATGGATGGTGCTACGAAAATTGTAAAAGGTGACGGAGTCATGTCACTGATCACCACCGCTATCAATCTCATAGGTGGTAGTATCATAGGTATCGTTCAGTCCGGACAGGACATAGGTACCGTATTAAACACATACACTATTGCAACCGTTGGTGATGGTCTTGTGGGACAAATCCCATCACTTCTTATTTCTACCGCAACCGGCATGATCGTAACCCGTGCCGTGGCAGAGGGATCACTTAACGAGGACATATCAAAGGAGTTCCTGGCACAGCCAAGATCATTTATGATCGCAGGCGGTGTCATTTGTGTACTCTGTATCATTCCGGGCATGCCGCTCTTCCAGATTCTTTTGATTGGATTCGGATTTATGCTTGCAGGATATATGATGCAGCGCAGGATTCTTGAAGCCCCTGAGGCAGTAAGAGCTGAGGCATACAGAGCAGCCAGTCACGGCGCAAGACAGAGAATCGGAAATGTTGGCGTGGAAGAGCCTGCAGCTGAGGAAGCTGAATCTAAAACTGAAAAAGCACCTGCCCAGACTCAGGAAGAGTACTTCAAGGACGTTAACAATGTATATCACCTGCTTCAGGTGGAGCCTATAGAAGTGGATTTCGGCTACAGTCTTATACCCCTTGCGGATGAATCCGTAGGCGGCAGACTCATAAGCCGGATAGTCGTATTCCGAAGACAGTATGCACAGGATATGGGTTATGTTATCCCTTCCGTGAGACTCAGGGACAGTGCGAAACTGGGAACAAATGAATATGTAATAAAGATAAAGGGAGAAGCGGTCGCTGTGGGAGAGATTCTAACGGATTTCTATCTCGCACTTGAACCGGAGCATGTTGAAAGAGAAATCGATGGAATCGAGACTATCGAGCCTGCTTACGGTATTCCGAGTAAGTGGATCAAGCCGGAACAGAGGGAGAGGGCTGAGATGTACGGATATACAGTCATCGATCCTTTGTCAGTGCTTGTCTCACATATGAGTGAGGTCATAAAGCAGCACAGCTACGAACTTATCACCAGACAGGAAGTTTTCAGACTTGTGGAGAATTTGAAGAATTCAGCGCCTGAACTGGTCAGCGAGGCATTTCCGACACTGGTATCCTACAATCTTCTTCAGAAGGTTCTTACACTTCTTCTCAAGGAAGGAGTGTCCATAAAGGATCTTGAGACCATTGTAGAAACCATGGTGGACTCGATCACAGAGAATGGTCTTCCGGTCAAAGACATTGATTCTCTGGTGGAACAGGTGAGAATCTCCCTCAAGCGTACCATAACAAGGATGTACTGTGAGGACGGAAACATGAAGGTGGTCACGCTGGATGCGGATCTGGAAAGATCCATGGTGAGCTCATTATCAAAGGGCGAAAGCGGATATTATCTTGCTTTAAGTCCTGAGATATTACAGAGCCTGGTAAGACAGGTCGCAGAGGAGATGAAGAAATTCAAGGATCTGTCACAGACACCGGTGATTCTTACATCCGAGGTCATGAGAGCACATTTTTATCATCTCATAGAGCAGTTCTACCCACAGGTAAGAGTACTTTCATTCAATGAAGTGGCAAACAACGTTCAGATTCAGGCTATAGGGAGTCTGAAGCTTGAAAACAAATAGTATAGCAGCAGGGTAAAGAAGATTAATAAGAGAGTTTAAGAATAGTTAGAGGGGATGAGTTTTATGATGGATACAATTTATAGGGAACAGGTTGAAGATCTGGAAACAAGGGCCAATGAAGAATTGTTCATGATCTATAAAAGAACAAGAGACAATCGTGTAAAACAGGAACTCACCATGCGTTATATCTACATAGTCAAGAGTGTGGCATATCAGATGAGGGATGTATATAACGATACCATGCAGCCTGAGGATATCATAAATGAAGGTGTCATAGAGATCATGAAGGCGATCGATCGTTACGATGTAGAGAAGGATAACAAGTTCGAGACATTCATATCCAGACGTATCAGAGGCATGGTCATAGATCTGATACGAAAGAACGACTGGATGCCCCGCAATTATCACAGGGACCGCAAGAACATCGAGGATGCAAGAGACGAACTCCAGAGAAAGCTGGGACACGCTCCCAGCGATGAGGAGATCTCCAAGTATTACAAGATGGATGTCAAAAAGATCAAAAAAGTCGATCGAATGCGAACAATGGTCAATGTCCTTTCACTGGACATGACCTATGATGATAATGATGAGACGCTGTTTCAGGTAGCGTCGGACGATGTAAATTCACAACCGGAGGGAAGTTTCTTGCAGGGCGAAACAGTAGCAACCTTGGCCAGAGCCATCGATTCTTTAAAAGATAGTGAGAAAAAGGTTATATCTTTGTATTATGTTGACGAATTAAATATGAACCAGATTGCAGAGGTTATGAATATCAGTCAGCCGAGAGTATCTCAGCTTCATTCCATAGCTATAGAGAAGCTGAAGAATTACATGGCGAAGATGTCATAACTCTGAATCAAGTTTTTTGGCATCCGCTATTTAAAAATTTAAGTGCGGAATTTAAAGGGTGTTGCCCGGACAGGAGTGCTATGTATCAGGGATTTTACAATCTGACATCCGGTATGCTGACACAGCAGAGAAGACTGAATGTTGTCAGCAACAACATGGTCAATGTACAGACGGCAGGTTATAAAAAAGACACTATGACGTCAAAGACGTTTCAGGAAGAGATGCTTATCCGCACAGGAAAATACAATAAAGACAATCCTTCCGAACTGACAACTACATCAAAGATAGTAACTGCAGAGCAGACCTATACGAGTTTTGATCAGGGGGCCTTTGAGCAGACTGATTATATTTATGACTTTGCCATAGGAGGCAATGGATGGTTCTCCATACAGACAAATGCGGGAACGAGATATACGAGAGACGGTTCATTTTCCGTCGACAGTGAAGGGTATCTGGAGCTGAACGGTCTGGGACGTGTGCTTGGAGCGGACGATCAGCCCATCAGGATTCCTACGGAAAACTTCTTCGTTGACACAGCAGGAAATATCCTGGTAGATAACACAGCAGCTGCCCTTGAAACAGGCAAGCCCGGTGATGCGGCGACAGAGACTGCGGTTCAGCCTGAGTCATACGGACAGATAAAGCTTGTGGATTTTCAGGATCTTACACAGCTTCATAAGGAGGATAACGGACTGTACTCTACCAATCAGGCGGCAACAGTTGTGAATGGAGCAAACGGCACCCAGCTTCAGTGGACCATGATTGAAAAGGCCAATGTTGACCTCGTGGATGAGATGACTACCATGATATCTTCACAAAGGGCCCTTCAGGGGGCTGCCCAGATGCTTAAGATGTATGATTCTGTTATGGCCAAGTCTTCCTCTGACGTGGGAAGACTGTGATTTTAAGCGTATGCTTTATCGATCATACTGAAGTTTTGGAGGACAGGATATGAATATGTCATTTTGGACCGGGGCGGTAGGTGCTGACAACTTCACAAAGAGGCTGGCTATCACCTCAAACAATTTAGCAAATATAAATACTACAGGATTCAAGGCAAAAAGTGCGCCCTTCAGGGAACTTATCAATTATAATATAAATGACTCAAGAGAGGCCGTGACGGAGCTGCAGGCAGGAGCGGGTGCGGTAGTGCATCAGACCAATATGAATTTCAAATTATCAGGTCTCAGCATCACCAATATGACATCGGATTATGCGCTTATGGATGACAATGCCTTCTTTATGCTGCAGGATCCGGGAGACGACTCCATATCTTATACCAGAAACGGTCATTTCCACAGCGGACTTATGCCTGACGGTGAATATTACCTTATGACTGAGAGCGGAAAGTATGTTCTGGATCAGGATGGAAAGAAGTTAAAAGCAGATGTTCTGGATCTTACCAAACTGGTTGAAAAGGATAAGGATGAAACGGAAACAAACGACACAAATACTACAGAAAACGAAGAAAAACCTACGATTGGAGTTTATACTTTTCCGCATCCGAGCCGACTATTAAGTAAAGGGGACAATGAGTTTATAGTACAGGAAGGGGATGCAGAGAACGTTGCCGCTCTTATTAAATTCCCGCATATTCAGCAGGGAGCACTTGAGAGTTCGGGGACGGATCTGGCGAAGGAAATGACGAAGGTCATTGAGAGTCAGAGAGCCTTTCAGTATGCATTAAAGATGGTCTCCACATCCGATGAGATAGAGGGAACCATCAACAATCTAAGATAAAATAAAGTGGGGAACAGGTAATGAGGATAAAAGATTATAGTGAAATGAACCTTCAGGATCTTGATGTCATGAGGGAGATCGGAAGTATCGGAACAGGACATGCAGCTACTGCGCTGTCACAGATGCTCCAGAAGGAAGTCCGTATTACCATCCCGCAGGTAAAGATACTTGGTTATGATGAAGCCATAGAGGCGATCGGAGGAGACATTGAACAGATCGTCGGTGCAACACTTGTTAAAATGGACGGGGATATAAACGGTCTGATGCTGTTCCTCTTTAATCTTGAGTTCGCAAACACTATTTTTGATAAGATGATGGGCATATCTTACGCAGGTTTCGAACAGATGGATTCGATGGCACATTCGGCCCTGACGGAAATCGGAAATATAATCATTTGTTCTTACGTCAATGCATTTACGGAACTCGTGGATATGAACATATCCCTTTCGGTTCCCAGTGCTGCTGTAAATATGCTTGGAGCTATTCTCACGGTACCTATAGCCGAGTATGGATATGAAACGGATAAGCTTATGTATTGCAGCGCGGACTTTGTGATGGATGGTAAGACATATAATGACTGGCTGCTCATGCTGCCTGATATTTCATCCCTGAATCGCATATTGGAAAAGTTAGGGGTTTCATAATCTATGGATAGACAACTGAAAGTCGGGATCGGCGACATGAAGCTGACACGCGGACAGGGTGAGATAATCACTTATGCGCTTGGCTCGTGTATCGGAATAGCCTTTTATGATCCTGTTTTGAAATTAGGAGCATTGCTTCATATCATGCTTCCTATACGACAAAACAAAGATGATGCTAATTTACTGAAATATGCAGATACCGGTCTTGCAGAGACTATTCGTAAGCTGACAGCCTTTGGGATGGTCAAAAGCAGAGCCATCGTTAAGATTGCAGGTGGAGCCAAGATGTTCGAAATCAGCGGTAATGCCAGCTTTGGTAATATTGGCGAGAGGAACGCGCAGACTGTTCGACAGATACTGCAGAGAGAAGGATTCCATATACGCGCAGAGGATTGCGGCGCAAATTACGCTAGAACTATGAGCCTGGATGTGGCAACAGGTGACGTCGTGATAAAAACCTTTGGTCATCCGGAGAAACATTTATAATTTTTACCCGTTAGGAGGAAACCTGAATTGAAGAACAATAAAAAGGACGGAATTCTGCTTGAGTCCGGTACAAATGAAATTGAGATCATGAAGTTCAAGGTCATGAATGAGTACTATGGTATCAACGTTGCCAAGGTAGTTGAGATCATGATGACCGAAAAAGTAAAGCCGATGCCACACTCCCATCCTGCTGTTGAAGGCTTTTTCAAACCAAGAGATGTTCTTATTACAGTTATAAATCTCGGGCAGTATCTTACCGGAGAGCGTAAGGACTACGGAGACAGAGACCTCTTCATCATCACCGGTTTTAATAAGATGATGGTTGCTTTCAGAGTTGACAGCATCGAGGGTATCAGCCGTATTTCATGGAAGAGCATTCAGAAGCCTGACAAGACCCTTGGGTCAGGTGATGAGTCTGTAGCAACAGGTATCGCACAGTGCGATGACCAGCTGGTAACAGTTCTGGATTTCGAGAAGATCGTAGCAGAGATCTCTCCGGAAACAACGATTCAGGTATCCGAAATTGATGAGATGGGTGACAGACCTATCAACCAGGCACCTGTTGTTATCGCTGAGGATTCTGTTCTTCTCCAGAAGATGATTCTTGATTCTCTTCAGAGAGCAGGTTTCACTGATATAAGTATGTTCAATAACGGACAGGAATGCTGGAATTATCTTGATGGAATAAAGGATGACCCGCATGTTTATGAGAAGGTCAGCATGGTCATCACGGACCTTGAGATGCCTATGATGGACGGTCACAGATTAACGAAGCTTATCAAATCGGATCCCCATCTTCGTCATCTCCCTGTAGTTATCTTCTCATCTCTTATTGATGAGCAGATGCGTGCCAAGGGCAAGGAGCTTGGAGCTGATGAGCAGCTGTCCAAGCCTGAGATCGGACATCTGGTACATATCATGGACACTCTTATCGGAAGATATGAGGAACAGAGAAAATCTAATTTTAAGGGAATGTAAATTCTTCGAAAGATAAAGGCAGGCATGGTATGCCTGCCTTTAATTGATAGATGGGGGCATATTTTTTGATAGACGGGGGTATGTAAATGATGGGAATAAAAGGATCAGGTGTCAGAGTTTCTTTGGGGACCGTCTTTATCTTTATGCTGATTCTCATGCCCGGTATGAGAGGGTATGCCAACAACTGGATGTATAAAGACGGGCAATGGTACTACTACTATACCTATGACGAGCCTGTTGAAAATGAGTGGATAACCTATGGTGGAAATGAATACTACATCGGAAGTAAAGGACTTATGTCTGCCGACAAATGGGTAAGTGATCCCTCTACGGGTGAAAAATATTATGTCGGAATCGACGGGATAAAACAAAAGAATACATATACCGAAAGCAAGGATAAATTCGTCGGACCTGACGGTACGGAGCTTGAAGCATTTGATAAGTGGAGAGAAAGTGCAAAAAAGAACCTTAAACAGGTCATGACGGATCTGAACAGGAAAGTTACCGTATCATCGGAACAAAAGGCTTATCTCGCCACGTTAAACGCTTCAAATGCCGCATTTTCTTTTTATGATCTGAATGGAGACGGATATAAGGACTTTATAGTCATAAACAAAGAGTCGGATATTTATCAGGTTCTGGATATTCAGATATTTAATCCGGAAGAGAAAAAGTTTTATGCAGTAATGGAGCTTGATTTTACATCTAATGAAACAGCAGTAATAAAACGTGAAGAGAACAACGGGAACACATGGCTCATCATTTCCAGGGATATAAATGATTTCGATTTTCAAAGGCTTGCATTGGGGGAATATTATTTTCAGGATGTGGAGCACTATTATTTCGGTTATAATGAATACGGTGATGTGATTTATTATATCAATGAAGAGGAAGCATTTCCGGATGTGTGGAATTCATCACTTATTGACATACGGAACAGTGTGGGATCCGGAATCATGACCACATATTACGATCTTAATGAAAAAAACATAGATGAGCAGGCGGACAGTTATCCTTCCGAGGAGGAGATAGCTCTGTTCGAAGGAATTGATAAGGATGAGTAGTATGGATGCAGTGTATGTATCCGGTAGGAGGGGACTTTGGGTATTGAATCAATGGAAGAGAATAATGACCGTAATGATATGTTCGACACAGCGGGTGACGCTGCGGATTTTGCGGAGAACATCGCGGCCACCATCAGGAAGGGACTTAAAGAAGCGTCGGAATCTGTAAAGAAGGAAGATATTGAGGATATCAACGTGATGCTGGGAAAGGATCCCTACGAAGAGCCTGAAGACACGGAATATGAAGATACACATGCCAGCAGGGTTGTAAAGAAACAGAATAAGTCAAAAAAAGTTGTTGGTTCAGGGTACAGCAATAATCATTCTTACGGGTTGGACAACATCGAACTTCGAAACGAGGTGGTTCAGGATAAGAGAAGGGCCATAAGAGTTGAGTCTGCAGAGGAAAGCAATGTTCTGTCTGATGCCATACAGAAGCACCTTGAGGAAAGTGTATTCGGAGAGGCAAAGATTCAGGAAGGTTTTCACATAGTCAACATCATGCAGGAGTGTCTCAAGAGCGAGAATATCCTTGAATACATGCAGAATATGTCCTGCTGTACCTGTGAGCGCTGTCAGGCTGATGTCCTTGCGGCGACTCTGTCCCATCTTCCGGCAAAGTATGTTGTAATGTATAAAAAGTCTACTAATGCACGCATAAGCTTCTACCATGACAACTATAAGATGGACATTCTGGCCGCTATCATGAGAGCTATCAGAGATGTCAAGGAACATCCTCATCATGGAAATGACCGTATTCAGTAGCCGCAGATATTGATTAAAAGCTGAGAACATAGCATCTTCTGTTATGTTCCCGGCTTTTTTTGAAATTGGGTTATTATTTTATGATTTGTGTCGATAATAATTGCAGGAATAAGTCTATTTAGGCCAGGGAAGGTCTGTTTTTTATTATGAAGGAGCATCATATGAACGTATCATCAAGCAGCAGCTCATCATCGAGCGCATTGGGAAATACCTCCTTAAAAGGTTTTGGAGGACTTGCATCAGGTCTTGACCGTGATGCATTGATAGAGCAGTTAACACTTAATACAAACAATAAAATCACAAAGACCCAGCAGAACATAACAAAACAGGAATGGCGTCAGGAAGCCTATAGAAGCATCACCGATCAGATGATCGATATGGAAGATGATTATCTGAGCTATTCCGGAAAGACCAGCATAGTAAATAATGAGCTTTATGCAAAGTCGGTTGTTACAGCAAAGGGAAACAGTGCATCAACAGCCCTTGTTTCTGCAACCGGAAGTTCTAACCTTCTTGAATATGTATCGGTAAAGGGTGTAAGTCAGCTGGCTTCATCTGCTTATTTTACATCTAAAAAAATGGAGAACAGTTCGGGCAACACGGCAACAAAGAGTACAAAACTCAGTGATATCCCGGGGTTTACGGATAATAAGCTTTCTTCCATGACTATCAACGGCAAAAACATCGAAGTAACCGGTGAATCTACCGTAAGTGATCTGGTAAATGCCATCAATAAGAGTGATGCCGGAGTGAAGGCTACTTATGTGGAGAGTACCGGAAGTTTCATGTTCTTTGACAAGGATACAGGAGAGGAAAGTGCAGTCGAGTTAAATGATGTGGCTAAAGAGCTGTTTGGAGGAGAAGAATCCCAGTTCACAGCCGGTAAAGATGCTGTAATGTATGTAAGCTACGGCGGCTCAGAACCTGTTGCCATAAAGAGCCATACCAATACCTTCAATGTTGACGGCCTGTCTGTTACGGCAAGCGGAACCTTCGGAGATATAAATGTAGGTGAAGATGGTAAAGTCTCCTACGATGCTTCCGCCAGTGTCAGCTTTACGGCTACAGCCAATGTTGATAAGGCTACAGAACGTGTTAAGGCTTTTGTAGAGGCTTATAACAAGATGGTTGAAGAGGTCAACACTCATGTGACCACAAAGCCGGCAAGCGGCTACGATCCACTTACTGAAGAGCAGGAAGATGAGATGACCGAAAAGGAAATCGAAAAGTGGACGAAGAAAGCAAAGGAAGGAATTCTTTATAACGATAATGAAGTCAGGGATTTTGCCTTTGAGCTTCATGGAATGATGAATGATATCGTTGCAAGTGGTATCAGTTATTCTGATCTTGAAAATATTGGTATCACGATAAGCTCAGATCATGCAGATGGAGGACAGCTTACCTTTGATGAAGATAAGTTCCGTAAAGCCATGGAAACAGATTCAGGAAAGGTTGAAGAAATCATGTGCGGAACTGAAGGGAAGACCGGATTTGGTCAGACTATCAACAAACAGCTGACACCGTATGCGACAAGATATGCATCCAGAAACGGTAATTCCTATGGAAGACTTATAGAAGTGGCCGGCTCCGACAAGCTTGTAGCCACAAAGACTAAAAATGAAATCTATGACAAGATTCAAGGCTTCAATGATGATCTTAAGAAGTGGAAAAACAAACTGAAGATAGAGGAAGACAGATATATCAAACAGTTTTCAAATCTTGAATCACTCATAAACAGTATGAATACTCAGGCCAGCTATCTGTCCGGCTTATCATATTAAGTTTTTTGTCGATGTAATATGTAGTGATCGATGATAACAATTACACAGAAAAAAGAAGGTGTCATTCATGATTTATGAAAAATATAAAGAGGATACAGTGTTTTCCATGTCTCCGGTAGAGCTTTTGATACTTTTATACGATGAGTGTATGAAGGATCTCCGTAAGGCTCATATGGCTCTTGAGGATGGTGACATGACGATGTTCGAGGAGTATATAGGGAAATCACTTAAGATAATCAGATATTTTATCCAGACTCTTGATATGTCGATGCCTGTCAGCAAGGACCTGAGAAGGCTGTATGATTATATCATATATGACCTTTCAAAGGTCAGAGCGGCCGGTAAGCGTATGTCTGATGAGATACCTAAGCTTATCGAGATCATTCAGAATCTGAGAGATGGATTTGATGGTGCCAGCCAGAAGGTTCAGGATACACATGAGGTTCATGAGGCCAGCGTTGTAGGATGATAGCCATATACCGGGAGCACATATGGAAGATATATTAAATGTTGCTGATTTAGCGATATTATTTCAGAGAAGGTATAGCTATATAAAGGATGTGAAGGATATTACAGATAAGCTTTCCGAAGCCTTATCAAGTAATGATGGATATACTGCGGAAGTGATCCTTGAGGAACGCAGTGATGCTATACGAAAAGTCGAAAATACCACTGAACATATCCGGCTTCTCGGTGAGGCAGGTCCTAAAGCTGCATTTACTGCACATAGGCTCATATATACAGAACCTGAGGATATTGTTCCTGAAACAGATGATGAAAAACTGGTTCAGGAGATAAGGCTTAAAACAAAAGCTTTGGTTTTAGCTCTTCAGGCACAGGACAAAATGGTAAATAAACGACTCACAAGAGATCAGTCTTTCTATAAGGATTAATTTTTTCAGTGATCTTCGGGAGACAGATACAGTACATATCTTACATTTAAGGGGAGGCAGATATAGTTTGAAAATCAGCGTGATTGCACCATATGAGAGACCCTGGGATAATGTAGAACTTGTGAAGGAATGTGTAATTATTCCTTATTTACTGCAAAAAAATCATGGATATGATGTAACAATAGTTGGTAAAGCACCTGCAGATATATCTGCAGGTGTTTATGATGAAAAGGATAAGGATTTACTGTCAGGTTCAGCATATCCGTTTTACAAATATGTTTCGGGATTGAAATTCAGATTATGGGAATCCGGTGAGGATAAGACCCGTATCAGGTATTTGCTGGAAAAATCACAGGATATAGACATACTGTACCTGAGGGGGTTATATGATAAAAATTATTATCTGGCACCTTTGTATAAAAAGTTAAGACCGGATGGGATAGTGATATGTGCATTGGATGCCAACAGCAGCTGGATGGATCGTATCTATTGGTATAATCCCGGTTTTATGGAATTTATGAATTCATGCGATATTCTGACTACCTCCTGTACAGCTATGGCTGAGTTTTTATCCATAAAATGGCCCTGGCATGTCCATAGCATAATAAACGGATTTTATGATCTTAGTACCAATCACAAAGAGAAAGTCAGCTTTGACCGGAGAGAAAACATTATTCTTACTGTAGGAAGGTTAGGGACAGGTCAGAAAAAGACGGAAGTACTGTTGGAGGCATTTGCAAAAATTGCCGATGAAATACCGGATTGGAAAGTGTATCTTGTAGGAAATGTAGATGATGCATTTAAACCGTATCTTGATGATTTTATGAAACAAAACAGCAGGCTCAAAGACAGAATTATCTTTACAGGCCCTGTATATGACAGAGATGATCTGGCAGATATTTATGACAGATCAAAGATATACGTTCTTTCTTCAGAGCTTGAGGGTGGCACAAATAATGCAACAGCTGAAGCATTAGGCCGGGGACTTGTTCCTGTCACAACAAGAATAGATGCCTATGAAGATATAACAGATCATGGCAACATAGGCAGAAGTTTCGAGATTTCTGATATCAATGCACTTTCCGGAATACTCGTTGAATTATGTAATGACGAATTGTTATATAAAGAGTCTGAAAAGGTATATTCATATGCTGAAAAAGTATATGATATGGAAAAGATAACGGATAAACTAGATGGGATCATTAAGGGAAGAAGATAATAAAGTTTTTTTTGATAATGAAATATTGATAGATTTTAAAAAGCCGATTTTAAATTACAGCAGGCTGCCTTTGCATCAGAGCAATCCGGAATTGATATCTCTGTTCAGGGTTCTTAGTTTGCTCATAAGAGATGGTGATAATAAAGACAGATTTGGTGAAAGAACAATCTATAAGGATTATTATGAGCTTATATATCTTTTGATTTCAAGATATATGATCGGAATTCCGGGGACCAGAACGACTAAAACAGTTGAACTGGGTGCCGATGATTGGGCATTGGGATTTCACTTAAGTATACTTCTTGGGGCGTTTCATAGTGATAATGAATATTATCTTGTGACAGATAATAAAGACTCAAAATATACAGATTTTTTTGGTAAACTAATAGAGTCAGAAAAATCAATGGATAAAGTGGTTCTGATAAAACATGATTATGATACATTACCATTGGAAGAACACAGCTTTGATCTTGTGATCTTAAATGGAAGTACAGTTTCATCTGCTGCTGATGATATGGTGAGACTGGCTGTGAATCTTGTTAAGGACGGTGGAGCGATCATAGCATTTAATCAGTTTCAGAATACGGTTTTTGAAGATATGTATAAGCTGAAATCATATGATCAGGTTAAAGTATTCAGTACATATAAGCTAGAAGATAACATGGCAGAAATAGTATTTACAGAGCTTGTTACTAGAAAAGCATAAGCGATATGCTTTTACCGGAGGATGGGGATGAATCGCACAGTTTTTGAAGGCAGATATCTTATAAATCTTGTTGGGGCAGTTATCAAACAAAAGGAGATTCCCAGAAAAACCATGAGGATGGACTGGGAGAGGCTGTTTCGTCTTGCCGATTATCATAAAATCGCAAATGTTATTTATTTGGGTATGCTTGGAGCTTCGGAGCATGTGCCGCAAAAATGGGGAGAGAGGTTTTTTGAACGATATCAGGAGAGTCTGTTGTATTCCTCAAGCTATGAGAATTCCGAACTTGAGATACTGACTCTTCTTAATATGCATAAAATATCAGCGACGGTTCTTGAATCATCTGCCACTAGGCGCCTTTACAGAATTCCAGAAAGCGCCAGCAACAGCCCCCTGAGACTTTTACTCAGTGAGAAGGATTATAGTCTCGCAAAGGGATTTTTGGTGGATCTCGGATATCTTACGGATCATTTTTATCCAAAGTTCGGTGAGCATATGCGGGCAGGAAACGGATTTATGGTAGAGATATACTATAAGCTTCCGTTTATCACGAAGAACTATCAGAAGTGCATGACGTCCCTCATGGAGAGAGCATATATCGACAGAACCTTCAATTCCATGCATACCTTTTCTCTTGAGTCCAGCTTTGTATTTCGTATGGCTGAAATCTGTTATAACTATTGTGAAAATGCTCTTACAGTACGTAAATTGTTAGACGTTTTCCTGTTTTATCACCAGTTCAAGGGTAAGATGAATCAGAATTTTATATGGACCAGATTTAAAGAATTCAAGATTGATGTGCTGGTTCAGTGTATGATTCATATTGCAGCCATGTGGTTTGGAAATAAAGCTGACGATATTCTGGATCTTGCGATAGAAGACGGAGAAGTTTATGACGGTATGGAGAGTCGTATACTCACCAGTGGAGTCATAGGTACTGAGATGGTGCCTCAGGCCAATTCTCTGAGAAATGAAATCCAGAAGGAGCTCGACAAAGAGAAACGTGAGGAGGAGAAGGAACTCAGGAAGAAACAGAGAGATGAATACTGGAAGAGAGTTAAGCAGCAGATATTGTGGGTATTCCCAGAGTATAAGTATATGAGCTCTTTATATCCTTCGTTGGAAAAATTCCCGTTTCTTCTTCCGTTTTACTGGATTTTCAGGGGTATCCGTATGATAAAGGCATCTCTTAAAGTTCAGTTTGATTCAGGAAAAGAAAAAACCAATGAGGGTAAGGATTCCGGAGGAAAGAAATCCGGAGAGATATCATATCTTCCCAGAGAGACAAAGACTACCAGAGCCCTGGAAAACGATGGCATGGGGGATGTTGCTGTATCTGCAGAAGATGGAATCAGAACAGGAAAGATTTATGATTCTGTTCTGGCAGAAGAACAGCAGAGGTCTCAGCTTGAAGAAGAGATTAAGGCCAGTGCCGGTGAGAATGTCACTGAAGATGATTTCAGGATTGATGAGAATGCAGAAACAGAAATAGGTCTTTGGGAGTTCCCTAAGCTTGAGTCTGTATCTATGCCAGGTCCTAAGCAAGAGGAAAATGATGGAGAAAGTGAAGCAGGTGATATAACAGCCCAGGAAAAGAGTTCAGCCTCATTAGACGGAGATTCACTTTCGGGTATGGATGTTTCTTTGTTCAACAATCTTATGTCAAATGACAGAAACAGAACTTCTGATAAGGTGACTATAACTTCTCAGTATACGGATTCCGGAAATATTGAATACGGTTTTACTAAAGAGGATGATGGTAATGCTTCAGCTTCCTTAAAAACGTCAAAGAAGTCCCTGGAACCTGAGATCGTTGTTGCACAGGATGAGAATCATAATTCTATCGGTGTACAGAAGTGGCATTTCCCGACTATTGAAGAGGTAGAAGATAAGGATAATCAGTGAGCAGGTCTCGATATACTTAAGAATATAGAAAAAGCCTTTCGTCTTTAATGGCGAAGGGCTTTAACAGTTTATCTTGTAATCATGATTCAGGAGCCGGATCAGCTGCCTTGGAAGCAGTATCAGTTTCCTGATTCTGTGAATCTGTTGTAGTATTCTTTTTAATAGTGATATGCTTTAGTGAATCCTGCAAGCCTGCAATTGCATTCGGATGAGGTGAGGTAGCATTTTTGTTTTCCTGCTCTGCAATAGAAAGCTCTTCACGGAGAATGGAAATCTGCTTAGGAGCATCTATAGCAAGTCTTACGCCATCTGAAGCACTTTCCACAACAGTTATTCTGATATTGTCTCCAATCAGTATACTTTCATTTTTTTTACGTCTTAATATCAGCATCTGATCACCTACCCTATACTTAATCTTATCGGTCCAACCGACTGTTAAGCGTCCGGTTCCTCACTGGAGGCACCCTCCTGATCGGTAGTGAAAGAACTTAACTTTTTTCTGAATTCATACTCAGATTGGTTAAGAATAACCTGCATACCGATACGCTTATCAGGATTTATTACAACAGGTGCTTTCATATTAACAGTGTTTTCAAGATGATTGCTTCGAAGAACACAAATAACATAATACGAAAGATCATCCTCTGATTTGACACCAAGATACGAAAGCTCTTCAGGACTCAGAACCGGATTATAATCCGGGTCAAGTGAAAACGGATTAATGATAACAAAGGCAACATCTGTGTTTTCGATGGACTGAAGCATGAGGATAGTATTGTCCTCATTTTCATCAAGAACGAGAGGAATGAAATCCTTTAAATCATTAAACCCAAACAGTCCATCTGTAAAATGAATAAGATCAGACTCTTCGTACTCAATTGTGCCATAGTCTTTAGTATCTAATGTCAACATGAATGACAACCTCCATTAAGTATATCTTATAATATTAATTATTTCTAGATTTTTGAAAAAATTATTGAATCTATCGAACAAAATCAAACAGAGAATTCTGCATGATCTTGGAACCTACCTGCATGGCTGCGTTATATGCGAACTGTCCCTGATACATCTTTACTATAGCGTCATAGGTATCGATTGCGAGGTGATCGTTATACTCCTTTATGTAATTATCCTGAGAAAGCTGTAATCTTGACTGAACATCCTCGAGAGTGGAATAAGCTACACCAATACGACGGAAGGTATTACTTACATCTATCATGGCATGATCCCAGTTACCTATGGTATATTTCAAATCGTCGTTAAGCTTTGTACATGCGGCTTCCTTTTCTGCTTCTGTCCCTGAGAAAGATTCGTAGTATTTACCTGAAGAGTAAATGACCTGTGAATTCAAGGCAAATGCGGACTTGTTCATCGCTTTCTTGAAGGTTTCAATATTCTGGGTAAGATCTGTAGCAGGGCATTCAGCACGCAATTTATCGGATGTGAGACCTGTTACCATGTTGAGACCACCATAGTAAGTATCAGGTAAGGTTGATACATTGGTGATATCTCCATATCCTAAGGACATACGACCCTGCTCACGCATGGCGGTGACGATCTTTTTCAGTGTCTGATCCTCTGACATGGCAGCACCGTTTGCATCAGTTCCACTGTAGGAATACTCCATGGTTTCAGCGTTGTAGGTCATAGACATCACTGTTGCAGCGTCATCTCCTGCGAATTTATGGTGATAGGTAAGTGTCATTCCATCATCTGACATGGTAAAAGGAACGGTAGTTCCATCGTTTCCACCCATTACATAATAGTTTTCATAGGATGTGTTGAGGTCCTGAGCCATGGTCTGCTGTGTGTTCAGAAGATAAGTATGCATAGTATCAACTGTACTTTCCAGTCCCTGATAAGAGGAAGATGCCAGCTGCTCATACTTGACTGTGAGGTTCTGCATCTGACCATAAAAAGTTCTCGATGCAGATTCCTGCTGTTCCAGTCTGTTCATAACATCCTTTATCATGGTGTCCTTTACGACAGCATCATTATAAAGATTATCTATTTTCTTTCCTGCATAGTAATCAAGGGGACTTTCAGAAGCACTTGCATATTTTTTGCCGCTGGATACCTGATCCATGCTTTTATTATATTCCGATTTCAGATCCTGCACTGTTCGTGCATAATCCTTATAGAAGGTCGATCCTGTAACTCTCATAGCGATCTCCATTCTGCCGCATTCCCTTGCGGCTCATTGAAAGTTTAAACAATTGAAAGAAGTGTCTGTAAAGTTTCATCAAATGCATTCATTATTTTTGCGGCAGCATTGTAGGATGAAACATAGGTCATCATATTGGCTGCCTCTTCATCAAGACTGATTCCGGATATCTGGTCCTTGGAGGTGGATATACTGTTAAGAACAGCCTTGTTGGTATCAAGAGCATCCTTGTTGTTTGACTGGTCATTGGCCAGCTTGGTGCTGAGGGTATTCATATAGTTTGCAAAGGTCTTGTCACCAAGAAGTTCATGAGGCTGGGTGAAAGAATTAAGCATATTTAATATGGTTTCATTGGAGTCGGAACCCTTTAAGCCTACTTTGGTTGAACCATTGATCCAGTTTGCGCTTAGAGCGATATTCTCAGCTGTTATTTCACTATCCAGATATTTTTTGGTAGAAGAAGGGTACGTCTTTTCTTCTGCGGTTGCAGTCTGGGATTTTCTGTTTACGAGCATGAGATAATTATCTGCAGCAGTGGAACCGGGTTTTAATGCATTGATTGCATTGTCTTTGGCTGTTGCGGCAGATTCTGTTGGATAATTCCAGTTATTGCCCATGTGATTATACACATTCATCTCAAAGGCAAAATTCTGAGCAAGATTATCAAGCTGATCCATATAGTAGTCATAGCCATAGTAAGTACCCTGTTTAAGACCGCTTGTGGGAGTTCCGCTGGGGTCTGATTTTGCAAGCATATCTATACTTGCCTGAACTGATCCTCCGCCAAGCCTGATAAAATTTTCTGTTTTTGCAGTAGCACTGTTTGCAGTTGTTAATGTTTCAGCTGCGATTCTTGCACCTTTATTACTTGTTGCAACAGAAGTGAAGTCAAGCTGAACATCAAGAGGCCCTGTTGCTGCAGGATTTGTACTTGACCATTTAGTGTAGATGTCGCTTCTTTGTGTTGCTTCATTAAAACCTTTAAGCTTTACTGAACCGTAATTCTTATTTTCAGCATCAAGATAAGTACCGTTTACCAGTGTCATGGTACCGTTTACTTTGGCACCGTTTGAATCTACAGTTGTATAGTTCATATTGATCCTCAGGTCCTCAGGCCAGTCGGATCTTCCCCAGATTTTGCCGTTTTCATCGTAAGTATATATACGGTATCTTGTTTCTCCGTTTACTTCATAGGTTTCGGAAAATGACTCAACAGTTATAGGAATATATGAAGATAACTGGTCGATCTTAAGGTTTCTTTCATCCTGTAACTCAAGAGCACTGTTTCCTATAAGCTGATTATGTTTGATTTTCTGATTGAGTTCCCCGATTTCCCGAAGCAGATTGTTGATTGTTTCAACAGCACCGTTTTCTGAAGTTCCTGCACCTGCCAGCTTTTCAAATTCATTATCTTCTGCCGTTTTTATGGTACGTGCAGCAGAGTTAAGAAGAATACAGGTTGCTTCCATAGTGGACTGAAGCTGACCTTCATATACCGGGTCCTGTACCTTGGAGGTATCCTGCATAGTTGTCAGAGCCTTCTGTATATCATCAAAGGACTGTCTGATACCGTCGGTATTGGATTCATCAAAATAATTAGCTACGGCATTAAGTGAGTACTCAATGGTTTCATTGTAGGATGTCGGGGCGTTCTGCTCACGGTACTGTACATCCAGAAACTTATCTCTGAGCTGAACTACAGCATCCATAGAGACACCAAAGCCTACATTAACATCGTTTTCATTCATATAGAACGAAACGGGATTTTCATAGTTTAAGCTGGAAGTCTTTAACTGCTGTCTTGTGTATCCCTCAACATTCATGTTTGCAAGATTCTGAGAGGTTACATCAAGCTTTTTTGAGTTCGCCTGCAGCGATGTCAGGGCTGTCTGAAAACCAGCGAATGTTGCGCGAACCATATATACCTCCTATATAGAAAGAACTAAAAAATAATGATTTAGCATCAAAGGTTGAAATTACGTGCCATGAAGCTGTTTCCCATACATGTATGAGATATACTTATGACACTTATATCATTTAATCATCGTATTTCTGTATCTAATATCGGCGTAATTTTATGAAACATTAGTTAATCGGGGTAAAATATAAAAAAATAACGGCCGTACAGTTCGATGTACGACCGCTTTGAGAAAAGATGTTAATTTAAAGGGTAAAATCAGGCCAGTGTATCCTGAAAAAGTTTGGGGACAGGCTGACGGGATAACACTATTTCGACATCATGGAGACGTACTCTCATGATGCGGTCAGCCGTTTCCTGAGCGTCTCTGAGATTATAGAGAGCAGTCTTGAGTTCCTCAAAAAGCGGTTCCAAAACAAGCTTTTGATCTTCAGTTGCCTTATTTAGGATCTGAGAAAACTTTAATCCCTTCCACCCGAGCTGATCGGCAAGTTTAAGCCGCTTCTTTTCAAGACCACGAAAATTCAAAAGATCCGGCTGTGCTTCCTTCACCAAAGATTCCAGCTTCGAAGGATCGTCTTCGGATGCGGAATCGGTAAGATCACGCTCCAGCTTGATGAGTCTGTTTGCAACAACTGCCTGAGATGCTAGCACCTCTGTAAAATCGGTAAAAACTGCAGAGTCTGACATAATGTCTCCTTTTAAGGGATCATCCCCTGTATCCCAACATACGCTCCGCTATCCTTGTAGAATCCACATTGTATGTGCCGGACTGAACCTGCGCTTTAAGTTCTGCAACTCTAGCTTCACTTACACCTGACTTCATGGAAGAGGCGGTCCTTGATGCTAGCATGGATGCGAAACTCTCATTGCTGACTGAGTCGGTAGCTGAAAAAGATGCCTTATCATAACTACTCACATAAGATGCGGATGATGCGGAAGAGGATCTGTCGTTTTTGATTTTCTTATCCTGACCGGAATAGCCCACTTTTCCAATCAGAGTTGTACGTAAATTGACGTCCATAAAATGCCTCCTTGCATAAACGCACAATTAAGTTAATGAGTTCCGTCTGCTTATAATATCGGCGGCGGCTTCAAAAAAATAACCCCTATTTAAAAATTCTTTCATTAAAAAATTGTGCATCTGGTTTTGATTTAAACATATTATCGTCCTTTGCCCAAGTAATATAACATCAAGAAATGAATAATGCTATAAAAATTTTAAATCGCAAATAGCTAACGGCAAAAAGCAGGAAAAATATAAGAGGAATTTTACAAATTTTCTAATAGTTCAAAATATATATGACGATATAATATTATTAGAAAAAAGACGAACGTGATTTGTTTATAAAAAGAAAATAAAAAATATAGTACTGGATACTGAGAATTCAGTTTCCATACATAAGTTGGGAGATAAATTATATGCCTAATATTTTGCAGGTGCAGAATACTTCTTTGAATAACCAGCAGGTAACCAACGCACCGGGGATACACCCGCACATAGGCCAGAATGGAAAGGTGACACCCGGAAGAGTCGATCCTTCTCCGGCCGGGGAAAACGGCGGACAGGTCAGTGCTAACGGCGGAGAAGGAAACGTAAATTTCGAATCGAATTATACCGCTTTCATTCAGAGGATGCATGAAGGCATGCAGCTTCCGATAGAGATGGAAGAGCTTCTGTTCACAGACGGAATTGCTCTACAGACTTTGGGAGATACGGAACTTCAGGGATTACTGAATGAACTGTTTGCCGAGATAGAAACAAAGGATCCTGAGGAGCTGATGAACTTTATTGAGTCACAACAGCAGGCTCAGGTGAAATTTTCCGGGGAGCTTTTCGATGGATTACGAAATATCCTCAATCATGACATTTCACCTGCTTTCAGAGATACTATCCTGGATTTTATAAAATCATATAACAATTATGCATCTAGTGAGCATCTGCTCAATCAGATGGCGTCTCTCGGAGATGATATCGAGAGCCTGCTACTTCCTTCCCAGAGAGAGGGCTTTGAAAAACTGATGGACCAGTTGGATCTTAATGCCCCTCCGGGAGATACCGAGAAAAACACAGAAGTCATTAATAAGCTTATCATTCCGTTCTTATCCGGTTATGTGTCAAGAACGCATAATTACGGTGCGGTCAGAACAGCAAGTGTACTGTTTTCCTTATATGCAGTTAAGTATGAAGACGGAAAAGAAGAAGAGGTGAAACAGCTTTTTGCAAAGCTCATGAAGAATGGGGATTTTCGTATGCTTTTCAAGGGAGATCCTGAAAAGGCCCTGGAGAAAGCCATGGAAAACCTGAGACCCCAGTCTGAGAAGGCAACAAAATTCCCTGAGATGCTCACAAAACTCATACAAAAGGGTACAGAGGGCAGTGCAGGTGCTGAGAATGTTGAGAAGTACTACCAGGTACTTAATCATCTTCTGATGAATGAAAGTGTATATATGCCGCTTATTCATCTGCTCATACCCTTCAGGTATCAGGATAAAAATGTCATGTCCGAGATGTGGGTGGATCCGGATGCTGAACGAGACAAGCCGGATGCGGCAAAGAAGCAGAAGATATTCATTAAATTCAGCATTCAGAATGTGGGTAATTTTGAACTTATATCCATGGTGGACAACGGGAATGTGAACATGCAGGTATACATTCCGCCTACTCTCAGCGAACCCGAGGAGAACATATCCAGAAACATTCAGGATATTTTAAAGAAAAACGGGTTCAATGTCAGCAATATGGAGCTTGGGGTACTTACCAGAAGCCATAGGGTAGATGAGGTATTCCCTGAAATAAAAGAGAAGGAGAAGGGTATAAATGTCGCAGTCTGATTCTGTTAGAAGAAAAAAAGCAGCAGCCTTAAAATATGATCCTGATAAAAACGGGGCTCCTGTGATAGTGGCATCCGGAATGGGATACATCGCCGAGAAGATAACAGAGACTGCCATGAAGGCAGGTGTTCCTGTCTATGAAGACGATTCTCTGGCGTCACTCCTCACCCAGCTCAAGCTCGGTGCCGAGATACCGCAGGAACTTTTCAGTGCAGTGGTGGAGATATATGTTTACTTTTTAAAGTTTGCCGATAAGAAAGAAAAAGAGTCAGAGGCAGAGCTTTTGCAGCCACAGGACGTGATGGAGGATGGTATCAGATGATGTGAGTGTCAGGTATTTGTCACTCACTTATAGTGCAAACGCACAAATGTGGGACTCGTGCATCATATCATAGAAAGGAAGAAAGCTTCATGAGGGGCAGGAAAGGGGTATCGGCAGGATACGGTCCGGTTTATAGGTTAATTGTATATTCACTTCTGTTTTCACTATTTATACTGACATTTACGATACGGGGGATGGCAGCGACGCAGCCCATCAACACAGTCAGTATCAAGATCAGGTCCAAGATCGGAGCGGGAAGAAAGCTTCCTTCAGATATACTTATAGAAAAATCCAGTGTGGATGATAATGAGATAGCTGTATCCACATCGGGAAGTAAATATAAGATCACTGATGCGGAGTGGACAAGCGGCGGTGATATGAGAACAAAAAGCGGCGATAAACCGACCATGAGAGTGACTCTTGAGTCTGAAGATATAAGCAAAAACTATTTTTTAAGCAGCTACAGGAGTTCCAATGTGACTATAACCGGAGGGACTTTTACAAGTGCCAGCAAGGACGGTGATAAGCTCATCATAAATTTGAAGCTCGATCCCATAAAGGGAAAGTTCGATGAGCCTACCGATGTATACTGGAATGATGACAAGCTGGGAGAGATCAGGTGGACAAGACCTGATAATTCATCCGGAACCTATGAGCTTCAGCTTATGAGAGATAAGACCAAGGTGACATCTGTCACTACCTCGGGTCTTCTTTATAATTTCTATCCCTATATGACTCAGGCGGGAAAGTATTATGTCAATATAAGGACCATACTTACTTCGACAGAAGAAAGACAGTACGCAGAGAACAGTGACTGGCTTTCCTCAACAGAGCTTACCATAACGGACAGAGATGTCTCTGACGGAAAAGGACAGGAAGGCAAGGGAGGAACCGCAAGCAGTCTGTACAAGTTCGGATGGTACAAGGAAAACGGTTTCTGGTATTACAGATATCTGGATGATAATCGACTCCAGGGAGCCGGATGGGCGTATATAGATAAAAACTGGTATCTGTTCAATCAGTACGGTCAGATGCAGACCGGCTGGCAGATAATCAATGACAAGACCTATTTTCTTCTCAAGGATGGTTCCATGTTCACAGGCTGGATGAAGAACGGAAGCGACTGGTACTATCTGATTCCTAAAGAGGAGCTTCGAAACGGTGAGGTATGGGGCCAGGCTGCAAACAATGGCTGGCGTATGATAAATTCCCATTATTACTACTTCAAGAGTAACGGAGCCATGTACACAGGATGGCTGTATGAGAACGGAAAGTATTATTTCTTAAATGATATAGATAATTCGCTTTATGGTGTTATGTTCACAGGGTGGATACACAGGAACGAGAGAACCTATTACTGTGATTTTGACGGAACCATGGTTGAGGGATGGCATTCAATTAACGGAAATTCCTATTATTTTTATCCTGGCAGCGGACAGATGGCAACCAATGCATACATTGACGGATATTATGTGAACAATGATGGCATAAGACAATGAGTGGAGGTAGGTGATGGCAAACTTGTCCAATAGAAACAGAAGCTCATACAGAGATCGCATAAGAGAGCAGAGAGAAGAAAACCTGGCAAGACTTGAGCGGGAGGCCAAACGAAGTAATAAGGCGGCAAAGCTTTTTATGCTTCTGCTTCTTGTGGGCTGGTTCGTGCTTACCCATATAAAAAGAGCTGATGCTGCGGATGGCAAGATCATCGATAAGATCAATGTCAAATTCACTCAGAACTATGGTGATGGAGGAGAAACTCTAGAACCTACCATCACAACAAGTACCGGTAATATCTCCATAGAAGATATCAGCTATGCGAAAGAACCTGACAAGTGGAAACCGGGAAACAGAGTCCTTGTTACCATAAACTTCAGCGCGGCATCAGGATACTATTTCGGGGCAGTATGGAACAGAGAAGCCGTGACCCTGAATGATGCCGAGTTTTCGCATTGCGGCAGGATAGACGATGGAGAGATACTTCAGCTTAAGGTTTACTATGTCCCCTGTGCTGTACTGGGTGATACCGCTTCTGCAGGATGGGACTACAAATTCAAAAAGGCTGTCTGGAAAGAAGTGGATTATGCCCCGGGATATGAGGTAAAGCTTTATAAAAACGATGAAGAGGTTGGAACCAAGAAGGTCAGGACTACCACAGTGGATTTCTCTGATAAAATAGAGGATTACACTAAGGATAAGTTTTACTATGAGGTAAGGGCTATTCCCATGACTTCCGATGAAAAGAAATACCTGAAAGAAGGTAACTGGATAACCTCAGAGGATGATGTGGTAAATTCCCATACCGGATTACCGGGAGTCACTCCCATAGGTTACAACACTACCACCGATCAGGGGACCATAGCTAAATACGGGGGCAGTAATACCAGTACAACAGGATGGTACAATCCGGGAGGAACCTGGTTCTACTTTGACACCTACGGAAGAGTTGCCACAGGGTGGCAGTATATAGGTGACTTATGGTATTACTTTGATAATCAGGGAAAGATGCTCACAGGATTTTTGACAGATACCGATGGAAGTGTATATTATCTTGACCCGATTTCAGGACATATGAAGACGGGTTGGGTATACATAAACGGATCATGGTACTACTTCAACAGCAGCGGCCGCATGCAGACCGGGTACCTGTATGATGGAGGAAAGGTTTATTATCTCAATGAATACGGGCAGATGGTTGCCGAACAGTGACCGGATAATAACAGACTGTAAGTAAATATAGTTCGTTGAAGTAAGAAAACAGGAAATTGATACACAAAGGGGGATGTGAGATATGCCATTGATGGAGTCAATAACAGAAATAACCAATACGGGAAAGGAGAGACCGGCTAATGTATCGCTTCTTTCCAACACAGCCACTACCTTTAAAAATGTTTTGGAGGGTATGAAGGCGGCAGGAACAGGTGAGAACAGCATTGTATCAAACGTTGCCACATCACTTGATGCGATTTTCAAAAAAGCGTCAGAAGCTTATGGTGTTCCGGAGCGTATACTTAAGACTGTAGCCAAGTATGAATCGGATTTTAAGACAACGGCAGTTTCCAAGGCGGGGGCAATGGGAATCATGCAGCTTATGCCTTCAACTGCAAAAAGCCTGGGAGTAAAGGATCCTTTCGATCCGGAACAGAACATAATGGGAGGTGCCAAGCTTCTGGCATCAAACCTTAAGGAATTCGGAGGAGATCTGAGCCTGGCACTGGCAGCGTATAATGCGGGGTCAGGAGCTGTTAAGAAATATAACGGTATACCGCCGTATAAGGAGACTCAGAATTACGTAAAAAATATAATGACTGACCTGAATGGGAGCAGTGATATAGATATAAAGACATATGTCGGAACGGGTATGGGCAGCTCCAATTCAGAGCTTATAGAAGAAGGAAGCAATATAAGTGAAATGAAAACTCTGCTTGATACCCTGGGAATAGGAATGTCATCCGGTGGAAACGGTATGCTGGGAATAGGTTCATTTCTGGCTGATAAGATCAGTAATGATACGGATGAGACAGGGAAGATCGATAAAGACATATTTGCCAGCCTTATAGAGATACTAAGACTTCAGATGCTTATGAATGCCACAAACAGCATAGGCGATTTTCATGATATCTGATCTTAAAAAAATATAAATGTTTCTTGAATTTTGTTTAGAATATTTTTTATGATTCAAGAAAAAACAGAGGTTATAAATGATACTAAAGGATTGCAGAAGTGGTGTTGTAAAATTCGAGGGTAAAGAATATCGGGTCCGTGTGGTTACCGGAATCGATAACAATGTTGCACTTTATTTCAAGGAGGACCTGCAGGATTCATGGATGAAGAAGGCAGAGGTCTCCTTTAATGACAGCGTTAAGGGATGTATAAAAACTACCTGTGATATTCTGGTGAAAAAAAACCCGGGTTATCCTATCATGCAGGAAGCCTGGATGGGAGAATGTGAGATACGGGATGTGATCGAGATCGTTCAGAGGCAGCAGGATATTCGTGTCAATGTTTCCATCACTGTGCAGTTCACTTCAGAAACAGAGCCCGGAAAACGTTTTTTCGGAAAAATAACAAATCTCAGTGCCGGTGGAATTTTTATGGTGACTTCGGAAGCACTTTCAATAGGAGAGGTTGTTTCATTTCACTATACGTTTAAAAATATAGAACGGGCCTTCAGAGTAAAGGTACTCTGGGGGAAACTTTATTCTCCGGGTGAGAACGGATACGGGCTTAAATTTTTAAATCTTAGTGAAGGAGCAGAAACTGCTATACGGGGTTTCGTATTCAATGAACTTCGGGAGCAGCGTATGAAAAACTACGGAGGATGACAGAGATGATCATCAATCTGGTAATGATAGTTAAAAATGAGGAAAGATGTCTTAAGAGATGCCTTGAGGCTGCCGTTCCTTTTGTGGATCATATAATCATTGCAGACAGCGGGTCTACGGACAAGACACTTGAAATAGCAGAGAGCTTCGGTGCCAAAATATACGGTTTTCCATGGGAAGACGATTTTGCGAAAGCCAGAAATTTTGCTTTGGGTCATTCGGAGAGAGACTGGAATGCTGATATAAATCTTGTATTGGATGCGGACGAATATCTGGTACAGGATGAGAAGAGTAATCCAAGGGCTCTGAGAGAATTCGTAGATCAGATGTACGATAAGCAGGGAATGCGCTGGCTTGGAAACATCAGAAGAGAGGATTCTTATCCAAACGGAGATGAGATCGATCGAAGCATAACAGAAATTGCAAGACTTCTTCCTGCGGAGATGAGGTATCAGGGAAGTATTCACGAGCAGGTGAATGCGAAGGTCATACACAAACTTTCGCCGCTTTACGCTCTTCATGACGGATATATGCAGAAAGGTAAGGGAGAAAGAAATTTCAGGTATCTGGAAGAGGCTTTGAAAAAAGATCCCAATTACCCTTACTACAATTATCAGATGGCCATAACGCTTCGCAATTTGAATAAAAAAGAGGAGAGTCTTCCGTATTTCAGGACGTTCTGGAGATACTCTGGAAAGAAGGAGATAAGACAGGCACCATACTGGACAGATGGGATAATGAGATATCTGTATACACTGTATGATATAGATACAGAGAAAAGTCTGGAGGAAGCTCATGATATCATGAGCAAGGTTCAGTATGACTTTACGAGAAATCCGGATTTTTACTTCTATTCAGGACTTTTCTACATGAAACTGGTACTGAAGAATACTGTAAAATATAAGGACCTTCTTCCGTATATCGAAAAAAGCTATTTAAAGTGTCTGGAGCTTGGTGAGGTGAGCCGTCCTGAGGGTGTGATAGGTACAGGTTCATTTAAGGCTCAGTACAATCTGGGTACCTGGTATGAGGTTTCCGGTGATCTGGAAAGGGCACGAAAGTACTATCGGATGTCCGCAGATCATGGATATGAAAAGGCTAAGGAGAGACTTAAGAATATAGGAGAATAAGGGGATAATATATGGGCAGATTCAACGATATTTTGGATCAGTTTTCCGAGGATCATCCGCTGAGTATGTTCACTAAGATACTTAACGGGAGCGGAAAAGATGAAGAGGCAGAAAGACACACCTATGGAAATCAGCCGCTTGGGCTCTATGATATTTCAGGTGAAGAGATAAAAGAGCTTCAGCCTGAGGACAGGATACATTTCCGCACGGATGAAACAAAAAAGAAAATGTTCGTCGAGGTTATTGATACAGAGGGAAAGAATACAGTGATAACTGTATGTGATGTTTCTTCCAATGCCAATGATCAGAAAGAGATATCCGGTATGATGAACACTTTGGTTCAGGATATCTCAAGAGCAAGGAGAAACGGTGCGGAGGGAATAACGATTCCGGTAAATGAATATGAGCTGGTGGCATATATCAGAAACCGTCCGTCCATAGAGATAGATCTCGACAGACTTGAGGATGCCATAAATCATCATCGTAAGGATGATGTGCTTACGGATTTTGTCAATGATCTTCATCAGAATAAGAGAGTTGATATATACACGGCATCAAACAATATATATAATGCAGAGGCTGCACAGATACTGAAAAATGAATTTAATAAATTTTCCAATATCCATTTTTATGATTTGCAGGAAAATTATAATCACATGGTTTATTGGAATGATGAAGTCATATTGAACAATGTGAAGTTTTCACCGGAAGCTGTGATAATAGGCGTAGGACTTGCAGGTGAAAAACCCATGCATGCTATTTCCATAAGAAATGATATTCATTCCAGTGTGGTAAGGAAGACAGCTTTTATGGTGAATCATGCCATGAATGTCAGGGAAGAAATGCTGGATGCACAGTATGTGAAGCATGCAATGGGAATCGAAGAGGTTGCAAGAACGAGAAATATGTCTGAGGAAGTAAAAAATAAGGTCCTCATTGAGCTTGCTATCGCAGAAGCCAGATACCGTCATGATGAAGGGAAAATAAATGAGTTCCTTAATGCGGTTATCAATGTTTACTATACTGAGGGACAGATGAAGCTGATCAAGGTTCCCTTTAATGATCCGAATCTCATCATGAATCTGATACCGGATGCTATGTCGGGACTTTTGGTGGAGATAGGCGACGATCAGATAATATATTATGGATTTGATTCTTCTGCAAAGCTTCTGATTGATAAATACAGATGGATAGATATGGGGTACGGTCGTGCAGGTCATGATGCATCCAGGGCAAATATGAAGCAGTATGAGAAGCAGGCATCGGATATGACACTAAGGACCCGATATATATCCGAGATGAACAATGTTCTTATAGATAATGAGAGTCGTTCTGCAAATGCATCTTACAAATATGTAAGGAATGTTGCTCTTAAGTATAAAGAAATAGGACTTGATGCCGCAAATCAGATAGAACTTCTTCAGGAGGTTCCTGTCATTAATGATCCGAGCTACAAGACTTCTATCGAAAATATAATAAAGGAAACAATTACCAAGGAATCACCATTCAGAATGTTTGGAGAGATCAGAAAGGGCGCAAAGCCAAGAAAGAACAGGCAGGAATGATAAATCAGTCGTTTTCTGAGAGGGTGTAGACGTTAGAAAATCCACAAAATGATAGAATAGTATATATGAGCCAAGTGAATATGTTAATCAAATATAATAAAAAAATAAAAATAAATTTTATTTAGAAAATCATTTATATTTTCAATAAATGGTGCGATAATATAGGTGAAACAAAAAATCATAATAAAAGGCTTGGAGCTCATATATCATATATGTATGAGTGACCGGTTTGGACAAGGAGGTTCTTACACGGGCCGACAATAGGAGGAATTTATGGTTATACAGCACAACATAGCAGCGATCAACTCTTACAGACAGATGTCCAAGAACACTTCAGCTCTCAACAAGAACTTAGAGAAGCTGTCATCCGGATATAAGATCAACAAGGCCGGAGATGATGCAGCAGGTCTTGCAATCTCAGAGTCAATGAGAAACAAGATCAATGCACTTGATCAGGCAGAGGCTAATGCAAATGACGCCATCGGTCTTATCCAGACAGCAGAAGGTGCTCTTACAGAGACTCATGCGATGCTCGAAAGAATGACAACTCTTGCAACACAGGCTGCAAATGGTACCTATGCTACATCAGGAGATGAGGGTGTAACCAAGAGTATGACAGCAAGAAACAACATTCAGGCAGAGATCGATGAGCTTGCTGAAGAGATCACACGTATCGCTACATCAACTGATTATAACGGAATCAACATCCTTACAAAGGAAGGCGCAGTAAAGACATTCCAGATCGGACCTACATCAGGTGAGACACTTAAGCTCAGCAGTGCCAACATGAAGGCTTCTGCTCTTAAGGTTACTGGTCTTAAGATGTCAACAGTAAGTGGCGCAAATTCAGCTATAACCAAGATCAAGGATGCGGTAGAGTCAGTTTCTCTGTACAGAGCTAAGCTTGGAGCTAAGCAGAACAGACTTGAGCACACCATTAACAACCTTAAGGTTGCAAATGAGAACACAACTGCTGCTGAGTCAAGAATCCGTGATACAGACATGGCTAAGGAGATTTCAGCTTACACCAAGAATAACATCCTTAATCAGGCTGCACAGTCGATGCTTGCACAGGCAAATCAGTCACCTCAGGGAGTTCTTTCACTTCTTGGATAATTTTAAACTAAACTTTATAGTTGCTGTTGAAAGGAAGGGCTTCGGCTCTTCCTTTTTTGAATTCAGTTTGAAAAATCAGTTAGAAGATTCACGATAACATATACACAACATAGTCAGGAGGAGTTCCTGTTCCCACTGGAATAGGATATTTTAAAAATATAAATATAAAAAATAAATAGTGATTATAAATTTTGCAAATAGAAATATTTTTAAAACCACTTATTATATTTGAAACAAAGACGATATAAATAACATAAAACAAAACAATATTATATTTAATAAGTCCTGCTATCTTTCATAAGATAGCGAGCTTGGACAAGGAAGTTCTCGCGGGACGCCACATAGGAGGAATTTATGGTTATACAGCACAACATAGCAGCGATCAACTCTTACAGACAGATGTCCAAGAACACTTCAGCTCTCAACAAGAACTTAGAGAAGCTGTCATCCGGATATAAGATCAACAAGGCCGGAGATGATGCAGCAGGTCTTGCAATCTCAGAGTCAATGAGAAACAAGATCAATGCACTTGATCAGGCAGAGGCTAATGCAAATGACGCCATCGGTCTTATCCAGACAGCAGAAGGTGCTCTTACAGAGACTCATGCGATGCTCGAAAGAATGACAACTCTTGCAACACAGGCTGCAAATGGTACCTATGCTACATCAGGAGATGAGGGTGTAACCAAGAGTATGACAGCAAGAAACAACATTCAGGCAGAGATCGATGAGCTTGCTGAAGAGATCACACGTATCGCTACATCAACTGATTATAACGGAATCAACATCCTTACAAAGGAAGGCGCAGTAAAGACATTCCAGATCGGACCTACATCAGGTGAGACACTTAAGCTCAGCAGTGCCAACATGAAGGCTTCTGCTCTTAAGGTTACCGGTCTTAAGATGTCAACAGTAAGTGGCGCAAATTCAGCTATAACCAAGATCAAGGATGCGGTAGAGTCAGTTTCACTGTACAGAGCTAAGCTTGGAGCTAAGCAGAACAGACTTGAGCACACCATCAACAACCTTAAGGTTGCAAATGAGAACACAACAGCTGCTGAGTCAAGAATCCGTGATACAGACATGGCTAAGGAGATTTCAGCTTACACCAAGAACAACATCCTTAACCAGGCTGCACAGTCCATGCTCGCACAGGCAAATCAGTCACCTCAGGGAGTTCTTTCACTTCTTGGATAATTCAAAAAGCAATAGGGCAATTAAGAGAGAAGAGCTTCGGCTCTTCTCTTTTTAGGTTATTTTTACAGTATCTTTGGCGATAATATATATGTAAAAACTCATATTATTTACAGGTGAAGTGATGAAAAACAGTAGAAAAATCAAGGTTTCACAGACCATGATAGTTAAAAATGAGGAAAAGAATATGCTATCCGCCTTATCCTGGGGGAAAGATATGATGGTTGAGCAAATCGTTGTAGATACCGGCTCGACAGATAGGACAGTAGAGATTTCATCTCAAATGGGTGCAAAAATAATGTACTTTAAATGGATAGATGATTTTGCTGCCGCAAAAAATTTTGCTATTGACAGCTGCACAGGGGATTGGATAGTTATTATGGATGCAGATGAGTACTTTTCAGACGAAGATGCTGCAAAATTACCCCGGATAATCGAGAAAGCCGATAAAGAAGGCTTTGTCGCCATTGAGACAGGATGGGTAAATGTTGATGGTAAAGGTGGAATAATAGACCGATATACCCAGATCAGAATAATAAAGAATATAAAAAGTTTACGATATAAAAGACGTATACATGAAATTTTGGATTTTAAGCCCGGACAATATGCTTACGATGCAAGTGATGAATTGAATATCATTCATACCGGATATATAGAGGAGATTGCACATAATAAGAATAAAAGAGAACGGAATCACAAATTGCTGTTAAAAGAACTGGAGGTTAACAGGAATGATCCTGAAATTCTTGGATATCTTGCAGATGACTATGCTATTGATGAATATGATAAAGCTATAGAATATTATAAAAGGGCGATAGCTAACATTCCTGATAAAATCGATAAAAAGGATGCAAGAACAGCAACTACTTTTACTAAATTGATCATACTGCTCAGCCAGAAACATTTAACTTCTGATATTTTAGAGACATATAAAATCGCCGAAGAAAAAATGCCTGAAAACAGTAATATTATATATTACACAGGTTTATATTTTTACAATGAGAAAGATTATAAAACTGCATTAGGGTACTACAATAAGGCTTTTGAAAAATATGAAGCAAATAATGGCAGATACTCGGAGCTTTGGGAGAATAAAATACATCTTGCTTATGCACAGTATGGTCATATACTTTTGGAACTCAATGATATTAAAGGTTCTGTGTCTATAGAGAGCAAAGTTTTAACGAATAATAAAAAGGAGTATCTTGCATTAGTTACATTGATAAAAGCATTTTATATTTCAAGTGTTCCTGAAGAAAAAGTGTTTGAATATCTGGGAAGAATATACGATTTTTCTCTTGCGTTAGATAAGGTTCTGGTATTTAAGGCCTCAAAAGAAATCGGATATAAAGGCTTAAGTGATCATATTTATACTATACTGAATGATAAAGAGAAGGAAGTTATTTCAAAAGGTGTGTGACGTTTGCCACACACCTTTATACATGAGTACTAAAAGAATCAATCGTCATAAGGATTTAGAATCATGACCGGTTTCTTATTGTAATTAAGAATATGTGCATAATGGCTCGGACTACCTGCATAAGCATCTACATGATCAAAATCAATATCAGTAGCGGTTTCCGTATAGTGTCCCCATCCACCTTTTTTGAAGTCATGAACTATGTTTTGAAATTGCGAAAATAGTTTTTTCCCGTCGTTACAATCAGGAGAATACAAAACCTCTTTCATGTTTCCGGCGGCGAGCCAAATGACATTCAGACGATCTGAAGCATCCTTTAGGAGCTGCAGTGATGAGCGTATTTTTTCAAGGGATTTTTTTCCATACAATGCAATTGGTGCTACATCTGAATAATACAGAAGAGTTTTTTTGCCGGTATTAGAGCTGTCATTATTTATGTCAGGCATATAGTCTTCAACAAAAATTCTTGTATCCCAAAAACTTTCATCAGTCTCATTGTTAGAAAAATCAATCAGAGCTTTTATATACTCTTCCTTCAGTCTGTTTGTAGGAACATATACCTTATCAGCATGCAGAAGTACTGGGGTTTTGACAGTAAAGTTCAAGCCATAGGCTGATTTTGCATCAGTGGAATCAAATTCCCTGACATCAAACATGGGTACATAAATAAGTTCATCAGTATATTTTATAAGTTCCTGACTATAGAAGCATGAATCGACTCTCATTGCAGGATTTATGTTATCATATGGACACTGAATATAGATACGCTTAGGGTGGCGTTTACTAATGTCATAATCTTTGAAAGAAACTATAGGTACGTCGTAACCTTCTGCCTCATAGTGGGTATGTATCACTTCACCATGTAAGGATGTATCAAAATAAGTGATTGGAATGACGTATACATCAGTATCCGTATTAGATATTTCTTTATTCCAAAAATACGAAAAATTCTTCCAATATTTAGGGCCCAGGGTTAAAAATACCACTTCATCTTTATCACATATATAATCTGAGGAAACGTATCCAAGATTTTTTTTAAGTGTATCTACCTGACTCTGCATTCCGCCATATAATTCAGGTGAAGTTTTAACCAGGGTTTCTATTTTTCGGATTTTATCTATGAGTGTTCTGATACGACCGGATAAGGACAGTTCATCTTTATTCCATTGATAGTTCCATATTTTGATCCCGTATTTTTCATTAAGTACCTTTTCTTGTTTTGAGTAACCGGGGTATGCATGTGCACCTCCACTTCGATTAACTTTCATGTAATCCCCATAATGAGCCTTAAGTATCTCATCATAGGCTACAGGAATAGGAATTGTAGTATTCTCAAACGGTACCCGCATGATCTGATCACAATATTTTTTATCCCAAAAGCAGGAATGATATTCTAACCATGCAGCCATGAAGCAGACCTTACTTGCGTCTTTTCTTTTCACTTCTGTAAGTGCATCCTCAGCAAGTTTTCTTAACTGTTTATGGACAGGATGAGATAAGTCTATCTTTACATTGCAGGTTTTTTCAATGGATTCTATAAGTTCCTTACAATCATCATTTACTTCAACCTGAGCCAGATTTGAGACGTCCATATACATCGTAGCTCGTTCACGACGTTCTTCTTCCTGCTCGCTGTCTTCATACATATAGTCAACTACGAATAAATCCAGTCCGGCAGAGTAGGGAAATCCATGAAAGTATTCCAAAAACTCCGGATCAAAACGTACAGAGTCGGAATTGATTATACGTGAATAGGCATCTATCCAGTCGTCGGTTTCTCTCCAATTCATGACAGAGTAGAATTTAGGAAGTTCATGGGCATGAGCCAAAAACAACTCATAATCTTCACGAAGCATGCATATATCTAGATCGTCATCCCAAGGGATGTATCCACCATGGCGAACTGCGCCTATTAAAGTACCGCAGTCGCCATAGTACTTGATGTTATACTTTTGGCATAAGGCATCTACATCTTCAAGAACCTGGAGCTGAGCAGCCCAACAGTGTTTCATCATGCTTGTTATAAAGAAGCCTTCGCGGACTTCATCTTCGAAAAAATCATCAGGAAATTTCATGGTCATAAGTCCCTTTTCTATGCTTATACACTATCGTTTGGTCATTTTTTGGAAATATCGCTCCTTAAGCTTAAGATATCCCAATCTTCATCATCTATACCTATAGCTTTTATCAAATCAAAGAAGGATTGCTGATTATCCGTTATGCTGTCACTACAAATAAATTTATTGATTCGACCTTCAAGATATAGCTGGCGGGCGCAGCTTGTATCTATACAGCATAATTCTTTTTCTAGTGACATGTCCGTTTCTTTAAATACATTATTTATTACATATTGCAATCTATGACTATTAGAATTTCGTATTTTTGCTTTAAGTTTTAAAATATTTTCATATGATATGTCAAACAGACAAATTATTGGTCTCATATTTACCAGTGAGAAATCTAATGCCGCATCGACTTCATTTCTAAACTTCAGAGGTTCTCTGAAAATCGAATCAACATAGGACTGGAAGTGTTTTATGCATTCATCATATTCGTTGAATATATATTTTATCTTTTCTATGATTTCAGGAATGCTTTCTTCCGTATCATCAAATTTATATGTTGATGGAATGGGAACATCCATTTCATTTCCTGCAGAACCTCTTTTATTTGTTATGACCACTGCACCGGAGACAGCGGCTTCTCTGGGAAGTCTGTCTTTTCCGGGATGATTTCCAAAGTCGATATAAATCTTTGCAATTCCTAACAAATCAACAACCTCATTTTTTGTCATGTTAATGATAGGAATCCATTTTATATCAGGAGCATACGAAATTAATTTATTAGTGAATTCCAGTCCCTTTTTAGGATTATATAAAACTATATTTTCTTTTGACTTTTCCTGTACGTTAGCTCGTTTTGCCACAAGACTATCCAGGAAAATCAGATTAAGATAATCTGATACCATTTTTATATTATTATCAGGAATACCATTAAAAATCAGAAACTGCCTTGCATATTCGCTTTGTGCCCAGTGTTCAACTTGAAAATCAGGTTCAAAGGAATAGTATTTCTCATATCGTATTTTTAAAGCATTGGATTCTGTAATTGAATAGTTATATGCAATACTATGAAAAAAATTATCAACACTTAACCACCAGATTACTTTCCTGACTTTTAACCAGGAAAAACATGCTATATTTGTTGCAGTCTCTGAAACAACAATTATGTTTCTTTCATTATTAACTATTGAATCAGTATATGGAATATTATAATGCTTATAGCACTCGCATACTGGGTTGTCTTTTGTTATATCAACTCCAGTATAAATCATGTAGGTCTTAACTCCCCTACTTACTAGATAAGATGCGAACTGATGAAGAAGTTCCGGACCTCCGGTGGCAAAACTGCCTACACACTGGACATAAACAATAGTATCTTCATATATTTTCATTAATAGTACTCCTCTAATGAAGGTGGTTTTTACCCTCAATATCTGACATACAGATTCTTTACAGGCTAATTGGCTCCTTTAGATAAAAGCCACAAAAGAACTTTCTACTTTTGTTATCGACACTTTATATTTGATTCTTAAGTCGAAAATAGTCGTTCTATTATAAGATTACATAATTTGGCGATATATAAGATAATAATAAAAACGAAAATGGTGTGTAGTAGCGTAAAAGACCCAACCAGTATTTTATATCTGCAAGACAGTAAAGCTGTAGAAATGGAGCTTTATGAATAAGAAAATATCCATCATAATTCCCTGTTATAATAGTTCGACATCATTAAATCGGTGCTGGAATTCAATTAAAGGTCAGACTATGAATTTAGAGTTCATTGAGGCTTTTTTTGTGGATGATGCGTCTGATGATGGGGGTGCAACCTGGAGTTCACTGATGGAAATAGAGAATGAAGCTCCTGATTCTGTGAACATAATTCATCTGGAACAAAATATGCGCCAGGGCGGTGCCAGAAACACGGCACTCTCATATATAAATGGAAAATATTTCTTATTTCTGGATTCAGACGATACGCTCAATAATGAAGCATGTAAAACCCTTTATGACATCGCTGAAGAATCAAGAGCAGAGATGGTTTTATTTAACTGTACATATTGTGACGATAAGGGCAATTCAATTCCCAGAAATGTATATAAGGAACGGACATCTCTATATCTTTCAGATGATGAGGTAAGACGCAAAACTTTGCTGGGACATGGTTTAACTTATGGATGTGTGGATAAACTTTATAGAACAGATTTTTACAGATCAGTGGGTAGTCAGTTTCCGGAACACATGATTTATGAAGAACCGCTTTTTGTTTATCCACTGTTTCTATATGCCCAAAATATAGAAGTAATTCCGGATTATCTATATAACTACTATATTCACCCGAATTCTACAGTTACAGAAGCAGCGCTCAAGCATCGTGGGGAACATCCTGCAGTACAATTTCTTTTATTGAATTGGTTAAAAAAAGATTTGCCTACATATTCGAAATATCGTGAAGAGATAATGTTTTACATCATTTGGACCTCGTTCGTGGAAACGCTGAATTTTACAAAAAATGATCCTAAAAGTGAATCAGCTTACAGGTTTTACGAATACATCCGTTCTGTAATAATTTCTGAATTCCCGGATTATTACAAGAACAGATACATTAATCTGTATGATCATGCTGAAATTTTTGAGTTTCTTTCAAAGCCTATAAAATCAAAGGAGACCTTGGAAACGCTTAATACTATGATTAAAAGTATCTTTCCCTGATATAAGAGTTTATATATATAGATTGTTAAGGATTGTTCTTGATTAAGGTGGTGGTCAGCCATGAAAACTATATTGATATGTGTTTTGTTTAAACCGTATACTCTTAAAAGTATAATCAATACGTTTACAAAATTCGGTTACAAAGTGGAGAAAAGGGATTATTTTACTCCGAAGGATATGTATCATGATGAGAAGCTTGAGAAAATGCTTCAGGATGATATAAAGGCCGGAGATTATGATTTTGTATTAACTATAAATTACAGCCCTATAGTATCTGAAGTATGCTGCAAAAATAATCTCAAATATGTTTGCTGGACTTATGATACTCCTATGAATCTTATATCGACGGAGACAATGGATAATCCCAACAATTATATTTTCATTTTTGATAACGGCGAGTATCAGAAGTACAGGAAGCTTGGGCTTGATACGGTTTATTATCTTCCTTTGGCTTCGGGATTCGGAGAATACGCCGGTAGGAAAACTGAGTATGTTTATGATGTAGCGCTGCTTGGTAATTTATATAGATCCACTTTTTCTGCAATTAAAGAAAAACTTGATAAATATCATACAGGTTTTCTCGATGGTATCATCACAGCACAGCGTGGATTATATGGATGCTATATGATTTTGGATCTTTTAAAGGAACAGGATGCAGAGGTAAAAGCTATAAATGAAATGACAGGTTTTAATCTTATGCCGGAGCAGCTATCTTATTCGATGGCTTCGTATATCACATATCTTGACAGATTGTCGCTGCTATCTATTATGAGCAATAGATTCAGTACTGCTCTTGCAACAGGTTCTATAGAGATGGAAGAGAGAAATCTTATGCCGAAGCTTAAGGTTCTGCCGGGGATGGATTATTATACTGATATGCCTGTATTTTTCAGGAAAACAAAGATAAATTTAAATCCCCCTTTCAGGGCAGTCTGGTCAGCTATTCCTCAAAGAGCACTTGATATCATGAGTTCAGGAGGTTTCCTTTTGACAGGATATACCGAAGAACTTGGATACTTCTTTGAGAATGGCAAGGAAATGGTGATGTATGATTCCATCGAGGATGCTGTGGAAAAAGCAGGGTTTTACCTCAAAAATGATGATTTAAGAGAAGAAATTCGGAAAAACGGTGCTGAAAAAGTAAACAGAGATTTTACCTATGAAAGAAGGATACAAGAGATTTTAGGAGTGGTCGGGTATCTCTGATTTTGTCTCCGGAATTATCTGATAAAACGAAGGGGCTTTCGCTTTAGATGATTATCATCCAGGCGATAGCCCTCTGTTAATGTGACAAACTGACGATTGCATATTGCATTTTCTTTATATTAATTCATGCCTCAACAGCCTTTAATATTTCTGCAACAATCTGTTGCCATGTATAATTTTCAAGAACTATGGATTTTCCTTTTTCTATGATACTTTTGGTACTTTCAGAGTTTTCAAATATCTCATCTACGATAGCCGGTATTTTGTCTATATTTTCAAGAGAATAATAGAAAATGGATTCTTTATCCTTTAAGTGTTCCTTAAGGTAGATACTTTGATCAGTGAGCGGGATGGAATCACGAAGTAAAATGTTAAATACTCGTTCGTGGGTGCCATCTTTGAACCAAGGCATAACATTAATATTTATCCTTGCATCTGCCATAGTATCCAGTGACTCTGCAAATGGAACACGCTCGGATATATGGTGGAAGCGAGTATGATCCGATTTTGGATAATTTTGCCATCCACGTCCTAAGATCCAAAGATCCTTTCCTGATTCCAGAACAGAATCTATAACCTTTTCTCTGTAGTACATTCTGATATACCAGTCAGCTTCTTCACCGCATTCCATGGCTGACAGTCTCGTGAGATCGTCAGCATTGTAAGCCTTGTAAGATAAAATTCTGTCTACAGCTGCCGGAAAAGAGAAAACAGGGCAGGATGTCATGAGGTCTATTACATCATACAAAATCTTTCTGATTTCTCCGGAATATTTTTCTTTGATACTGTCAAGGTAACCTGATGGTTTATAATAAGTACCGGAAAACAGGATATCATATTTCTTGTTTTCCCAGGAGGGAGCTGCTGAATCAGGAACTGTCGCCGCATGAGGCAGGAAGTAGACATTTGGTATAGTGTCGGAACAAAAACGTTTGCACCAGGTAACGTGTTCAATGTCACAGCAAAATCTGAGATATGCTTTCGGAAGCACTCTGTTACTGTCGCCGAATCTGAATGGTGGATCAACAAATATCGATATTACAGGAATATCAAGGTCATTCCATAGATCAACATAAGAGGATCCGATGCAGGGCATCTGATCATAGCCGATGGCGGCATCCACTCGTATTTTTGTATAATTGAAAAGATCCTTCAGTGAATGTCCCGGAGCATTAGCTGCATCACGGAGATCAAGGATGAAGGTCTCATGTCCGAGTCTGTGGAGTTCTTTGATTATTTCATCTGTAAAATAGTTGAAGGATTCGATTCCTGAATAGAATAGTATAAAACGCATATAACTCCTTCTCGTTTAAAGTTTTTTATCTTATACCTGATTCCTTAAGTATCTGTTCAATTCGTATGTCAAAGGTATGGTCCTTTTTTATCTTTTTATAGGCATTTTGAGAAATCTCTTTTCGCTCCGAATCATGAAGGAGATAGTAGTCTATTTTTTCTAAGAGGTCCCGTTTGGAATCATAAAATACAAAATCCTTATCGGGTTCAAAGTATCTGAGAAAATCTTCCTGGAAATTGCTTATAAGAAAACCTCCGCAGGCCATGATGTCGAAGCATCTTAGTGGAATACCCTTCTTTATACTTCTAAGTGTGATGTTCAGATTGATGGCAGAACTCTTGAAGATATACGGCATTTCATCATAGTATTTTGCTATGCCGTGATTTCTGATTCCGGGAGCTGTCACGCTTTCATCTTTTGTGTACAGGTCTACCGGGTGATGTTCGGCAATTTTCTTTAATAGTTCAAGTCTTTCCAGAGCCGTGATTTTTCTATTTAGAACGTAATCTGCATAAAGATATTTTTGGGTCTCAACTCCGCCCTTTTGTGGTTCAAGAGGGAGAGCTGCATACATTGAAGAAATGAGCTTATCATTAAGAGAGCTCTCAATAAAATTGTATCCCTGTATCTGCATCTGTGACCGCATAAGTCCCTCAAGATATCCCTTGGTGTAATCATCAAGTCCGGGAATCATGCGATCATAAAAATTATGTTCTTCAGTATAGAGAGAACCCACAAAGGATATTTCAGCGCTGTATTCAGACAGTAGCTCTCCCGTAAGAATCATTCCATCCAGCCTTTTTACAGATGCAGCAAGCGGCATATAATGTACGGTTTTTATACCCTGTAATGCGAAGGAATCATAGATGTCAGAGTCAAATAAAAAAACCTCATTACAGCTGTTTATAAGGGTATATGAGTAAAGAGCCACCTGAGGATTATCATATACCCATGAAATATATTTCAGACCTGTTTTCTGACATACTTTTGACACCAGAGGATAGTAATTAAAAGAGAAAGCAAAGTCCGGAATTTCTGCTTTGATACATTTTTCCATTTCAGCTTCTCTCTCCGGATCATTCCACTTTCCGTCGTTAGGGAGACTGAATTTATATATCTCGGTTTTACTTCCATTGTGCCTGTATCGTGACAAGGCATCTATAAAATCCAGGCTGCAGAAACTTTCTGCATCAATAAAAAATACTTTCATGAAATTAACATTCCTCTGATGACTTCACATTGAAAAGTCTAAAAGACGACTGCGGCTGCAATCGTCTTAAGTGAAAATGCTGTAATCATTAATCATAGGACACTGCCCATAGTGGACCGCCTGCATCGTAAGCAGCTTTCAGTTCTTTGACTATGAGTTCAGTTGGCCAGGAGCGTTCGCTGTTGGTTATCTTGGCGGGATCGGCAATCATGACACCTCCGTCAGAAGCTCTTTCTGTAATGATGACAAAATGTCCCACATTGGTTAGGGAACCCCTGCCCATAAGGGCCACAAGAACATGTCCGGAATCCAGAAGCTCATGAACCTTTTCAGGAGTGCGTTCTTCGACAGAGGTACATTTAAGTCCGTAATGTGCAAGAGCGTTGGGAATAAGACTATGATAACTGCCGCCATGAACCGCATACTCCTTGTTGTCTACGGCCCATTCTGCAACGTCGATAGGGGTTATAGGAGTATCACTGTCTGCGAAGCTGTTGGCGAGCATGGCTATGGTCACAGGGCCGCAGCCGTAGCCTCCCATACGATCGGCTCCTGCGATTTTGTATTCTTTCCAATGGGAATCTCCCTGGCTGAAATAGAGCATGGCACCCAATGCGGTATCTATGATCCTGTTATAATCATTATAAACATAATGGATAATGTCAGGCAGAGCCACGCCGGAAATGATATCATCGGCAGCTTCCTCATAAAGCTTTGAATTGTCCGGGGCTTCAAAGCCTGAATCATGCCATTCTAAGAGGGCATGGGCCTTTTCATCAGAATGTCTCTGCACGATAAGCGCGATTCTGGCCGCTTCTATGGCTGCTTTTCTGGCTTTGTATTCAGTATATGCATCTACGGGCATATAAAGTGTATCATAGACTGTGGAGGCGCTTTTTTGTCCTGTATCGTAAACATCCTGTGCTGTATATGGATGAATGAGATAGGCTATGCTGAAGGACAGCACTAGGGCTGAGATCAGAATGCCTATTCGTATGATATATCCTATGATGAGTTCCTCAGTGGTAAGATGCTCACGAAGATACCGGTTTTCGGCCCGCTGTTCAGCAAAATACGACCGTATATCAGCCAGATCATCTGAAATCGAATCAGATATCTCCATCCGGGTCCTGTGCCATGAACTAAGCTGTTCCTTAAAGGATTTAGGCTCAGCAAATCCACCGGCAGCATAGCTTCCGGCAACATGGGCATCCTTACGATCATAATTAATTCCGTCCCAGGTTTTTCTTCTGTTGGCTGATGTCTGATAACTCATGATTTTATACCCCTATAACTTACTGTGTCTAAAATCACGTTATGTAATGCGTTCAGAAATAAACAACGACACAATTCGTATTAATATACTATCGAAATAAAAAGCCTAATATATAACGCTTTTTGACCATGAAAATTAATTTTGTTTATATGCTTTTCAAGAGGAAAATCTTACCGGGAATAAAAAAGAGGGTATATCCATAGGATATACCCTCTTAAACAATCAGATCATTTGATGATACCGAGTTTTTTGTAGATGATGGAAGGGATATTCAGAAGCGATGCCTGCTGACAGACAGCGCCTATCTTATAGGCTTCCATAGGCATGCCGTAAACAACACAGGATTCCTTGTCCTGACCTATGGTAAAAGCACCGTTTTTACGCATGCGGAGAAGTCCTGCAGCACCGTCGGCTCCCATTCCTGTTAAGATGATACCGAGAGCATTTTCACGCACATTCTGGGCCACTGAATTGAAAAGAACATCTACGGAAGGAGCGTGTCCGTTGACCCTGTCTTCCTGAGTTACACTGACGGTATAGCCGCTTCCCATTCTCTGTACTCTCATCTGGTAACCGCCGGGGGCCAAAAGCATAACTCCCTGTTTAACGTGATCTCCGTTTTTGGCTTCACGTACTTCCATCTTACAAATACGATTCAGCCTTTCTGCATACATGGCGGTAAAACCGGCAGGCATATGCTGTGTGATGACTACTCCCGGCATGTCTGCAGGGAAGTTGCGTACAACGCTGAGAATTGCTTCCGTACCGCCTGTTGATGCACCTATGGCAACAATCTTCTGGGCTGATCCTGTCGGAACCTTAAGATTACCTGCGGCAGTCTCCTTCAGAAGAGTGCCCTGGGATACGGTCATAGGCTTGCCGGGTTCAATCGTATCCTGCTGAGGTATACGAACCTTGGAAAACGAAGCTACATAAATTTTATTTCTTAATCTTTCCACAAATGATACAGCCGCGTCCTGATCGCTGAAATCCGGCTTTTTAACATAATCCACAGCGCCGGAAGCGAGGGCATCAAATACGCGAATATTTAAGGTAGAAACGAGAATGACAGGGATAGGATGCTTCGGAAGAAGCTCCTTTAAAAAGTCAATTCCCGACATACCGGGCATTTCGATGTCCAGAGTGATAACATCAGGCTTTATATCAGGTATCTGTTTCCTGGCATCAAAAGCATCCACCGCATGTCCGACTACTTCAAAGCGGTCATCTGCCTTTATGTTGTTTATCAAAAAATTACGATATAGAACGGAATCGTCAACTACAAATACTCGGATTTTTTTGTTTGCGCCCATTTGCGGCATCCCCTTTACATAAAAATAACATTAATATCCACAAGATCTAAAAAGAGCGCTTGTGGATTTTAATACTTTTTATAATTATATCACATTTAAAGATAAGATGTTAAACCTTTTGGTATATAGCCGGCATCAGATATTTATATGGACAGGTTGCTTTATTCAGACCTTCAGAGTGACCTATGAACAGATATCCGTTTGGATCTGTTACATCGTAAAAACGTTTTACCAGGGCATCCTTTGTCGGCTGGTCGAAATAAATCATAACATTTCTGCAGAAGATAAGATCAAAGGTATGCTTCCATTTTATGGGATTCATAAGATTAAAGGTTCTGAATACCACATTGTTCTTAATTGCAGGAGATATGGTATAGTTTCCGTCAGGGGTCTTTACAAAATATTTCTTCTGCCAGGCGGGAGGTAGCTTACTGAGACTTTCTTCACCATAGGTAGGATTCATGGCTGAATTCAGGATATTCTGGGATATATCACTGGCAAGTATACGAAGATCCCATCTGGAAGCCTCCGCACCGAAAAATTCAAGCAGATACATCATTATGGTGTATGGCTCTTCTCCGGATGAGCAGCCTGCACTCCAAATATACACGCTCTTGTCAGTGGCGTGCTTCTTTTTTATTTCAGGAAGTATAGTGTTCCACAGGAAGTCGTAATGCTCCTTCTCACGTAAAAAATAGGTATAGTTTGTGGTCAGTTTGTTGAGCATGGAAACAGTTGATTCCTGATCTTTACCGCTTAATATGAGCTCAACATAATCATGGAAGCTTTCATATCCTTCTGCGGTAAGTGAATTGGAAAGACGACTGACGATCAGCTGCTTTTTCTTACTTAGATCGATACCGTAATTTTTCTGGATATACTGATATAAACGGTTAAAATCTTCATCTGTTAATGTAACCACGTTTGTTCCCCTTTATATGGCAACAGCTATCCGGTCAGCCCGGATAGCTGTCTGTTTGAATTGGTTCAGATACTTGCGTTGATAAGCGCATCACAATCAAATGACATTGCAACGGTGCCATCGTCCATATTAAGCATTCCGTTCAGAAGCTTCTTTTGACGTTTCATAGGTATAGGCTTGACGGTATCAAGATCTATATCCACAACCTGACGGACATTGTCAACGACTATTCCGATAGGAACATTATCAATATTTAAAATGATGATACAGGTCTTACTTGTGTATTCTGTTGCATCAAGTCCCATCAGCAGGCGAATGTCTACAACGGCCAGTACCGAACCTCTCAGGTTGATGATTCCTTTTACATAATCGGGAACCAGCGGGAGAGTGGTGATATACTGATCGGTGATTATTTCGGTAACGTAATCAGTACTCATGTACATGATCAGATCTCCTGACTCGAAGGTGAGACAGCGCTGTAGATTCTTGGGATCATCGTTGATGTTGTCCTCTAACTGAGTTACCTGTGTGTTAAGTTCTTCTGACATGTCTACTCCTCCTCTCAGGCATTTTCAATGGCTGCATTGTAAACGCCAAGTACATCAAGAATGATACTGATAGTTCCGTCTCCGAGGATAGTACATCCACTGATTCCTCTTGACTTCAGATCAAAGATTGAAACGAACTGAGGAAGCGGCTTGACAACGACCTGCTGTTCGCCGATGAGCTCATCTGCGTAAAGACAGCAGCTCTTATCTCCGTATTCAACCCAAACCATGATTCCGTCACGCATATCGTCATCGTACTTACCATGGATGCAATAGAATTCGTTAAGCTTAACTATCGGATAGAACTCTCCGTCACGATCTATCATCTCGTTTCCGTTTTCATCACGGATGATCTCGGCGTTATCAATCTTGAATGAAGAACGGATATTGGCGATAGGGATGGTGAAAGTAGTATCACCTACCGCAACCTTCATACCGTCTACGATGGAAAGTGTAAGAGGAATCTTCATGGTCATGGTTGTTCCCTTGCCGAGATCCGAATCTATGCTGAGTGTACCGCCGACAGACTCAAGATTCTTCTTAACAACGTCCATTCCAACGCCTCGGCCGGAGTACTCGGTTACCTGTTTGTTGGTAGAGAATCCGGGAAGCATGATGAGACCGAGAGCTTCCTTCTTTGAATACTGATCCTTAGGCTTCGTAAGGATGCCTCTTTCTTCACCCTTATCCAAAAGCTTATCGGGATCCATGCCGTATCCGTCATCCTTTACTTCGATAACTACTTCGCTGGATGTATGTGTAGCAGAGAGTATAAGTTCTCCCTGAGGATCCTTTCCTGCTTGGACACGTTCCTGGGCAGTTTCTTCGATGCCATGATCCATGGAGTTACGCACGATGTGCATGATAGGATCCTGAATAGCATCAACGATGGTTTTGTCAACTTCTGTATCTTCACCGATAACAGTAAGACGGACATCCTTGTTGAGCTTGGTCTTCATGTCTCTTACGATACGGCTCATCTTCTGGAAAACTCCGGAAATGGATACCATTCGCAGTGACATGGATATATCCTGAAGATCATCAGTCAGCTTACGAAGCTGTCGTGCCGACTTCATGAAACTGTCCATCTCTTCCTGAGGAAGCTGATTGAGTACAGGAGACGAAGTAACCATGGATTCAGTGATAACAATTTCTCCCACAAGATCGTTAAGAGCATCAAGCTTCTGAAGATTTACACTGATAAGACTGGACTTCACAGGACCACTGCTCTTCTGTGCAGGCTTCTTGTCCGCTGAAGCTGATGCGGGTGCGGGAGGTGCCTTAGGCGCAGGGGCCGGAGCAGGGGCTGAGGAAACTGGAGCGGGAGCCGGAGGTGCTTCCGGTGCAGGAGCGGGAGGCGCCTCGGGAGCGGGAGCTTCAGCTTCAGATTTGTCTTCGGCTTTAGGAGCGTCCAGAACGTCATAATTCTTTATATATGCCTGCTGCTTTAATCCTTCCTCTGCCATATTGGCTGTATCAAGCGAGTCAAAGGCAAGGTAAAAACCGTCCTCCACTATCACCTTGGCACTGTCGGGATTCTGATCCATATCTGAAGGATAGAAACGGAAATCAATTCCGTTTTCCCTAAGAGCATTTACTATCATAAATGCTCGAAGATTTTCCATACCTATGCCGTCTTCGAGAAAAGCATGGATAAATACCTGCGCACTGGGATCGTTGGGAAGATTGGAAGCTGCAGGTGCCTGAGCGCCGCCACCGGCTTCTGCTGCAGGGGCAGCGTCACCTGAATCGTCACCTTCCTGTTTCAGTTTTTTAAGGAAAGCATCTATGGCAGACTGGAACTCGCTGATATTGGGATCGATTTCCTCGCCGGCTTCGACTTTTCCAACTTCACCTCTGAGATAATCCTCAGATTTGAACATAAGATCAAAGAGACCTTTTTTCTGATCCTGGTTAAGGAATTCAATACCCTTATCTCTGATGAAGAAGAAAAGATCTTCGATACGATGCGCGATTACGGAAATAGGAGTCAATTCCATCATCGCACTGGAGCCCTTGATCGTATGCATGATACGGAAAATTTCATTAACGTTGTCTGTAGAGAATTCACCGACTTTTTCGGCTTCCATCAGGATCTCATCCAGACGGTCCAAAAGACCATTTGTCTCAAAGAGATAGGTATCAAGCATTCCTTCCATTTCTGCATTCATATGTTCTGTACCACCTTTAAATTACAATTTCAACACTACAAGCTATTTCGTCAAACGATTTTGAAAAATAAGAGTAATCTTAAGAAAAACAGTATTACTCCATGAAAATCCAAAACAAGCTGCAAAAGATCTTCATATACCCTGTGCAACAAATGAACAGATTTAAAAATTAGCCACCGATTCTTTCAGACGCGAGAAGTCATTGTTAATGGATTGAACCATCATCTGATACTCATAGGTAGTTTTAACAAGTTCGATCTGTTCCTGATCCATGTCTACGTTGTTTCCGTCAAGACGAGTGGATTCATTTGTCGTCGTGTGCAACGCTGCATAGGAACTTCTTATGGCTCTTTCAACACTTTTACCTGTGGCCGAACGGATCTGAGCCGAGCGGATGTTCCTGCCCAGAACGTTCTCAAATGTTACATACTGCGATTTGAAGCCCGGGGTATCAACATTGGCGATGTTGTTTATGGTGACGTTCTGTCTTCCCCAAAGATAGTCCAGGGTGCGCTCTGTCAGATTTACACCATTTCCATATAGATTAAGCATAACGACTCCTTATCGACGTTCCGTCGCTCGGATTTATTCAGATCCTTCTGAATATAGTACTTTTCGGTTAACGGTTCGTTATATGTTCTGCTGATGATGGTACTCATCATCCCGTCATAGTTATTTGTCGGCAGTGAAACAGGCATTTATAAGTGATTGGTATGAAATTTTTATTCTTAATACGTAAGGATTGGTCCGGAATTAATAAAAAGATTTTTTATTCTTATAATGGTTTATCTTAATGCCGATATGAAGTTTATGTAACAGGTGCGCGAAATATCAAGAAGTGAGGCGTAGTAAAGATGAAACAAAAAAATAATCGTGTAAATGCAGTAAAGAAGGATATGCAGCTCAGTCAGAGATTGTCGCTGATTGTAGGTGCTGCAATATTGGTATGTCTTGTTGTTCTTACGACATTCATAACCATCATTTCCGGCAAAAAGCTGGATGCCTCTGAAGAAGAGGAACTTATGACCTTGTCTCAGCTTAATGCGAGTAAGATCAACGCTATTCTCGGAAGGACACAGGTTATTAACCAGAGTCTTGCCAATGCTATAGATCTTATAATCACTGATGATGGCAATCCGGACGGTTATTTCGTGAACGACTTCAAGTCTGATGCGGGTTCACCTAAGGAGCTTAGTATCACCAATATGGATCTAAAGAGCCGTGTAACGGGAATGCCTATGACGCCTAACTGGTTTGAAGCCGAGGCCGTCATATTGGGCACCTTGTACTCGAATGTAAAGAAAAATGACAATATCTATGGAATAGGTTTTTTCCTTGAACCAAGTGCATTTCCTGCAGGTGCGAGCGCATATGCCCCATATTTCAGTAAAGCTGATCTGGAAACCAATACCATAGAAAATTATACCTATGACAGATATAAGGAAAAATCCTATTATGTAAGATCTCTTACTGAGGGTACCAACGGTTTCACCGATTCCTATGAGGCAGAGGGTGTGAATATGTGCACATGCTTCTATCCGATAAAGAAGGATGACGGCACAGTGATAGGTACCTTTATTATAGATGTCTACTCAGAAGTTTTCTCTACTATAAATGTAGATGATCCTGAGTATCCATCATTGTACAGTAATGTAATTAATGAAAATGAGAACATCCTTTATTCATCACACACTGATGTTATAGGAAAACAGTTCAAGGATACTGTCAGTGAAGATACTTATAAGAAGATAAAGGCAGAGCAGGAAAAGGGTGTGGAGTTTAATATTGTAACATCTTCAAGTTCCGGAAAGGTTCAGAGATTCTACACACCTCTTGTTATGGGTAAGAAGACCTGGTGGATACAGACTGCTGTTACTGTGAAGGAATTTGATGCTGCAGCAAATCTGATAAGAAATACTATTCTTGCAGCATCGGCCGTAATAGTTGTTATTCTATGTGTACTTGTTTACTTACTTATCAGTAAGAATCTGGCACCGCTTAAAAAGATTTCTGAGGCAGCCGGAAATGTTGCACAGGGTAATTTCAACATTGATCTTAACTATGACAAAAAGGATGAGATCGGCGGTGCCATAAGTGGAATCGGCACAGTTATAGACAGAATCAAAAATATAATAGATGACCTTCAGAATAAACTCGGAGAGATCAGCAGAGGAAACTTCACTCTTGACCTGAGTGATAACGGTAAATATGTAGGAGCTTATGCACCGCTGCTTGATTCCATGCAGCAGATCACCAAACAACTGAATCAGACCATGCTCGATATCCGTCAGTCATCCGAACAGGTATCCAGCGGTGCTGAACAGGTTTCGGATGGTGCACAGGCACTTGCACAGGGCTCTACAGAACAGGCTTCATCTGTTGAGGAGCTTTCTGCGACTATGAACGAAATATCCGACAAGATTAAGGTTACGGCTTCAAAGGCCAAGGAAGCTTCCGATCTCGGTGCAGGCGCAGGACAGGCAGTCCAGACCTCCAATGCCAAGATGGCAGAGATGTCGGCTGCTATGGAAGATATCGTTGAAAGATCAAATGAGATTTCCAAGATCATCAAGACCATCGATGATATCGCGTTCCAGACCAATATTCTTTCTCTCAATGCTGCTATTGAGGCCGCCCGTGCAGGATCTGCCGGCAAGGGCTTTGCGGTAGTTGCGGATGAGGTAGGAAATCTTGCGAAGAAATCTCAGGAAGCGGCTCAGAATACAGCACTTCTTATCGAAGAGACCATAGAGGCGGTTCAGAGAGGCGGACGTATCTCGGAAGAAACTGCAGAAGCATTGAATTCTGTTACCGAGAAATCCATCAGGATCACCAATCTGGTAGATGAGATCTCAGATGCATCTACCGAACAGGCAAAGGGAGTTGCTCAGGTAACTGAGGGTATCGACCAGATATCATCTGTAGTACAGACAAACTCAGCGACGGCACAGCAGTCCGCAGCGGCAGCAGAGGAGCTCTCCGGACAGGCTAACATCCTTAATGAACTTGTTAATAAATTCCAGTTAAAGGGTGCGGCTTCAACCTATACCGGCAAGAAGAAAAAGACCGAGTATGTTCCTCCTGTTATGACAGATGATAATTCTAACAGTGACTATATACCGGATTCCGCATATAAGAATGCTAATGTTCCTGTTCCTAAGAAGACAGCACCGAAGCCTGCTGCAAGCAGCGTAAAACCGGCAGCTCCGGCAGCGCCAAAGCCAAAGAAAGAGGCGGGACCAGTGACAGGTGGTGGAGATGTATTTATTCCTTCCGATATGGATGGAATGGATCTCAGCAACGTGGATCCTGCATCACTTAAGAAATATGCCTCAAATAATGGAGCAGATAAGTATTGATCAGAGTTTGAAAATTAAAAATCATTGATATGAGGTAGTGACCCTACTTTATATAAACATCCCCAATGTGAAGGCAACCGCCATACGTTCCCCTAAAACGTGGCGGTTGTCCTTTTTTAAATAGTTTTATTAAGAATCAGAGCCGGCAGATTCTGACACGGGGTCCTTGATCAAAGGGAAATACCGGAAGACATACGATAATGGAAAATTTCTCTTTTCTTCATTTTAAAAGGCTGCCGAATTACGATATACGTAACTCGACAGCCTTATATCATTCGGCGTCGTCTCCCTTTTTCTTTTTCTTACCTCCGATCTTGATCTTTGCAAGTTTGATCTTAGGAAGAGAAATCTTAGGGATAGGAAGTTTGAAACCTTTTTTCTTCTTCCCGCCGCCATCACCTTCGTCAGGAGGCATGGGTGCTTCATCGCCCCCGCCTTTTGCTTTTTTCTTGAGCTTCAGTCTTCTGATAACGATCATAGCTCCTGCCACGAGCACCTCAAGAAGTATGACTGAGATAAATCCGATGAAGAATGAAAAAATCGAGAAACCGCCGGATTTCTGTTCAGCAGCTTCCGTTTCGGATTCGGATTCTGCAGTGATTATATTACCGTTTTCGTCAGTTTCCACAGGAACAGGCTCACCGTTCTCGTTGGTCTCCATATATACTTCGATAACCGGAGATCCGTCTTCTCTGGTCTCGCCCTCGGAAGTTTCAGCCGACTCGGCAGGTTTTGTAGTGCTTGCCTTTTTTTCTTCTGCGGCATTGCTTTCTTCAGCAGCTTTCAGTTCTTCGGGAGTAAGAGAGTTGAAGGACACCGGTGTGCCTGACCCGTTTACCTTTACGAAGTCTTGCCCCCAGTTACCGTTAAACTTATCTTCAACCACTTCCTTGGCGGTCTTTGCCTGGATTGTTGAAAGATCGGATAGTTTAATATAACCTTCCTTGAGGTCGGCATAATTCACATATCCCCAGGTGACTCCGGATTCATCAGTGGCTTCTTCCAGAATATGAAGTATGGTGTTCTTGGGGATGGGAATGTTTATGCTCAGGGAGCTGTCGGAAGATGCCTGCTGATACAGCTTGGCCCCATTCTCAACGCTTACGATGACATAATAAGAATTGTCAGGGGGCGGAGCGGTTGTCTCCGGAGGTGTTTCCTCGGTTTCAGTACCATCTCCGCTCTCTGAAGGCTCACCATCAGCGCTGGTTTCCGCTGCTTCTGCTTCTTCGGAAGCTTCGGGAGCGGCAAAGCTCTGTATCGGATATGAAATTACAGTAGTCGCTGTTCCCAACAGAAACAGCGACATAAGAAATTTTTTCTTCATAATAGTCAACATCATCCGCCGTTTCATAAGCGGACATAAATTATGTTTGAATCAGATTTAAATATAAAAATCAGGGTTCCTCGATTTTTGCAAGAGAAAGAGATGAAACTATGGACTGAATCTTGTTTACTACCTTCTCTATCTTTCCGGTTGCATCAGAGCTTGAGTCGGAAAGCTTCTTTACTTCCTCTGCAACTACGGCGAAACCACGGCCGGCCTGACCAACACGGGCAGCCTCGATGCTTGCATTGATAGCTACGATCTTCTGACGCTTCTGAATGTCCTTAAGATTATTTGTGCTGGTAATGACTTCTTTGACTAGTTTTACTGTCTGTGTCAGTCCTTCGGAAAGATTTGAAAGGACATTGCCGTTTGCAAAGTTAAAGTACTGTGACAGAATGAAATTGTTTATCAGTTCATCAAGCAGCTTTACGGCGGCGGCAGTATTTACAGAAGAATCGCCGGAGGATTCGGTAACTACGGTTGTTCCGATGACAGAGTCATTTAAAAGGATATCAGAAGTAGTGGCTCTGCCGGAGGATCCAACTGTATCGAGCTCTCCAAATTCATCATCCGCCGGATTGTCCGGATTTTCTGCCTGATTAATTGAAGAAGTTGATACTAGGATATCGCCCTCTGTATCCTTTATCATAACATCCAAACCGGTAAGCTCCGACCAGCTGCTGATAAGAGAAGAGAGTTCCGTCATGTTACAGAATTCGTTGATTTTCATAATTTGCGTCTCCTTGTATTGTATAAGAAAAAAATTCAATTTCCTATTCAGAATATTGTATTGGTTTTACTGATTACTAAGTAATTAATCGGCTTATTGGAGTGAATTCATAAGGCTAAGGGTATAGGTGTCAGATATTTATTTTTATAATGAGTCGGGATTCGTGTCATTTTTGCACAAAGAATGATTGAGAAATAAATATTATCATGTTAAAATGGACTCGTATTATAAATACGTGTCCATTTTTTTGATGGACAAAATTTTTTCCGGGATAAACCGGAACGTCATATTTCAAAAAGAAGTGAGCTGCTTCACTTCAATTTTTAAGGGGGATTTTTTAATATGGCAGACAACAAACACGCAAGAACCGGGCTCTGGCTCGGTGGTCAGCCGGCATGGCTGGCAGTTATTTGTATCATTCTCGTACTTGCACCTATGTTCATTACAAAGGCAAGCGATGATGGTCCTAAGATGATCGCAGCTACTACCATGGCTTCAGTACTTGGTATCTGCTTTGGTCTCGCAGTTATTTTTAACGAGCTTGGTGAGAGAATACCTATCTGGAACACATATATCGGTGGCGGTCTTCTTCTTACATTCTTCGGTGTAGCTATCCTTAAGCAGTTTGGTCTCATTCCTGAGGCAGGACTTGATGCTATCAATTCATTTATTTCAGATGATGCAAACTTCCTTGAGCTGTTCATCATCATGCTGATTTGTGGATCAGTTCTTTCTCTTGAGAGAGATATTCTGTTGAAGTCATTTGCAGGTTATATTCCTGCTATTCTTGGCGGTCTCCTTGCTGCAACTATTTTCGGCGGCATCACAGGTGCTATCTTCGGAATTCCTTTCAAGGATACACTTATCAAGTATACACTTCCTATCATGGGTGGTGGTAACGGTGCTGGTGCCGTACCTCTTTCACAGATTTATGAGCAGGTAACAGGCGACGCAGCAGCAAACTACTATTCATTCGCAATCATTGTTCTTACAATTGCAAACATCTTCTGTATCATCGCATCAGCAGGACTTAATGCTCTTGGTGAGAGAGTTCCTTCCCTTACCGGAGATAAGAAGACTCTTATCCGTGGTTCAGAGAACCTTGTAAGAGATGATGAGAAGGTTTCAACAGACAATACTGACCTTGCAGGTGCGCTTCTTCTTGCATTCGCATGTTTCTCAGTTGGTGAGCTTATGGCCGGCAAGTTCCTTCCAAAGATCGCAGGCGCAGCTATCCATAAGTATGCTTACATGATCATATTCGTAGTTATCCTTGCCGCTACAGGTAAGATTCCTGCAAGAGTTCGTGCAGGTGCAAAGAGACTCCAGAGCTTCTTCTCAGGACAGCTTGGTATCATCATCATGGTTGGTATGGGTGCTGATTTCAATCTTGCAGAGCTTTTCAATGCAGTATCTCCATCAAACATCCTTATGGCGCTTATGATCGTTATAGGTGCAGTTATCGGTTCAGGTGCAGTTGGTTACCTTGTTGGTTTCTATCCTATCGATACAGCTATCACAGCAGGTCTTTGCATGGCTAACAGAGGTGGAAACGGAGACCTTGCTTGTCTCGGTGCTGCTGACCGTATGGATCTTATCGCATACTCACAGCTTTCATCACGTCTTGGTGGTGGTATAGTTCTTATCATCGCATCTTTCGTATTCTCATTCATGCTGTAATATTCGGACTGTTCTGCAGTCTTTGTATTTCGGTTCATCGAATGACGGATATTTAAAATATTGTCAAAACTATACAAGCAGCTGGTTTTGTAATTTTGGAGACACCCATTCCGGGTGTCTCTTTTTGCGCGATAAAGCTTTCAAAAGAAAATATGGACATCATGCTTGCATGAATGTCCATATTTTCTTTTGAAAGCCAACGCGTACATCGAGCAGCTTGCTGCGAGATGCACGAGAGATGCATAAGAGCAGCCATGCTGCACGTTGCATGAGTTAATGAAATTTTATTAAAGCTGTGTTATAATCCACAATATTGTGAGTTTATAAATCAGGGGGATGATTGAATGATAGTTTATTACAAATGGATGGCCAATCGTATGATGGCAATAGGAGCAGTTCTCGGTGCTGTTTTGGGATGGATCCATTTTGGAGGAAACATTTTAAACAATGAAAATAAGACGGCTATATTTGTTTTTGCGCTGTTTATCTTTGCGGGCATCATAGTTTTTCGTTTCGTCGGTGCCATTGTTGCCAGTAAAAAGCTCAAAAAGGTTCAGGGTATACTTTACACAGAGGCTGATCCAAAACGCTTTTTAGAGACATTTGTACCGGTAAATGAGAAGGTTCCACAGAATCTTGCGGAATATGCCAACGGGCAGAACTGGATATCCTATGCAAAGGAAGCGATTGGAGATTTTGAAGGAGCATGGGATGCGGTCAAGGATTTGAAGCCAAATGAACTTAAGATTCATGCTCTTACAACATCCGCTCTTATTGTAAATCAGAAAGCCAATCTTCAGATTCTGAAAAGAGACTATGAGGCTGCAGAATTTCAGATAGAGGATATGAAGCATTTAAAAGAACTGGCGGAGAAGAGAGCTCCTATGCTCTCATCTAATCTGGAACAGCAGATAAAAGTTCATGAGGCACGTATAGCAGCGGCTAAGGGCGCAGAGAACGCAGATATCAAGTATCTTGAGGAAGAAATCCAGTATGCAACAAATGTGATCTACAAAAAAGAGATGCAGCTGGAAGTTGCGGAATATTATCTCCATAAGGCTAAGACGGATAAAACCAAATTTGATAAGGCCATGGAGCTTCTTTTGGATATTACTAAGAACCCTAAGGGCTTATTTACCGAAAAAAGAGCGTCTGAACTCATAGAACATCCGGAAAAGATAGTAAGCTATGAAGAAGACAACGATGGTTTTGTTGTTATCAGAGAATGACACATATATATTTGATTACTTTTTCTTACAAAACTCCTGTGATTTGGTTCGCAGGAGTTTTTTTATGTTAGAATGCAGGAAAAGTGAAGGAGGCCAGAATGAAATTAAATATCAGAAGAGCTGTATTATCAGCATCTTTATCAGCAATAATGATGAGTACTGTCATTTCAGGCACAGCAGTTTATGCAGAGACAGGTCCCTCAAAGGGGACAGAAAGCTTTGATATGAATATAACGAGTAAAGGTCCCTCCGTACCGGCATCCGGGATGGATACATCGGCTTCGACAGGACTTACTGTGGACGAAACAAGTCCTTTCAGTACAAACATTTACGGTACATCGGTAAACGGATATTATTGTGACGCAGTGACAACATATACTTATGAGAATCTGCAAGCGGATATCAACAGATTTACAGCAGAATACAGTGAGTATATAAAGGCTTCATCATTAGGTATTACAGCAGATGACAGGAATGAATACGAGCTTATTGTGGGAAACAATAATGCAGAAAACCAGATTCTTCTGATAGGAGCCATGCACGGAAGGGAGTATATCACTACCCAGCTCATCATGAGACAGCTGCATAGTCTTCTTACACAGGCGAAGACAGGTGGAAGCATTAACGGTCAGTCGGTGGCTACATTGCTTGAAAAGACATGTATTCATGTTATTCCCATGAATAATCCTGATGGAGTAACGCTCAGTCAATTTGGAGAGGCAAAAGTCAACAAACAGGAGAATATCGCAAATCTCAGGGCAATGATAAATCATGACAAGGAGAGAGAGGGATACACCGGTAATACGGACTGGTACTACAGAAGATGGAAAAATAACATAAACGGTGTGGATATAAACAGAAATTTCTCCGTGGGCTGGGAAAAGCTTGATGATTCAAGATATTTTCCTTCTTATGAGTATTATAAGGGGCCATCTGCCGAATCAGAAGCAGAGACCATAGCTCTCATTAATGTACTGAATGAGGCCGAGATCGATGAGGTAATTAACTATCATGCTCAGGGAGGAGTTATATACTGGTCCTTCGGTGCCGCTCCGGATGTAGTAGAAACGAGAAGCAAGGAACTGGCAGAACTGGTAAAGTCAGAGACAGGATATATTCTGGGATCTGCTTCAACAAATAAGAACAGTCCGGGTTCAGGTGCATACAAGGAATATATAGCTCTGAAGGGTATACCATCAGTTACCATTGAGGTGGGGCTGGGGTCCTGTCCGCTTCCCGATACAGATATAGATGGAATTTGGGAAAAGAATCATAATGTACTTAACAGTATTGTTTATGAACTGAATAATAAAAAATCTGTTATGTAAATGGTGAAAAATGCATAAAAAACAGTAAAATTTTTGGAGTCGTGAAATCAGATAAAGTTTGACAGAAATTGTAATATCACTTATGATTTTAACAATGTATCTAAGTTTTTTAAGGATATAGGGGAATCAGATGATAAATGATTTAGTGGGCGATTACGCGTTTTACTATATAGAGGCAAATGCGTTCTGCATTCTTTTGCTGCTTATTCTGTATATTAAAACGAGTCACAGTGTGGATCGACAACGGCGCCAGATTGTTTTTGGCGAAACACTGGCAACGGCTATGGTCTATCTTGCTACGGATATGTTCTGGGTACTGGTAGACAGCGGGAGGATAACTACAACTCCATTTTTGCTGTATCTTACAAATATAATTTACTACTGTGCGGCTTCTATCATGGCGTATGTTGTATCATATTTCATGGTTTTGTATGAAGGTGATAAAAGGATAGACGAGCCTTTGACGCATTTTCTATCAGCCGTTCCATGTGCTTTGAATGTTGTTGCCACGGTGACTACACCTTTGCATAAGATGTACATATATGTAGATGGCGATGGAGAGCTGATGACAGGGACGCTGTATCCGCTGCTTATACTATTGATTATTGCATATCCTATAGCGGTAGCTGTAAGAGCTTTATTCAGGGCATTCCTGAAAGAGAACTATGCAAAAAGAAATATGTACAAGGCGATGATGTTTTTTCCGGTCTTTTCTGTCGGACTCGGCTTGGTGCAGGTATTTCATACCAGGATACCGTTTCTGTGTTTTGGACTTACCATAGCATTGCTTCTTACGTATATTGAGTTTACCGAGGATCTGGTTTCTCTGGATCCGCTAACGAAGCTTAATAACAGAAATGAGCTTTACCGGTTCATGGCCGGCAAGATGAATTCTATGAGAAACACCGGTGAAACAGGACTTTATCTTATGATCATGGACATAGATCATTTCAAAAATATAAATGATACCTATGGACATAATATGGGGGATCGGGCCTTAAAGATACTGGCAAAGGTCCTTAAAAAGGTATGCTCTTATAAACCGGATCGTTTTGTGTCAAGATACGGAGGAGATGAGTTCATCGTTGTTGTGGAATCTTCGGATAAGTATGAAGTTGAAAGGATACGTGAGGATATAAATACCCTGCTTAAGAAGGCATTATCTGCAGAACAGCTTCCGTTTAGCATAGATGTATCCATAGGATGGACCAGATACGCACAGGGTACAGATAAATCAAATTTGAACAACCTTATTGAGAGAGCGGACATCATGCTTTATGAGGAAAAAAAAACAAAACATGGTAAGATGAAGAAAACACTTGGGATGGTCAGCTGATAAAAGTAGATGAATATTATCAGTCAGATGATAACGATACATTATTTTTTATGATACTGTAAGCATAGATGCAGGTGAAAATATTTGTTTTAAAGTAAAAAGCTTATGATTTAAGCAGAAGTGAGTAGAAATACTTCTTCTGCTTTTTTTGTGTTTAAAGGCGCTCTGTAAGATGACAAATCGCGTACACGTGCCCGGAATCCAATACGTAATTCAAAGAGGGTATTTATCATACTCTGTTGCAATAAACTTAATATGATGTGTGTCAAAAGTCGATATCGGACCGCTTCGCGCTATGCGCTCTCGCGTCTACGTTCCACTTCGGTCGGCGCTAAGCGATGATCCACTGGATCATCAGCGCCCTCCCACATTCCGCACTCTCAGGCCGATAAATCGTCCTTTCGTGCTCCATGTGGGGCGTGTCATGAAGTCTATCCTCCACTTTTGTGCAAGCACAAGTGGAGGAAGACTTATGACACTTATATCTTAATATTAAATAAGACAAAACCAGCTGGACTTTAGTTGAAACAGAGAGTATTGTATTCAAGGATAACAGAAAGTTAATTCAGATATAATTTACGAGTATATCAGATAAATATAAGAGTTATCACGAAATAACAGATTGAAAAGGAAATGACTATGAAGTTTGATTATAAGAATGATCTGAAAAGACTTATAGTTGTTATACTGGCGTCTATTTTGATGGCAGTAAATATCAAAATTTTTGTAAGAACAGGTGGTTTATATCCCGGTGGTGCAACAGGTCTTACAGTACTTATACAGAGAATAAGTCAGATGTATCTGCCGAGAGAGCTTCCGTATTCTATTATAAATTTCACCCTGAATGCTATACCTGTGTATATAGGATTTAAATTTATAGGAAAAAAGTTTACGCTGTATTCTCTTATCATGATTCTTTGTTCAGGTTTCTTTACGGATCTTATACCGGAACATGTAATTACCTACGACACTCTGCTTATTGCAATCTTCGGTGGAATCATAAACGGAGTTGTGGTCAGTATGTGTCTCAGTGTGGATGCCACCACCGGTGGAACTGATTTTATTGCCATATATCTGAGCCAGAAGAGGGGTATGGAGACCTGGAATCTGGTACTTGGATTCAATGTCATCATCCTGACAGCAGCCGGCCTGCTTTTCGGATGGGACAAGGCCCTGTATTCCATAGTATTCCAGTATGTTTCCACCCAGACGCTCCACACTCTTTACAGAGCTTATCAGAGACAGACATTGCTTATCATTACAGAGAAACCCGAAGAGGTTTCGCAGATGATCTATGATGTCTGTCATCATGGTGCTTCCATAATGACTGCAGAGGGTTCTCATGAGCACAGAAAGTATCATGTGGTTTATTCTGTTATAGGTGCGGATGATGCTAAAAGAGTCATTGTAAAAATAAGAGAAATTGATCCGTCTGCTTTTATCAATTCCCTTAGGACAGCAGAGCTGTCGGGAAGATTCTATATGAAGCCGAAGGATTGACAGCATCAAAATATGAAAGTTCAAGCCGCCAGAGTTATGCTCCGGCGGCTTTTTTGTTCGAAAGGCAAAATGTTGATAAGAGAGCAAAATGCTTATTGCGATCTTCGGTGGAATCATAAACGGAGTGGTGATCAGTATGTGTCTCAGTGTGGATGCCACCACCGGTGGTACTGATTTCATTGCCATATTCAGGAAACCCACAGGAAAGAGGATAACTATCGCTCTCTTGTGGACATCTTGTCTCTTATAATCTGTATGAAACGTTCATCTGCTCTTGAAAGGAAGGCACCCTTCAGTGTTGTTATACATAAACTCCAGTAAGCAGAATATTTTTTATCTATGGAAAGAAAGACTGGAGGATTATCATATTTGTTGACATTGACATAATCCAGGGGCAGAAGGGTGAAACCTATATCCTCTGCCGCGAGCTTTTCCAGGGTCATATAGTTTCTCGATACAAATTTAATCTCCGGATGTATCCCGGCCTTCTTCAGTACAGAGTCGGTAACATGACGTATACGCTGTTCCTTGTGAAGAGTCAGAAGGGGCTGGTCAGAAAGGAGTTTCACATCCAGAACAGGATAAGGGTATTCATCCACTGGAACAGCCTGCTCTACAAGAGGATTTTTGCTAGACAAAGCCAGTACAAAGGGATGCCTTGCGAGGATCTCATAATTGAGAGACGGGTTTGCTTCCGTGCCTTCCACAGGTGCATGCATGACAGAAAAGTCCAGATCACCGGAAATGAGTCTTTCCTCCTGAAGTTCTGTAGAGCCTTCGAAGATATCAAGGTCTATACCGGGACACTCTTCTTTGAATTGAGGTATGACCAGAGGCAGTGCTATGGCACCCAGGTGGTTTGTTATACCGAAGCTTATATGACCTGTCTTTAAATCGTTCATGTCACTGATCTCAGCTTCGAAATCATCATAGATTTTCAGAATCTTACAAGCCATCTGATAATATCTCTCCCCTGCGTATGTCAGCCTGAGTCCTTCGGAACCTCTGATGAAGATCTTTGTACCTATAGATTCTTCAATACGCTGAAGAGACTGGGACAGAGAAGGCTGGGCAACAAAGAGTTTTTTTGCAGCCTTGGAAATATTATGGGTATCGGCTACGGTCTTTACATATAGAAGCTCTCTGGTAGTCATAGGAATTACCTTTCAAAAAACAAATATAATATAGTAATTACCTATATTTTAACATGAAGAAACAGTCTTGAAATGAAAAAAGTATGATAAGAATATAAAATTTGATTTATAATTAAATCTATAAGCACAGTGTGGCAATGTTAAAGACTTTATGCAGTGGTGAAACAGTAAGATTTCAATGAGTGACATGGAGCCTATTAGATTCACATCTGTAAGTTGGATAGATATTCAGGCGGAATAACCGTCTGTAACAGAGGAGGAAAGATGTTTAAAGATCTGGTACTGAAAAACAGAAGCTACAGAGGGTATAACGAAGACAGAAAGATAACAAAAGAAGAACTATATGAACTTATAGATGTAGCTCGTGTTACGGCCTCGGCATCAAACATGCAGCCCTTGAAATATTATATTGCAACAGAAAAGGAAGAGGTAGAAGGAATACTCAGCCTTACCAAATGGGGAGGAGCACTTCCGGAGTTACATCTTCCAAAGGAAGGAACACATCCCACAGCCTTTGTTGTGATCCTTCAGGATAAAAACATTCAGCCAAATACCCAGGCTGTTATGATTGACGTAGGAATAACAGCTCAGACACTGCTGTTAGCTGCATCAGAAAAAGATCTCGGAGGCCTTATGATAAGGAACTTTGGACCGGAGCCTCTCGGCGAGTATCTGAATCTTCCTGAAAATCTCATTCCGGTTATGGCGATCGCACTGGGAGAACCAGCGGAAACCGTAAGGATAGTGGATCTTCCCAAGGATGGAAGCATTAACTATTACCGTGATGAAAACGATACACATTTTGTTCCGAAGAGGGAGTTAAAAGATATAGTCATCATTAAATAGTATCGATATTTTAAGGAGTAAATCTAAATGAGTATATTAGCAATATGCGTTCCTACATATAACAGAGCCGAAATCATAGACAGAGTTATTACTAACAGTATCGATTACTTAAAGAGATATGATATAGATATTTACTATTACGATTCCAGTGAAAACGATGGTACCGAGAAACTGGTTATAAGGATGAATGAATCGGGATACGATAATGTATACTACATAAAATTGCCATCGGAAATAACATATGGAGAAAAGATAGATTATATTTTTTCTGGGGAGGGATTACAAAAAGACTATGATTACATTTGGCCCATAAAGGACAGGATCATTCCAAATGAGTTAAGAATAATGCTGGCTTTGTCAAAATGCGATGGAAAATCAGATGTTGTTATATCTTTGTGTATGGGAGATATTTTTGAAGGGGATAGCTGTTATTTGAATTCTCCCTTAGAACTCTACAAGTATTTTTCAGCTCCGACTACTTCCCTGGAGACGGCAATTTATAAGCGTAAAAGTATGTTTGACGATTACACTTATGGAGTATGTAACTCTCTCGATAAAGCCAAAAGTGAATTTTGGCAATATTGGTATTTATACACGAAACTATCGAAAATGCCAAATCCCCAAATTGCTGTTGTCAGTAAAACCGGTTCTGGTAACTTTGTGGGCGATATGCAATCATCGTGGAGTCATCGTGTTTTTGAAGTATGGATAGATGAATTTGTTAAAGTTAATTTTGACTTACCGGATATGTATAACAGCTATAAAGTACATGCGATTAAAGCTACAACTTCTATAGTTGAGCTTCTGGGTACAAAAGAGACTTTTTTGAAACTTCATGCTGATGGAGTTTTTACTTCGGAAGTCTTTGAAAAATATAAGGATGTTTGGACCTACATTACCAATGTTCCGTTAGAGGTACTGGAAAAAATAAGTAAGGAGCCAACTGATTGAGCTGTATATCAGTCCCTTAAGGAACAAATCTATAACCGAGCCCGCGTACAGTTAAAATGTGCGTGGGCTTTTTTGAGTCTTCCTCAATTTTGCTTCGCAGTCTGTTGATGTATACCATTATGGCATTGTCATCAACAGCGATTGAGTTGCCCCAGACGTGGTCGTAAATCACATCCTTATTGAAGACCTGCTGAGGGTTCTTGAGAAAGAGAAGGAGTAAGGCGGCTTCTTTTGAAGAAAGGAAAAGCTCCTCTGTTCCCTTGTAAAAGCGCATGGTGGAGGTGTCGTAGGAAAACTGTCCTACAGTGAGGATGGTGCTGTTAATGCTGCTGTTTTCGGAAATGGCCTGGCGGTTCCTTCTGATAAGAGCCTTTACCTTCGCTCCGAGTATCATGGGGCGGAAAGGCTTGGTGATATAGTCATCGGCTCCTATGGAGAGACCGTACACCGAATCGTAATCTTCGTTTCTGCCGGATATGATGATAATAGGGGTCGAGATATGATCAGCTCTTATTTTCTTGATAACATCGAAACCCTCCATATCTCCGAGGGTGACATCCATAAGTATCAGATCATAATGACCTGATGCTATTTTAATGAGAGCTTCCTTTCCGGAATTTGCAGTATCAGAGGTCATTTCATTACTTCTCATCACTTTTTCAAGTAGTCTGCAAATGTTTACATCATCATCAACAATCAAAACTTTATCAGCCATCTTATTTTCCTATTCATCCAAAATCTTAATAAACATTAAGGCTTTATTCTAAATTATATGGTATATTTCGTCAAATAGAAGTATTGGCATGACCCATGGAGGAAAAATGAAGAAAAACACTATTCAGCAAAGATATGATGAAATCCTGAATGCAGGGCTCATGAAAAAGACAGGAGTGAACTGGAAATACATGATCCTTGCGTTTATCGGCATAATAAGCACGGGAATTCTGCTCCTGACGGGTCTAAAGGTGTTTCACGACTACAGAAATACCCTTATGAAGAATCAGCAGGACCAGCTGCTTTTGATGGCCCGGACCATAAGCAGAAATATGAGCTCTGACATGGACAATTATATTAAGGAACTGGAATTCTTTTCCGAAATGGCAGAAGAAAAGTATACTGCAGAGATGCTCGGGAAGTATCTCGTAAGTGATCTTGACCTGGCGCTTGATGTATATGTAGAGAATGAAAACGGCGATATCATAAGATCCTTTATGCCTGAAAATAACCAAACCGAAGGTTACGGAGACAAGTATGTTATAAAGGATCTTCAGAAGATATCGGATGTCGGCAATGGTATAAGTATATGGCAGGGACATGCAGATTTGCCCACGTATGTCCTGTCAGATGAAACAGGAAATCCGGTAAAGTCAGAAACTAAAGATATCCTGATATTTAAAAAGAAGTTAGAGGGTAAAGAAGACTCATCAGATACTTATGTCTGCTACACAATAGATGAAGACAGATACTATGATAATCTTCTGTCCGATGTGCACATAGGAACAAACGGATATATCGTCATCAAAAATTCAGATAATATCATGCTCATGCATCCTTCAAAGGATCAATGGGGGATCAGTGTCATATCGGGAAGAATGGAGATGTTTCCCAATCTTGATTATCAGAGTCTCGAGCGTCTTCTGGAAAAGCAGAACAGGGGAGAAGAAGGGGTATCCGATTACTACTCATACTGGTGGATGGAGGATGAAATTCCGAGAGTCCGTAAGATAAGCGGCTACAGTCCCGTAAGGATAGGTGACACATTCTGGATAGTCAGTGCTGTTGTGGATTATGATGATTACTATCAGCCCATACTGGAGGGGTTTCAGGGTATAGTTATGGTCTCCTTTGGGATACTGCTTATATTCGTGTGTGCTTCCGTAGGTATCCTAAAGCTCATATCGGCAAACAACAGGGCCACACATGAAATAGATTATCTGAAAAACCTCAATCAGGTTCTGGAGGAGATGCATCGCAGTGAAAATGCTATTGCCCACCAGCAGAGACTGCAGATCATGGGTACCATGACGGGAGGAATAGCACATGAATTCAACAATTTCCTTACCCCTATCATGGGGCATGCAGAGCTCCTTATGATGTCACTTCCTGAGGACTCTGAGGAGTACGACAGCGCCAGAGAGATACTTCAGGCTTCTGAAAAAGCAAAGGATGTGGTGCATCAGATGTCTGCAATGAGCAGGAAAAATGTTGAGACTATCTTCAGAAACCTTGAAGCCTCAAAACTTGTGAACAGATTTTTTCGTATGGCAGAATCCATATGTCCGGAATCTGTGGAGCTTTTCAAGGAAAATACCGTAAAAGATGAATATATTTTAGGCAACAGTACCCAGATTAATCAGGTTCTTCTCAACATAACTGTCAACGGTATACAGGCTATGTCCGAGAAGAAGGACGGTAAACTCTGTCTGAAAGCGTATGTAAAAGAGCAATCGGATATAAAAATCAGGGAGTTCCTGAAAGAAAGGGTATTTAAGAGATATCTTGTATTTGAGATCGGCGACAATGGTGTGGGAATGAATGAGAATGTCAGAAAACAGATATTTGAGCCATTCTATACCACAAAAAAACCCGGAGAGGGTACCGGTCTCGGATTATCGCTTGCTGAACAGATAGTTGAAGAGCATAAGGGGATCATTCATATAGATTCAGAGATAGGAAAGGGAACCACCTTTTTTGTATATTTTCCGGTGGTGGAGATCATGACGGATGAAACACAGGCTAAGAACGTACTCAGAAAATCCAGGGATGCCATGACTGATTTCTTTGAACGGGAGAAGATGCAGGTAGATGTGGTACTTGGACAGGATATAAGTGGAGAAGGAGAACTGGGCCTTTCAAAACAGGCCCCTGAGATAAAGCTCAGAAAGATCAACGTAATAGTCGTGGATGATAACCATAAGATACTCTCTCTTTTAAAGGATGGACTTGACAGTAGAGAGAGCATAAATGCGGTCATGTGTGATTCACTGGAAGCACTTCACGAGGTCCTTAACGGGATGGCTCCGGATATAGTTCTTATAGATGAGAATGTGGGGGAATATTCCGGAATAGATATTTTTATGTCAGAGCTTTCGAACACCAGGGATTCCCTGAAGATAATCATGGCCGATACCATAACGAGAGATATCGTTGAAGCAAAGAAGAGAGGGCTCATAAACGGATATATGGAGAAACCGGTTTCAGAAGTTGAGCTCATAAAGCTAGCAGAGCAGATTTCCAGCAATATAAAGAATCTTAACAAATTGTAAGATTCGCATTAATGAATATTAATGTATACATGGTGCTCTGTTAAGGTTTGTTTAATAAGATAGCCTCCGCTAAGAGATAAATGAGTGATGCACCAGGGACGTAAGGTTCGGTTTTCGAAGGTCCTATGGAAATGTGCACCTGGTTTATCTAAGGTGAAAATTTAATCGGGGGAGAAACTCTATGACAACAACTGTAGTTGGTATTCTTGGATTTCTTACGATCGTTGCGATCGTTGTGACACTTTTCAAGAGCAAGACAATTCCTAGTATTGCATTTATCGTGTTCCCGTCAATCCTTGCACTTATTCTTGTGCTTGGCGGCTACTATGATATAGAGCAGATTGGAAAGCTCATCAAGGGCGGTTTCGGAAGTACCGGAGCTACCGCAGCACTTTTCGTTTTCTCAGTTCTTTATTTCGGAATTATGACAGATGCCGGAATGTTCGATGTAATCATTGACAAGCTTATGAAGCTGGTTGGTGACAATGTTATCGGCGTAACAGTTATGACTTCCGTAATTGCACTTATCGGTCATCTCGACGGTGGCGGAGCTTCAACCTTCCTTATCGTTGTACCTGCTATGCTTCCTGTATATAAGAAGATGCACATGAGAAAGACAACTCTTTTAAGATGTGCGGTTCTTTCAATGGGTGTACTTAACCTTATGCCTTGGGCAGGTCCTACAATGAGAGCTGCATCTGTTCTCGGAATTGAGTCAGGCGCACTTTGGAGAACCATCATTCCTATCCAGATCTTCGGAATCGTGCTTTGTCTTGTACATGCAGTTATTGCAGGTATTCAGGAGAAGGGCAGAGGTGCCGGACTTAACGGAAAGCTCGCTCAGATGAATGCTTCTGAGGAGTCAGATGACGCAGAGACAATCAAGCAGGATAATGAACTTGCAAGACCAAAGCTTTTCGTTTTCAACATTATCCTTACAATCGCAGTTATCGCTCTTCTTGTATGGGATCAGTTCCCAAGCTATGTACCATTCATGCTTGGTGTTGCAGCTGCTATCCTCGTAAACTACACACCTGTTAAGATGCAGAAGAAGATCATCAACCGTCATGCAGGTCCTGCTCTTATGATGTGTTCAACACTTATGGGTGCAGCAGTACTTATGGGTGTACTCGTATATGGTTTCAATGCTGACGGCGCTGCTGTTATCGCAAAGCCGGGTGTTGAGATGATGAAGACTTCTGTTGTATCAAACATGGCTTCAATCATCACAATGATCCTTCCTGCGACACTTGGAAATCATCTTCCACTTGTTATCGGTATCCTTTCTGTACCTCTTGCTCTTGCATTCGATACAGATTCATATTTCTACGGAATGCTTCCTGTTATGATCGCCATCGGCGCATCCTTCGGTCTTGATGCACTTCCAATCGCCATCGCTATGGTAGTTTGCCGTAACTGTGCAACCTTCATCAGCCCGATGGTACCTGCAACACTTCTCGGTGTTGGTGTGGCTGAGGTCGATATCAAGGATCATATCAAGGCATCCTTCGGATATGTATGGATTTTCTCCATCATCTGCATGCTCTTTGCAGTCATGATCGGACTTATGCCACTTTAATGATTACTGCATAAGCAGAACCAATCATATATTTCTCTTTGATTCAAAAACTTTTATGGACTGTTCACAGGGGGAACGAGCAGTTCATAAAAGCTTGGGTCATAACATTTTGCCAGGATGGAGACCCTGAAAATCAAAAAAAGTAAATGGACTGTAAAACAGCATGTCCATAAAAAGAAAGAACCGTGAGCTTCGCACTCATGGTTCTTTTTTATTTTTATGAAATGATTTAAGGGCTCGTTTCCTGATCCTGCAGCTCCGGGGAATCGCTGCTTCGTAATATAGTATAACAGTTCTTACCTTTATTCTTTGCTTCGTACAGTGCCTTGTCTGCCAATGCATATACCGACTGGAAATCATGTTCCTCAGGTGATGTCGTGACTATGCCCATCGAAAAGGAAAAAGTGAAATCAGGAATTAAATGGATATCATTGACCTTCTTTTTCAGTTCTTCAACTAATTCTGTGATATGACCTTCAGAGGCATCGTCCTTAATTATAATAAAGAATTCATCTCCGCCCAGACGCCCGAAATAATTGTTTTCCGGTTTCAAAAACTCCTTCATTGCGTTATCACGGTTGAGCTCTGAGATACCAAGGGTTTCAGTGACTGCCCTGCCTAAAGACTCGATGACCTGATCTCCCTTTTCATGACCGTAATTATCATTTATATGTTTGAAATTATCAACGTCAAGGAGACAGACTCCTATGTCCCCATGAGGCATCTTGAAAAGCTTTTCTGTTATGGCAGTGAAAGCTCCTCTGTTTAAAGCTCCGGACAGTTTATCAAAGGTGGCATATATGGTCTGCTCCTTCTTTATCAGTTCCAGCTTGTAGTATGTATAGAATCTTTCCAGACGGGCTTTCTGGTAAAAGTAGTGCATGACTATGGCTACAAGATAAAAAGTAAGTCCGTTAATGATGTCCCCATGAACTATATCCATGGATTTACACAGGAAAGAAGCATGAATGAAGAGCAATACACCAATGGTCATAAAGGATATATATTCAAAGATAGTGTTTGCACAAACTGTGGAAGTGATAATGAAAAGAGGAAGAATAGCTGTAGCAACAACCTTGTCATCATATACGGATTCGGCTATTCCAAAACCTATCAGAAGTATGAATACTGCTCTGGTGGCCAAAAGTGAATACGTACCGTATCTCCGATCCCAGAGAAATGTTCCTGTTTTAAGGATCATCGAAAGACAAAGAAAAGAAAGGTATTTGGAAAGATAGTTGTAAGGAACAACATTTAAACAGCTGAGCACAGCAAATAAAAGCATGAACAGCATAAAGATGTCTGTAAAGACTTTTGTATTATCATAGTCGGACCTGTACACTTCATGTTTGAATTTGGAAAAATCTTCACGACTGTAGCCGTAATGATTAAATTTATAAATTGATGACAATAAGCTTTTTTCTTTAGAGGGAGGATGGTCATCCCCCTGCTCCCGGTCTTTTATTTCTGTATCGAATATGTTTATATCAATTATAAAATCAATTAAAAAGGCAAGCTGTAAATATAATATTACACTAGCATTATCGGCATGATTTTCCGATGTATAATGTGAATGCTCAGGTCATCACTTTTTGGAATGTCCTTATTTTTATTATGAATTTCTTTTATTTCCTTCCGGCGGATAATATTTATTTATGAATATCATTCATCCGATAATAAGGGTGGAAAATATAAAGTGAAAGCATTAACCGGAGGATTTTAAGAGGCTTCGGCTCAGAGTTATATGAAGGAGAAAAGTATGGGAGATTCACTTACAAAAAAGATAATCCGTTCACACTATGATTCAGGATCCATGACACCAGGAGAGGACGTGTTTGTAACAGTAGATCAGACACTTACTCATGACATAAATGCAGTAATGACTTATCTTGCATTTGAACAGATCGGACTTAAGAGGGCACGGACAGAGGTTTCTGTTTCAAACCTTGATCATAACCTTCTGTATATTGATTTCAAGACACCTGACGATCATATTTATCTCCGCACAGCGGCTGAAAAGTATGGAGTGTATGTTTCGAGACCGGGAAACGGAATATGTCATATGATTCACACCTGCCGTTTTGCTGCTCCCGGCAAGCTCCTGATGGGAGGGGACTCTCATACTCCATCCAGCGGAGCCGTCGGAGCACTTGCCATAGGTGTGGGCGGTATGGATGTGGCCACAGCCATGACCGGACTACCCATGAGACTGACTATGCCAAAGGTTGTAAAGGTTAATCTTACAGGACATCTTAAGCCCGGTGTCAATGCCAAGGAAGTAGTGCTTGAGATGCTTAGAAGGGTCACCATAAAAGGCGGTCTCGGAAAGGTATTTGAATATGTAGGTCCAGGTGTTCAGACTCTTGAGGTACCCGAAAGACTGACCATCGCCAATATGGGTGCAGAGATGGGTGCTACAACCTCCATTTTCCCTGCCGACGAAGTGGTAAAGAAATTTATGGAGGCTCAGGACAGAGGTGCTGAGTTCGTGCCTATGTGTGCAGATGAGGATGCAGAGTACGATGAGGTTATGGAGCTGGATCTTTCATCCCTTGAACCTCTTATCGCACTGCCTCATCAGCCTGACAATGTTGTGCCCGTAAGTTCTCTCAAAGAGCATCCTGTGGTTCAGCAGGTATTTATGGGTTCATGTACCAATGGTTCCTACTCCGATTTCGCAAAGGCTGCCCTTGTTATGCAGGGACATCATGTTCAGGAGAACGTACAGTGCACAGCAGGTATAGCCAGCAAGCAGATCTACAAGCAGCTTATGAAGGACGGATATCTGGATATGCTGATAGATGCAGGTGTGCGTATTCTGGAATTAAGCTGCGGACCGTGCTGTGCCATCGGACAGGTTCCGCCAACCAACGGTATTGCTGTAAGAACTTCCAACCGTAATTTCCGCGGACGTGCAGGTTCACCAAATGCCAATATTTATCTCGTGTCTCCTGAGACTGCCGCAGCAACGGCAATAAAGGGAACATTTGCAACAGCTTCTGATATCATGGGGGAAGATATCGTGAAGCTTGGTACAGTTCATGAGCCGGAGCATTATTTCGTGGATGATTCTATGCTCATTAAGCCGCTCAGTGAAGAGGAGGCAGAGAAGGTGGAGGTCATCAAGGGACCCAATATCGCAGCACTTCCCGTACCGGAAAAGCCGGAAAAGAATCTTTCCTGCAAGATTTCCCTTAAGGGACGTGACAATATTTCTACCGATGATATCACACCTGCAGGAGCTGAATTCTCGTCCATGAGGTCCAATATTCCGCTTATGTCAAAGTACTGTTATCATAGATATGATCCCGAGTTCGCGGAAAGAGCAAAGGAGCTTGGAAAATCAATAATCATAGGCGGAGATAATTACGGACAGGGCTCATCACGTGAGCATGCCGCTATCAATCCTATGTACCTTGGTGTCAAGTGTGTCATTGCCAAAAGCATTGCCCGCATACATAAAGGCAATCTCATAAACCACGGTATAGTTCCTATGCTTTTCGAAAATCCGGAGGACTACGAAAAGCTTGAGCTGCTTGATGAACTTGAGATAGTGGATTTTCCTGAGCAGATAAAGCAGCATGAAGTTACTGTAAGAGACAAGACAAAGGACTTCAGCTTCAAGTGCAGACTGGATATATCCGATGCGGAGATGGCTACCATTCTTGACGGCGGACAGCTTATGCATCTGAAGAAGCAGCTGGTGGATAAGGGAATCATAAAAGAATAGGATTCCGGACGGGACCGGGAAAAAGCTTTCGGAAACCCGTTATCCTGTAACAGCCTATAAGGGAAGGTGTATCTCTATGAAAGACAGCGACTGGAAAATCATATATGAGCTGTATCAGAATCCCAGCATCACCAAAATAGCCGGGATGATGTTCAAGTCCCAGTCAGCCATTACAAAGCGGCTGCAGCTTATGGAACAGGAACTGGACTGTAAGATAGTGGAACGAAGTCCCATGGGAGTGACATTCACTAAAGAAGGAGAGTTTTTGTATCATGAAGCAGTAAAGTATCTTCAGCTTGAAGAGGAGGTACGGGAAGGACTTCGTAACATAAAAGAACAGAACAGAGAGAATCTGGTCATCGGCTCTGCTTACACTTACACCAAGTATTCCCTTTATGACATTCTGGACCCCTTCTCAAAGGTTCATCCTGAGGCCAATATCAGAGTGATCAATAAGCAGAGCAATCTGCTTCATCAGATGCTGATGGAAGGAAAGCTTGATGTGGCTTTTATTAGGAGTGATTACACGGAAAATGTGTATCACGATCTGGTTGACCATACAGATGGCTATGTTGTTACAAAAAATTCTATAGATATAAAAGATCTTCCGAAAATGGACAGGGTGGCATATCAGACTAACCAAAAGACTGAAGAGAAGCTCGGTGAATGGTGGAATGAAAGATTCGGAACGGAGATTCCCGAGTCCTATGAGGATCTGGGCTATATAGAATTTGCATTCAGAAGTCTGATTCAGGAAAACAAGTATCTTCTGTGTTTTCTGCCGGATAACTTTGTCAATGAATATGACCTTTCTCTTCAGCCGCTCATCATGAAAGACGGCAGCAGGGTCACGAGAAAATCCTGGTTTATCTACAGGAAGGAAAAGAACAGAAGGCCTATAGTGGATGAACTTATAAAATATGTGGAAAAGAATGTGAAGATTGGAACATGAGACATAGAATTTTTTATATACAGACTATGTAGCAATATATATTTTACTTTATATAATTATGGAAATATAATTTGTGCATAAGATAAAGTGAATAGGAACTTGAAACGTTGGAACGGATTATCAAAGAGAATGTATTTGGAAATTGTATTTGGAAATCAGGTTTCTGCAGTATTAAAAAAGGAGATTTAACTATGGGTACAGAAGAACAGATCAAAGCAGCTGAAGCCAAGTTCGGAGATCTTATTAGAGCGGAACTTGCACGAATCGAGACCATGAAGGAGGATAGTGAGATCAAGGATTTCTCAAAGCTTGAGCATATCCGTATCGGTATCCTTCCGGGAGACGGAATCGGCCCTATCATCATGGAGCAGGCATTAAGAGTAGTTAATGAGCTTCTCAAGGACGAGATCGCTTCAGGAAAGGTTGAGGTCCATATCATCGAGGGTATGACCATCGAAAGAAGATCAGAGCTTAACCAGTCCCTTCCCGATGACGTTATGGAAGAGTGCAAGAAGTGCGATGTTCTCGTTAAGGGTCCTTTCGTAACACCGAGACCGGGAGATCCATGGCCAAATCTTCTTTCCGCAAATTCACTCCTCAGAAGAGGACTCAATCTTTTTGCTGCTGTTCGTCCTATCAAGATGCCGGACAGAAACATTGACTGGACCTTCTTCCGTGAGAATATCGAAGGTGAGTACATCCTCGGCAATAAGGGTATCGAGGTAAATGAAGATCTTGCCATCGATTTCAAGGTCCTCACAAAGCCCGGTGCAGAAAGAATCGCAAGAGCTGCCTTTGAGTTTGCAAGAAAGAACGGTAAGAAGCATGTGACTGTAGTTACAAAGGCCAATATCGTGAAGCTTGTTGACGGAAACTTCGTTAAGACCGTACACAGAATCGGAGAGGAAGAGTATCCTGAGATAGAAGTGAACGACAAGCTTGTGGATGCTACAGCAGCGAAGATGCTGGATCCTGAGTTTAACAAGGATATGGAGGTTGTGGTACTGCCTAACCTTTACGGTGATATCGTAACAGACGTTGCTGCAGAGCATCAGGGAGGTCTGGGAACAGCTTCCAGCTCAAATATCGGAAACAAGTATGCTCTGTTTGAGGCCATCCACGGAACCGCACCATATCTTATCAGCCACGGAAGAGGAAACTATGCAAATCCATGTTCTCTTATCCGTGCAATGGGTGAGATGATGGCACATATCGGCTTTGCTGACAGAAAGGCCATTCTTGACAAGGCTCTTGAGATCACAACAGTGACAGAAAGAAAGGTTGTTCTGACCACAGAGATCAAGGATGCAAGTGCAGCCGAATTCACAGATTACCTGATCGATACCATCAAGGGACTCGAATAAGACCAGGTCTTATCATTTATATCAAGTTTTATGCCCGGGAGTATATCCCGGGTTATTCTATATATAAAGTTTCAGAATGATTTGAACTCGAGGAACTGTGGTATTCTTTTAGAAGATGGAATTATACTGGCGGGTGCTTTTGAAAAGCAGCATAAATACACAGTTAAGATATAGGAGAGTGACAGAAAATGATTGATATGCAGGCACTTCTGAATCTTCAGGCGGTAATGTTCCTGGAGATGGCAGCGGGCTATATTGTACGAAAGATGAACCTTGTTAAAGGCGAATCCAAGGGGATACTTACAGCCCTCATAGTGTACGTTACACTTCCCTGCAATATCATAAAATCATTTATGATCGAGATGAACACAGAGATCCTTAAGCAAGGACTGATAATGCTCGTGGCCTCGGTACTGGTGCAGGTATTTCTCGCTGCGGCGGCTTCTGTCTGCTACAACTGGCTCCCCAAAAAGAGAAAGACAGTATTTCAATATGCAACTATCGCATCCAATTCGGGAATACTGGGAAACATCATAGCTGGAGCAATATACGGAGATCTCGGCTATCTTTATTCGGCCCTTTATGTGATTCCTCAGCGTATAGTCATGTGGTCAGCGGGTGTATCATATTTTACGGAGGCGCCGGACCGAAAAACGGTTTTCAAAAAAGTTATGCGTCATCCATGCATAAATGCGGTGTGGCTTGGCATGATCGTTATGTTCTTACAGATAGATTTTCCGGAATTTCTTGATACGAGTATTCAGAGCATAGGAAATATGACTTCTCCCCTCACTATGATGTTCCTTGGAATGAGTCTTGCGGAAAGCGGTTTTTCTGGACTTATCACGAAGCACACCTGTCTTTACTCATTTATACGGTTTGTCATCATTCCGACGGTGGTCATGCTTGGATGCTTCCTGGTAAGTATGGATCCTGTAGCGGCAGGTGTTGCAGTGGTTCTTGCTGCCATGCCCGCAGCGTCTATGACTGCTGTTGTGGCGAGTCAGTATGGCGGGGATGTGGTATTTGCGGCCAATGTTGTCGTTCTTTCGACCATTCTAAGCATTTTGCTTCTTCCGGTCTGGGTAATGATAGTAAGTGCTGTATTTTAGCCTGAGGAAATAAGGGTAAATATGGAATACAAAGAATTCAGATATGTTTTATAGATAGATAGTGCTGGCACAGATTTCTATGGCAGGTGCAGCAGAACTTGTAACTCTTCAACATGCAAAACTGTTCACCAGTCCCAGGGAAGCTATGGGTAAGCTGAAGGAACAATTAAAAGCATCTAAAGAATGTAGGGTGTGCTGATAAATTATGATGGAATGACAGGGTTTCATGTCCGCATCTCCAAAATATTTTGCTTTACATAATACAGTTATTGAATCATAAAGTCATAGCCGGACATGGCTATGACTTTATGGTTTAATGCAGATAATAATTTACACTTTATCCTTTAGATGAGATGATTCTGTTTTGATGAGGCTGTGTTTTTCTTTCTGAAAAAAGGAAGATTATTCCCGAAAACATAAGAAATACCTTTGGCAATATATGAGAGCAAAAACATAATAGTAACGACTAAAAATGAGTTCATGAGTAAGTCTTCCATATATACACCCCCGAAGAATAAATGATTAACGATTGTATATAAGGAATCGGCAAAATATAACTTTTTTATAAGAAATGTATTAAGAAAAAAGGACCAAGGATTTTTGGTAAAAACACAAATTGACTTTTTGGAAGAAGCGATTTTACAAAAGAAGCTATTAAAAGAAATAGTGGCTCTTATAGATTTTAATTGTTAAAAAATTAATTAATGAAATAATTGAAAAATCGATTGACATGATATATACCCTCTGCTATATTGACTAGGCGTCGCGAGAGAGAGCGAAACAAAAACTCCTTCACGACAGAATAAAGAACCTTGAAAATCAAAGATCGATTAATACACAGACCCTGAAGATTCTAAGAATTAGAATTTCAGAAACGATGC
>SVDD01000009.1:0-111920 GCA_015057945.1 Lachnospiraceae bacterium | reverse complement strand
TTTTAGAGAGGTATTTTTATATGGTTATACTTACAGAAAACCGGATTGAATTAACGCAGTTCTTATCAGCCCATGCCATGCAGTTATTTATGGGGGCAATATTTATATACTATGCTGTGAAGCTTCTGGTTTTTAAGGATGTGGATGCAGTAAGACCGAAGGAATGGGGAAAGCTTAAGGAAGAGAATGTGGAGCCCTATGCGAAAGAGATGGGCATACTGATACTCTGCTTTGCTGCCTGTGTTTTTGTTATGGAAGTAGTTTCACAGTATGACGGACTTATGGGGATGCTGTTCCTTCTTTTATCTATAGCTGTTGTGTTCTTCAGATTTAAAAAGATAGAGGAAAAGTACGGGAACAAAAATCGTACCGGTATGTGATCAGGATATATAGATATATAAAAATGTATTAGATATATAAAGAGACAGAAAGATAAAGTGAGGCAGGTAGTGAATAACGGCGAAACCAAGAATTATTCAGTTATGCTGGTGGATGATGAGGAGACCGTAGTACAGGTCATCATCGATAAAATAGACTGGGAAAGTCTGGGCTTTACGGTTCAGGGATATGCGCATAACGGTCTGGAAGCGCTGGAAATGGCAGAGGAGAATCAGCCTGATGTGGTGATGACGGATATCAAGATGCCATATATGGACGGACTCCAGCTGGCGAGAAGACTGAAGGAGCAGTATCCAACCATAAAGATCATTATATTCTCCGGTTTTGATGAGTTTGAATATGCAAAGGAAGCCATAAGACTTGAAGCGGAGGAGTATATTCTGAAGCCCATAGATTCCACAGAACTCAGTGAAGTCTTCAAAAGGATAAAGACCTCTCTTGATAAGGAATTCAATGAAAAGCAGAACATAAATATGCTGAAGAAGTACTATCAGGAAAGTCTTCCCATATTACAGGAGAATTTTTATACAGCTCTTATCGAGGGACGTGCGGATGAAGAGACATTGGCAAGAGATATGATGGACTATCAGGTCAGTCTCAACGGACCCTTTTATGATGTGGTGATACTTCATAACAGTACATCTCTTGCGCCGGAGGGAATCAATCCCCTGCTCATAACCATGTCTGTCCGGAAGCTGTGGGAGGAGCATATCAGTAAGAAATGGGATGCGAGATTCTTTTCTTACCTTGGCAATGTCATTATTCTGGTGCAGATGGAGTCTGAAGACGAAGTCAGATCCCTTACGGATGAATGTCAGGTCCTCTGCAGGCTCAGTAAACATATATCTAAGGCTACAATAACCGCAGGAGTGGGTAAGCCGGTATCAAATATAAGGAATCTTCCCAAGGCCTATTCCGGAGCCAGAGAAGCCATATCTTACAGAGTCATCTATGGAAGAGGCCAGGCCATAAATATTGCAGAGATAGTTCCGGAGGATAGCAAAACAGAGGAAAATCTGAAGTCTGACAGCACCGATGAAAAGCTTTACTCTGTTTTCAAGGCCATAAAGATGGATACGGAGGAGAAGCTGGATACGGAAATAGACAGCTTTATAGCAAATGAAGCCCCTGTGAACCCCACGATACAGGACTATAAGTTCTTTGTTATGGATCTGGTTACAGAGATATACAGATTTATGAAGGGGAACCACGTAGAGCCCTCAGATATATTTGAAAAGGATGGGGATCCATACGACAGGGTACAGCATATGGATATCAAGGAACTCACAAAGTGGCTGAAGGAGACTACTCATAACATAAGAGAGACTCTGAGGACAAATCGTACTGACACCACCAAGAGCTTTGTGTCCAAGGCAATCGATTATGTGAGAGAGAATTATGGGAACAAGGACCTGACGGTTGAAAGCATCTGTTCCTACCTGGTCATAAGTTCGGCGTATTTCTCCACTGTATTTAAAAAGGAGACCGGTAAGACCTTTATAAATTATCTTACAGACATTCGTATGGAAAAGGCAGTCCGCATGCTTCTTGAGGACAATGAGAAGACCTATGTTATAGCAGAAGCAGTGGGCTACAGCGATCCAAATTACTTCAGTTACGTTTTCAAAAAGAAATTCGGAGTTTCACCTTCAAGATATAAGATGCAGCAAAATGGATGATAATGTTTCCCTTAGACAAAATGAACTGAACACAGGCGCACCGAAGAACGAAAAAGAAGCAGGTGAAAGAGAAAGACTGGTGAAGACAAGCCTCGATAGGACAAAGAATATCTTTTACAAGTATATGCCCCATGATATACAGGGTACCATACTTATGACCTTCACCATCGTTTCCTTTACCCTGCTCATGATCCTTGGTATAGTGCTTTACACTCTTTTTGCCCGGCGTATGAGCACAAGCTCTATAGAGACAACGGAGCTGCTTATGAAACAGTCGGCGGTAAATCTTGAGGATTATCTTCTCAGTATGAGGCGTATTTCCGATGCCATGTACTATGATGTCATCAAGAATATGGATATAGCCGAGGGTTCTGTGGATAATGAGATGAATCTTATTTATGAGGCTCATAAGGATAATCTGGTGAGCTTTTCTCTTTTCTCAAATGACGGAAGGCTCGTATCCGCCACTCCCATAGCCACTGTAAAGGAAGATCTGGATGTGACAGCTCAGACATGGTTCACTTCGGCCCTTGAAAAGATGGAAAATCTCCATTTCTCAACTCCCCATGTTGAGAATCTGTTTCTGGACCCGGCCTTCAGGTACAGCTGGGTTGTATCACTCAGTCGTGCGGTTGAGCTCACCGAAGGCAGCAATCCCACCATGGGAGTACTGCTGGTAGATATGAACTATTCGACCATCAAGCAGATGATGGAGAGGATCAATAATGACAGCACCGGACAGTATGTTTATCTTACTGACTCAAGCGGCAACATAATCTACCATCCCAGACAGATGCAGCTGAACTATAATCTCATCAGGGAAAACAACATTAATGAAGCCCACTATTCAGACGGTATTCACGAAGAGGTGTTCCAGGGAGAACACAGACAGGTAATTGTTGACAGTATTTCCTATACAGGATGGAAGCTTATAGCCGTACTTCCGGAAAGTGCCTACAGCCTGGACATAAGTAATATGCGTTTTCTTGTCATACTTCTTCTTGCCTGTGCTCTTCTCATCATGATCTTCATAAATCGTATCATATCAAGCAGGATCTCCCGTCCGCTTAATCTGCTTAACAAGTCCATCAGAAATATGGAAGAGGGTGACATGTATCCTGAGGATATTTATGTGGGAGGAACCCAGGAGGTAGAACATCTGGGCAGGACCATGAGACATTCCATTGAGCGTATAAACCAGCTGATGGATGACATAGTCATCAAGCAGGAGGAGAAGAGAAAGTCTGAAATGGACGCTCTTCAGTCACAGATAAATCCCCATTTCCTTTATAACACCCTGGATTCCATAGTATGGATGATAGAAGGCGGACATAACAAGGATGCCGTATTCATGGTGACCCAGCTTGCCAGTCTTTTCCGTATCAGTTTAAGCAGAGGAAAGAATATCATTTCTCTTGAGCAGGAGATACGTCATGCCGAGAACTACATGAATATACAGAAGGTAAGATACAAGAATGTATTTAATGTGGTTTTTGACATAGATGAGAAGATAAAGAACTACTCCACCATCAAACTGATAATCCAGCCTATCCTTGAGAATGCGATCTATTACGGTGTTGGTGATATGGATCCGGATGACGGAGGAGAGATCAGAATATGCGCAAAATACGTGCCCAGATTAACTGATTTTCTTACCGTGGTGGATGATGAAGGCAAAGAAAAGGGAAGTAAGGACTTAGGCGGAAATCATAATATTTCCGAAGGAGACATTTACATAGATGTCATAGATAACGGATACGGTATGCCTCCGGAGGTGTTTGAGAATCTGCTGAAAGAGGATTACGAACCTAAGAACAGTAATTTAAAGCACGGTTCAGGAGTCGGACTTGTAAATGTCAACAATCGTATCAGACTGAGATTCGGGGAACAGTACGGACTTAAGGCGGAATCAGAGCCGGATGAAGGAACCAGAATAACCATTCATATCCCTGCGATTCCTTTCAACGAAGAGAATCAGAAGATACTGGAGAGCGGACATTACAGATCCTTGAGAAAAAAAGGGAGTAACGGTGATAAAGCATGAATGATGATCATGAGATAATGCTGCCTTTGATCACAGGCATATTCATAGTTATCTTATTTTGTGTGGTAATGCTTATAAAAGGCACAAATACAGAGGCGTATAAGGTTTCCGTCATAGTGAGCAATTCTTCATCTGACAGATGGGTGCCCTTTAAAGCAGGACTGGAGCAGGCTGCCAATGATAACAGTATAATACTTGACTATGTCTATACGGATTACATTGATAATATCTATACAGAAAACTCCATAATCAACGAAGAGATAAGTCAGGGGGCAAACGGGATCATAGCGGATTTTTGTCTCAGCGAGGGTGCCGAGGATGTAGTGGAATCCATAAGTGCCAGAGTTCCCATAATGCTGGTGGAAACCAATGTCAATGCCGGAGCGGATATAAGAGGAAACCATGCAACAGTGATGCCTGATAATTATGCTATAGGAAGAGCCATAGGAAATGAGGTAGTCATAGATTATGGTGAAGGGCTTAAGGGAAAAAAGATAGGGATAGTTGCGGGCAACCAGAATCAGTATGCCATGCAGCAAAGGCTTAAGGGATTCATGGATGCAACGGAGAAAATGGGTCCTGAAATAGTCTGGAGCATTTCCGAGAGCCGTTATACCGAGGATGATCTTATAAAGGCCAGTGAAAGAAATACCGCAGACATAGTTGTGGGGTTGGATAACAACAGTCTGGAGCTGGCGGTTGACTATTTTGTGGATAAAAAAGGCGGGTATGTGCGATTATACGGTTCAGGCTGCAGTAAGAAGCTCATATATCACATAGATGCAGGGGAGCTGGATTCCATGATAGTACCTGATGATTTCAGTATGGGATATCAGAGCATGTCGGATCTTGCCATCAAGCTTCAGAACCGTACATCGGCTCTTATGGACAGAGAGGTAGGCTTCAGCGTGGTAAACAGGGAGAATCTTTTTGTAGGAGATAATCAGCAGATTTTGTTCCCTATTGTTCAGTGACAGGATGGAAATGTATGAAGAAGACTGTTCTTGGTTTAATAATTATCGGAATTGCAGCAGCAGGTGCGGCATGCGGAGCGAAGGATGTCTCAGAGCCGGAGAACGGCAGGGAGATTAAAATAGGGGTATCGGTTTACGATCAGTATGATACCTTTATTGCCTCCATACTTGATGATCTTAATGAAGACGTCCTTAAGGCAAGGTCCGAGACAGGACGCGGCATAGTCCTTGAAACTTATAATTCGGCCCAGAGTCAGTCTACCCAGGATGATCAGGTGGAAGAGATGATAAAGGACGGCTGTGATGTCATTTGTGTAAACTTAGTGGATAGAACGGCCCCCTCCAATATCATAGAAGCCGCCAGAAATGCAGATGTTCCCATCGTTTTTTTTAACAGGGAGCTTGTGGACGAGGATATGCACAGATGGGACAAGCTCTATTATGTGGGAGCCGATGCCTTTCTGTCAGGTATCATGCAGGGAGAGCTGGCGGTTGATGTCATAAAAGAAAAGAATGTGGATAGGAACAAGGATGGTGAGATACAGTATGTGATGCTGGAAGGAGAAGCAGGACATCAGGATGCCATTGTACGTTCAGAGAACTGTGTGAAAAGAATGCTGGAGCTGGGCGTTAAGCTTGATAAGCTGGGCTATGCAATAGCCAACTGGAACAGAGCCCAGGCCGCCACTCAGATGGAAAAGATGATAAAGAATTATGGCTCTGAGATAGAATTTGTCTTTGCCAATAACGATGACATGGCACTTGGGGCAATTGATGCCTACACGGCATCGGGAATGAACCGTAACAAATGGCCATGTATAATCGGAATAGACGGCACAGCGCCGGGACTTGCCGCTGTGAAGGACGGAACCATGGAAGCAACGGTATATAACGATGCAAAGGGGCAGGCAGATGCGATCTTTCAGCTTGCCTACAGATTATCCTGCGGAGAGAGTCTGTCGGGATTTCCGCTTCAGGGAGACAAGTACATACGTCTTCCCTATCAGAAGATCACTCCGGAAAACGTGGATGAATTCAGCTGAATAATGTGTATGATAAAAGCCGGTCAGATTCTGACCGGCTTTTATCTGCCATCTGATCTGAGAAAAGGTATGTTTTTACGATTCATGAAGGATCGAATTCATTCCAGTATGAATCCCCGTTTTCGATCATGCTTATATATTTTTTCTTGAGAACAGCCCTGAAAGGTTCACAGTATGACTCGAGACCGAATTTCCCCGGGATGTTATAACTCATATCTATCATGTCCGAAGCTATTTTCATGGCAAGATTCTTATCACTGAGCTTTATGATGCCAAAGATGGTGGAATCGTAGGTTTTGTCCTCTATGCAGCTTTTGATCCAGTAGCCGGCAAAATCCTCCCATTCGGCGATCAGAATGTCATCCAGAGGAAAGTCAAGTATGCAGAGGTCCTTAAGATATCCCGTGACTTCCTTTTTTATACGGCGCTTGTTCAGAAAATTGATTCCCATGCGCCCTGTTATAAGAAGGTTCATCCACGCGGCAATGAAATTATCCTTTCGTGTGCCCTTTATGGTGGTTTCCGGATAACGCTTTAGAAGTATCTCAAGACGTCTTTCGTTTTGGGACAGATCTTCTTTGTTATCCCGGCTTTCAGATATAAGCTTTTTTAAGATTCTTTCTCTTTCATTTATGTCCGTTATCTCATAATAATGTAAAGGCCAGTTCTCTTCATAATCGATATGCTGTTTATCTTCACTGCGTAGAAGCATAATGAAACCTCCGAAAAAAGGTAAAGGTAATATAGTTGTTTTTTAATATGATAAAAACAACACTAATTCTATCATAAGGAACCGGAAAAATATAAAGCAAATGTAGAAAGCGGCTTGACAGGAACATACAGCAATGTTATCATGTTCAAAATTTGAGAGGAGAAAGAAAAAATGAACAAGAAAACCCTTGTAAATGAAGATAGAATTGACTGGATGATAACATTGGTCCCTTTTCTTCTTATAGTGTCTTTGTGTGTACTGTTTTTTGTCTTTCCCGATGATTCCAATGTGGTACTTAACAGTATAAGAAACTTTCTCGGAGACAGCTTTGGCGTTTATTATCTCCTCATAGGACTGGGAACAGCCATAGCCTCCATTTACATTTCATGTTCAAAGTACGGAAGCATCGTCCTTGGAGATCAGGATGAAAAGCCGAAGTACAGCTTTTTTGCCTGGGGCTCGATGATGTTTACCTGCGGACTTGCAGCAGATATCCTGTTTTATTCCCTGTGTGAATGGATACTTTACTGGGAAGATCCCCATACGGCAGAAATGGGAGATCTTATGGACTGGTCATCTACCTTTACCCTGTTCCACTGGGGACCCATACCCTGGGGCTTTTATCTGGTACTGGCGGTGGCATTCGGCTTCATGCTCCATGTAAGGAAACGTAAGCGCCAGAAGTATTCGGAGGCCTGCAGACCTCTTCTCGGAAAGTATACGGACCGTCTGCCGGGTAAGCTCATAGACCTTCTTGCAGTGTTTGCCCTTCTTGCGGGAACAGCAACCACCTTTTCTGTTGCCACACCTCTCCTCAGTCAGGCCATAAAATCTCTTATAGGTGTTGATATTTCAGACAGGGCCATAACTATTGCTATACTTGTGATTACCTGTGTGATCTATACATATTCCGTTATGAAGGGGATGATAGGAGTTTCCATACTTGCCAATGTCTGCACCTATCTTTTCTACGGACTGCTCCTGTACGTGCTTTTCTTCGGAGGCCAGTGTAAATTCATAATAGAGTGCGGATTATCCGCAATGGGAAGACTTGCCCAGAATTTCATAGGACTTTCCACCTATACTGATCCCACGAGATCCACAGGCTTCGCCCAGAACTGGACAATATTCTATTGGGCATACTGGATGGTATGGTGTGTTGCAGCTCCTTTCTTCATCGGAAGCATTTCAAGAGGGCGCACAGTAAGGCAGACTATCCTCGGCGGATACGTTTTCGGAATGGGAAGCACCTTCGTGAGCTTTATAGTTCTCGGAAACTACGGACTCGGCCTTCATATGTCCGGAAAGTTCGACGTGGTGGCCTTTTACGAGAAGACAGGAGATCTCTATGTGACCATAATTGAGATCATAAATCAGCTTCCACTTGCACCTATTGTAATGGTGGCACTTATCATAGCCATGATAGCCTTTTATGCCACATCCTTCGATTCCATAACACTTGTGGCTGCCCAGTACAGCTATAAGGATCTGAAGGAGGATGAAGAACCCAGGGGATCAGTCAAGGCCTTCTGGTCGGTGCTTCTGATACTTCTTCCGGTGGCGCTGGTATTTTCCGACAGCTCCATGTCCAATATACAGTCAGTGAGCATAATAGCAGCTTTCCCTATCGGTCTTGTGATAATGCTTATAACGGCAGCCTTTGTAAAGGATGCACGTATGTTCCTCATGGAAATTGAACAGGAGGAGACAGATAAGGTAATGGTCATCAATGCCCATAAGCTTAAAGATGTAAAGGATGATGAAGATCTCTCCGATGATAAAATAGAGGAAATCATCGAGAATTGGGAATACATGTATGGAGATAGATGATAATTTGTGATAGAATGCTCATGCTGCTTTAAAGCGGCATGAGCATTTTGTATTAAAACAGGAGATAAATATATGCTTCAGGGCTTTTTTAATTATGATAATCCGGTATGGCGTTTCGTTGGAAGACTCGGGGATATGATAGTCCTCAATATACTCTGGGTACTGTGTTCGCTGCCTGTGTTCACTATAGGAGCATCTACAACCGCGTTATACTATTGTACCCTCAAGATAGTGAGAAATGAGGATTACGGAAACATAAGGATGTTCTTTAAGTCCTTCAGACAGAATTTCAAACAGGCTACGCTTATCTGGATCCCCATGCTGTTAATAGGATGCGTTTTGGTATTTGATTTCTTTTTCTTCGGAAGAGTAATGGCAGATGCAGGAGTGATGAGGATCATCTGTCAGGCTGTCACCCTGGCCATCATGGTACTCTGGACCTTTGAATTCCTTTATGTATGGCCCGTACTCAGCAGATTTGACAATACCATAAAGAATACCCTTACCAATGCGGCCTTCATGTCCATACGTTATCTCGGATCCACACTGGGAATGATCGTAAGTGATGTGATAGTTGTTTTCATAGCCTATGTGTGTCTTTTCTATGTGGGATGGGTCACTGCTTTTCTGTTTTTGATGGGATATCCTCTTCTTGCATGGATCAATTCCACCATGCTTGAGCATATATTTAAAAAGTATATGCCTGAGGAAGACAGGAGAATGGATGAATGATTGTTCACATGGTGTTCATAAATGTTTACAATTTGTTCAAAAGGAAAACATAGTTTGTTCACCGTTGACTTTTATATTATAAGCATGATAACAAAAACGTTATCAATAGTTAATAAGATTTTTTTCATAATACTCGGGCAGGGACCATTGGTCACCTGCCCTCCTCCCTTTTATAGGAAAAATTCAGCGGCTTTCTCCGATACAATTGGAGAAAAGCCGCTTTTTGATTCGGTAACTGTTTTTACAGTTCAAAGATCTGTATCGATGGGGATAGATGCAAGAGGAGCATCCTGTGGATCCAGGCTGTCTTCCAGATCCATGATCTTATCCCTCTTGCGATAGTCTCTTGGTGACATGCCGTATGCCTTATGAAAAGCATCTTTAAAATAGTTTGAATCACTGAAACCGTTGTTCAGAGCCACCTCTGTGATGGTGTGGTCGGTGTGAGCCAGTTCTATGGCTGCTTTGTTGAGCCGGACATAGGTGAGGTACTCATGGACGCCTATGCCTGTATCCTCTTTGAATTTTCTTGAAAGATAATTGGGGCTGAAGCCGCTTGCATCTGCTATATCTGACAGTGATATGCGCTGATTATAGTTTCTGTTGATATATGTAGCTGCAAGATTTACCTGACGGTTGGTAGTATGCAATTCATCCATCAGATTAGTATCTATTCCTGTTGAAAAACGACTAATGATGATTATAAGCTGAATGAGGCAAAGAGAGAGCATGGTGGGACTTATTTTTGTATCATTAAAACGCTGCTCGGCCTCCATATTACGTATAAGCTGTTCAACATGGACTTGATACATGGGGGGGATCTGAAGGATGAGCTTATGGTTGCCATCCTTAAGCATTTCACCAATGAAATCAATGTTTTTAAAGATGACATCCGGTTCTCTGAATAAAATACTGGTTCGGACAGACTGCTGTCTTGATGTATAATGGATTATATGGGGTGTATTTGGGGGAATGATAATGACGCTTCCCGGAACCAGATTGTATGAATGTGACCTCATAAGGAAGGTACAGCTTCCCTTACTGAGGTAAAAGAGTTCATAATGATTATGAACATGGGGATCCATCATTTTGTATTCTGAACTCCGGCTCTTTGTATCAACAAATATTCTGTTAATGGAATAACCAATGATCGGCATAATAAACCTCGTATGACCCGGTAAAAAAGCTGAAAATCTGCTTAATATCTCCGGGTGAAAAAATAAAAGTGGCAATAAATTAAAAATTACTATTAAAGTAATAAATATTCAGTGTTTCTATAGTTTTACAACAAAAAATATATAGAATCAAATGCAAATTTATCATATTGTATTGTAGGACTTCAAAGAGTCTAACTATTCTATACTCTATACTATCAGGATTGAGACCCGATTACCCCTCACTCAAATCGGGCCTCCCGCAATCCTGGAACTTCGAAGAATTAATTCGACATTTTAAGATTTTGTTCATTTCAGCACCTTTCCGGGGTGCTTTTTTTGTGTACATATAAAGGAATATTGTTAAATTTGTATGTATAAAATACTTATAAATTATTAATTGTTTTCCGAAAGTAATGATAGGAACCATGGAGTTTTTTAAGTTCTGATGCTGAATTAATCAGTTTTTTTCAGGTGAGTATCAAGGAGCATAGAAAAAGATGAAAAGAGATTTTTTTTGTATAGGTACAGGGGTGATCGTAGCGATCATGCTGACCTCCTGCGGAAAGGCTGAACTTCTCAAAGAACAGGTCACGGAAAAGGTTTTTGGCATAGATATGTCAGAGCTTGGTACTGAGGCAAAGGCAGAAGAGGATACTTCAAAAGGTCAGACGACCATAAAGCTGTTTAACGGAAAAGCCGAGGTTGAAGCTCAGATACAGGAGCTTACCAGAAAATACAAGGCGGAAACCGGAGTAACTGTAGAAGTTGAATCCGCACAGCCCGGAGCAGATGTACAGGCTACACTGAAGGCTTATTATCTTTCGGATAAGATGCCTGATATTTTTGTCTGCGAGTCTTCAAGTTTTGCCAACTGGGAAGGACTTCTGGAAGATATGAGCGATCAGGCATGGACCAAAGATACAGATGCGGAATATGTTGATCCGACCTATGGTACCCTGGGATTTCCTTATGCAACAGAGGCCATAGGACTCATTTATAATGCGGATATGCTGTCCGGGGCAGGAATAGATGTCGGAAAGCTGACAACTCCCGATGAGGTAAGAAAGGCCTTTGAAGAACTGGATTCTAAAAAGGATCAGCTGGGACTCACGGCAGTCGTAGGTTATTGTGCGGAGGATAAGAACCTCAGCTGGTCAACTGGAAATCACATATTCGGGAATTATATCGATGCCGGACTGGACAGGGCGGACACCAGATATATAGATATGATAAATAACGAACATACGGTGGATAAGGACAGAATGCTTAAGTTTGCAGGATTTATCGGACTTCTTCAGGAATTCAGTGATCCTGCCCTCCTTCTGAACGGAACCTATGATGATCAGGTCAGGAATTTTGCAGCAGGAAAATATGCCTTTGTGACTCAGGGATCATGGATAGGTGCGGTAATGACAGGAGCGGATGCGGAAGATTATGCCAGGGCAGGAAATTTTGAAGTCGGCATGATGCCTTATGTTTTTGATGAAGGTATAGATACCATCCTGACGAATCCCCCTTCCTGGTGGGCTGTACTTAAGGAAGGTAACGCGGAGGCATCAAAGGCCTTTCTTGAATGGTGTGCAAAGGATGCCGGTCAGAAGATACTGGTTGAAGATGCCGGTTTCGTCAGCCCCTTTACATCATGTAAATATGTGGCTAAGGATCCCTTTGCACATGTAGTTTCAGCTTACATATCATCGGGTAAGACTTCCAACTGGCATTGGATGGATATGAAGGAAGGAATCGCTGCCAATGCTCTGGGTCCGGTATTCCACAGGTATGCGTCGGGTGAGATGACTAAGGAGGGCTTTGTTTCTGAAGTCGGCATGGCGATAATGGATTACTATCAGGGCGGAAAGGAGGAGAATAATGGATAATATGGAAGTTGAGAACAGCGGAAGAAAGCTGAAAGTGCGAAAGAATCCATTGTTCTTCTGCACCATCATATTTCAGATCAGCGTCATTAACATAATCATGCTGATAGCCTTCATATTTGTGATGAGGATGCTTATAAACCAGATGCAGCAGCAGACGGTGAACAGCAGATCCATGTCAAAGTATGTTCTGTCACTGAGCACCGAAGAAGCACAGCTTAAATCAGATGTCATGTCTCTTTACGATCAGTCCATAGGATATGTATCCGCTACGGCGACCGAGACACGAGTAGCTCTTCTCCCTGAAATTCAGTCAACGAGAGAGACCATCAACAAGGATATAACAAATCTGAAGGACCATTTTGACGGGGAAAAACAGGCTGATGCTGTAAGTGCACTTGAGGAGATCGGAAATCAGTATGACCGTCTGAATGTCATTATCGATGAAGCTATAGCGAAAATAGATTCCGGAGACAGGGAAACAGCTTATGAGATCCTTTTTAACCGTGCTGAGATACAGAAGGTGGCTATCTTCCATTCCTGTAAGGTCATAGATGAAGCAGTCGCATCAGAAGCGGATAAGAGCAATACAGAAATGCAGAGGATGATGGCAGAGGGTATACAGGCGGCACTAAAGGGTACAGGACTTTTCGTTCTGCTCATCATATTCAATTATCTCCTGAACTACTTCGGAATAGTCAGAAAGATCAAGAAGATCTCAAGAGAGGTTACCGATATCATCGGAAATATTGAAAAACGGGAGGGCGATCTGACAGCGAGGATCTATACGAGAAGTGCTTCCGAGCTTGTATACATCATAAACGGAATCAATCATTTCATAGAGACTCTCCAGGTTATCATGCGGGAGGTCAAGTCCGGAGTTAATGTTCTTAATTCATCAACAGAAACAGTTACCAGAAAGCTTAATTCCTCCAACAGCAATGTACAGAGTACATCCGCAGCCATGGAAGAGCTCAGTGCCAGCATGCAGTCCGTATCTGAAATGGTCAGCTCCATGAACACTCAGGTCATAGATGTAAAGTCATCAACAGACGAGATCAATTCAGAGGCCAGTGACGGCTGCGATACTGCTTCAGGCATTAAGAAGGAAGCTGATGAGATCAAGCAGCATGTCACCGAAAGAAAGCGCAGCATGAATGAAAAGATGAGCGAGTTGAGCGCTGTTCTTGCCAAGTCCCTTGAGGATTCAAAGAAGGTAAAGGAAATCGATAAGCTTACAAAGAACATCCTGGACATTGCAGAACAGACCAATCTTCTGGCTGTCAATGCCTCCATCGAGGCGGCCCGTGCCGGACAGGCAGGAAAGGGCTTCGCGGTAGTTGCTGCCGAAGTAAGCAGTCTGGCTGCGAATTCAAAGCAGACCGCCAACAACATTCAGAAGATCAGTAAGGAAGTTACCGGTGCGGTAGGGGAGCTGGCGGAGAATTCCCAGAAGGTGCTTGAGTTCATAAACACAGATGTTATGGATGACTATGACGCCTTTGTTGAGACTGGCGACAAATATGAGAATACTGCGGATACCATGCATGAGATACTTACATCCTTTAAGGAGAAGGCTGATCATCTGAATTACATAATGTCCGATATGGCCAATGCGGTGGATTCCATCACAAATTCCGTTTCCGAGAGTTCTCAGGCAATCAAGATGTCTGCAGATAATACCATGGAGATCGTCGGAGAGATGAACGGAATTTCGGAAGCAATGGACAAAAATGTGGAGGTTACAGGAAAGCTCAATGATGCCACCGATAAATTTATACAAGTATAGTCCGGAATATTTGGATAATTAAGTGAAATCGTTAAAAAATAAGCACAAGATATCTTGATGAAAAGAGATATCTTGTGCTATACTTTTATACGTTGTGAAAACGCTTACATTATCTGGCATTTTATTATGATGCAAGCGGTAAATCAGATGAGTTCTGCATTGCGTAAGCAGGCAGTTTAAAATGGAGGAAGATATGGATTTAAATTTAAGACCGGCAAACGAATGTGCATTTGAAGCAGCTTCTTTAGGTGAGGTTATGCTCCGCCTTGATCCGGGTGAAGGAAGAATCAGAACAGCAAGATCATTCCGTGCATGGGAAGGCGGCGGAGAGTACAATGTTATCCGCGGACTTCGTAAATGCTTCGGATTAAAGACAGCAGTCATCACAGCTCTTGCTGACAATGAGGTTGGACATCTCGTTGAGGATTTCATGATGCAGGGAGGTGTTGATACATCACTTGTTAAGTGGATGGATACAGACGGAATCGGCAGAATCTGCAGAAACGGTCTTAACTTTACAGAGAGAGGCTTCGGTATCCGTGGTGCAAAGGGATGCTCAGACAGAGCAAACACAGCTATTTCAAAGGCTAAGCCTGAGGATTTCGATTTCGATTATATCTTCGGTGAGCTTGGTGTTCGCTGGCTCCACACAGGCGGAATTTATGCAGCTCTTTCAGAGCAGGCTTCAGAGACTGTTATCGCAGCTATCAAGACAGCAAAGAAGTACGGAACCATTGTTTCCTATGATCTTAACTACCGTCCTTCCATGTGGTCTGCTATCGGAGGCCAGAAGAAGGCTCAGGAAGTTAACAAGGAGATCGCAAAGTATGTAGACGTTATGATCGGAAATGAGGAAGACTTTACAGCTTGTCTCGGTTTCCAAATCGAAGGACAGGATGAGTCTCTTAAGGAGCTCAATGTTGACGGATACAAGAAGATGATAAATGAGGCAGTTAAGACATATCCTAACTTCAAGGCAGTAGCTACAACTCTCAGAACAGTTCATACAGCTACAGTTAATGACTGGTCAGCTCTTTGCTGGGCAGACGGTGAGATCTACAAGGCTGCAGATTACAAGGGACTTGAGATCATGGATCGTGTTGGCGGCGGAGATTCTTTTGCATCAGGCCTTATCTATGGTCTTATGACTACAGGCGATGCAGAGAAGGCTGTTAACTACGGTGCAGCTCACGGAGCACTTGCCATGACAACACCTGGTGACACAACTATGGCTACTAAGAAGGAAGTAGAAGGTGTTATGGGCGGTGCAGGAGCACGTGTTCAGAGATAATTCGGATTTAAACTCCATATTCATAATGTAAAAAGAAGATGCAGATCGATAGCGGATCTGCATCTTCTTTATTTTTTTGATGGATTTAAACAAGAATTGAGTTTACAAAAGGTACAAGGATAACAGTGAGTATTCCGGCTACACAGATGCTCAGTGAGCTCATGGCACCTTCTATCTCACCAAGCTCAAGGGCCTTTGCGGTACCTACGGCATGGGCCGAAGTGCCGAGAGCGAGACCTTTTGCAATGGGATGAGTGATATGGAAGAGCTTGAATATGGATTCGGCCATCATATTTCCGAGGATACCGGTAACTATGATACCTGCTACAGTCAGAGTGACTATTCCTCCTGCCTCTTCAGATACTCCCATACCTATGGCTGTGGTTATGGACTTTGGAAGTAAAGTGACGATATGTTCATTGCTCAGACGGAAGAGCTTACCCATTATAAATATACTAAGGAGCGAACAGCAGGTCCCTGCACTTATGGCGGTTATGACTGCCAGAAGATTTTCTTTAAGCAGTCTGAGCTGTTTATACATAGGAATGGCGAGACATACCGTTGCGGGAGTGAGAAGAAAATTAAGCATGCCCGCACTTGATTTATAGGTATCGTATGGGATATCCAGAAATACGAGAATGGCAATGCACATTATGGTAGAGACCAGAAGCGGGTTCAGGATCGCCAGTCTGAGTTTGGATTTTATCTTAAGGGCCAGTACAAAAAGAAAGATGCTGAGTATCAGTCCGAAATAATTTGAATTGATGATGGCTTCTTTCATGCTGAGACCTCCTTTCCCGGAACTTTCTTTTCCTTATGCTTAAGTATGGCGGAAGCCACGAGAGCCGTCACTGTCATGACTGCAATTGTGGATATGACTATCATAACGATATAAGGAAGAAGGACCGGCATAAGAATGTCTGTTACGCTCATGATACCTACTGCGGCAGGTATGAACATCATGGTCATGGTATCCAGAAGGAAGTTTCCGGTGGTTTCCACATCCGAAAGCTTCACAAGACCTGTGCACAGTGAAAGTAAGAGAAGACAAAGACCGTAAACACCCGCAGGTACCGGTAAGGGCAGCAGAGCATTGAGTGTTTCACCTATAAAAGTGAATGCAATAATCCACACAATCTCTTTTACATATTTCATGATTTTCACGCTTTCCGAAGAAAATGATATTTTTTTCTCTGTCTTGTATACAAAGAAAAATCAGAAAAAGCATAATCAAATTGATAAGGCAGTGCAATTGTTATAATGAACAAATATTTAAAAGAATTTTAAGTTGCTGTATACATTAAAAAACTGTGTAATTTATGAATATTTACCACTATAAAATAAAAATCCGGAAAATATTTGTATGCACAATTAGACTTGTGATTTCAGTTAAATCAATTATACTAAAGTTCGGTAATGCACTTCGGACAAAAAAGTGTCCTTAATTGAATATGGAGGGTAAAGATGGCAGATTTTAAACCTGTTAAGGAAGGTAAAGTACGTGAGATTTATGATCTCGGAGATAAGCTGATTATGGTTGCGACTGATAGAATATCGGCATTCGACGTCATTCTTCACAATCAGATCACCGATAAGGGTCGTGTTCTTACTCAGATGTCCAAGTTCTGGTTCGATCTCACCAAGGATGTTATTCCAAACGATTTAATTTCCGTTGATAACAAAGAAATGCCGGAATTTTTCCAGAAGCCTGAATTTGACGGCAGAGCTACACTTTGCAAGAAACTTACTATGATTCCTATTGAGTGTATCGTACGCGGATACATCACAGGATCAGGATGGGAGAACTATAAGAAGGACGGCACAATCTGCGGATTAAAGCTTCCTGAGGGTCTTGTTGAATGTCAGAAGCTTCCTGAGCCTCTTTACACACCATCTACCAAGGCTGATCTCGGAGATCATGATGAGAACATCAATTTCGAGCAGTCAATCGACGTTCTTGAGAAGGCTTTCCCGGGAAAGGGCAAGGAAATCGCCACAAAAATCAAGGATGCGACACTTGCTGTTTATAAGAAGTGTGCGGATTATGCTCTTTCAAAGGGTATAATTATCGCTGATACCAAGTTTGAGTTCGGTCTTGATGAGAACGGAGAGGTAGTGCTTGCCGATGAAGTGCTTACTCCTGACAGTTCAAGATTCTGGAGACTCGACAAGTACAAAGAGGGTCAGGGTCAGGAGTCCTTTGACAAACAGTTCGTACGTAACTGGTTAAAGGCAAATCCGGATAACAATGCTACCCTTCCTCAGGAGATCGTTGATAAGACTGTTGATCTTTACAAGGAAGCCTATAACATGCTTACAGGCGAGACACTGTAAGATCCCGAAGTGCGATAACAGTATATACGTTTTCTTGGTATTTAAATAAATACAAGAGCCGGTACAAGAGAATACTTGTGCCGGCCTTTTTTTATATGGTAATATTTATGAAAATACGGCTATAACACAATTAAATTTAACACATTTTTTGTATTCATAGACTATTCAGGGCATTGACATTGCCTTTTTGCTTGAATTGCTTGTTTTACTATCCCAAGGATTTGGGAAAATTTCTAAAAGGGAGATTTATAGTGGGTCTTTTGAATGAAGATGATTTGAGGGAGCAGGAATCCAGGGAGGAATTTACCGAAGAAGTGGATATTCCCGGACTTGATTATGACGGAAGTCCGAAAGACAAGGAACAGTACAGTGTAAAGTCCAAACTGGTGCAGAAGATGGAGATGCATGTTCGGACTCAGGGAGATGATATCGATGAAGAAGAACACAAGAAGAGAGAGTATTTCAACAAGATCGTAGATGAGGCTGCGGGAGACTCCCAGGTAGAACAGGGAACGCCTGTGAAGGAGGCAGAGGGCTCTATTCTCTATCGTATATGGTCCAGGGTTAATCAGGAGAGTCCGAAACCAAAGGATCATGTTGAGAAGAAGGTTGAGTACATCGAACTGTTCTATGACCTTATTTTTGTATACAGCCTGAGAACCATAAATGCACTTTTTCATGGTTATGAAGAAACCTTTCCGCCGAAGGAAGCCATAATAACCTTTATTTTTCTTACAGCGGTAGTCATGCAGGTATGGATGTTCACCACCATGTTCTTTAACAGATATGGAAGAAAATCCCTGAGGGATTATATCAGTATTCTGTTAAATATGTATCTGCTCTATTATATGGCCAGCGGATCGAACATACACTGGCTGGATCATTACACACGTTATCATGCTGCCTGGGCACTTATTATGGCAAATCTGGCCTACAGGAGCTGGGACAAGCTGCGTTTTGCCCCGAGACTTGATGAAATAGATAAGGAGATACTCAGGAACAATATCATGATTCTGAGCTTTGTGTTCGCAATCATTGCCATCTCCATACCTATTCACTATTTTACGGGGATAGTTATCTCACCGGTAGCCCTTATAGTCGGGTATGTGGGAAAACTGAAGGAGCATTCCGCCTATGCCCAGAGACCCTGCGATTTCCCTCACTTTGCCGAGAGAAATCTTCTGCTGGTTATACTTACCTTCGGTGAGATGATCATCGGAATAGGCGGCTACTTTACCAGTGAAACTCATATTCTGTTCAATGTAATGTCCTTCCTTGTGGTCATCGGCATGTTCCTGAGCTACGGCTTCTTCTATGACAATGTCCTGGATCACCACAAAAAGACCTCGGGTCTAGGATTTCTGGTCATCCATGTAATCATGATTCTGGCCATAAACTCAACGACCATAGCATTGGAACTCCTTGCGAGACCGCTGGTGCCTATTTTCCCGAAGACCATGTGGATGGTCATAACCATGTTCATTTATTACGTCTGCCTCCTCATGACAGAGAAATACGGCAAGGAACATAGTAAGCTGGGATATAAGTCCATGGGAAAGATCCTGATGCTTATGGTGGGATACACACTGCTTATGCTCTTCGCAGGACATAATCAGCTTCTCGGTGCCATCATCACCGTAGTATTTGTATATCTTATTTTCTTCATGTTCCTGCAGAGACATAACGTACATCTTAAGGAGATGAAGGTGGGCGGTTATATCGAGTAAAGAACCGAATACTGCTATACTCCCGGAACCTCTGGATCCGGGAGTTTTTTTCGCCAAAAGGCTGTATTATCATAAACCAGTTGAGTAGGATAAACGGAAATGCTAATATATCTTCGTACATTTGTTTGAGATATAATTGGACCGGTGTTCAAAGAGGTAAGAAAATATATGAAGATTATTCACTGTGCAGATATTCATCTGGATAGTAGGTTAAATACAAATTTAGACGAAAAGAAGGCAGAAGAGCGAAGACAGGAGCTTCTCGGCACCTGGCTAAGGCTCCTTGAATATGCAAAAAGCCACCTGGTTTCAGCGGTGCTCATTTCAGGAGATATGTTTGATACTCAGGCGGTAAGTACCACCACTGCCAATGCTGTCCTCGGAAGTATCAGGAGCTGTCCGGAAATTGCCTTTTTTTATTTGAAGGGAAATCACGATGCGGATTCATTTCTTAACAGAGCAGAGCTCCTGCCGGAAAACCTGTACACCTTCAACGATTCATGGCGTATGTACAGATTGTCAGGAAACATAGTGATATCCGGCAGAGAACTAAGCAGCAGCTTCGGCGGTGCCAGACTTCCGGAAGACTGGGCAGCCAGGACCCTGAACATTCGTGAAGAGGATTTTAATATCGTGATGCTCCATGGGCAGGTGGTATCCGACCACGGTAAACTTTCCGATGAAGAAGAGATACATCTTGGAGACTATTCTGGGAGAGGCATCGATTATATGGCACTTGGACATGTCCATAAATATATGGGCGGGCAGCTGGACGGCCGGGGTATATGGTGCTATCCGGGCTGTCTTGAGGGAAGAGGTTTTGACGAGTGCTCCAAGCACGGCTTCATAGTACTTGATATAGATGAAGAGTCCCATAGGCTAAAGAGACAGCTCATAGATATAAGCAGGAGGCACATGTGGACCATACCTGTGGATGTAACAGGACTTGAAAGCTCCATGGAGATGGTCATGAGGGCCAGGGCTGAGCTTGATATACTCAGTGGAACCCCATCATCCAGGGAGGAGATAAAGAACATCACAAGCGATGTTGTCAGGGAAATAGTGGACAGCGCAGGAGGCAGACGTCTTCATGCGGACGATATGGTGAAGCTCATCCTGACGGGAGAGCTGGAACTTGAAACGGAAAAAAACCTTAGCTTTATCAGCGCTCAGCTGAGCCCTATGTTTTACAGCCTGAAGCTTGAAGATAAGACCGGAAGAAGGATCGATTACCGGAATTATGAAAATGACAGATCACTTAAGGGTGAGTTCATACGTTCCGTAAGAGATGACGGACAGCTCGATGAGGAAAGCAGAGCGGAAGTCATCGAGGCAGGTATACGGCTTTTGATGGGAGAAAGTATCTGATCAGGTTGCTTCGGGTTAGTGATGGAATATTGGAAGTAAGAATTAAAGATGAGATTAATTAGTGCAAGAATAGAAAACTTTGGAAAATTGCATGATATAAGCATAGATTTCAGTGAAGGGCTCAATGTCTTTCTTCGTGAGAACGGATACGGCAAGTCAACATTGGCCGCTTTTATCAGGGTGATGTTCTATGGACTTTCGGGAGAAAGGAAAGCCCAGGATACTGAGAATGACCGAAAGAAGTACAGACCATGGCAGGGCGGTACCTTCGGAGGAGAGCTTGTATTTGCTGTGGGAGACGGTTCTGTTAAATATCGTATAGTCCGTGTATTCGGGGAGAAAAAGTCTCAGGATATTTTCAGGCTCTATGATGCGGACAGCAATCTGGAAACGGACCTTTACACTGAGAATATAGGGGAAGAGCTTCTGAAGATAGATGAAAGATCCTTCAGAAGGACGGTATTCATCGGGCAGCAGGAGCTGGAGACGGGAGTCACCTCTCAGATTAATGCAAGGATCGGCAATGTATCGGAAGACAGGGACGACATGAACCGTTACGAATCCGTCATAGAGAATTTGAAGGACGAGATAAACTCTCTTTCTCCAAACAGGAGGACCGGAGATATTTTCAAAAAGCGAATGGAGCTTGAGATCATTCATTCTGAGCTTACAGATAAACCGACTCTGGAGAAGGAGTTTACGGGCTGTGCGGAAAAGCTCCACAGTGCCGGTGATGAGCTGAGGAGACTGTCCAGGACTATGGAGGGGCTGAATTCCCGTATACTTGAGCTATCTGGATATCAGGACCTTATAAAGGAAAAGATGAGTTATGACAGTCTCAATCAGGAGATATTAAACTCGGAAAGAAGGCTTCTGGAGGCTCAGAAAAGGCACTTCGGACCGGCCTTTGAAGAGATGCCGGCGGAAAAAAGGACCGGAGAGATAAACAGGAGCTTAAGAGAGCTGGATGAGCGTTTCAGATGCGGTATACCTGATGAAAAAACATTGTACGGAATTGAAAAGCGTATAGCCAGGGTACAGTTCCTGAGAGAAAAACTCAGCCTTATGGAGAAGAATTCCCGGACAGGGATGGGAGTGACGATTTTTCCCTGTATTCTGGCAGCCATACTTCTCATTTCAGGGGTATATCTTATCGTGTCAGGTACACATGGCTTTCTGGGAGCGGTTATTTCCGCAATAGGAGCCGCTGCTGCCATAATCATGACGATTTCGGCTGCTGTCGGGAGAGGCGGAGCATCCAGGAGGAAAAGAAATATAAAGGGGTGGGATGAGGTTTCTCATGAAATAGAAAGTCTATGCGGGGAGATAGGGGGATTTTTCGGCAAGTACTATCCACGTTATGATTTTTCTGATGTATATAATCTTGATTTTGAACCCTTCAGGGGCTTCGGTAACGATATCCTGAGATACAGCAGACTCTGCGATATCAGGGATATTGCCGGGGAGCTTGCCTTGAAAAGAAAAGAGAAGCTTCAGTTTGAAAGCACCCACGATATGGACAGGATTCTGAATCTGGAATATCCCAAAGAAGGGGAGGGTTCATTCCTGTCATTGAGCCAGAGACTTAATGAGGAAACTCATAAGTACAATGAAATGAAGGATACTATACACGGGCTGAAATCACGGATGAAGACCGTGGAGGATAAGCTTCAGTATGTATATGAAAAAGAGCGGCAGTATGAAAGTGGTCTCCGGGAGCTGCATGACATGGAAAAGAAGTATCATCTTCTGGTACAGGTAAGAGACCATCTGGAAAAGGCACATAACAGCTTTACCGTAGCATATCTGTCTCCGCTTATGAAAGCCTTTGAAAAGTATTACCGGATTTTTATCAGCACCTCCGGCCTTGATGAAGTGCCTTACCGTATGGATGCCTTTTTCAATGTGAGCCTTTTAGCTGAAGGACAGTCCCACAACACCGGGCTTTTGTCTCAGGGTTATAGAAATATGGTGGAACTTGCCAGGCGTATGGCTTTTGTTGATGCTATGTATGAAGCGGAGAAACCCTTTATCATCATGGATGATCCTTTTGTGAACCTGGATGAGGACAAGCTGGACGGAGCCATGAAGTTTCTTGATGAAGCATCCAAAACATATCAGCTGATATACTTTACCTGCCATGAGAGCAGAAAATAAAGGTGGTGAAGTGATACGGCCATGAAGAGATCATCCTTTTAGAAGGAAGGATGATTCAAAAAGAAAAAGAGTTGAATCAACCATTACGGCTGAATCAACTCTTTTTTATATCGTAATCGATTACTTCTTCTTAAGATTTGTTCTGGATTCGGAAGATTCACCCTCCAGATTCTGTGAAACCGTGAGCTCCTGATTGTCGATGTGCTCCTTCATCAGGGTCTTGGCACGGATGATATCCCTGATTCTGATAGCCTCCAGGATGTTCTCGTGCTCGTTTATGAGGGTTCCGCGCTGAGCCTCATCCTTTATATATTCAAGGCGGTACCTGTACATCTGCTCACGAAGGTTGTTTATCATCTGAATCAGCTTATCGTTTCTTGTGGCCTTGTAGATGATATCATGATATGCCTCATCGGCCTCGGCAATTTCCATCTCGGTTCCGTTGTTCTCAACCACCTTCTTGAAATGGTCCTCGGCATCTGTGAGCTCCTTTAACTCCTCTTCGTTAATACGCTGGCAGGCAAGATCGGTGGCAAGCTCTTCAAGGGCACCTCTGACCTCGAGAACGTCCTGAAGACTCTTGTGAGAGATCTTGGCAACCTCGGCACCGCGTCTTGGTATCATGATAACGAGACCTTCCAGCTCCAGCTTTCTGATAGCTTCTCTTATAGGTGTACGTGAAACGCCGAGTTTTTCAGCCAGCTGTATCTCCATGAGACGCTCGCCGGGTTTTAATTCACCCTTGAGAATGGCCTGTCTGAGAGTATTGAAAACCAGATCTCTCAAAGGAAGATATTCGTTCATATTTACTGTGAATTCGCTCATCAAATTATTGTCCTCCGTTGTCAGTATTTAAATCAGCGCCATGGCTCTGTCAGGTACACCTGCTTTGCCAGATGCTTGTTCGTGCCGAATCTTAATGATTCATAACACTTTTTCGCCTTCGTTACATCATCAAAAATGCCGAAAACAGTTGGTCCGGAACCCGACATGATAGAATTAACGGCTCCGAGTTTCTTCATCACCGATTTGATATCTTCAATTTCGGGATAATGCTTACATGTTACATTCTCCAGAATATTGCCCATATTCTCAGCGATTTCCCTGATGCTGTGCTGCTTCAGAGCATCAATGACCGAATCTACATCCGGGTGACTGGATGCCGGAAGATCGTTGACATGCAGATTCTGGTATACGAACTTTGTGGAAACGGATATCCCGGGCTTTGCCAGAACAATGGGGCATGGCGGAAGCTTAGGAAGAGGAGTGAGTATCTCGCCTATTCCTTCAGAAAGGGCAGTGCCTCTCATAAGACAGAAAGGAATGTCCGCCCCAAGCTTTACGCCTCTCTTTTTCAATTCTTCAACAGAAAGCTTCAGATCGAACAGTTTATTCATACCGTACAGGACAGAGGCTGCATCCGTTGACCCTCCGGCCATACCGGCTGAAACAGGAATCACTTTTTTTAGCTGCATGGATACGCCTTCTTTTATATCAAACTCATCCATGAGGAGCTTTGCGGCTCTGTACATCAGATTGTTCTCGTTTACAGGAAGAAAGGAAAGGTTAGTCCGAAGGCGGATACCCGGTTCTTTTGTCTTCTGAATATCTATATTGTCATGAAGCTTTACGGTCTGCATGATCATCCTGACATCATGATAACCGTCTTCTCGCTGCCTCAGAACATCCAGCGATAAATTGATCTTACCGTATGCCTGAAGTTTAATACTGTCCATAAATAAAGCTTATCCCCCTATAGTTGTATAAATTACTACAATTGAATAGATGAGAATATTAAATCCAAATCGTTCTTTGTATACAATACTTCGCTATTGTAATGCAAAGAACAGATTTAAGCAAGGAATAGTGTATTCATAAGTATACAATATTCTAAAAAAAGTATAAAAAATCATTATTCTGACATAAAATACGGTTTTTTTCACTCTATGATTGTTGACAAAATGACAAGTTGTCACTATACTCGCATAGAAAGAAAAATGACAGTCTGTCACTTTTTGGTATTCACAACATAAGTTAATCTTTGAAAAAGCGGGAGATTTCCCGGCTGAACATGAAGAATAAGAAGGTTACAGGGGGAACGGAGGCGTAAATTGGCAACAGAGAGGTTTGAAAAGCTGTCCGATGATAAGAAGGAGCGTATTCTTACAGCAGCCCGGGAAGAATTTGCCAGGGTGCCCTATGAGGAGGCATCCATAAACCAGATCATAAAAAATGCGGGCATTTCGCGAGGCAGTTTTTATACATATTTTGAAGATAAGAATGATCTGCTTCAATATGTTTTCAGTCAGGATGAGGAAGACAGCAGAAGGTTTTTTCGTGAACTGGTGATTGAATATGAAGGCGATTTCTGGAAGGCCATAACAGAGTGGACTGTGAAGGTGGCAGGTTATCTTAAGCAGGGAAATCTCCAGCAAAGGGTAAATATTCTTGTGAACACCGGTATCATGAAGAGAGCAGTGGTCTGGAACGAAACCGAAAACTGCAGGAAGCAGGAGAAGGAAAAGGAACAGCTGGACTGGCTGATGGAAAAACTGGATCTCAGTCTCCTGGACTACAGGGGAAGCAGGGAGAGATTTGAGGCCATCGTAAAGTCGGCACACATGATTTCGGGGCTTGCCATACTTAATCTCATAGCATATCAGAACAGGGATACCGAAAAGATCCTTGAAGAGTTCAATCTCAAGATGGACATCCTTCGCTATGGTGGAGATACAAGAAAATAATCGCTGAACACACTTAATAATAATCTAATATATATATAAATTAATCGTTAAAATATGTCGACATTTCTTTTGTGTGAAAGAAAAGCGGAAGTGTTGAACTACAGGCTTAAGTAAATAAAGTGTCTGCTGTGTCCGTGTTATGGCATGGAGACATCTAATAACAGGAGGATATATGAAAAAACCGATTACTATAATCATAGTTGTTGCGTTGATTGGAGCTTTAGGAGCTGCGGTCGCGGCAAGGCTGATGAAACCGAAGGAAGAGATGCAGGTCAAGGAACTTCCGGCAGTTACAGTGACTACTCTTTCCACAGGTACCATAGAACGTGAAACCTCACTGATGGGCACGATCCAGCCATCCGATACCTACCATGTGATGCCTAAGACTTCCGGTGAAATCATTGAAATATTCGTGCAGAACGGGGATCAGGTAAAGCAGGGAGATCCCATTGCCAGAATAGATAATCAGAAGGCTATAGATTCTGCAAAGGCTGCTTATGATTCTGCAAACGCATCTCTTCAGGCTTCACAGAATCAGGCGAATACCGCAACAGACGCTCTCAATCGCATGACTCCGCTTTATCAGGCAGGAGATGTTTCTCCTCAGACATATACCTCAACCCTGAATTCCGCAAATGCTGCCCAGTCACAGGCTGCCGCAGCAAGAGCTCAGGTGAATTCCGCAAAGCTTCAGTATGATACCCAGGTGGAGTATTCAACTGTAACAGCACCTGCAGACGGCACGATCCAGAATCAGAATATGACTCTGAACGCCCCTGTATCTCAGTCATCTGAGCTTTGTGTTATCACAGGCTCCGGACAGAGAAAGGTAAAATTCAGTGTTACAGAGGACGTGCTTAACAATCTTTCCCAGGGTCAGAAAGTCACTGTTGAAAAAAACAGCACGGTTTATGAGGGAACTATCACGGATTTATCAAGACTGGTTGATTCTTCCTCAGGACTTTTCTCTGTAGAGGCTGTACTTTCACACGCAGAAGCCCTTACAGACGGAGTTGCAGCCAAGGTTCAGCTGGTATCGGCAACAGCCAGGGACGCTCTCATCGTTCCTGTAGACTATGTATACTATTCCAGCGGAAATCCTTATGTTTATGTGTACGAAAACGGTATAGCAAGGAGAGCCTTCATCACCCTGGGGATCACCAGTGATTCGGAGTATCAGGTGCTTGATGGAATCACCGGATCAGATATGGTTGTTTCAAGCTGGACTGAGGACATCTATGACGGAGCCAGTGTTCGTATCATAGACGAAAACGGGAATATAGCAGCTAACTGATTTCAGGAAGGAGCAGCAAAAAATGCATAGTATAACCGAATTCGTAATAAGAAGACCGGTTACCACCTTCCTGGCGGTTATCAGTCTCATATTTTTCGGAATAATGTCCCTCTTCAGTCAGAAGATGGAGCTTATGTCCAATATCGATGTTCCGATGATCATCGTTACCACAACCTACAACGGAGCATCTCCTGAGGATGTGGATGAGATCATTTCCACACCTATAGAAGAAGGAGTTTCTGTTCTTTCCGACGTTAAAAAGGTTACGTCCAAATCTTCTGAAAACTATGGATTTACCATGGTTCAGTATGAGTATGGCACGGATATGGACAAGGCCTATGATGAGCTGAAAAAGAAGATTGATACGGTAAAGTCAAAATTTCCGGACGGCGTAAATGATCCTAATGTCCTTACCATGAACGTCAGTGAACAGCCATCGCTTAGCTTATCCATAGAGAACTCGGCTCAGGACAATATGTACAACTATGTTGAGAATGATATATCTCCTGAGTTTGAAAGTCTTGGTACTGTTGCCAGTGTAGCACTTTCCGGTGGTCAGAAGCAGTATGTAAGCATTGAGCTCATACCGGAAAAGCTTAAGCAGTATAACCTTAGTATGGCTACTGTGGCATCAACAGTTGCAGCGGCAGATTTTGCCCAGCCGGCAGGTACCGCCAATGTAGGAAAACAAAAGCTCTCGGTTTCCACCGGAAATGACTATGACGATGTTAATTCCCTGGGCAGTATTCCTATAACAACCGGAAACGGAAACACGGTTTATTTAAGTGATATCGCAAAGATAAACTTAAGTCTCAAGGATCAGGAGGCCATAGGAAGGTACAACGGTGAAGATACCATCATGCTTGACCTTACAAAGAAACAGAGTGAGTCAGCTGTTAATATGTCAAAACAGGCTAAAAATCTTATAGCCGAGCTTGAAGCAAGAGATAAAAATCTCAAGATCCATATTATAGATGATGATTCGGACAGTATCTTAAGCTCTCTGACATCGGTATTTGAGACCATGATCATGGCCATCATCATTTCCATGATCATCATTATACTGTTCTTTGGAGATCTGAAGGCATCCCTTATAGTCGGTACTTCTATTCCGATTTCCATACTTACGGCTCTTGTAGCCATGTGGGCTATGGGATATTCCCTTAACATGGTAACCATGTCTTCACTGGTTCTTGGTGTAGGTATGATGGTTGATAACTCCATAGTCGTACTTGAGGCCTGTTTCAGATCCATGGAGAAGTATTCAACAGCCGGTTTAAAAACAAGACAGACAGCGGCTCTTGATTCAGTAAAGACAGTGGGAGAGTCGGTTCTCGGTTCAACCATAACCACCTGTGTAGTTTTCCTGCCTCTTGGATTTATGAAGGGACTTATGGGACAGTTCTTTGCGCCACTCGGATTCACCATTGTTTTCTGTATGCTGTCATCATTGATATCGGCGATATCCATTGTGCCTTTATGCTTTGTAATATATAAGCCATCAGAAAACAATCATGCCCCGGCCCATTCTATCATTCAGAGAATGCAGGTGGTTTACAGAGGTATCATAGACAGGCTTCTTAATCACAGAGCCCTTGTTCTTATAATTTCCATAGGACTGTTCATCGCATCTCTCGGATTTTTGAAATATATCAAAGTTGAGATGATGCCGGCAACTGACGATGGTAAGCTGACCATTACTGCGGAAACAAGGTCGGGTTTAAAGACAGAGGAGATAAACGAGATACTTCTTAAAATAGAAGAAGTGGTTTCCAAGGATCCTGATACAAAGAGCTACAGAGTATCTTCCGGCGGATCGGGTATACAGTCCATGTATTACGGCAGCAGTTCTACCGTTTCTGTTGAGCTTATAAAAAACAGGAGCATGAAGACAAAGGATAAGGCAACCTACTACCGAAAGCTGTTTGACGGTACAGCCGATGCGGTTATTTCTGTAAAAGCCAATAACTCCATGTCCGGTATGTCAACTGCCAAGGACAATTACGAGGCGATTTTACAGTCATCGAACTACAACAGTCTTAAGGCGGCGTCAAAAGATATAGTGGAAGAGCTTCAGAAAAGAGATGATGTCACAGCGGTACATTCCTCCCTTGAAAATGCCGCACCTCTCATCAAGATCCATGTCGATCCTATAAAGGCTGCTGCAGAGGGGCTCACACCTTCCGGAGTCGGATCTCAGCTTTATAACATGATATCCGGTAAGAAGGCCATGACCATGCAGATTGACGGTCAGAATACTGATGTCACAGTTGAGTATCCTAAGGAAGAGTATGATGATGTAGAGAAGATAAAGGATATCTTCCTGACAACACCTTCAGGTTCCCAGGTGCAGCTAAAAGATATAAGTGATGTGGTATTTGAGGATTCACCTGCATCTATTTCCAGAGTGGATAAGAAGTATAATGTTACCATTACTGCTGACTATACGACCAAGGCTGATCAGATGTCCAGGATGAGTATCAATCAGGAAGTCATCTCAAAGTATCTTGGAAATGGCATTACAATGGGTGTGAATTCCAATGATCAGTCACAGAATGAAGAGTTTTCATCCTTTGGAGGAGCGCTTATCATCGCGGTATTCCTTATCTGGGTAGTAATGGCGGCACAGTTTGAGTCCATGAGATTCTCTTTCATGGTCATGACAACACTTCCTCTTGCCCTGATAGGATCCTTCGCACTTTTGTGGCTCAGTGATTCATCTATTTCCATGGTTTCCCTTCTTGGATTTATGATGCTCATCGGTACGGTTGTTAACAACGGTATTCTCTATGTGGATACGGTTAACCAGTACAGAATGGCCATGCCGAGAAGACGTGCCCTGGTTGAAGCCGGTGCTACAAGACTAAGACCTATTCTTATGACAACACTTACCACTGTACTTTCCATGATCCCTATGGCGATAGGTATCGGAGATAACGGTGAGATGATGAAGGGACTTGCTATAGTAGATGTAGGTGGTCTTACGGCATCTACCATACTTGCACTCCTTGTACTTCCTGTTTACTATACCGTAATGGATAAAAACAAGAAGATGGTAGACAAGGATGTTCCGAGTCCGGGATATATGGAAGGCAAACAGCCATCTGATTACTACCAGAAGAAGGCTGCCGAAGAATGGGAAAGGTACGGATTCGCAGATGATGATCCTACACCGGAGGATGAAGCGGAAATCGGTCAGGGAGATTTTTCTGACGGATTCCCGGATTGATGAACAACCATAATCTGAGCGGTCGGGATTTTGTTCTGAAGACTGTAAATGTATTAAATCCCGGGAGGCCTGAGCTTTCCGGGATGTTTTGTAAATAAGACTTAGATGAAATTTTATGATTACGAGGTGTTTGGAAGATGAGATTACATGGTAAAAGGCTTACAGCTGTAATGCTCTCTCTTTTGATGATGCATCAGGGGACAGCATTGGCGGCTGAAAAAGCAACTATAGACAGAGCTCCGAGACAGACTTCCTACGAAAGGGAGAGATCGCAGGAGCAGTGGAAAACGCTCCGGGACGATGTACTTACCTGGGAAGAGATCAGGGATCTGGTTCACGAATACAACCCTACGGTTTCGGCTTTATGGATAAATTACAGGGATAACAACGATACCGGAACCTATGACCTGGATTATGAAGATGTCATCAGCAACATAGAGAGTGTATATGACAATGCTTTGGGAAAAAGTGATGCCGGTGATGCCTCGGCTGAGCTTGCAAGAAAGCAGTCACTGGCAAGCGTAGATACCACCATACAGAATTCGGACAGGGAGGTAGTGACCCTGGGGCATGAAAAGACGGAAGTTACTACTGCAGAAGCCATAAAGCAGCAGATCATAAGCATTTATACTACGGAGCTTACCTCAAAACTGAACCAGCTTGCCATCGAGCAGGATACAAAACTTCTTGAACAGTCAAGGAGAAAGCTTGCTGTAGGATCCGGAACCGAACTTGATGTACTTACTGCCGAAAAGACCCTTAAGGATGCGGAGGTATCACTTCAGACCTCCCTTGCGGACCATATCAAGGCAAAGCAGACCGTGCTCGTGAATCTGGGATGGAAGTATGATGCGGAGCCTGTGATCTGTGAGGTTCCGGAGGTCACTGATGAAATGATAAATCAGCTCAACCTTCAGGAAGACATACAGAAAGCCATAGGAAACAGCTATACACTTAAGATAGATGAGAGGAAGATGGCTCTTGCGGAATCGGAAGGAACTGTCAGCAGCACGGCAATCAGCCTTAACACTGACAAGAATCAGGTCCAGTCTGATATGACTGCTAAGTACAATGCTCTTCTGGAAGCACAGAACAACTATGCGAAGCAGCAGCTTAGTGAGCTTAATCTTCTTAAGACCCTGGATAAAACAAACAGGAGCTATGCACTTGGTTCTTCGAGCCTGAGAGACCTGGAGACTGCCACTTACAACTATAATTCGGCGGTCATAAACACTCAGCTTATGAAATATAACATGCAGAGCGCATATTTTACCTATATTTCATACAGAGACGGTCTTGCGGGAAGCGGCTCAGCATCAAAGTGACGAATGTGGGTGACGAAATGATGAGAAGAAAACATATTGCAGCTCTTGCCGCAGCATCCGTTGTCGCTGCTTTTGCAAGCGGAACAGCCATGGGAGCCAATGAAAAAAAGCCGGGCACCAGAGTCATAGTCAATATCAATGATCCCAATGCACCTGTACGAAATCTCACAGGGGTTGACTCTGCGGGAAGACCCGACGGAATGGATGATGCGACCTGGATACGGCTTCAGGATGATGTGATCGATTATGACGAGATAAACAATCTTGTGGAGTATCGAAGTGTCATATCAAAACAGCAGACGGCGGCCATAGACAATTATGCCGTTAACATGAATGATATCATCGATTCCATCAGTACTTCCATAGATGACATGTATGCAGAGATCGATGATCTCAAGGAAAAGCGAAAAGAGTCCACGGATGAAACCGAAAAGGCCAACTATACAGCACTTATCAATGCCTACAGCAGTATGATAAGTGCCAGCGGAACAGACAATTACGGTCTCCCTGTGACGGATGATGACGGTAATGTGATCGGAAAGACCACCTTGAACGTTCAGAAGTCGGGGGCTGAAGGAGGGCTCACCAGTCTTGTAAGCAGTATAAAAAGAGGACTGCACGGTACCAAGGTCTCGGTGACCACCGGTATGAATTCCGCTTTTCTCGGGTACCAGTCATTGAGAGAGCTTGACAGGATGTACCAGAAACAGGTGGATATGTATCAGGCGGCCTATGATGCCGCCGTAAGGCAGATGGCAGTAGGAAGTGCAACCCAGCTTGATGTCAGGATGGCAGAGGTGGATCTGCAGGGGGCGAAGATAAAATTGGGAAGTAATCAGGAATCTCTCCGGTCAATAAAAGAAAACATGGCCATCATACTCGGATGGGATATCGCAGATTCCGCCAATGTCACAATAGGTGAGCTTCCCGCTTATGATCCCACATACATGGCATCGAGAAATCTCAATCAGGATATAGAGGAAGCCAGACTTTACAACGTGGAGTATGGTGCTGCCCAGGCAACCCTGAAGCCGGACATCACAGGATATTCGGAAGTGGATATAAAGAGAAATTCCACAAGGGAAAACCTGAACATCACCATGTCTTCCCTGTACACCAATGCGGTACAGGCAGGCACGCAGTACGAAGCAGCAGCGGCGGGCTTTGTGGTAGCAGAAAGGCAGAAGGCAGCTGCTGAAAGAAGCCTTGCAGCAGGCATGATCAGTTTTAAAGACTATTACGGGGCAGTGACCCAGTACATAGCATCTGAGGCCATGGCCAAGGTTTCCGCCATCAATGCTTCCGGCGCCGTTCTTAACTATCAGGCAGCAATGAGAGGATTTGTATAAGGTATTTTCGTGAACAGGAGGGACATATGGTCGTTTTTTAGAGTATATTATTGATCCCGGTGCTGTGTTATACTCCTTGACAGCAGAGTAAATAAAGCTTAAAATACAAAATATTACAAAACATATGTTTTACGGAGGACAGACATGGCTAAGACCAGTAAATCCGCGGTCAATACAAACCAGGATCACGAAGAAAAATTAAAAGCACTTGACGTTGCTTTGACACAGATAGAAAAAAACTTTGGTAAGGGCTCTATCATGAAGCTGGGAGATTCCGTTGCCAGCCTCAATATAGAGACTGTACCTACAGGATCACTTTCACTTGATATAGCTCTCGGTGCAGGTGGATTTCCAAAGGGAAGAATTATAGAGATCTACGGACCTGAATCTTCAGGTAAGACTACACTGGCACTTCATGCGGTTGCAGAGGTTCAGAAGAGGGGCGGTATTGCCGGATTTATCGATGCGGAGCATGCCCTTGATCCAAAGTATGCACAGGATATCGGAGTCGATATCGATGATCTTTACATATCACAGCCGGATTCCGGAGAGCAGGCTCTGGAGATAGCGGAAACCATGGTTCGTTCAGGTGCCATGGACATTCTTGTAATCGACTCGGTTGCTGCTCTTGTACCGAAGGCGGAAATCGACGGTGAGATGGGAGATTCCCACGTGGGCCTTCAGGCGAGACTCATGTCTCAGGCATTGCGTAAGCTCACCTCCATCATTTCCAAGTCCAATTGTATCCTCATCTTCATTAACCAGCTCCGTGAGAAGGTTGGTGTAATGTTCGGAAGTCCTGAGACGACCACCGGTGGACGTGCCCTTAAGTTCTATGCATCCGTAAGACTTGATATCCGCCGTGTTGAGACACTCAAGCAGAACGGAGATGCTTCCGGAAACCGTGTAAGAGTCAAGGTCGTAAAGAATAAGATTGCGCCTCCTTTCAAACAGTGCGAATTCGATATCATGTTCGGAGAGGGTATCTCCAAGTCGGGAGATGTTCTTGATCTTGCGGTTAACGAGAACATCGTTGATAAGTCAGGTGCATGGTTCTCCTATAACGGAGAAAAGATAGGCCAGGGACGTGAGAACGCCAAGGAATACCTTAAGGCAAATCCGCGCATTATGGCTGAGGTCGAGGGAAAAGTGCGTGAAAAGTACGGTCTTCCCAAGGATGAGTATGAAGAGGCTGAAGCAGCAGAAGTGACTGAAGAAGATTAAGCCTGATTATAAATAGGAAAAAGAGTTTATGGCCGGACATCCCGAAAGGGGTGCTCCGGCTATAAATCTAGATGGAGAAAATAATTGAAAACATTAGATGATTTTATAAACGAGCATCCTGAGGAGGTATCAAAATACAATCTAGATCCTCAGAAGCTCAGCGACAGGGATAAGCTCAGAAACAGATGTAAGGAACGAAGCCTTTATCTTCTGGAACGTGCACCGAAGACGGAATCTAAGCTTAGAGAGAAGCTCTTAAGTTCCGGCAAATATGATGAAGAGATAGTGCAGGAGACCATTGAGTTTTTGAAAAACTATGGTTATGTAGACGATCTCAGGTTTGCTGAACAGCTCATCAAGCAGTATTCCGGCTCCAAATCCCTTCGTGAAATAGAACAGAAGCTCTATCAAAGGGGAGTGGATCAAAGCTGTATAAAAAAGGCTATGGCTGCGTTTAAAGAAGATGAGGAGCTGTCCGGAGATTCCGAAATGAGGGCGGTCAGGGCTGCCATAAGAAAAAAATGCAGAGATACAGAGGATCTGGATCCTGACAGTAAGAGAAAACTGTATGCATCACTTATGAGAAAGGGCTTTTCTTACAGTACGGTCACTAAGGCACTGTCCATAGACGAGGATTATTAAACTTATAGATTACGAACCCGTTAAGCCGGTATACCCGCTCCTGACTGGTATGATTTTGTGATGCAAAATAAATTGGTTTTATGATTCGAAATTAATTGTTGACAATCTAATTTTAGTTGTGTACAATCTAATTACAGATTTGATAAACGAGATTTTGGAAACACAAAAACATATTTTTATTACAACGCACCTTGAAGAGGTTAAGTGACACGGGTGTGGGAAAGGATTATGGAGGATCAGTTATGTATGATGTAATCATAGTTGGAGCCGGTACAGCGGGGCTTTCTGCAGCGATTTATACAGTAAGAGCCGGCAAATCGGCCTTGGTGATTGAATCCGGCTCTTATGGAGGACAGATTGTAAATACTCCGGACATTGAGAATTACCCGGGAATTGCACATATTTCGGGTTTTGATTTTGCTACCGGACTTTACAATCAGGCAAAGGATCTTGGAGCAGAGATAAAATTCGAGCGTGTAACGGAGATAACTGACGAGGGAGGCATTAAGAAAGTGAAGACCTCTCAGGGCGAGTACGAGTGTAAAGCTGTGATACTTGCCACCGGAGCAAAGAACCGTCCTTTAGGACTTCCAAATGAAAAAGACCTGGTAGGAAAGGGCGTTTCCTACTGCGCTACCTGTGACGGTATGTTCTACAGAAATAAGGTGGTTGCTGTTAACGGAGGCGGTAATACTGCTCTCGAGGATGCACAGTTCCTGTCAAATTACTGTTCAAAGGTCTATCTGGTACACAGAAGAGATAAGTTCAGGGCTGATGAAAAGGAAGTAGAGCGCTTAAAGGCAAAGGATAATGTTGAATTTGTTCTTAACAGCACCATAACAAAACTTAATGAAGATGAAACAGGTCTTGTTTCCATTGAAGTTACCGATAAGAACAGTTCGGACACAAGAACCATAGAGATATCCGGCCTCTTTGTGGCAATCGGACAGGCACCGGATAACGCTCCATTCAGCAATGTGGCAGAACTTGATGAAAAGGGTTATATCAAAGCCGGTGAGGATATGAAGACAGGCACTGACGGTATATTTACAGCCGGTGACTGCCGCACAAAGACAGTAAGACAGCTTACAACGGCAGCATCTGACGGAGCTACGGCTGCTCTTGCCGCATGCGGATACATCGATTCACTGTCATGACAGTTAAGTAAAGGTAATGTAAATATAAATATTATTATGGGGCCGTGAGCCCGGAAAAGGAGAAATAAAATGGCAAATATTTTTGATATCAAGGTTCTGGATAAGGATAAGAATGAGACAACACTTGAGGAATATAAGGGTAAGGTTCTTCTTATAGTAAACACTGCAACAGAGTGCGGATTTACACCTCATTATGAGCAGTTACAGGACATGTATGAGAAGTACGGTGACAAGGGACTTGTTGTTCTTGATTTTCCTTGCGATCAGTTCGGACACCAGGCACCGGGAACAGAGCAGGAGATCGCAAAGTTCTGCTCAAGCAGATTCGGAGTTAATTTCCCTATGTTCGCAAAGATCGACGTAAACGGTGAGAATGAAACAGAGCTCTTTAAGTTCCTTAAGGCTGCTCAGGGATTTAAGGGCTTTGGAGAAGGACAGCAGGCTGACTTTATGAAGGACTTTGTAGGAAAGGCTCATCCTGATTATGAGAGCACTCCGGACATTAAGTGGAATTTCACTAAGTTTCTGGTAAACCGTGAGGGTGAAGTTATCGACCGTTTCGAGCCTACCATGGATATGGCAGAGGTTGAGAAGAAAGTAGCAGCAGTGCTTTAAGATAAATTAAAACGGTAATTTTAAGCTTATCCCTACAGCTTTTCGGATAAAATAAAGATTTACAGAAATTTAATTGCAAGAAACGGGGGATTGTGATAATATAACGGCGTTTTTAAAAGAATAGCATAACGCATTATGTTCTGCACAGCTACCACAACCGGAGGATATGATGACAGGAAATTATGAGTCATTAAAAATTGAAAATCAGTTATGTTTTCCGCTTTATGCGTGCGCAAAGGAGGTTGTGCGACGTTATAAGCCGTTTTTGGATAAGCTAGATCTTACATACACCCAGTACATCGTTATGATGGTCATGTGGGATAAGAAGCGTGTAAATGTAAAGGAACTCGGAGAGAAGCTTTATCTCGATTCGGGAACACTGACACCGCTTCTTAAGCGTCTCGAAGCCAAGGAACTCATAAAGAGAGAACGTTCTCATGAGGATGAGCGTGCTCTGGATGTAAGTATCACAAAGAAGGGTGAAGATCTGAAGGAAGAAGCTCTTACGATTCCCAGAGAAATGGGAAGCTGTATGAAGCTGACCAAAGAAGAAGCTTCAACTTTGTACAATCTGCTTTACAGGACCCTTAACTGTATTGAAGAGTCCATGAAATAAGAATTCAGTATAGAAAAAAGTCGCTAAATCCATGATTTAGCGGCTTTTTTACGTGCTTTCCGGGAAGCTTAAGCACACGCCTTTTTATTGACAGTGACTGTTATTTTATATAAAATGTAATGGTTAAGTTAATGATTATATTGATGACAATATAACTTTATATATAAATGGAATTGGACAGAGCTTCGTCGTATTTAACGACGTTTACAGCTTTTCACATATCTGTTTGTACATTAACAACAAAATAGTGAAGGAGGTACACAAGGTGTCCCCAGTAGTAATCGCTGCTGTAATAGCAGTAGCTGTTGTTGTGGGCATTATTATGTTCATCGCTGGTCAGAACAAGGCTAAATCCGACTACGAAAAGGTGGTGGGGTCTGCCGAGCAGAAGTCCAGAGAGATCATTGATGATGCGATAAGAACAGCTGAGAATAAAAAACGTGAAGCTCTTCTTGAGACAAAGGAAGAGGCATTGAAAGCAAAGAATGATCTGGATAAGGAAATCAAGGATCGTCGTAAGGAAGTATCTGATCTTGAGCACAGGATGCTGAAGAGAGATGAGGCTTCAGAGAAAAAAGCGGCCAATCTTGAGCAGAAGGAGCAGGAGCTTCAGAAGCGTCAGGATAAGATCAACAAGAGAGAGACTGAGGTTGAAGAGCTCCATAATCAGAAGGTAACAGAGCTTGAGAGAATTTCAGGACTGACCAGAGATCAGGCCAAGGCAGAACTTCTCAAGTCATTGGAAGAGGATACAAAGCATGATTATGCTATGATGATCCGCGAGTTTGACAATCAGGCTAAGGAAGATGCAGAAAAGAACGCAAGAAATTACATTGTAGATGCTATTCAGAGATGTGCCGCTGATCAGGTCACAGAATCTACAGTATCGGTAGTTCAGCTCCCTAACGATGAGATGAAGGGTAGAATCATCGGACGAGAGGGCCGTAACATCCGTACACTGGAGCAGCTTACCGGAGTTGAGCTCATAGTTGATGATACACCTGAGGCTGTTGTTCTTTCAGGTTTCGATCCTATCAGACGTGAAGTTGCAAGGATCGCACTTGAGAAGCTCATCGTAGACGGACGTATACATCCTGCCAGAATAGAAGAAGTGGTTGAGAAGGCTCAGAAGGAAGTTGATGAGACTATCCGTGAGGAAGGTGACGCAGCTGTTCTTGAAGTCGGAGTACATGGACTTAATCCTGAGCTTGTAAAGCTTCTCGGCCGTATGAAGTTCAGAACTTCCTACGGACAGAACGCACTTAGACATTCGGTAGAGGTTGCTCAGATTTCAGGGCTTCTTGCTGAGGAGCTGGGACTTGATGTCCGTATGGCAAAGAGAGCCGGACTTCTCCATGATATCGGAAAAGCCATTGATCACGACGTAGAGGGAACTCACGTACAGCTTGGTGTAGAGCTTTGTAAGAAGTATCATGAGCCTGAGATTGTTGTGAACACAGTAGCTTCCCACCATGGCGGTACAGAGCCTACATCTCTGGTGGCCTGCATAGTAGCTGCGGCAGATGCCATTTCGGCTGCAAGACCGGGTGCAAGACGTAAGTCTCTTGAGACATATACAAATCGTCTCAAGGAGTTGGAGGATATCACAAATTCCTACAAGGGAGTTGAGAAGTCCTTTGCGGTACAGGCCGGAAGAGAAGTTCGAATCATGGTTGTTCCTGATCAGGTATCAGATGATGATATGACCATCATGGCACACGACATGGCTAAGCAGATTCAGGATCAGATGCAGTATCCTGGAGTTATCAAGGTTAACATCATCCGTGAGTCAAGAGCCGTAGATTACGCAAAGTAATTTAAGGAAAAGAAAATAAATGCAAATAAAAGGTCTGCTTGCCGGAATGGCAAAGCAGACCTTTTTTATTTCTTAACGCTGAAATGTTTGGCTAATGTTAAATACAATCAGATAAGTTTATATAAAGGCATTGCGTTTTTATTCTCTGTTTGATAAAAAGAATCATATAAATGAGGAGACCCCGGAAGGCTTTCACCAACCGGGGCAATTATGAAAAATTTATATTGGAAAAATAACCAAGGACAAAGATTAAAAAGAAACGTGTTTGTTTGCTTTTTACTATATTTAAAATATAGTATTGAATTATGAACAAATTATGAATAATTTTTTTACAATATGTAAATAATAAAATTTTTTAAAAAGTTGATGTTTTTGATAATTTAGATAAGGAACGGAGGACATATGTCAAAAGAAAAAAAGAAGATACAGCACAATACTGAGCGTGAAGTACTGGTGACAGGTCACAGAAATCCGGATACCGACTCCATCTGTGCGGCAATTGCCTATTCAAGACTTAAAAACAGGATCACAAATTCCGAAAAATACATCCCCTGCAGAGCCGGAGAGCCATCAAGAGAAACTGCCTTTGTACTTGACTATTTCAAGGTTCCTGAGCCAAGGCTCATTACATCCGTAAAAACACAGGTATCTGATATCGAGTACAGAAAGACACCCGGAGTAGACAGAGATATGTCACTCAAGAAGGCATGGACTATGATGAACGAAGACAATCTGGTGACCCTGCCTGTTCTTACTTCCTATAATTCCTTAGAGGGTGTTATAACCATCGGCGACATCGCAAAGTCATATTTCAATGTCTATGATTCTCACATTATTTCAAAGGCCCACACAAAGTTCGCTAATATCCAGGAGACTCTGGAAGCAACTGTCGTGACCGGAGACATGAGCCGGTGCTGCACTGAGGGTAAGGTACTTATCGCTGCGGCAAATCCGGAGATGATGTCATATTATATTGAGAAGCATGACATCGTTATCCTCGGAAACAGAGCTGAGAACCAGCTTTCTGCTATGGACAACGGAGCAGACTGTATCATCATCTGTGAAGGTGCCAATGTTTCCCCGACTATCAAGAGCCTTGCGGAAGCAAACGGCATGATCATCATGGTGACAAGCTATGATGCATATACAGCGGCAAGACTTATCAACCAGTCCATGCCTATAAGCTACTTCATGACCACAGACGGTCTCATTACATTTACAGAGGACGACTATGTTGACGACATGAGAGATGTTATGGCATCCAAGAGACACCGTGATTTCCCTATCATGGCTAAAGACGGCACCTACCTCGGTATGGTATCCCGCAGAAATCTCCTCGGAAACCATGGCAAGCAGGTTATCCTTGTGGACCACAACGAGCCGGGTCAGGCAGTAGAAGGAATAGAGGCTGCAGACATTCTTGAGATCATCGACCATCATAAGATCGCTACAGTTCAGACCATGTCTCCTGTATATTTCAGAAACCAGCCTCTGGGATGCTGCTCAACCATCATTACCCAGATGTATAAGGAGAACAACATCGAAATCGACAAGCAGACTGCAGGACTTCTCATGTCAGCTATCATTTCCGATACACTCCTTTTCAGATCACCTACCTGTACACCTCTTGACGAGAAGACAGGACGTGAGCTTGCTGAAATAGCAGGTGTGGATATCGAGAAGTATGCATTCTCCATGTTCTCTGCAGGTTCTAACCTTAAGGGCAAGACTGTGGAAGAGATATTCTATCAGGATTTCAAGCACTTCACAGCCGGAAAGATCGAGTTCGGCGTGAGCCAGGTAACAAGTCTCAACAAGGAAGAGCTTGAGGAGATGAAGGACGGTCTTGAGAGTTTTGCCAATAAGGCTCTGAAGGTTGAAGGAATAGACATGAGCTTCATCATGCTCACAAACATCCTTGACAGAAGCACCGATCTTCTGGCGATCGGACAGGGAGCAGGCAAGCTTGTTGCCAATGCCTTCGGCGTGGAGCCTGTGAAGAGAGAGAACAGCGAAGGCAGCCGTGAGGACTGCTGGTCGGTTGTTCTTCCGGGAGTTGTTTCCAGAAAGAAGCAGCTGGTACCGCCACTCACACTTTTCGGAGAGCAGATGTAAATATCGGAGGACATTACCTTAATGAACATAACAATGATCGGTATGCCGGCCTGTGGAAAGTCCACTATCGGTGTCATGCTGGCAAAAAGATTCGGAATGAGCTTTGTGGATATCGATATACTGATTCAGGAGACCACAGGAAAACTTTTGAAGGAAATTATAGCCTCGGAAGGGAATGAGGGGTTTCTGAAGATAGAGGGAGATATCGCCGCAGGCCTTAAGGTAAAGAACTCCATTATCGCTCCGGGAGGTTCCATCTGTTATGAAGACTGGGCCATGGAGCACCTGAAGGAAATAGGCAGGGTGGTTTATTTAAAGGTCTCCTATGAGGAGATGGAGAAACGCATCGGGAATGTTGTGGACCGCGGTGTAGCGATACCAGAAGGTTATACTCTTAAGGACCTTTACAATGAGAGAACTGCCCTTTACGAGAAATATGCGGATGTCACTATAGACGAAGAAGGAAAAACTGCTGCAGACATAGTAAATGAACTGAAGCAGTGGATAGAAAAACAGAAATAACACCGGGTGATGATTCTGACGAATGATTATTCCTTTTGGAATAGGTCGTCGAATCATCACTTTTTTGTTTATTTCCTTTTTTTGTTTACGGCACATGAAGTATGCTATCATAGTGAGGTGTAAAAATAGACCATGATAACCGGGAGGATACATTTTGGAGGAAAAGTTAAAAAAACATCTTGTGATAGGAATACTGGCTCACGTTGATGCGGGAAAGACAACATTGTCCGAAAGTATCCTCTTTGAAACAGGAAAGATCCGCAGCCAGGGACGTGTGGATAACGGTGATGCCTATCTTGATACAGACCGGATGGAAAAGGAAAGAGGAATCACCATATTTTCAAAAATGGCGACCTTTGAGCTGAAGGACATAGCGGTATCCCTGCTTGATACGCCGGGACATATAGATTTTTCGGCTGAAATGGAAAAGACCCTTGGGGTACTTGATTATGCCATACTGGTAGTGAACGGTGCCGACGGAGTGCAGGGTCATACTGAGACCCTGTGGAAACTTCTTAAAAGGTACGGAGTACCGGTATTCATCTTCGTTAACAAGATGGACCAGCCGGGAACAGATAAGGAAGCACTTCTTAAGGATCTGGAAAAACATTTTGGCAATGCCGCAGTGGACTTCAGCGACGCGGGGGTATATTCCATGTCGGAAACCCTGAAGGAGAACATTGCCATGTGTGATGACCGCATCATGGAGAAGTATCTGGAGAAGGGTGAGCTTGACCCTAAGGATGTGAGGAACATGATATGGGACAGAAAGCTTTTTCCGGTCTATTTCGGCTCTGCCCTGAAGAATTACGGTGTAAAAGAATTTCTTGACGGAATATATACCTTCACCGAGATTCCCCTTTACCCTGATTCGTTTGGCGCAAAGGTCTTTAAGATAGGCAGGGATGATTCCGGAAAAAGACTTACCTATATGAAGATAACAGGCGGAGAGCTTAAGGTAAGAACGGAGATAGTTCCTGAAGAAAAGGTATCCGAAATAAGGATATACAGCGGTGCGAAGTATGTTAATACAGACACCGCGGAAGCAGGCACTGTATGTGCGGTTCTTGGAGTCGGAAGTCTGAAAACGGGAGACTCCCTGGGCTGTGAACCTAAGGGAAAGGAAATGTCCCTTAAACCTGTACTGGATTATCAGGTAGTTTCAAAGGATGCGGATCCTCTTCTTTTGTACAGACAGCTTATCACCATTTCCGATGAATTCCCTGAGCTTCACATAAGCTGGGATGATGCTCTTAAAGAGATACATGTCCGCCTCATGGGAGAAGTCCAGATAGAGATCCTCAAAAGAGTGGTGAAGGAACGCTTTGACATAGAACTGGAGCTTGGAGAAAGCAGGATACTCTACCTTGAGACCATAGCGGAACCGGTTCTCGGGGTGGGTCACTTTGAACCACTTAGACATTATGCGGAAGTGCACCTTCTTATGGAGCCCCTTCCCAGAGGCTCCGGACTGAAGTTCGCGGCAGATTGTTCCACAGATGAGCTGGCCATCAACTGGCAGAGACTGGTACTGACCCACTTAAGAGAAAAGGAGCATGTGGGTGTTCTTACGGGAAGCGGAATTACTGATATAAGATTCACTCTGGTGGCAGGAAGGGCCCATAACAAGCATACTGAGGGCGGTGACTTCAGGGAGGCGACCTACCGCGCTGTGAGACAGGGGCTCAGAAAAGCTGTAAATGTTCTCCTTGAGCCTTACTATGCCTTTACACTTGAGATACCAAAAGATACTGTGGGACGTGCCATGACGGATCTTTCCAATATGGATGCTAAATTTGATCCTCCGGAGATAAAAGACGATACCTCTGTAATAACCGGAACGGCTGCGGTTAAGGCCATGAGGGATTATCACAAGGATGTTATGGTCTACAGTAAGGGAAGAGGACATCTTTTCCTCAGATTCAGCGGTTATGACAAGTGCCATGATGCTGAATCGGTGATACTTGATTCAGCCTATGATCCTGATGAAGATATTCTGAATCCAAGTTCATCGGTATTCTGCGCCCAGGGCTCGGGATATATAGTGCCTTACGATCAGGTGGAGAGCTATATGCACGTGGAATCTCCCATAGAGCTTTATGAGGATGTGGAAAAAAGAGATTTTGCTGCGGATGCTGCCCGCATGGAGAGGACCCGGGAACAGAAAAATGAGGCTAAACATAAAAACAGCGGACGTTATATCGCAGATCAGGAGCTTGAGGATATTTTCATACGGACCTTCGGACCTATCAAAAACCGTGCAAAGGAAGTGAATCTTGCCAGTGCAAGGACCATAAGGGCAAAAGAGAAAGAGGTTAACAAGGCGGAGAACCTTCGGGCAGTAAAGACTCCCGAAAAGAAAAAAGAGTACCTTCTTGTGGACGGTTACAATATCATCTTTGCCTGGGAGGAGCTGAGTGACCTTGCAAAGACCAATCTTGACAGCGCAAGGGGTAAGCTTCTTGATATAATGTCAAATTATGCCGGCTTCACCGGAAAGTCGGTGATCGTGGTATTTGACGCCTACAGAGTGGCTGGGCATCAGGTGGAAAAGACGATGTATCACAATGTCTATGTGGTTTATACAAGAGAAGCCATGACGGCGGACGAATACATTGAAGAAGAGGCCCATGAGCTGAAAAAGCAGTATAATGTGACAGTTGCCACCTCCGATAAGGTGGTCCAGGTCATAACATGGGGTAAGGGTGCCATCATACTAAGTGCCAAGGACTTACTTGAAGAGGTGGACCGGGTGGTCAGCAAGGTGAGAACCGAGCATCTGGAAAAGGATCCCATGTCAGGGCACATCGGCACAAAGCTGGAGATCCCCGGAAAAGAGTAGTGATAAAAGGATTCCCGGAAAGGTTGAGAGACAATGCTTAACAAGATATGGCTGAAGCTTTCCATAAACAGAAAGGTAAAATGCTTTGCCCTGGTGGTAATAATTATCATACTGGTATCATCGGGATTTTCCATGTTCATCATGGGCTTTTCTCTTAAGGGCTACAGTGAAATACTTGACGATAATAAGCTCTGTCAGGAATTCATGGATGCCATGGAGTCGGAGGGCAATGCTTTTCACGCCTACATCTCACAGCGCTCAGATACCAGCAGGGAAAATCTTGACAATGCCATGGCCCGTACTGAAAGAAGTGTAAGTGAGCTTCCCTTCGATTATGAGACCATAGGCTCGGAAAGATATGCCCGTACCTGGAACATTAAAAGCGCTTATGAGCAGTATAAGGCCTTCCGGGATGATATGATGAGCATCGGAGTGAACAAGCCGGGCTTTGTCACGAAGCTGAGTGAATATAACAGAAGGGAGATGTATCTGGAACAGTATTCCAGACGTCTTTTGCAGCTTACAGTTGAATCCGGTTCGGATCTTTATACGGAAAAGCTCCCAACCTTCAGGATGCTGCCCTTTGTGCTGGCCAATTTCACCCTTATTATGCTTTTCATAGTGTTCAGTGTCAGCCATGCCATGACAGAATCCATAGTTGTTCCGGTACTTAAGCTCTCACAGGAGGCGGGACGTATAGGGCGGTCTGATTTCAGCGGCGAAGACATTTGCATAGACAATCAGGATGAAATAGGAGACCTGGTGAAGATCTTCAACGGCATGAAGCATGCCACAGAGGATAATATCAAAACCATTCAGGAAAACCACCGCATGACTGAGCTTCTTCAGCAGGAAAAGATGGAAAACATCGAGATGGAAAAGCGCCTTGACATGAACAGACTTGAGCTTCTTAAAAGTCAGATAAACCCCCATTTCCTGTTCAATACACTAAATATGATAGGCTCAATGGCGGAGCTTGAGGAGGCGGACACTACTGTAAAGATGACCCACTCTCTTGCCCAGCTTTTCAGATACAATCTGAGCACCAAGGAACAGGTCGTACCTATAGAATCTGAGCTTATGATAGCGGAAAATTATATGTATCTTCAGAAAATGAGGTTCGGCAGCAGGGTACGGTATGAAGTAGAGAAGCCGGAAGATATAAGCGGTATAAGGATACCTTCCTTCACCATGCAGCCGCTGGTGGAGAATGCCATAGTCCACGGCATCTCCAGAAAGGAGCAGGGAGGAAAGGTAAGTGTCAGCATCAGACTGAAGGAAGGCGGTATTGTAGAGATCACCATTTCCGATGACGGTCTCGGAATGAAAAAGGAAGTACTGGATGCTCTTTTGGAGAGGCTGAGGGATCCGGATGGGAATCGCACCGCAAAGATAGGAATCGGACTGGGAAATATCTACAGACGTATAAATACACTGTACAAAGGACTCGGGGGACTTGAAATCGAATCGGAGGAGGGAGTGGGAACGAGAATAGTTCTCAGTATTCCTCAGGAGGCTATGTAATGTACAAAATACTTGTGGCAGAAGATGAAAATATTGAGAGGAAGGTACTTCTTAAGAAATTGAGGGCAAAGTATGAAGGGACGGCGTCCATATATGAGGCGGAGAACGGAAGAGAGGCCCTGAGGATATACAGGGAAGAAGAGGTAAAGATCCTTATCCTGGATATCGAGATGCCGGGAATAACAGGACTTCAAGCCGCATCCGAGATACGCAGGGAGGATAAGGACGCGGTCATAATATTTCTTACCGCATTCGATGAATTCAGTTATGCAAAAAAGGCGGTCTCTGTTCATGCCCTTGATTACCTTTTAAAGCCCTATGATGAGAAAGAGCTGTTCCTGTCTGTGGATACGGCCATGCATTATGTGGATGAAATCGATCAGGGAAAGTTCAGATCTCTTCCGGTCAGAGGTGATGAAAGGGTGTTGGATGGATCCCGGGATCGGTCAAATGCAGTCCAGGAGCCGGAAAACAGCTCTATCAGGAACGGCCGGAAGCTCATGATGGATTATGTGGAAAAACATTATATGGAGGATATATCCGTTCAGGATATAGCGGGAGCTCTGAACTACAGTGAGGCGTATTTCTGCAAGCTCTTTAAACAGCAATTCGGAACCAATTTCGTATCCTTCCTTTCGGAGTACAGGATAACCAGGGCAAAGGAGCTTCTTTCCGGGACCCATGTTAATATTAAGGACATAGGAAAAACCGTAGGATATCCGGATTCCAATTATTTTGCCAAGGTTTTTAAACGAATAGCAGGAAAAAGTCCCTCTGAGTACAGAGCGGAGATTCTTGAAGAATGAGCGTGTCTCTTTGCTTAAGCAAAGAGATGCGCTTTTGTTATATTTGCGCATATTGAAACAGAAAATATGATAATAAAATAACCAACACCGAAAAGTGCACAAAATAATAAGCTATAAATTGTGCAATTAATCTATTGTGAACAATAAAATAACATATGATGTTAAAATTCTTCTACAAATCCAAAAAATTTACCATCGAACAATGTAAGTGCTTACCATATAATTTTAACAGATAAACAAAGTGCCCCGGAGATAGGGCATAGGTGAATTAATGGAGGAAGCAAAGTATGAAGAAGAGAGTCTTAAGTTCAGTTCTGGCAGTGACAATGGCAGCTACAGCCCTTACAGCATGTGGCGGTTCACAGAAGCCGGCAGAAACAGCTGCACAGACACAGGCAGCAGAGACAAAAGCTGCAGAGACTAAGGCAGCAGAGGAGACCAAGGCAGCAGAAGAGACTAAGGCAGCAGAGGAGACAAAGGCTGCTGAAGAGACCAAGGCAGCAGAGGGCGGAGAGTACAAGGTGAATGAGGCAGCAGCAGCTGACCCTGCAGTGGTACTTACAATGGCAGAAGTTAACCCTGTAGATGATACAATCTGCGGAAAGATGGATAAGAAGTTCATCGAGGCAGTTGAGGCTATTTCAGGCGGTTCAATTACCATCGACCTTCAGGGATCAGGCGTACTCGGAGCAGAGTCAGACGTTCTCGATTCCATGCTCGGCGGCGGCGGAGATATCGATATCTCACGTATTTCAGCATTTGCACTTACATCCTACGGAGCTAAGAAGTCAGTTCTTCTTTCACTTCCGTATACATTTGAATCAAGAGAGCACTACTGGAAGTTTGTAAACAGTGATCTCGGCAAGGAGATCCTTGATGAGTCAGAGAAGGAAGGCATCGGCGTTAAGGGCCTCTTCTATGGCGAGGAAGGTTTCAGACATTTCTTCACAGTTAAGGATAAGCCTGTTTCATCTGTAGATGATCTTAAGGGAATGAAGATCAGAGTATCCAACGACCCTATCATGGTAAAGATGGTTGAGGCACTTGGCGCTACAGCAACATCAGTTTCCATGACAGAGCTTTACTCAGCACTTCAGACAAACACTGTAGACGGTGCAGGTCAGCCTATCGTAAACTACGCATCAAACAGATTTGACGAAGTTGCTCCAAACCTTACACTTGACAGCCACACACTTGGCGCTATCGAGGTTGTAATCGCTGAGGATTCATGGAACAACAAACTTACAGACAATCAGAGAGCTGTTATTGAAGAGGCTTCAAAGATCGCATCTGATTACTGCCACACAATCGCAGTTGAGACAGAGGCTAAGGTTCTTGAGGATCTTAAGGCACGTGGATGCAATGTTATAGAGATTACAGACATGGGTCCATGGGAGGAAGCTTGTAAGGCAATTGCTGAGGAAAATGCACAGGGAGATCTTGCTGACGTATATGCAAAGATCAAGGCTCTTGCATAATTCCGGAATCTTGATTCACAAGGCATGAGTTAAGGTGCTCTGCGGCATACATATATGTCGGGAGCACCTTTTTTAAGAGAGGTGGCAGTAGTCTATGAAATCTTCGAATGCAACGGCGGTGCTTGAAGAGGCAAGCTCGGGCGTTTCTAAAACAGAAGGGGGCTCTATGGCAGCAATACTTGAATTTTTAAAGAGGGCAAAGCCTGTATATGACATGGTGTACAAAACCACCATGCTTATATGTAAGTTGCTTTTGGTGGCGGACATAATCATCATGACATGGGTGGTTATCGCCAGATATCTTACATTCTTCCCGGCACCTAACTGGGGCGAGGAAGTGATACTTACGCTTATGGCGTACATGTCGGTTCTTTCGGCATCCCTTGCGATACGGCGCAATGCTCACATCAGGATGACGACCTTTGACCGTTATCTTCCGGTTGGTCTCGTTAAGATCCTTGATCTTGTATCGGATCTGTTTGTAATGGGACTTGCCCTTGTGATGCTTGTGATCGGCTGGAAATATGCTACCGGAATCGGTGCAAAGGGAACCTATATTTCCATGCCATGGCTCAGTAAGACATGGATGTACATGCCTATCCCTCTTGCGGGACTGGCTATGATCTTTTTTGAGATCGAGAGACTGGTTGTGGATGTAGAGCACATTCTTGATAAGAATTATGTGCCTGATCTCGGATTTACACTTGATGAAAAAAAGGAGGATAAATAAGCATGACAGCTAATACAATGGCGATAGCAGTACTTCTGGTGTCCTTCTTTGTTATGATACTGCTTCGTTTTCCTATTGCTTATGCGGTTGCATTATCATCTATCTTTTGCCTGACCTACCAGGGAATACCACTTAATACAGTGGCTCAGCAGATGGTTAAGGGAATTTCTTCCTTCTCCCTCATGGCGGTTCCTTTCTTTATCACCATGGGCGTTCTGATGGGTACAGGCGGAATTTCCGAAAAGCTTCTGGACCTTGCTGACGCATGTGTAGGCTGGATGACCGGAGGTCTTGCCATGGTAAATATCGTGGCATCCTACTTCTTCGGCGGAATTTCCGGTTCTGCATCAGCTGATACCGCATCCCTTGGATCCCTTGAGATTCCTATGATGGTTGACAGAGGCTATGATGTGGATTTTGCAACGGCCGTTACCATCGCATCTTCTGTAGAAGGAATGCTGGTTCCTCCATCACATAACATGGTTATCTATGCCACAACTGCAGGCGGCATTTCCATCGGAGCTCTTTTCCTTGCCGGATATCTTCCGGGAGCGGTTCTTGCCATCTCACTTATGGTAGGTTCTTATATTATTTCACTTAAGAGACATTATCCAAAGGGAGAGCCCTTCTCTGTAAAGATTCTTTTTAAACAGCTCACTACATCAGTATGGGCACTGCTGTCCATCCTCATCGTAGTTGTGGGTGTAGTTGCAGGTATCTTTACAGCAACAGAGTCAGCAGCAATAGCGGTTATCTATTCACTTTTTGTATCTCTTTATATCTACAAGGGAGTTACATGGAAAGGTGTATGGACCTGCCTCAATTCATGTATCGATACATTGTCAATAGTGCTTATCCTTATTTCCACATCTTCTGTGTTCGGATACTGCCTTACAAGACTGCATGTACCTGATCTTGCTGCGAACCTTATCACAGGTGTTTCCGATAACCCTGTAGTGATCGCCATTCTTCTTAATATCATCCTCCTTGTACTTGGATGTATCATGGATATGGCGCCTATCATCCTTATCTCAACACCTATCCTTCTTCCTATTGCACAGTCAATCGGAATTGACCCTGTTCAGTACGGAATCCTTCTGGTACTTAACTGTGGTATCGGACTTCTTACACCTCCTGTAGGAGCGGTACTTTTTATTGGTTCAGCCATAGCTCACAGACCTATAGAGAAGGTGGTTGCTGCCATGGTACCTTTCTATGCGATGATGTTAGTTGCACTTCTCTGTATCACTTTTGTTCCTGAGGTATCACTTTTCGTTCCGAAGCTTTTCGGATACGTTCAGACAGGAAGCGGAATCCTTGCAGCCATGGGTTGATAAAGGAGAACTGATCAGCAGGTTTAATCATAGTTTGTTCACTTTTTTTCATAAAACTTCTCAGACAGGGCAGCGGAATGGGATTCCGCTGCCCTGTCACCTTTATGCAGCACTATAAATGGGGTGAGATATAAAAAAATAAGTGGTAGAATGTTCGGGGATCAGTTTTTTCTCCGAAAAAACTATTCAGAAAACAGATATTCCTATTTATATAAAGAAGATATTCCTACATTAAATAAGTAAGATATTCCTTTATTAAGAAGAGAGAAAACCTTATGGATAAGTATTTTAATCTATGCCTTAGGAAAAAGGCGGCTCAGGCTATGACTGTCATGTTGGCAGTCATGATGCTTCCGGCCTGCGGAAAATCTGCCGGAGACACTGCGGCTTCAGGGAAAAGGACAGATAAGGCGCCGGAATATGTGTTCACCTATGCTGAGAACCAGACCAGTGATTATCCCACCACTCAGGCGGCGAGGTATTTTGCCCGACTTGTAAATGATAAAACAGAGGGGCGCATAGAGATAAGAGTCTATCCCGGGGCGGAGCTTGGTGATGAGGTCTCAACCATGGAGCAGATGAAATACGGAGGCATTGACTTTGCCAGAGGCTCATTATCCAGTCTTCAGGACTACAGCCCGGAATCTGTAGTGCTGCAGATGCCATATCTTTATAAAAATGCGGAACATATGTGGAAGGTCCTGGACGGTGAGATAGGATCGGAGATAATGGGTTCCTTTAAAGGCTCGGGTCTCAAGGCCCTGGCTTGGTTTGACGCCGGAGTCAGAAATTTCTATACCATAGATAAGCCCATAGGAAGTCTGGAAGACATGCGGGGGCTTGAAATAAGAGTTCAGGATTCAAATCTGGCGAAGGACATGATAAAGGCTCTTGGGGCGACCCCGGTTCCCCTTGTATATGAGGATGTGGCAGATGCCCTCCAGACCCATGAAGTTGATGGGGCGGAGAACAACTGGTCCTCCTATGAGGCCATGAAGCACAATGTTTATGCCGGGTACTACACTCTGGATGAGCATATGAGGATACCGGAGCTTCTGATAATGAGCGAAGTGACCTGGGGGAAGCTTACACCTGAGGATCAGGACATCATCCTTAAATGCGCGGTGGAAGCCGGCGATTATGAAAGAAAGCTCTGGAAGATGAGGGAAGACAGTTCCAGACAGAAATGTATAAACTCCGGAACTGTGGAGATAACTCTTTCTGACAGGGAAAAGCAGAGATTCAGGACAGAAATGAATGAACTTTACGAAAAGTACTGCGGAAATTACATGGATATCATAGACAAGATTGCTTCAGCCGCGTCCCTTGCGTAATACCCGACCCGATGATATAATCTGAGAATTGCTACAGCAGTGTGGCTGAAAAAACAGTTGATAATAGTACGGATTGTTGCATACTTCGTGCTTATGACACTTTCAAGGTAAGAAGGTATATATATGTATCAGATAAAATTCGATAAACCTGTACATGTTCATTTTATTGGTATCGGCGGCATATCCATGAGCGGTCTTGCGGAGATTCTTCTTTCAAGACATTTTACCATTTCCGGATCCGACAGTAAGGAATCTGAGCTCACAAAGAAGCTTGTGAAGGAAGGGGCTGTGGTGAATTATCCACAGAAGGCCGAGAATATAACAGATGATATAGAAGTGGTCGTTTATACCGCTGCCATTCATCCGGATAATCCGGAGTTCGAAGCTGCAAAGAACGCGGGCATTCCCATGCTGACAAGAGCCCAGCTTCTTGGTGAGCTGATGAGGAATTTTAAGCAGGCCATCAATGTTTCCGGCACACACGGAAAGACCACCACCACATCCATGATAACGGAAATACTCCTTGAAGCCGATGCAGATCCTACAGTATCTGTAGGAGGTATGCTTAAGGATATAGGAGGTAATATACGTGTAGGCGGACAGGACACCTTTGTAGTGGAGGCCTGCGAATACACAAATTCATTCCTGTCCTTCTTCCCGACCATAGAAGTAATATTGAATGTGGAAGCGGATCATCTTGATTTCTTTAAGGACATAGATGATATCCGTCACAGCTTCAGACTTTTTGCAGAGAAGCTTCCGGAGAACGGACTTCTTGTCATTAACTCGGATATCAAGCATTATGATTATTTTACTTCGGGATTAAAGTGCAGATGTATAACCTATGGACATGACAAGGATGCGGATTATACCGCGAACTTCATAAGCTATGATAAATTTGCACATCCGACCTATACTCTGTTCTATAAGGGAGAGGAGATCGCCAAGGTAGAGCTTGGAGTGACAGGAGAGCATAATATCTACAATTCCATGGCTGCTATTGCAGTATGCAGGGATCTTGGGATCGAAATGGATGCTATTCTGAGAGGACTTCGCCGATTTTCGGGAACAGACAGACGTTTCCAGAAAAAGGGTTCTGTGAACGGCTTTACAATTATTGACGATTATGCTCATCATCCTCAGGAGATTGCAGCGACTATTGAAGCAGCCAAGAAATATCCTCACAGAAAGCTCTGGATTGCATTCCAGCCACATACCTACAGCCGTACAGCGGCCCTCCTTGACGATTTTGCGGGAGCTCTCAGCCAGGCTGATGAGATAGTGCTGGCAGATATCTATGCGGCCCGTGAGAAGAACACCATCGGCATAAGCTCCGATGATCTCCGTAAGCATATGCTGGAGCAGAACACTAACGTGTATTACATTCCTGAATTTGTGGATATCGAGAAGTTCCTTCTTGAACATGTGAAGGAGGGGGACGTTCTCATAACCATGGGTGCAGGAAATATCTATGAAGTGGGAGAGGACCTTCTCAGACTGCCCGGTGCGGTTACAGAGGAGTGAGGAACACTGGTTCAACATTAAAAGAGAAGTGGTATAAACATACCGCTTCTCTTTTTTAATTTTTGGATACATGATCATGGAATTAATCCACAAACGATAAAATTGCTTAAAAATAGGGTTAAAAATCGAACAAATTTGGGATGCGGTGTAAAATTCTGCCGAAAAATGACTATATAAGTACCACTATAAGTAATTTTAGAAAATAAAAATAATTTCTATTCCACACAAATCAACGGAAATCCACAGTCAAAATGTGGATAACCCAATAATTGTACTTTAAAAGAACAATATTACATTGGACTTGACATTGATTTTACGTGTTTTTGCTGATTGTATATAGATTGTGGACAAACTAAATTGATTGTAGGACACTTGACATTTTAGTAGTGCACATTATCCACAGCAATGTGGATAAGTTTGGTGGATAAAGTTGTGGACTGGGCTTATTGAAGCCCCAATTTTAGTGTGTTAATATCTAGGCACTGATGAGGGAGCTATGTCTGTATTGCAGTACAGGCATGTTTGCTCCGTATGTTTTGGGGGTTTATGAGATGGGCACAAATATTGTTGATAATCTTGCAGTTCATGCGACATGCATATCGGATGACTTTCTTGATAAGTATCTGGGAACTGCCAATGGAGACTATATTAAGGTCTATTTATATATATTGAGACATAAAGGTGAGAAGTATTCCATTGAGGAAGCTGCGGATTCTCTCAATCTTACAGATAACGACATTGAAAGAGCTGTGAGATACTGGGAGAAGCTCGGTGTGTTTAAGAGCACCGGGGCCACTGCTGTACGGGAGGTGGAGGTCGAAGAGGACGAAGAAAACGAAGATACGGTTCTTCAGATGGAAAGCCAGTTCCTTAAGGCGGATGAAGCAATGGAACATCTCAGAGGTACAGTGGATGATGTTCAGGACGATGAGGAGTTTAAGGGTATACTCTTTGTGGCCAAGCATGTTCTTCCTACACTTCCAAGCATAAGACAGATCGAGGTTTTGGAGTATATGTACAGGGATCTGGAGATGTCTGCGGATGTGATCGAGTATCTTCTTGAGTATTGTGCGAGTATCAAGAAGACAACTTATAAATACATGCAGGCTGTTGCCATCAACTGGCATGAGCAGGGAGTTGTTACACTGCAGCAGGCAAGAGAACTTGTTAAGTCCTTTGAAGAGAAGACTGCAAAGAAGGCAGCACCGAAACCTGCGGCAAAGACAAATAAATTTATAAATTTCACTCAGCGTGCCGATGACCTTGATGGAATAGTACAGACACGTTTGCTGAACAGGATGAATCATGTCGTTGACTAATGCACAGTACAATCAGATAATGCGCGTTTATGATGAACGCCGTATGGAAGACAGCAGAAATCTGGAGAGAAGGCGGAAGGACGCCTGTGACAGAATTCCGGAGCTTAAGGCTCTGGAGGAACAGGTCCGTTCGGAGTCTCTGGAGACTCTGCGTCTCATGAAAGAGGGCAGAAAAGAAAAGCTTAAGGAGCTTAAAGCTTCCATAGAAAAGATCCGAGGTCGTAAACGGGAGCTGCTTTTAAAGAGCGGACTTCCGGAGGATTATCTGGAGCCGGGTTATATCTGTCCTGACTGCAAGGATACGGGCTTCATAAACGGAAAGAAGTGTCATTGCTTTATTGAGATGCAGATGAAGTATCTGTATCAGCAGTCAAACATTGACAAAATAGTTGAAAAGCAGAATTTTGATTATTTTGATCTCAACCGTTACGATGATAATGTTCCCATACTTTCGGATGGCAGGACCAATAGGGACTATATGGCGGCAAACCTCAGATTCCTGAAGCAGTGGGTAAGGGACTTTGACAAAAAGGGCGGAAGCCTCATGTTCACCGGCAATACCGGAACAGGGAAGACCTTCCTTATAAACTGTGTGGCCAAGGCACTGATGGACAGCTTCCATTCAGTCATCTATCTTACCAGCACCGATCTTTTCGAAAGCTTCTCGAGATCGATGAAGAAAGATGATGAGGAACAGCAGGAAATTCAGGATGCCATATTGAATTGTGACCTTCTGGTCATAGATGATCTGGGCACGGAACTGAATAACAGCTATACAACTTCAAAATTGTTTTATGTGCTTAATCAGCGTATGGTTTTTCGTAAATCTGTGATCATTTCCACGAATTTAAGTCTGAATATGATAAGAGATACCTATACGGAACGTATATCTTCACGAATTATATCGGATTACAGCATCATTCCTCTATATGGAAATGATCAAAGACTGTATTGACAGCAATCGAGCGATGAAGTAATTTATCTAATGGTCATCAGAAAATATTATGTTTTAGACAGTTCTTAAGGAGGAGAAAAGAGAAATGTCAGATTCCAGAACTTCAGAATTTATTGAGCGCATCCCGGTTGGACCTCTTGCACTTATGCCACTTGACTCTATTATGCCACTCGGCAAGAGAGTAGATGAGTATTTGTCAAAATGGCGTGGACAGCGTGAGAGCGAGCATAAGGAGACTATTGCTTTCAACGGTTATCAGAAGGACAGCTACATCGTCAAGTCCAAGGTTTCACGTTTCGGTTCAGGCGAGGCAAAGGCCAACATTTTAGAGACAGTTCGTGGAGTTGATCTCTATCTTATGGTTGATGTCATGAACTATTCACAGACATACAGCCTCTTCGGACAGATAAACCACATGTCACCGGATGATCACTATGCTGATCTTAAGAGAGTCATTGCGGCTACAACAGGTAAGGCAAAGCGTATCAATGTCATCATGCCTTTCATGTATGAGTCCCGTCAGCATAAGCGTACAGGACGTGAGTCTCTTGACTGTGCCATCATGCTTCAGGAGCTTCACGAGATGGGTGTTGAGAATTTCATCACCTTTGATGCTCATGATCCCCGAGTTATGAATGCTATCCCTCGTGACAGCTTTGATAATATTTCATGTTCATATCAGTTCATTAAGGCTATACTCAACAGCGTAGACGATCTGGATATCGACAAGGATCATATGATGATCATTTCTCCTGACGAGGGCGGTATGGGAAGAGCTATATACTATGCCAACGTGCTCGGAATCGATATGGGTATGTTCTACAAGCGACGTGATTATGCGCAGGTGGTAAACGGACGTAATCCTATCGTTGCCCATGAGTTCCTGGGAACAGATGTTGAAGGTAAGGATGTATTTATCATTGATGATATGATCTCCTCCGGCGAATCATTGATCGATACAGCCAAGGAACTGAAGGAGCGTAAGGCAAAGAGAGTATTCGCTTGCTGTACCTTCGGTCTTTTCACATCAGGATTCAACAAGTTCGATCAGGCTTATGCCAACGGCACACTTAACGGTGTATATACAACCAATCTTATTTACCAGCAGCCTGAGCTTCTCACAAAGCCATGGTACAGAAGCGTAGATATGTCAAAGTATATCGCACTTCTCATCGACAACCTGAATCATGATATGAGTATTTCTCCTATCCTTGATACATCTACAAGAATCAACCAGAAGGTTGCCGCTTACAGAGAGCATCGTGCAGGTGTAAACAAGCAGATGGAACTGTCATTTGAATAAAATTGTTATATAATTGTACAAGACCATGGATTCTAAGAAAAAGAACTTTGGCTTTGCACAGAGATGAAGGGTCGTCCGTAAAAGGACGGCCCTTTCTTAATAATAACAAAGGACGAATTTTGACTAAGAACATTTTTACAAATAAGGTATACATATACACATTTTTAATGAGCATACTCGTGGTGCTGGTACATTCGGTGAATTTTGCATCTGACAACAGCACCCTGCTTCTCATGCTGCAGTCCTCGGATCTTACAGGAACAGATCTGGGAGGGATGACGGGTATTCCTGCCCATATAGAGAATTTCTTTTCCAATGCCTTGGGGCAGGCAGCTGTGCCTGGGTTCTTTATGATGTCAGGGTATCTATTTTACAGAACACTTAAGGAGCTTAGAGGCATTGGCGGAAAGTGGAAGAGCAGGTTCTGGTCGCTGCTGGTACCCTACGGTGCCTGGAACATTATCTACTATATAATATATGTTTTACTGGGCAGGGCCAGGCTTAGCATAGTGGAGCTGAATTCCGCAGTTACATACTACAGATATAATCCTCTGTTCTGGTATCTTTATCAGCTTATACTTCTTACGGTGCTGGCTCCGGTGTTTTATATACTGCTGAGAAAAAGGATAACGGCTCTTGCTTCGGTTTTACTTTACCTGTTCTTTCTCCTCAGGGGCGGGGACCTTCCGCTGATAAATGAAGATGCCATCATCTATTATTTTGCAGGAGGGTTCATTGCACGTTTTTGGAACAGCTCCTTTGAAAAAGCAAAGTGCGGAAAAGCCGGGGGAGTTTTTCTAATAGTGCTGGCCTTTCTGACTCAGATATTTACCACGGTTGGGATGCAGAACTTTGTCATAGCTCCGGTGGATGTTCAGAAAATGGATCCCGTTTACTTCTGGTATTTCGGAGGGCAGGCATCCGTTATGCTGGGGGAGCTTATAACGAAGCTTCCTAAAGACGTACTTATACTTATTCTTTCCCCGGGTGGTCAGATAGTGGTATGGGCCCTGAGAAGACTTTTTATCTGTTTCGGAATATGGTATCTGATTCCTTCGAAACTGCCGGTGGCCGGAAACATTATAAAAAACAGTTTCTTTTTATATGCAGTGCATTATCCGATTGCCAGAGGGGTCATATCTGTGTTAGAGTACATGAACGTCGGCTATCATGGCGCCGGTGAACAGGCTGTGAGGCTTATGGCATATTTCGCCACGCCGGTCATAAGTGTGGCCTTTGCTTACGGATTAAAGCTGATGCTTAAAAAATATATTCCTTTTTTGTGGAAACTACTCAGCGGAGGGAGATAGACAGATGTTTATAGCAGATCATTGGAAAGATTATGAAGTCATAGATACAAGCTCTGGAGACAAGCTTGAAAGATGGGGAAAATACATTCTCAGAAGACCTGACCCCCAGGTCATCTGGCAGACTCCCTTAAAGAATGCTGCGTGGAAAAAGCTCAACGGACATTACCATCGTTCTGACAGAGGCGGCGGAGAGTGGGAGTTCTTTGACCTTCCCAAACAGTGGAAGATCTCCTATGTTCTCGGGGGAACAGGAAAGAATCCTTCGAATTTCAGTGTGGAGTCAAAGGAGACCTACAGACCTTCAGAGCCTGTGTATGAAAATCTTTTAAAGGCTCCTGAAAAGGACAGAACACTTACCTTCCATTTAAAACCATTTGCGTTCAAGCATACAGGCCTTTTCCCTGAGCAGGCTGCCAACTGGGACTGGTTTGCCAACGAAATAATGGGAGAAACCGAAAGACGTAAAAAAATGGGAATAGATGAGCCTGTAAAGGTGCTCAATCTTTTTGCATATACAGGAGGAGCTACTCTTGCCGCTGCAGCGGCAGGCGCTCATGTCACCCATGTGGATGCCTCAAAGGGCATGGTGCAGTGGGCCAAGGAAAATGCTGATGCATCCGGGCTTACAGAGGCGCACATCAGATGGCTTGTGGATGACTGCATGAAGTTTGTTGAAAGAGAGATACGCCGCGGCAACAAGTACGATGCCATCATTATGGATCCTCCTTCCTATGGAAGAGGACCTAAGGGTGAGATCTGGAAGATAGAGGATGCGGTATACCAGCTGATTAAGCTGTCTTCGGAACTTCTGTCGGATAAGAGCATTTTCTTCCTTATTAACTCATACACTACAGGACTTCAGCCTGCTGTTATGAGTTATATGCTGGGGGTTCTCATCAGGAAGAAATTTGGGGGAAGCATATATTCCGAAGAAGTAGGACTTCCGGTTACGGAAACAGGACTTGTTCTGCCCTGCGGCTGCTCGGGAAGATGGGTAAAGAATAGCTGAAAGACCGTTGAATTTAGGGGATTCGGGGATCTTACGGTGTAAGATAATCGTAATTTTTTTATGTTCATTGTTAATGGAATAGAAATTGCATTTGATAAACCCGATAGTTATTATTATTACATAAAGCATTGATAAAAGACTCAGGCTGAATATGGATTGGATGGTGGTTTCTTCGTGTGATCATCAGGAGGGTGTTATATATGTTAAAAGATAAACTTGCAAAACTGATGCTTGTTACAGGGGCATTGGCAGCAATTTCCGCCTTTAGTGTCATGGCGGCAGGATGGACGACAAATTCAAGCGGTGAGCAAGTATATGTTCAGGATAGCGGAAGTGTCGTGACAAATTCATGGATCAAGGCCGGCAGCAACGGCCAGATCATATGGTATTACGCGACACAGGACGGAACACTTCGAAAGAACGGCTGGCAGACTGTTAACGGATACAGATACTACTTCGACGAGAGTGGTATCATGCAGACAGGCTGGGTTGAAGATTATAAGTATTACTGCGATCCTAACTCCGGTGCAGCTGCTGCAGGCTGGAAGTACATTGCCATACCTGATGACGTGAGTTATTACTATTCCGACAATTCTCACTACACAACAGGCTCCTATGCCTGGTTCTACTTCAACACAAGCAATAATCAGAAGTATTGCGCTGAGAATGAGAATGTTACAGTAAAGACCATAGACGGTGTGAAGTACGGATTTGATGAGAACGGTGTTATGCAGCTAGGCTGGGCCAAGGTGACAGATACCACACCTGAGATTGCGGGATATATGTATTTCTCTGAGAAGTCTGACGGAAACTTCAAGCAGGGACAGCAGATTGCGGGAACATGGTACACCACAGTAGGACCTATGGAGACATCTGGATCAGGTTCCTATAATTCGGATCTTGCAACAGGAGATGTAGAGTATTTCTACTTCAAGGGCAACGGGCACGTTGCAGCAGGTTCAAATACGGCATACCTTGTTCAGTCCATTAATTCAAAGAAGTATCTCTTCAATGAAAAGGGTAATCCTGTATATGGAATGCAGAAGGGTTATTCCGAGAACGACAGCGAGAGTTACTATTACTATTGCGGATCAAGCAAGAATGACTGCTCTGTCAAGACAGGAAGATTCTCCATGACCGAGGCTGACGGCGACCGCATCACCTTCTATGCACAGTCAAACGGAAGAGGCTATACAGGAGTTAAGGATGGTTACCTCTATTACAATGGTAAGCTCCAGTGTGCAGATTCTGACTGCAAGTACATGGTATGCTCAGTCAACGGAAAGGATTATGTAGTATCCACAAGCGGGGTTGTGCAGAAAAACAAATCCAGCATTAAGGATTCTGATGGCAACAAGGTTTCGACCAATTCGGACGGAACACTTAAGTCAAACATCGAGGGAAGCTTCTCCACACTTACGCCTACATCTCCGGATATAGATGAGATAGACTGATAAAGATTGTATATTATATAGAAAGAACCCGGTCAGCTCCGGGTTTTTTTGTACCATAAAAGTGCAGTTGTTAGAGCGTGATTATCTCTGACATCTGCACTTATTATTTTTGTGGAAAAAGACCGGTTTCAGGGATGTGGGATGAACGCGAGAGCGTATAGCGCGAATAGGTCCGATATCGGCTTTTGACACGCACAGAATATTTTTTTATGAAAAGAAAAAAGGGGCTTGCAAATAAAGGAATCAGATGATATTATATGACACGCACGGCGGGGTGTGACCTGTCCGTGCGGTACATTAATGGAGATACGCACGGCTCAGTGGAAAATGCATAGGATTTTATACATTTTTTAGGAAAAACCGCTTGAAATAAAAAAAGGCCTGTGTTATCTTAATATTCGCTGTGACATGATAGCGATGAATTGAAGATTACTTGCATGGACGAAAGCCAAGATCCGTACAGTATTATCTGAAAAGATCCAGTGAACCTTAGGGTTCCGCCTGAGAGCTGATACGGCAACCAAGTATAAGGCATGTAAGAGAACTTCATGGAGCGAATGTCTAGTTTAGAAACTGACGGCAGGTCACTGTACTACAATTTAATCCATTAAACAGCAAATGGATTTTGATGCATGGAACGCTCATCTCACGATTGTTTCGCATGCATATTAATGTACAGTCACCGACTTATCGTCAAATAACCGATAGGAGGCGACTTTTTTTATGGCAAGTCAAGTAATGAGAATCACACTCAAGGCATACGACCACACACTTGTGGACGAATCAGCCGCAAAGATTGTGGAGAACTGCAAAAAGACAGGTTCACAGGTTTCCGGACCAGTACCTCTTCCAACAAAGAAGGAAGTTGTTACAATCCTTCGTGCTGTACATAAGTACAAGGATTCTCGTGAGCAGTTTGAGCAGAGAACTCACAAGAGACTTATCGACGTTATCAGTCCTAACCAGAAGACAATGGATGCTCTTCAGAGACTGGAGATGCCTGCAGGCGTTTACGTTGATATCAAGATGAAGAATAAGTAATGATTCTAGGATGAGTCTGAGACATCGGACTCCGCTGTAGAAAGGAGAACACATGAAGAAAGCTATTTTAGCTACAAAAGTAGGAATGACACAGATCTGGGATGCAGATGGCGTGCTTATTCCAGTAACTGTACTTCAGGCTGGTCCTTGTGTAGTAACACAGGTTAAGACAGTAGAGAATGACGGTTACGCAGCAATTCAGGTAGGCTTCCAGGACAAGAGAGAGAAGCTTGTCAACAAGCCACAGAAGGGTCAGTTCGATAAGGCTGGCGTTCCTTGCAAGAGATTTGTCAAGGAGTTAAGACTTGAGGACGCTGAGAACTACAACGTTAAGGATGAGATTAAGGCAGACATCTTCGCTGAGGGCGACAAGGTAGACGTTACCGCTATTTCAAAGGGTAAGGGATTCGAGTCAGCTATCAGAAAGTATGGTCAGCACAGAGGACCTATGGGTCACGGTTCCAAGTTCCACCGTCATCAGGGTTCTAACGGTACATCTGCAACACCTTCAAGAGTACTTCCTGGTAAGGCGATGCCTTCACACATGGGTGCTGTTAAGGTTACAACACAGAACCTTACAATCGTTAAGGTTGATGTTGAGAACAACCTGCTTCTTATCAAGGGAGCTGTACCGGGACCTAAGAAGGCTCTTATTACTGTTAAAGAAGCAGTAAAGGCCTGAGACGAAAGAAAGGAGGAACATATAGATGGCTAACGTATCAGTATTTGATATGCAGGGTAAGGAAGTTGGCAAGATGGATCTCGCAGATTCCGTATTTGGAGTTGAGGTTAACGAGCACCTTCTTCACCTCGCAGTTGTTGCTCAGCTTGCTAACAAGCGTCAGGGCACACAGAAAGCATTAACTCGTTCTGAAGTTTCAGGAGGCGGAAGAAAGCCTTGGAGACAGAAGGGAACAGGACATGCAAGACAGGGCTCTATCAGAGCACCACAGTGGAAGGGCGGCGGAGTTGTATTCGCACCTACACCACGTGATTACACAACAACAATGAACAAGAAGGAAAAGAGAGCAGCTCTTAAGTCTGCACTTTCCAATGCCGTATCAGAGAACAAGCTTATCGTAGTTGATGAGATTAAGTTCGATGAGATCAAGACCAAGAACTTCCAGGCTATGCTTGATGCTCTTAAGGTTAACAAGGCATTCGTTCTTCTTGATTCTGCAGATAAGAACGCAGTTCTTTCAGCTAGAAACATCGAAGATGTAAAGACAGCTGGTGTTAACGAACTCAATGTTTATGACGTACTTAAGTACCAGACAGTAGTTGCTACCAAGGCAGCTGTTGAGAAGATTCAGGAGGTATACGCATAATGGCAGATATCAAGTATTATGACGTTATTCTTCGTCCTGTTGTTACTGAGAAGTCAATGGGCGAGATGGCATCCAAGAAGTATACATTCCTTGTAAATCCTGAAGCAACAAAGTCTCAGGTTAAAGAGGCCGTTGAGAAGATGTTCGAGGGAACAAAGGTAAAGGCTGTTAACACAATGAACGCTGACGGTAAGACAAAGAGAAGAGGTCTCCGTTTCGGCAAGACAGCTAAGACAAAGAAGGCTATCGTTACATTAACAGAGGAATCAAAGGACATCGAGATCTTCAAGGGTCTTTGATTTCCGGGATAACATAGCAAACACAGTCACGTGAAAAATTCTCTATTATACGTGACAACACAAAAGGAGAAAACAAGTCATGGGTATTAAGACATATAAACCTTATACACCTTCGAGAAGAAACATGACCGGTTCAGACTTTTCTGAGATCACAAAGAAGACTCCTGAGAGATCACTTCTTTCTACAGTTAAGGAGAACGCAGGTAGAAACAATCAAGGTAAGATCACTGTTCGTCACCAGGGTGGCGGAAACAGACAGAAATACAGAATCATCGATTTCAAGAGAAACTCAAAGGATGGAATTCCTGCAACAGTAATCGGAATCGAGTATGATCCTAACAGAACAGCTAACATTGCTCTTATCGCTTATGCTGATGGTGCAAAGGCATATATCCTTGCTCCTAACGGCCTTACAGACGGTATGAAGGTAATGAGCGGTCCTGACGCAGAGGCAAGAGTAGGTAACTGTCTTCCTCTTTCAAAGATTCCTGTAGGTACAAACGTACATGCTATTGAGCTTCTTCCTGGTAAGGGCGCACGTATGGTTCGTTCAGCAGGTAACGCTGCTCAGCTTATGGCAAGAGAAGGAAAGTATGCAACACTTCGTCTTCCATCAGGCGAGATGAGAATGGTTCCTATCGAGTGCCGTGCAACAATCGGTGTTGTAGGTAACGGCGATCACAACCTTATCAACATTGGTAAGGCTGGTAGAAAGAGACACATGGGATGGCGTCCAACAGTTCGTGGTTCTGTCATGAACCCTAACGATCACCCACACGGAGGTGGAGAAGGTAGAGCACCTATCGGTAGATCCGGACCTTGCACACCTTGGGGTAAGCCAGCACTTGGTCTTAAGACACGTAACAAGAAGAAGGCTTCTAATAAGCTTATTATCAGAAGACGCGATGGTAGAGCCATCAAATAATTGAGGAGGAGAGAAAAATATGGCACGTTCAATTAAAAAAGGACCATTCATCGATGCTTCACTTAAGAAGGCAGTTGATGCAATGAATGCTTCCGGAAACAAGGCCGTAATTAAGACATGGTCTCGTCGTTCCACAATCTTCCCATCTTTTGTTGGTCACACGATTGCGGTTCACGACGGAAGAAAGCACGTTCCTGTATATGTTACAGAGGACATGGTTGGTCATAAGCTTGGTGAGTTCGTTGTAACAAGAACTTTCCACGGCCACAGCGGTAACGAGAAGAGAGCTTAAACTCGCGCATATTTGAAAGGAGGACATTTTAAAAATGTCAAAAGGTCATAGATCTCAGATTAAGAGAGAGAGAAATGCAAATACTGTAAAGAGACCTTCAGCTACTCTTTCATATGCAAGAGTATCAGTTCAGAAGGCATGCTTCGTACTTGATGCTATCAGAGGCAAGAATCTTGACGAGGCACTCGGTATTGTTTCATACAACCCTAGATATGCTTCTACATTAGTAAAGAAGCTTCTTGAGTCTGCTGCTGCTAACGCAGAGAACAACAACAACATGAACAGAGATAACCTCTATGTTGCTGAGTGCTATGCTGGTGCAGCTCCAACAATGAAGAGAATTCATCCAAGAGCACAGGGCAGAGCTTATAGAATCTTAAAGAGAAACTCACACATTACTGTAGTTTTAGACGAGAGAAAGTAAAAGGAGGCATATAAATGGGACAGAAAGTCAATCCGCACGGCATAAGAGTCGGCGTTATTAAAGATTGGGATTCCAAGTGGTATGCTGACAAGAAGAACTTTGGCGATACACTTGTTGAGGACTACAACATCAGAAAATTCCTGAAGAAGAGACTTTATTCTGCAGGCGTTTCAAAGATCGAGATCGAGAGAGCTGCAAACGACAAGGTTCGTGTAGTTATCTTTACAGCAAAGCCTGGTTTCGTAATCGGTAAGGGCGGCGCAGAGATCGAGAAGGTAAGAAAAGAAGTTCAGAAGTTCACTTCTAAGAACGTAAACATTGATATCAAGGAAATCAAGAGACCTGATCGTGATGCTCAGCTTGTAGCAGAGAACATCGCACTTTCTCTTGAGAACCGTGTATCTTTCAGAAGAGCTATGAAGCAGGCTATGCAGAGAACCATGAAGTCAGGCGTACTTGGTATCAAGGCATCTGTAAGCGGCCGTCTTGGCGGTGCGGATATCGCCAGACGTGAGTTCTATTCTGAGGGTACAATTCCTCTTCAGACTTTAAGAGCAGATATCGACTACGGCTTTGCCGAGGCTGATACAACATACGGTAAGCTCGGTGTTAAGGTCTGGGTATACAAGGGAGAGGTTCTTCCTGCCAAGAAAAACAAGGAAGGGAGCGATAAGTAATTATGTTAATGCCAAAGAGAACGAAGTATCGTAAGCAGATTCGTGGTAACATGAAGGGCAAAGCTACCAGAGGAAACAAGATTTCTTATGGTGAGTTTGGTATTGTCGCAACTGAGCCTTGCTGGATCAGATCAAATCAGATCGAGGCAGCCAGAGTAGCCCTTACAAGATACATTAAGCGTGGCGGTCAGGTTTGGATCAAGATCTTCCCTGACAAGCCAATCACAGCAAAGCCACTCGGAGTCAGAATGGGTTCCGGAAAGGGTGCTGTAGAATATTGGGTAGCAGTTGTTAAGCCAGGTAGAGTTATGTTTGAGATAGCAGGCGTACCTGAGGAGATCGCAAGAGAGGCACTTAGACTTGCATCACACAAGCTTCCTTGTAATTGCAAGATCGTTTCCAAGGCAGATCTGGAAGGCGGTGATAACTAATGAAGAAGAAAACCTACTTAGATGAGTTAAAGGCAAAGTCAACAGAGCAGCTTAATGCTGACCTTGTTTCAGCCAAGAAGGAACTCTTTAACCTGAGATTCCAGAACGCAACAAACCAGCTTGATAATACAGCTAGAATAACAGAGGTTCGTAAGAACATCGCGCGTATTCAGACAGTTATCACAGAGAAAGCTAAAGCGTGAGAAAGGAGAGCACAACAATGGAGAGAAATCTTAGAAAGACACGTACCGGTAAGGTCGTTAGTGCAAAGATGGACAAGACCATCGTTATCGCTATCGAAGATCACGTAAAGCATCCGGTAATCGGTAAGATCGTTAAGAGAACAGTTAAGATCTATGCTCATGACGAGAACAACGAGGCTGGTGTTGGCGATACAGTTAAGGTTATGGCTACAAGACCACTGTCAAAGACCAAGAGATGGAGACTGACAGAGATCGTTGAGAAGGCTAAATAATTAAGAGGCAAGGAAGGAGCATTATATGATTCAGCAGGAAACAAGACTTAGAGTTGCTGATAACACAGGTGCAAGAGAGCTTCTTTGCATCCGCGTTATGGGTGGCTCAACCAGAAGATATGCTGCAGTCGGAGATACAATCGTAGCATCTGTTAAGGATGCAATCCCTGGCGGACAGGTAAAGAAGGGTGATGTTGTTAAGGCTGTTGTTGTTAGAACAGTTGATGACATTCGCCGTAAGGATGGTAGTTACATCAAGTTCGATGAGAATGCAGCAGTTATTCTCAAGGACGATGGAACACCAAAGGGAACTCGTATTTTTGGACCGGTAGCTAGAGAGCTTCGTGATCATGGTTACATGAAGATCGTTTCACTCGCTCCGGAAGTACTGTAAGGAGGTTACCAGATGCGTAGAATTAAGAAAGACGATATGGTACAGATCATTGCCGGTAAGGACAATGGCAAGCAGGGTAAGGTTCTCAGCTTTGACCCGGCAACCAACAAAGTAGTCGTTGAAGGCTGCAATATGGTAACCAAGCACCAGAAGCCATCTCAGGCTAATCCTCAGGGTGGCATCCTTCACAAGGAAGCAGCTATCGACGCTTCTAATGTTATGCTCGTTGTAGACGGACAGCCAACACGTGTTGGTTTCGAAGTAAGAGATGGCAAGAAGGTTAGAGTTGCTAAGAAAACTGGTAAGGTTATTGACTAAGAGAAAGGAGGAATTTTAAAATGGCTAGATTAAAGGATCTTTACAATAGCGAGATTAAGGATGCTATGGTTAAGAAGTTCGGTTACAAGAATGTAAACGAGATCCCAAAGCTTGATAAGATCGTTATCAACATGGGAGTTGGAGAAGCTAAGGAAAATTCCAAGGTTCTCGACAGCGCAGTTCGTGATCTTGAGATCATCACAGGTCAGCACGCTGTAACAACTAAGGCAAAGAAGTCAGTCGCAAACTTCAAGATCAGAGAGGGACAGGCAATCGGTTGCAAGGTTACTCTTCGTGGTGAGAAGATGTATGAGTTTGCTGACAGACTTATCAATCTTGCGCTTCCTCGAGTAAGAGACTTCAGAGGCGTAAATCCTAATGCATTTGATGGCAGAGGAAACTATGCACTTGGACTCAAGGAGCAGCTCATTTTCCCTGAGATCGAGTTCGATAAGGTTGACAAGGTTAGAGGTATGGATGTTATCTTCGTAACAACAGCTAAGACTGACGAAGAGGCAAGAGAACTTCTCAGACTTTTCAACATGCCGTTCGCAAAGTAATCGGAGGGAAATATGGCTAAGTTATCAATGAAGTTAAAGCAGCAGAAGGCACCTAAGTTCTCAACCAGAGCTTATACAAGATGCAAGATCTGCGGAAGACCACACAGTGTACTCAAGAAGTATGGCATCTGCCGTATCTGCTTCCGTGAGTTAGCATACAAGGGTGAGATTCCAGGAGTTAAGAAGGCTTCTTGGTAAGTCTTTAAACTCTAAATAGAGCCGATGGCAATGTTTTGGATATATTCCAAAATGTTGTCAAAGGTGATAATTTCTGGATTGTATTCAAAGAAATACAAAAATATTTCTAAAAGATACGCCAGACCGGGTTGAAACTCGGAATAAAATGGTTATAATGTAAATGTTGCGCCACAGGAAGTACAGATTCAGTTCTGTACCATTCGATTAAGCATTTATTTTTCTTTTGGAAAAGAGATGGACTGGTCGGGTGAGAACAACCTGGAGACGTGGCATTTGCTTTGTCCGAAAATATTTCGGATTTGTAACAAATTATTTTTACACTATTTGAGAAAGGATATCCGTAAAAATGAGTATGAGTGATCCAATCGCAGATATGCTTACAAGAATTCGTAACGCAAATACTGCAAAGCATGACACAGTAACCATCCCATCATCAAAGATGAAAGTAGCTATTGCTGACATCCTTGTAAATGAGGGTTACATCGCAAAGTATGAGCTGGTTGATGGCGGAAAGTTTAAAGACATCAAGGTAACTCTGAAGTACGGCGCTACAAAGAACGAAAAGATCATCAGCGGCATTCGCAAGATTTCTAAGCCTGGTCTTCGTGTATACGCAGGCAAGGAGAATATGCCATCTGTTCTTGGCGGTCTTGGTATTGCAATTGTTTCTACAAATCAGGGCGTTATGACTGATCGTGAGGCAAGAGCTAAGGGCGTTGGTGGAGAAGTTCTCGCATTCGTTTGGTAATTCATTGCTGACCGGATTTGGAATTAAACCACAAATTGAAACTATTAACATCTGAAAACTGTCTTTTGACAGAGAATTTAAGAGAGAGGAGACTAGTATGTCACGTATCGGAAAATTACCGGTAGTTATCCCAGCAGGCGTTACTGTTGAGATCAAGGACAACAACCTCGTAGTTGTAAAGGGACCTAAGGGTTCTCTTGAGAAGACTTTTGCATCAGAGCTTACTCTTGAGCAGAAGGACGGAGAAGTTGTTGTAACAAGACCTAATGATAATAAGAAAGAGAAGTCCCTTCACGGACTTACAAGAGCACTTCTCCAGAACATGGTAGACGGTGTTTCTAACGGATTCGAGAAGAAGCTTGAGATCAACGGTGTTGGTTACAGAGCTGCAAAGCAGGGTAAGACACTTACACTTACACTTGGCTATTCTCATCCTGTAACAATGGAGGATCCAGAGGGCGTTGAGACTGTTCTCGAGGGTTCAAACATTATCTTCGTTAAGGGTATTGACAAGGAAAAAGTTGGCCAGTACGCTGCTGAGATTCGTAGCAAGAGAGGACCGGAGCCATATAAGGGCAAGGGTATCAAGTATGCTGACGAGACCATCAGACGTAAGGTTGGTAAGACAGGTAAGAAGTAATTAGGAGGAAAGTGAAATGGTAAGTAAGAGAAATAAAGCTGAACTTCGCCAGAAGAAGCACATGAGACTTAGAAACCGTTTATCTGGTACTCCAGAGAGACCACGTCTTAGTGTATTCAGATCTGACAAGCATATGTATGCACAGATTATCGATGATGTAGCAGGCAACACACTTTGCGCTGCTTCAACACTTGATAAGGATGCTAAGTTAGAGATTACAAATAACATCGAGGCTGCTCAGTACGTTGGTAAGGCCATTGCTGAGAAGGCTATGGCTAAGGGAATTAAGACTGTTGTATTTGACAGAGGTGGTTTCCTTTATCACGGTAAGGTACAGGCTCTTGCAGATGCTGCCAGAGAAGCCGGCCTTGAATTCTAATCGAGAGGAGAAACAAGCAAGATGAAGCGTGAAAGAATTGATGTAAATCAGTTAGAATTAAACGACAATGTCGTAGCCATCAAGCGTGTTGCGAAGACCGTTAAGGGTGGTCGTACCATGAGATTCTCTGCTCTCGTAGTAGTTGGTGATGGCAATGGTCATGTAGGTTGTGGTATTGGTAAGGCAGTTGAGGTTCCTGAGGCTATCCGTAAGGCACGTGAGGCTGCTTGCAAGTCAATCGTTACAGTTCCTGTAACAGATGAGAAGTCTGTACCACACGATTATGTTGGTAAGTTCGGAAGTTCAACAGTACTTCTTAAGAAGGCACCTGAAGGAACCGGTATCATCGCCGGCGGTCCTGCTCGTTCTGTTCTTGAGCTTGCTGGTATCAGAAACATTCGTACAAAGTCTTTAGGTTCAAACAATAAGACAAACGTAGTTCTCGCTACACTTGAGGGTCTTACAGCAATGAAGACTCCTGAGGAGTTTGCTGCACTTCGTGGTAAGACAGTAGCTGAGATCACAGGTTAATTAGGGAGGGTAAAGTAATGGCAGATAAGAAGTTAAAGATTACACTTGTAAAGTCTCCAATCGGTGCTATCCCTAAGCAGAGAGCAACTGTTCAGGCTCTTGGTCTCCGTAAGATTCGTCAGACTGTAGAGCTTCAGGACAATGGAGCTACAAGAGGTATGATTCAGAGAGTCAACCATCTTGTAAAAGTTGAAGAAATCTAAGGAGGCATACAATGGAGTTAGCTAATTTAAAGCCGGCTGACGGCGCTAAGCAGTCAAAGAACTTCAGACGTGGCCGTGGTCATGGTTCAGGAAACGGCAAGACAGCTGGTAAGGGCCATAAGGGTCAGAAGGCAAGATCTGGAGCACCAAGACCTGGTTTCGAAGGTGGTCAGATGCCTTTATTCAGACGTATTCCTAAGAGAGGATTTACGGATCGTAATTCTAAGGTTATCACAGGTATCAACCTTTCAGTTCTTGAGAACAAGTTCAACGATGGTGAGGAAGTTACTATCGAGGCTCTTCTTTCAAAGGGCGTTATCAAGAAGGTTAACGATGGTGTTAAGGTTCTTGGAAATGGAGAACTTACAAAGAAGCTCAACGTTAAGTTGACAGCATTCTCTGCATCAGCAAAGGAAAAGATTGAAGCTTTAGGCGGAACCTGTGAGGTAATCTAATGTTCAAATCACTACTAAATGCATTTAAGGTAAAGGATTTAAGAAACAGACTTATATTCGTTTTCCTGATGCTCGTAGTAATTAGGTTTGGATCGAATCTTCCTATTCCGGGTGTAAACTCAGAGTATTTTGCCGAGCTGTTTAACAGCATGGCTAACAATGATGCATTTGGTTGGTTTAATACGATGACTGGCGGCTCTTTCGAGCAGCTGTCAGTCTTCGCATTGTCAATCACACCGTATATTACTTCATCCATCATCATCCAGCTTCTTACAGTTGCCATTCCGGCACTTGAAGAGTTGCAAAAGGATGGTGAAGAGGGAAGAAAGAAGCTGACTGAATATACCAGATACGTAACCATCTGTCTTGCTCTTATCGAGTCAAGCGCCATGGCTATCGGATTTGGCGGACAGGGGCTTCTCATCGGTTACGCTGATGCGAGCACAGTGAGAAAGATCGCTGATGTTGCTATCGCAGTTATAACGATGACAACAGGTTCAGCTCTTCTCATGTGGATCGGTGAGCAGATTACAGATAAGGGCATCGGAAATGGTATTTCTCTGGTGCTTCTTTTCAATATTCTTTCATCGGTTCCCAGTGATTTCCAGACACTGTATGTCAGATTCATACAGGGTAAGAATGTTGCAACAATGGTCGTTGCTGCAATTATCATTGCGGCATGTCTCATAGCTCTTGTTGCATTTACAGTCGTTTTGACTGACGCAGAACGCAAGATACCGGTACAGTATAGCCGTAGAGTACAGGGCAGAGGTCTTGTTGGAGGACAGTCTTCATCAATTCCTCTCAAAGTCAATACAGCAAGCGTTATGCCTGTTATCTTTGCAAGTTCACTTATGACTATGCCGGTCGTAATTGGACAGGTTCTCAACGTTAATTACGGAACAGTTGCCGGACAGATCTTAAGAGGTCTCAACTCCGGTTCATGGTGTGATCCGGATGCTCCTATCTACAGCATCGGACTCATCCTTTACATACTGCTTCTGTACTTCTTTGCATACTTCTATACATCGATTTCTTTTAATCCGCTTGAAGTTGCAAATAATATGAAAAAGCAGGGTGGTTTCATCCCGGGCATCCGTCCTGGAAAGCCAACCAGCGATTACCTTGACAGTATTCTTACATATATTATTTTTATCGGTGCTACAGGCCTCGCCATCGTTGCCATCATTCCTATCTTTGTATCAGGAGTGTTCAACGTGGGAAGAATTTCTTTCGCAGGAACTTCACTGATCATCATAATCGGTGTAGTACTTGAGACATTGAAGGCTATTGAGTCACAGATGGTAGTAAGAAACTATAAGGGATTTTTAAACGACTGATTTAACAAAGCCTCCTCAGAACATTATTTCGGGGAGGCTATAAGTGTTTATTTATCGGACATAATTTGGAGGCCTTAAATGAAGATCGTTATGTTGGGAGCACCTGGTGCAGGAAAAGGCACACAGGCAATAAAGATTGCAGATAAGTACGGTATTCCTCATATCTCAACCGGAGATATTTTCAGAGCGAACATCAAGGGCGGTACTGAGCTGGGAATGAAGGCAAAGTCTTACATGGATAAGGGTGAGCTTGTTCCTGATGAAGTAACCATCGGTATGCTTCTTGACAGAATTGCTCAGGATGATTGCAAGGACGGATATGTACTTGATGGTTTCCCACGTACTATCCCTCAGGCAGAGAGCCTTACAAAGGCACTTGCTGATAAAGGTGATAAGATTGATTGCGCTATGGACATCGAAGTTCCTGATGAGGCTATCGTAAAGCGTATGTCAGGCAGAAGAGCATGCCCTAAGTGCGGAGCTACATATCATATCGTTTATGCTGCTCCTAAGACAGAGAATGTCTGTGACAAGTGCGGTTCAGAACTGATCATTCGTTCCGACGATAAGCCTGAGACAGTTCAGGATCGTCTCAATGTTTATCATAAGCAGACAGAACCACTTATTTCTTATTATAAGAGCGCCGATGTACTTCGCGAGGTCGATGGTACAAAGGAGCTTCAGGAAGTATTTAATGATGTGGTTAAGATTCTTGAGAATAAATAAATGTAACACTTTTGGAATATGAGTCGGTCCTTACTCGGTTAAGGACTGGGTTATATATCCTTTTTCCTAAGTTTTTGAGTCGGAAAGAAGTAATAAATGATAGAAATCAAATCAAAGCGAGAAATCGAATTGATGCGTGAGGCAGGAAAGATTCTTGCCGAGATGCATGAAAGAGTGGGCGAGAAGATCGCTCCGGGCATCAGTACCGGAGAGCTTGATGAGTTTGCTGAAAAGACTATGCGCAAGCTCGGCGGTTTTCCGAGTATGAAGGGACTTTATGATTTCCCTGGATGCTGCTGTATATCATTAAATGAAGTAGTTATCCATGGCATACCGGATCGCCATCGTATATTAAAGGACGGAGACATCGTTTCCGTAGATACCTGCACAAGCTATCATGGCTACAATGCAGATGCGACCAGAACATGGGCTGTGGGTAATGTTTCCGATGATGCAAAGAAGATCATGAAGGTCTGCTACGATGCATTCTGGAAAGGTGCCGAGCAGGCAGTGGAAGGAAATCATTTAAATGATATCTGTGCCACAATCGGAAATTATGTAGAGTCTCAGGGCTGTGGCGTTATCACAGACTATTGTGGTCACGGAATCGGATCAGAGATTCACATGGATCCCGAGGTTCCAAACTACGACCTTCGCAGAAAGGGACCGAAACTTTGTGCAGGCATGGTTCTTGCGGTTGAGCCGATGATCACATTAGGTTCACCGGATGTGCACACAGGTGCTGACGGATGGGCGGTTATCCCCGACGATGGCAGCTTATCATGCCACTATGAGAATACGATTCTTATTACAGAGAACGGACCTGAGATCCTTACTCTGATTAAGTAAATAAGAAGATAATGATTAAAATAATGAAGAGGAGAACTGAATGTCAAAGTCAGATGTAATTGAGATTACCGGTAAAGTGATCGAAAAACTTCCGAATGCAATGTTTCAGGTTGAGCTTGAGAACGGCCATCAGGTGCTTGCACATATTTCCGGAAAGCTTCGTATGAATTACATTAGAATTCTTCCGGGTGACAAGGTGACGATTGAACTTTCACCGTATGACCTTTCAAAGGGCAGAATCATCTGGAGAGACAAATAAAGCTGTATAAAGCATTCTTACATTAGCTAAAAAAAGTCTTTACAAGTAAAGATGCTTTTGTTAGAATAATACGGCAACTTTGTTCGAATTCGTTATTAGAAAGGGGAATTACTATGAAGGTAAGATCATCAGTAAAGCCTATCTGCGAGAAATGCAAAGTCATTAAGCGTAAAGGCTCTATCAGAATTATCTGCGAAAACCCTAAGCACAAGCAGAGACAAGGTTAATTTTAACAGGAGGAAACAAAAATGGCTCGTATTGCAGGTGTCGATTTACCTAGAGAGAAGCGTATCGAGATTGGTCTGACATATATTTATGGTATCGGACAGTCTTCAGCTGATAAGATTCTCAAGGCAACAGGCGTTAACCCTGATACACGTGTTAAGGATCTCACTGACGATGAAGTAAAGGTACTCGCAAACTATATTGCAGAGAACCAGGTAGTAGAGGGTGATCTCAGAAGATCAACAGCTCTTGATATCAAGAGACTTCAGGAGATCGGATGCTTCCGTGGAATCCGTCACAGAAGAGGTCTTCCGGTTAGAGGTCAGAAGACTAAGACCAATGCCAGAACACGTAAGGGACCACGTAAGACTGTAGCTAACAAGAAGAAGTAATTTTCTTGTAGGTAAGAAAGTCCAGATCAGAAATGATCAGTTCTGATTTATAATCAGAGGTAACTATTGTGATCTTCATGTTTTAAATACAGGAAGACAGTTAAAGGAAAGTAGGTTAGTTTTAATATGGCTTCAGGTAAGAGAATAACAAAGAAGCGCGTAAAGAAAAACGTTGAACGCGGACAGGCGCATATTCAGGCATCTTTCAACAACACTATCGTTACACTGACAGATGCAGAGGGTAACGCTCTTTCATGGGCAAGTGCCGGTGGTCTTGGATTCAAAGGTTCAAGAAAATCTACTCCATATGCAGCTCAGATGGCTGCTGAAACTGCTGTTAAAGCAGCTTTAGTACACGGCTTAAAGTATGTGGATGTTAGTGTTAAGGGACCAGGATCAGGACGTGAGGCAGCTATTCGTGCACTTCAGGCTAATGGTCTTGAGGTAACATCTATCAAGGATGTAACACCGGTTCCACACAACGGATGCCGTCCACCAAAGCGCAGAAGAGTATAATCTTTTTTTGGATTAGCTTAAGGCAAAACTTAAAAGACATAGGCCGTAGTATGTATAAAATAACGGCAAATCTGTCCGAAGAAGTCTCAGGATGTAAAGGACGTATCACGTAATTTTTCATGATATTAATAAGGAGAGAGAATTATGGCAGTTGATAAAACTCCCGTACTTAAAAGATGCAGGTCACTTGGACTTGACCCTGTATTTTTAGGAATTGATAAGAAGTCAAACAGACAGCTCAGAAATCCTCGTCGTAAGATGTCAGAGTATGGCACTCAGCTTCGTGAGAAGCAGAAGGCTAAGTTCATCTACGGCGTACTTGAGAAGCCTTTCAGAAATTACTATGCAAAGGCTAACAAGATGAAGGGCCAGACAGGTACAAACCTTATGGTACTTCTTGAGTCTCGTCTTGATAACGTTATCTTCAGAATGGGTCTTGCACGTACTCGTCGTGAGGCACGTCAGATCGTTGGTCACAGACTCATTACTGTTAACGGTAAGGTAGTAAACATTCCTTCATACCTTGTATCAGCAGGAGATGTTGTTGCTGTTAAGGAGAACAAGAAGTCTCTTCAGAGATTTAAGGATATCCTTGAGGTAACAAACGGCCGTTTAACACCGGCTTGGCTTGATGCAGATCAGGAGAACTTAAAGGCTACTGTAAAGCAGCTTCCTACTAGAGAGGAAATCGACGTTCCGGTTAACGAGATGCTTATCGTCGAGTTGTATTCAAAATAATTAGCCTGCAATAAAGGAGGCATTGCATGTTCGATTTTGAGAAACCAAACATTGAGATTGTTGAGATTTCAGATGATAAGAAGTACGGCAGATTTGTTTGTGAGCCTTTGGAAAGAGGTTACGGAACAACTCTTGGCAATGCTTTGAAGCGCATCATGCTTTCTGCATTACCTGGTACTGCGGTATCTCAGGTGAAGATCAACGGCGCTGACAAGGATAGTGATACTATTCCGGGTGTCAAGGATTCCCTGACTGAGGTTATTATGAACCTCAAGAGTCTTGAAATTAAGAACACATCGTCCTCCGATGACCCGAAGATCTTATATCTCAGCTTTGATGGTGAGGGTGTAGTTACAGCATCTGATATCCAGCTTACTGAAGATGTGGAGATTCTTAATCCGGATCAGAAGATTGCTGCTACAGATGGTACAGCGAACTTCGAGATGGAGATAACTGTTACTTCGGGCAGAGGCTATGTTGGTGCAGACAGATCCAAGACATCTGACCTTCCAACAGGAGTGATCGATGTTGATGCAATCTATACACCAGTTGAACGTGTGAATATGTCTATAAGCAACACTCGTGTCGGCAATATGACCGATTACGATAAGCTTACTATTGACGTATTCACAAACGGAACTATGAGTCCGGACGATGCTGTATCAGATGCAGCAAAGTTCCTTTCAGAGCATTTATCTTTCTTTGTTGAGCTCTCACAGAACGCTCAGAACGCTGAGGTTATGGTTGAAAAGCCTGATGACGAGAAGGAAAAGGTTCTGGAGATGAATATAGACGAACTTGAGTTATCGGTTCGTTCATACAACTGCCTTAAGAGAGCTGGAATTAATACAGTTCAGGAGCTTTGTGCAAAGACTCCTGAGGATATGATGAAGGTTCGTAACCTTGGTCGTAAGTCTCTTGAGGAAGTACTTGCAAAACTTAAGGAATTAAATCTCAGCCTTACAATAAGAGAAGAGTAATCTTCTCTTATTGTATGCAAACTGTGAAAGGCCACAGACGCTGGGAAGTATTTACCGGTAAGACTAAAAAGCACGGTGGAGGATTATAGAAATGGCAAAATACAGAAAGTTAGGTAGAGAGTCAAGACAGAGACAGGCTATGCTTCGTGCTCTTACAACATCTCTTATTCATAACGGTAGAATTTTCACAACTGAGGCACGCGCTAAGGAAGTTCGTAAGCAGGTTGAGAAGCTTATTGCTCTTGCAGTTAAGGAGAAGGACAACTTCGAGGAAGTTACTGTAAAGGCTAAGGTTGCTCGTAAGGATGCTGAGGGCAAGCGTGTTAAGGAAGTTGTAGACGGTAAGAAGGTTACAGTTTATGACGAAGTTGAGAAGACAATCAAGAAGGACAAGCCTTCAAGACTTGCTGCTCGTCGTCAGATCCTTGCATACCTTTATCCTGTAACTGAGGTTCCAAAGGCAAAGGCTGGTCAGAAGAAGAATACTAAGAAGGTAGATCTTGCTGCAAAGCTTTTTGACGAGTACGGCGCTAAGTATGCTACACGTAACGGTGGTTACACACGTATCGTTAAGGTTGGCCTCAGAAAGGGCGATGCTGCAATGGAAGTTCTCCTTGAGCTCGTTTAATTGATTCAGGAACGCCAAAGCGTAAAAAAATCAGAGAATCATCCCAGTGATGATTCTCTTTTTTTGTGTGATAAAACTTTCGTGTGGTCAATGTACTTGTGTGATTGACTATATTTAAGTTGGCAGTTATTGAAGGCAGAGATTGCGATATAAATGATACGAAGATTCTTATTTTAAAACATTTGTAATTTTAATGATAATGTACATGGGCTATACTTAATATAAATAAGTATGTTTAGGGTGGGAGAGTATTATGTGCAGTAAAAGACATTTTGTAATAAATATATATACGTTCCTGATGATTTTGGTATTTACAATATTCTATTCAATGAACGGCTATGCTGCAGACAATAACGTGAGGATAAGTACAGTACGTATAACGGTATCTGACTATTTAAAGAATCTGGAGCTTGATGGAAGTAACCAGATTCCTTCCATATCGGAAAGCGATTTTACTATACCGGATAATAATCAGTATGAGATAACCAGTGTAACATGGCTTGGAAATGATGTACTTAACATCGACGGAACACCAAAGGTAGAAGTATATCTTACGGCCCTGGAAAAGGAAAAGTCGAACGATTATTACACCTATTATTATTTCAATGGCAATTATGACAGTAACAACGTTCATGTGAACGGCGGTAAATTCGTATCAGCCAGAACAGAAGGAAACTATGCCCTGAGAGTAGTGATTTCACTTAATGGCCTTAAGGGAATCTACGAGGCTCCTATTTCACCGGAATGGAAAGCTGCGGCATTGGGACTTGCAAGCTGGACTGTTCCTGCAAATACATCCGGATATTACAAAGTAAGTTTATTCAGAGATGGTGTTAAGACTGCAAATATCATAACAGATCAGTCTTCCATCAATCTGTATCCATATATGACAAAACCAGGTTCATACTATTTTGAGGTTTCCACAGTGCCATATACAGCGATGCAGAAGAACGGTAAAGAGTCCGGAACGGTATCTTCCGGAAACATAGACATTAATCGGGAATCTGTATCCGACGGTACAGGACAGTATCAGGACTCAAAATATCTTCTGTACAGTAACACGGTTTTGGACGGTTCTGAGCTTCACGGCGGAACATCCGGAAACAGTGGGTACTACAGTAACGGTAATGCCTACACCGTTTATAATTCAAGTACCGGTCAGACTACAACGCTCCCTGTTAATGATACCGGAAGCACCGGTGGAACCAATTCGGGAAATGGTTCAGGTCTTACCGGGAACTGGTATAAAGAAGGAAATTACTGGTACTTCAAGACCAGTAACGGTGCGATAGTGTGCGATAACTGGCTGATGTGGAAAAATGCCTATTATCGTTTCGATTCAGAAGGCAGGATGCTTACCGGATTCTATGATAAGGATAATTACTGTACATATTATCTTTCAAAGAGCGGAGCTCTGAAAACCGGCTGGGTACTTTATAATAATGCTTGGTACTACATGAATCCACAGGTAGGGGAGTATTATGGCCTGATGTATAAAAATGCAGTCGTTAATATAGGCGATAAAAGCTATTACTTTGATCCGGAAGGAAAGATGAGGACAGGATGGGTCATCATAAAGGATGACAGCGGTACGGAACAGTACTATTACTTCTATCCGGAGACTGCGGAGACCGGCAGCAACTACGGACATATGGCGAAAGGTACCACCATACTTGACGGCTTCACCCTTGCCGCAGACGGACACTGGATTCGCTGAAAATATGCTCTTAATGATACTAATACAGTTATCAAATAAATAATTATGAACTAACAATAACAAAAACAGAAACAAGCTTGAATTAAATACATGAAGGGTATATGAATATAGGGCAGACCACCGGGTCTGCCCTTGAGGTTTTTGGATAATTAAAATATACTAAACCAGATTGACAACTATTTGATCTTATCAGGTTAACTTTAATCTGCTGATATTGAATTAGGCATTATATATACACCGGGAGAAAAAAGTGAAAATCATAGAAGCGATACATTTGGCATATGATTATATCCGAACAGATGAAAATGACAAGGTGGTTGAGAAGAACAGAGCTTTGAACGACGTAAACCTGTCTATAGAGGAGGGCTCCTTCGTGTGCATCCTCGGACACAACGGATCAGGTAAATCCACCCTTGCAAAGCTCATAAACGGTCTTAATCTGCCTTCTGAGGGCACCATGCTGGTAAGCTCCAGGGACACAAAAAATGAGAAGGAATTGTGGGATATAAGAAAAGAAACAGGAATGGTGTTTCAGAATCCCGACAATCAGATTATTGCATCGGTAGTAGAGGAGGATGTAGGCTTCGGACCTGAGAACATTGGCATCCCCACAGCTGAAATATGGGACAGAGTCAATAAAGCCCTGAAAGCCGTAGGCATGGAGGCGTATCGTATGAAGTCTCCCAACAGGCTCAGTGGCGGACAGAAGCAGAGAGTGGCCATAGCAGGTACCATGGCCATGATCCCCAAGACCATAGTTCTCGATGAGCCTACTGCCATGCTGGATCCAAGTGGACGCGCAGAGGTCATAAAAACAGTCAGAGAGCTTAACAGGACCCAGGGCGTCACCATTATACTGATTACTCATTATATGGAAGAAACAGTTAATGCGGATCGCATCATCGTTATGGATAAGGGCAGGATGGTCATGGACGGAACTCCAAAGGAGGTCTTTAAGAACGTGAAAGCTCTTAAGGAGATAAGGATGGATGTTCCTGAAGTTACCGAACTTGCCTGGATTCTCAAGAATGAGGGCATGCCTGTTCCCGACGCTGTTCTCACAAGAGAGGAGCTGGTTTCACATCTTCAGAAGTGCCTGCCGAAGCAGGCTGAATTCCAGCCGGATTTCGTGAAGAAAAAGCCTAAGCATATGGAAATAACCGATCCGGTGATGCGGATCCGTAATCTGAGCCATGTTTACCAGAAGGGAACGGCTATGGAGAGTTATGCTCTGAAGGATGTCTCGTTCGACGTTCAGAGAGGCTCTGTGGTCGGTTTTATAGGCCACACAGGTTCCGGCAAGTCCACATTGACACAACACCTTAACGGGCTTATAAAGGCCACAGACGGCACTATAGAGGTGAATTTCAGGGACAATACTGCCCTTATGAAAACGAGCTCAAAAAACGGGAAGAAGGCCAATGCCGGCGGCACAGCTTTCCGCGGTGGAAAGCTTATTTCCGACATGTCGGAGAGCATAAAGATGAACCCCGATAATACCTGTAATGAAGGCGGGAACAAATCTAAAAATATTGCTGTATACAGACAGGAGCCTCTTCATGATGGAGATTCCAGGAGCACTGGCTTTGTTAATATCTACAGCGATGGTCTGGATATGAAGCAGCTACGGTTCAAAGTCGGACTTGTATTCCAGTATCCGGAGTATCAGCTGTTTGAAATAGATGTACTGACTGATGTTATGTTCGGACCTAAAAATCAGGGACTTTCCCAGGAAGAGGCACAGAAGAGAGCGGAAGAAGCCCTTACTATGGTCGGACTCGGGAAGGAATTCTGGAAGAAATCACCCTTTGAGCTCAGCGGAGGCCAGAAGAGACGTGTGGCCATAGCCGGAGTTCTGGCCATGCATCCGGAGGTCCTCATACTTGATGAGCCTACAGCCGGACTTGATCCTGCCGGAAGAGATGATCTTTTCAGACAGATAAGATCACTTCATGACAAGGCATCCATGACCATAATACTTGTATCCCACTCCATGGACGATGTGGCAAGGTACACAGATCAGGTAATAGTTCTTGATCATGGTGAGCTCAGGATGACGGGAACACCGGAAGAAATCTTCAAGAGATATAAGGAACTGGAGGAAATGGGTCTGGGAGCACCGCAAATGACATATCTGATTCATGATCTGAAGGATGTAGGCATTCGCTTTGAAGACAGGCCTGACACAGTCGAAGAGATGGCACAATGCATAGTTGATCTTTGGAAACGATATACTAAAGAAGGAAAAGCTGCTTCCGGAAAGGAGGCAGAGTAATGTTCAGAGAGATAACGTTGGGACAGTACTATCCGGTAGATTCCATCATTCACAGACTTGACCCGAGAGTCAAGCTTATGGGAACTCTGGTATTCCTTGTTGCACTGTTCATCGTAAACAGCTGGACCATGTACGGTGTAGCGGCAATAGTGCTTGCAATACTTATAAAGTTAAGCAATGTCCCGTTTAAATTCATGACCAAGGGTCTCCGGAGCATAGTTTTACTGCTATTGATATCCATAAGCTTCAATCTTTTCCTTACCCCGGGAGAGCCTCTTGTACAGTTCGGCATATTGAAAATTTCAAAAGAAGGTCTTGAGATCGCCCTTAAGATGGGTATAAGACTTGTCCTTCTGGTTCTGGGTTCATCACTTATGACCCTGACAACCACACCGAACCAGCTCACTGACGGTATGGAAAAGGGTCTTGGGATCTTTAAGAAGATAGGAGTTCCGGTGCATGAGATTTCTATGATGATGTCCATTGCACTCAGATTTATCCCGATTCTTGTTGAGGAAACTGATAAGATCATGAAGGCCCAGCAGGCCAGAGGCGCAGACTTTGAGTCCGGCAATATCATAGACAGGGCAAAGGCAATGGTGCCTATACTTGTACCGCTGTTTATAAGTGCTTTCAGAAGAGCCAATGACCTTGCCATGGCCATGGAAGCACGCTGCTATCATGGCGGAGAGGGCAGAACCAAGATGAAGCCGCTGAAATATGAGGGCAGAGACAGGGCTGCATATCTTCTTATGATAATGTATCTGGCGGCTTGTATCGCATCAAGATTCGTCGGACTGATATAACGAAAAAACACGATAAATGTTTTTGCCGTGTTTTAATGAGGTTGTTTTTTGTGAAAAGAAGGATAAAACTGACAATTTCATACGACGGAACTGATTATAAGGGCTGGCAGATCCAGAATCCCACAGAAGAAAGACCGGAAGGGGATAAGCCTACCATCCAGGGAATGCTGACCCTTGCCTTGGGTAATCTCATTAAGGGTGAAGAAATCCAGCTCATAGGAGCCAGCAGGACAGACAGCGGAGTTCATGCAAGGGGTAATGTTGCAGTCTTTGATACGGAGTCGCCCATACCTGCAGAGAACTTTCCGTTTGCTATAAACAGCTTTCTGCCCGAGGACATCAGGGTGCTTAAGGCAGAGGAGGTGCCCGGGGATTTCAATCCGAGATTTGTACCTCATAAAAAGACTTATGAATACAAAGTGGATAACAGTCTTATCCAGCTTCCGGTGAACAGACTGTACGCATACAATTTCACCTATGCTCTTGACCTTGAAAAAATGAAAAAAGCCGCTTCTTATCTTGTGGGAGAACATGATTTCACGAGCTTTGTGAATCCCGACAGCCAGGTGTTCGAACATGGAGGAGATGCTGTAAGAGAGATTTACAGCGTGGAAATTCTTGGAGAAAAGGAAAGTACAGGAAGAGATTACGGTACCGGTGAAAAGTCAGAAAATACGGAATTAAGCCATGAAAAAGCGACCCAGAGCAGAAGAATAAAAGAATCGGAATCACAGCTTGTGACCATTCGTATAAGCGGAAACGGATTTTTGTACCACATGATACGCATTATAGCAGGTACACTTCTCCAGGTGGGGAACGGAAAAAGGGATCCTGAAGAGATAAAAACTATTCTTGAGGCGAGAGACAGGACCAAAGCGGGTCCTACGGTGCCTGCAAAGGGGCTTTGTCTCATGGAGCTTGATTATGCCTGAAAAAGAGTGCTTAGGTCTGAAAACTTCAGATCGTAAGCACTTCGTTTTTATAGGTGTGTAAAATGCAAGACGGAGCTTTTAGTTAATGCTGTAAGAGGAAAAAAGGAAAAATGATATATGAAATATGACAAAATTAAAGGATTTATCTTTGACATGGACGGAACCATGTTCGATACAGAAAGGGTGTATTATAAATTCTGGAAAGTTACAGCAGAGGAGCGGGGATTCATAATTACCGATGAAATGATCGATAAGATGAGAGGAGCCTCTGTTGAGAATATAGGGGTACTTTTCAAGAAGGTTAATCCCGACTTCGACTACATGGAGGAGCGTTCTGTAAGAAAGAAACATATTTATGACTATTTAAAGGTGCATGGAATACCCAAAAAGGATGGCCTTGATGAGCTTTTTGCATGGCTGAAGGAAAAAAACTACAAGCTGGCACTGGGTTCGTCCTCTATCAAGGAGCAGGTCATGATGTACCTTGACAAAACGGACTATACTGGAAAATTTGACTATATATGCGCCGGAGACATGATTAAAAACGGCAAGCCTGCACCTGATATATACCTGCATTGTGCGGAAAAGCTTGGTTTAAAGCCTGAAGAATGTATAGTTGTGGAAGATTCTCCTAATGGAATAAGGGCGGGTTTTGCCGCAGGCTGCACAGTCTTCGGGATAAAAGACATGAGTGAGCTTTCGGAGGTGAGGGATATGCTTGCTGAAGAGCCGGAGACATTGACAGATGTTATAAGGATCATGGGAGAGACTTTATAAAATCTTTATGCTCTGCCCGGAAAAATGCCATGGAACTGTATTGACAGCATTTGCAAATCAAAATATAATACATGATGCTGTCTTAGAAAACGACGTAGTATTTCGCCGTCAGGACAGGTAACTATTTAAAGCAGGGTCCGAGACAGGGCCCGGGCTACATTAAATACTGAAATCAGTCTCAGAGTGGACCACTTGCAAAACTGATAGCTTATTTCGATAGCTTATCACTAGGCTGGCCGTTAGCTTACTTTATGTAAGCTGGCATATAACCCGATGCAGGCAAGCCGGCAGAAGTTCTGTTTTGGACAGAGACCAGAGTAAGTAGCCTTATAACAGGAGGTTGTTATGAATTCATACGTAGCTACAGCTTCTACTATTGCACAGGACAGAAAGTGGTATGTAGTAGACGCAGAGGGTAAGACACTTGGTCGTCTTGCATCAGAGGTTGCTAAGGTTCTTCGCGGAAAGAACAAGCCAACTTACACACCATTCCTTGATTGCGGAGATTACGTAATCATCGTTAACGCAGAGAAGATCGCTGTTACAGGAAAGAAGCTTGATCAGAAGATTTATCGCACACATTCAAGATATGTTGGTTCAATGCGTGAGACAACTCTTCGCGATCTTAAGGATAAGAAGCCTGAGAAGGTAATCGAGTATGCTGTTAAGGGTATGCTTCCTCACGGACCATTAGGCAGACAGATGTATAAGAAGCTTTTCGTATACGCTGGCGCAGACCACAAGCACCAGGCTCAGAAGCCTGTTGAGCTTACTATCTAAGGGAGGATATCAAGATGGCAACAAACAGAAATTACGGCACAGGTAGAAGAAAGTCTTCTGTTGCAAGAGTTTACATTATGCCTGGTACAGGTAAGATTACAATCAACAAGAGAAGCCTTGACGAGTACTTCGGTCTTGATACACTGAAGCTTATCGTTAATCAGCCACTCGTTCTTACTCAGAACGTAGGCAAGCTTGATATTCTTGTAAACGTACACGGTGGTGGTACAACAGGTCAGGCTGGTGCTATCCGTCACGGTATCTCAAGAGCACTTTGCGAGATGGATATCGAGTACAGACCAGTTCTCAAGAAGGCTGGATTCCTTACAAGAGATCCAAGAATGAAGGAGAGAAAGAAGTACGGTCTCAAGTCCGCACGTCGTGCTCCTCAGTTCTCAAAGAGATAATCATTTCTCACAAAAAAGAGAATACCAAAAAGCTCTCCGGTTTTCCGGAGAGCTTTTTTAAATTTAATTTTGGACTTTAATGAGGTCTCTTACCCATAGGCCCACCGGAGTGAGCTCGCCATCTGTGATGGTGCGGCTCGGATGGTAGGAAGGAGAGAAGAGAGCCGAGGTTTCCGGCTTATTTGACAGATTCCATATTGTGAAGCTTATGCCGTTATGTTTTAGCAGATCGAACCAGCTTGCGGCGGAGTCATAATCCGTATAGCCGTTGCCGCTGGCCTCAGAAAGACCGCATTCTGAAACGAAAACCGGCAGTCCCATGCGGATAGCTTCCGTAAGTACATCCTGCAGCTCCTTTCGATGCGTGGAAACATAGAAATGAAGTGCATACATGATGTTTTCATAGGGAAGAGGCGCTGCAGCTGCGGATAAAAGATCCTGCGACCAGAAAGGAGTTCCAACGATAATAACTGAATCCGGGCTGTTCTTTCTTATGATAGGAATGATTCTTTCGGAATAAACATAAATATCATTCCAGTTCGTGGAACCGTTAGGCTCGTTGCATATCTCATAGATGATATTAGGGTAGTCAGGATACTTGGAACTCACAAAATCGAAAAAATGCGCTGCTTCATCACTGTGCATATTAGGATTGTAATCATTCAGAATATGCCAGTCCACGATCACATACATATCATTTTCAATGGCACAGTCGATACCCTTTAGAAGAAGATTCAGATTTTCTGAAGGGTTCCTTACATATTCTTCGGAATACATGGCGAGACGGATCAGATCGCAGTCCCAGTCTTCCGAAAGCTGTCTGAAAAAACTGTCATCGATAAAATCCGGAAACCAGGAAAGGCCGTGGGTGCTTAGCCCTTTCATCATCACGGGCTTTCCGTATTTATCAATAAGCTTTGTGCCGCTGACGGATAACTTTCCGTTTACCGAAGGTCTCGGGTGTGCTAATGTTTCTGACACAGAGGCCATCGAAATAATATTAGGGCCCATAGTTCCTGCTAAAAAGACAGCTGCCAATAGCATCGAAAAAAATCGAATTAATCTATTCATACCTTCGCCTCCAATATCCAGAGCGCCTTTATGACAACACGAGCGACTATCCATCTTTGATTATTGATCTTATTGTTACTGCCTTAACAGAGAACGGAAAATTTTTTATAGCATTCCCATTACTCAATGGCAGTTACGGAAGAGGTTCTTCTATTCAACATACATCGGAAAAAACTCCCTGAATATAAGAAAAGATTAAAAACTATAGCCGGTTCGATTCCAGAAGAGTCTGCCCCGGAAGTATATCAGTAGGTATCACTATATGTTTATTCGGAACAGGCTCACCCTTTATAAGATGAAGAAGCTGATCACAGGAAGATTGAGCCAGACGTTTTGTGTTCTGTTGGACACTGGTGATATTTACACTCTTGCAGGCAAGGGATACACCGTCAAATCCGATGATGCAAATATCCTCGGGAACCCGCTTGCCCATGCTGATTGCTCCGGTGTATGCCCCGAGAGCACGCCAGTCGCTTATAGCAAAAACACTGTCAAACTCAAAGCCCTTTACTATAAGGTAACGTACAGCTTCACGACTGTCGGAAAAACCGTCCTTGGAGGGCTCAACTTCAACGATATTCCGGGAGGTAAGCTCGATTCCGCCTCGCCTGAATTCATCGAAAAACCCCTTTTTGCGTTCTTCGCTTCTGATACTTCTCCTAGTGCTCATGATCATAATCGGGCGTTTGCAGTTCTGGTTCAGCAGAGCCCTTGCTGCAAGGCAGCCTGAGATATACTGATCGCTCTGTACAGTGCAGATATCGTCGGTCTCCGGCGGAGCGTCATTACAGTCTATCCATACATGAGGGATGGAAGGCATGAGCATGTCCTTGATGGAAACGTAATCGCCGCTGATAATGATTATTCCGGAAACATTGGAATCGTAAAGAGTCAGCAGAGCATCCCTTAGATTAAAGCGTCCCTGTCCCATACTGCAGTTTATGACAGTATATTCAAAATCTGCAAGATAGTTGATTATCTCGGTTAAAAGGCTGGCAAAATAATCCTGGTTGCTGATGCTGGTAACGACGCCGATTTTCTTGCGCACCGGGGCAGCAGCTCTCTCCGGGAACTTGTAATTGTACTCCCGGCAGGCCTCCAGTACCTTTTCTCTGGTGCTTTCGGAGACCTTTGGATCGTTGTTCAGCACACGGGAAATGGTAGCTGTCGATACACCGCATTTTTCAGCTATGAACTTGACGGAAACATTCTTTCTTTTACTCATATTGATACTCTCATGATACCTTTTATCGAAGGCATGCTTCTCAGATTAAATGATTGATACTGAAAATATGATAACACACACTGATGTAACGTTACATGGGAATCTTGTATAAATTGTAAATGATTTATTGTAAATAATAACGAAATGATGTAAATAATCAAAATAATCGTTGAAAACATACAAAATTGAAATTAATATGTGAATGAAACGTGGCAAAATTAATGTAACGTTACATTGCATTGCATTACATGTAAATTATATATGCATGTATGTATTCTGAATGAAGCGAATACATACAGCACACTAAAAAACAATATCATGATTTTATTTATAGAAAGGAAACAGGATGACAGGTAAAGGATTCCCCGAGGGGTTTCTCTGGGGCGGTGCAACAGCCGCTAACCAGTGTGAAGGCGGCTACGATCAGGGAGGCAGAGGCCTCAGCAGTGTAGACGTGGTTCCTTTTGGACCGGACCGCATGAAGGTGGCCAGAGGAGAGCGTAAGATGCTTTCCTGCGAGGAGGGCTACAGCTATCCGGCTCATGAAGCCATAGATATGTATCATCATTATGAAGAAGATATCAGGCTATTTGCTGAAATGGGCTTTAAGTGTTACAGATTGTCCATAGCCTGGACAAGAATCCTTCCTAACGGCGACGATAACACTCCGAATGAGGAAGGACTCAGATTCTACGAAGATATTTTCAGACTCTGCAAAAAGTACAGTATAGAACCATTGGTAACTATTGACCATTTTGACACACCTATCGCTCTTATCGAAAAATTCGGCGGCTGGCGTGACAGAAAGATGATAGATGCCTATGTAAAGTACTGCGGGGTAATCTTCAACAGATACAAGGAGCTGGTCAAATACTGGATCACCTTTAACGAGATAAACATGCTTCTCCATATGCCTTTTATGGGAGCGGGAATCGTGTTTAATGAGGGTGAAGACAGACAGAACGTTCTGTACAATGCGGCTCATCATGAGCTCCTTGCCAGCGCAAGGGCGGTAAAACTTGCTCATGAGATCATGCCGGACTGTATGATTGGCTGTATGCTGGCAGCAGGTCAGTTCTATCCCTACTCACCGGATCCAAAGGATATTTGGGACGGCTTCGAGAAGGACAGAGACAATTATTTCTTTATTGATGTACAAGCCAGAGGAAGCTATCCGGTATGGGCATGGAAGAGAATGGAGGCTGCAGGCGTAAAGCTGGATCTTCATGAAGGAGATATGGAGACATTAGCAGCAGGAACCGTTGATTACATTTCCTTCAGCTACTATGCATCCAGATGTACAACCGCAGATCCGGAGATATTTGCAAAGAATCAGAGGTCCGGAAATGCAGTGTTCAAGGCAGTTGTGAACCCTTATCTCAAGAATACGGAGTGGGGCTGGCAGATAGATCCTCTGGGATTGAGAATTACCATCAACACACTTTACGACCGGTATCAGAAGCCGCTTTTCATAGTGGAGAACGGTCTCGGGGCAACCGACAAGGTGGAAGAGGACGGAAGCGTACACGACCCTTACCGTATTGATTACATGCGTCAGCACATCGAGACCATGAGAGATGCTGTCAATGTTGACGGAATCCCTGTCCTTGGCTACACCTCATGGGGCTGTATCGACCTTGTATCCGCATCCACCGGTGAAATGAAGAAGCGATACGGAATGATCTATGTTGATAAGGATAATGAAGGAAACGGAAGTCTCAGGAGAATCCGGAAAGACAGTTTCTACTGGTATAAAAAGGTGATAGAAACAAACGGCGCGGATCTCGACTGGGAAAACTGATTACAAAATATAGCTTTTGTCCTCTTAAGAATAAGAGGACAGAAGCAGTCCTTAAAAGAATCAGAAAAACGGGACAAAGATACTTTTACGGTAAATATCATTGAAGGAGACAATGATACTTATAAACACAAACCTGTCTGAGAAGGCAGATTTGAAAATATTAAAGGGGAGAAAATCATGAATCACAGAGATTTGGCTGCGGCGATCATCGAGAACGTCGGCGGCAAAGGCAATGTTAATCAGGTCGTACACTGTGCAACCAGACTTCGCTTCCGCTTAAAGGATGACAGTAAGGCAAAGACAGAAGTACTGAAGAAAACAAGCGGTGTCCTTTCCGTTATCAATGCAGGAGGGCAGTATCAGATAGTAATCGGACCGGATGTAGCCCAGGTTTATCAGGAAGTGGTTGACCTTGGCGGATTTGAGGCTCTGGCACAGGTTCCGGATGATGAGCCAAAGAAGAACCAGTCAAAGCTGAGTGCCGCACTTGAGTTCATCGCAAGTATATTCCAGCCTATCATTCCACCAATCACAGCAGGCGGTCTTATCAAGGCTGTAATGGCACTTCTTGTTACATTGAATTTACTCGATAAGACAACCCAGACCTATTCGCTTCTTAATGCTTTTGCCGATGCACCATTCTACTTCCTTCCTATCTTACTGGCTTCAAGTGCGGCGAAGAGATTTAAGTGCAATCAGTTCGTGGCCATGGCTCTCGGCGGCATCCTTATTTATCCGTCATTCATCACCATGGTATCTGAGGCCAAGGCAGCAGGAACAGGAATCGCCATGTTCGGTATTCCTATCACACTTGCAAGCTACAGTTCATCGGTTATTCCTATCATCCTTGGTGTATGGTTCATGTCTTATGTTGAGAAGTTCATGAACAAGGTGTCACCAAAGGCCATAAAGTTCTTCTCAGTACCTATGGTATCTCTGGTGGTTTCAGGAATCGTGACACTTTCAGTGCTTGGACCTATCGGTACATGGGTAGGTAACATTCTTGCAGCATTCTTCACATGGCTCAATACCACAGCCGGATGGGCAGTACCTACACTTGTGGGAACATTATCACCGCTTCTTGTTATGACAGGAACACATTATGGACTTATCCCTATCGGTGTAAACAACCTTGCAACTACAGGATTTGATACAGTTGTAGGTCCGGGAATGCTTTCATCAAATGTTGCTCAGGGTGCGGCAGGTTTTGCAGTAGCGGTTCGTTCAAAGAACAAGCAGACCAAGGAGCTTGCGGCATCAGCCGGTCTTACAGGTGTGCTTGGTATAACTGAGCCTGTACTTTACGGAATCAACCTTAAGTTCGTATATCCTCTAGTAGGTGCTATGATCGGTGGCTGCGCAGGCGGATTGTACATGGGTATCACAGGAACAGGCCGTTATGCCGCAGGATCACCGGGACTTCTGGTGCTTCCGGGATACATCGGTGGAGAAGGCATGGTGAACTTCACAAATGCCTGCATCGGAACAGCAATTGCGGCAGTAGTATCATTTATAGCAACCTTTATTCTTTTCGGAATCTATGCACGTCAGGGCAAGCTGGATGCTGAAGAGACAGGAAGTGTGAATTTACAGAAGAATACAGTGGCAGCAGAGGCGCACGAAGACACTGACATCGTTTCGGTAGCAGACGGCAAGATCCTTGAGAAGGAAGAGATCGAGGATGATATGTTCAAGGAAGAAGCCATGGGACAGACTATCGGCGTAGATCCTTCAAACGGTATCATCGTAAGCCCGGCTAACGGAACACTTGAGATGGTATATGAAACCGGACATGCATTTGCCGTAAGAACAGCCAATGGAAGAGGTCTTCTTGTTCATATCGGGATAAATACAGTTGAGCTCAAGGGAAAAGGCTTCACACCGCTTAGGAAGCAGTGAGAAACAGTTAAGGCCGGTGAACCAATTATAAAAGTCGATTTAAAGGAAGTGAAGAAAGCAGGATATTCCATGCAGACCTTCACGGTGGTTACAGAAGCAGAAGATGGCGATGAAATTAAATTCACAGCATCAGGAAATGTTTCCAAGGGACAGACTGTCAATGTTTAAGCGGGAAACCCTCTGAAAACAAGGGGGTATAATTGGAAATTCACGTAAAAAATGTGAATAATCAGACAGATTTAATACTACGAAAAGCCTGAGTTAAGACGGCTTTTTACAAACAAAAGAAATAAAAAGAGATGTCTGAATGATGAGGACTGATCAGTGCGTGTTAAAAGTCGCACCGATCGGTCCATTTTTTATATAAGGGTGGAAGTATAGAGAATTTTTAAATACTAAAGAGTGGTAAAAATTTTGTGAAAAGAGAAAATGCACAAATTATTTGATAAGTTTTAGGCGAAAAAACGAAGGGATAGAAAAGTAATAAATCAGAATAAAACTTGCATAAAATTAAGAAAATATGCTGTGGTGAGAGGGCATAGTGGAGAAAAGGAAAGTGTAAATTACGGGAATCCGGGCGGCACCGATGAAAAAACGCGAAAAAATGCCTGTAAGAACAGGGAGAAGGAAAAAGTCCTGAAATGTCATAAAATGATACGCATGTTCTGGAATAAAAAATACAATTTACACTGTAAAAAAGGGAAGTGTAAAGACCCGCGAAATTCCGTGACCAGGACAGAATTTACAAAGCAGATATTTTGGAAAATGATGAGAAAATGACCAAAATTGACAAAATGTATAGTAATGAAAAATATGAAAGTATAAACTTTTGCTTCTCGTAGAAAAATGTCATATCAAACAAAATTTAAGAGTGAGATAATGGGGTAAAATTTTGATGGCTTTTTGAAGAACGGGTGATGATCCCTTTCATGAGACGAAAAAGCTGAGGTCCATGACCCGGATTTTTTGGCTTTAAAAGGGTAAAAAAGTCAAAAAAACCTAGAAACCGCATAAAATCGAGATTTTTTTAGTTAAGAGTGTAAACTGCCGAAAAACTGAAAAAGCTGAGAAGAAAAATGTGTCAAAGAAATCAGGAGATGTAAGGAATGACTGATTTAGCACTCTTAAAGCGTTTGGCAGATTTATATTGAAAAAAGATAATAAAAGAAGCAAAGAAAAAACGCAAGTAAAATGAATGTATGCTGCAGGTGAAGTCTTTGCTTTAATCACAACGGGAGAGCTTTTTGAGCAAAAAAAAACGATGCAAAAGAGTGCTTTATACTAATTAAGATGAAGAAGAGCAGAATAATGAGGCCGGAGACGGCACAGCAGAGTATATGACTCCCGGTGACACTGTTATCATCCTTCAGTGGCTATAATTCTGCTGTTTAGGGCCTATCAAACGCGCTGATCAGGGTTTTATATGATTCAGAGTATAGAAATAAGGCCGTAGCCGGGATTTTGTGTATTAAAGCCTTATAAATGGCGGAAATGCAGGATTATTCCATTGTTTTTTGGATGTCTTTATTATGTGATGCTGAAGAATGGAAGGAAGACCGGTACAGAATTATATGATTCCCGGCCAGGGGTAAAATCTTAGGGTCTATGCATAAAAGTTCTGATTATGCATAATTCGAAATGAAAGAGATATGTGAAGGGCCGGTGCAGGTAAAACAGAATAGTGATTACGGGCAAAAATACACTTTTAAGCCCAAATCGAAAATAGTAGATTGAAAATTTTGACCTAAGTAATTAAAAATAAAAATATGTGATTAAAAATTAATAAAACGTAGAAAACATGACGATAGAAGAACAGAGAGAAAAAACAGTAAATTATAGCGGAAATTTGTTCCGGATCATCAAAACCATTAAATATATAGCAGATTTTATATAATTTAACAGAATTTTGTCGTAGAAAGAAAATTCTGGAGAAACGGGGAACTGGGGACAATGACAGAAAATCCGGTTAAAAAGCTGCGTCGCAAGCGGATTAAAGGTGAGAAATTATGAGTATTATAAAATGTTGCTGTTATTTTCAGTAAAGCCGGTGATAAAACAGAGAGAAATATCATTCCTTAGAAACGGACTGTTTTAATGGAGAAGATAAGAGAAAAAATACGTGACTTATAAGATGCCGGAAATGGAAAAAACTGTTTATAAAAAGTTTAGAAAAATAAAGGCTTATCCCTTCTACAGAGATAAATAATTTGAAAAATCAGAAGAAAAAGTAAAGCTTAAAAGATATAAAAGATAAGCCGGAAATGGAAAAAATACTACCCCGAAGACTGCTCAAAAGGGATTGGCCAAAATATTATGAATTCAAAGCTATATGGTAAAAATAAAATGCATAAAGGTAGAAAATAAGAGCTGAAACACTGTGTGAGATGATAAAATGAAGGTAAAGAAAAAAGCGTATGAAATGCCTCTTTTTAAAGTGGTATCCATAGAATAAGACATTACAACCGATTCTGATCGTTAAAGCTCCGGAGCTGCGAGCCGAAAAAATATTTCCGGTTTTGAGCTGATTTCAGGGTCAGAATGAAGATTTTATAATAACGTGTCTCGAAGGTAATGGGCGCTGAAAAGGTCAAAAGAGGCAAAATCATTAAATGTTGTCTGTATCAGCACAAAATTAAGAAAATGCATTTGTTTAAGGCGTAATACTGTACAGCTTACGATTTTGTGCCATGGATGTTGAAAATTTTCGGGAATCAGTGTAATTAAGATGGCATTAACGGTGGATAAGGACCTGTTCCCGGAATATAGACTTTTAGAACTCTGTGAACGCTTCATTTCAGGTCTTGTAAAAATGCTATTAATTAAGAGTATTTATAAAGAGTTAAATAATTATTCTTTTTGAATCTCGGGAAGATAATCACCCGGAGCTAAATATCAGAGAGATAATCCCTTGAAAATGCTTGAAAAAATGAAATTTAACATGGGATAAAAATTCGAATAACAAAAAAACCGGATGTCTCGAAGAGGATAGAATAGAGCTTTTTTGGTAAACGTAAGATTATGCACTGAAAAAATGAAATGTTAACAGTTAAAATATTTGATTATCATTACTCTAAAACTTAGTGCGTGTCTTAGAAAGTAAAAAATCATGGATTATTTAAGGTGAGTTTCTCCGGTTTTCGGTGAAAGCAGCCTTATATAAATCCTGCCTTTTTAGGGTTTTTCAGTATAGGCTTAGGTGTAAAACCCGAAAATCGGCTGAATTTTCCGGAAATAAGCAAAAACAAATGTTTTCGGTAAAAAATATCTTTCAGTAGATTTCGTTGAAATAAGTCCAAAAACCGCAGGATTTCATCAAATTTTGCTTTTTCGTATCAAAACACACTATTTTAATAGCGTAAAAATATTTAAGACGAAAAATACATCGGTTATTCTAAAACAGACAGCGGAAGAATTCCTTCAGAATATTTTTCTTTAAAACACAGGACCCGAAAAAAGGGAGCAATTATTTATCAAACCATACTGAAATGAATAGAAACGGAACATACAAACCGTATGGCAAAAAGGCATTGAAATATAAGGATTTCAGATGAAACGAGAGTATAGGATTTTAGCCGGCAGAACGGTAGGCTGCAGCATAAGAGGGAGATATTAAGCGAAAAGCGGATTCGACTGATTATATACGGGTAAATTATCTGAAATGATTTCATAACATAAGCAGCAGACTTCTTATATAGAATATAAACATATTATCGGGTCAGTATTTATCCGAAAACACAGCTAAATACAATCCCCCTGAAAGTGTGTTTTAACGCTGGATTATGAGAAAATTGTATGCTAATCTTAGCACACTGTATACAAAGAAATGGAGAAGGTAATGAATTACATTAAAACATTGATCTCGGCTGTGCTGGCCGGAATATGTATAGGGATAGGCGGCGTTGTATTTTTATCTTTGGATGACAAGCTTGCAGGATCATTTTTCTTTACAACGGGACTTTTTGTAATCTGCAGCATGGGTTTTCATCTTTTTACCGGAAAGGTGTGTTATGTGCTGAAAAATGACAGGGACTATGCCCTGGGACTTCCGGTTATCTGGATCGGCAACCTGATTGGAACAAGCCTTGTGGCGAAGCTGGTGTCATTTACCAGAATTTCCGGTATAGCCGTGAAAGCGGGAGCATTATGCGAAACAAAGCTTTCTGACAGCCTTATAAGCCTTTTTATACTGGGTATCTTCTGTAACATGCTTATTTATATAGCGGTTGAAGGATACGGCAATATACCCCATGAGACAGGCAAATATCTGGCGCTGTTCTTCGGCGTGATGGTATTTATTCTTTGCGGATATGAACACTGTGTGGCAGATATGTTCTATTTCTCCTTAGCTGATATGTGGAGCTCCGGGGCATTGGTGAGACTTCTGGTCATTACACTTGGTAATGTGGTCGGAGGAGTGGCCTTTCCTATATGTAGGGCCTGTATGGCGAAAATAAAATAAAAGTAAGAGAAAAGAAATGAAAAAGTAAGAGGGTAAAAGCAGAAATAATCTGTTTTTTACCCTCTTTAATTTTGAACATTCTTTCGCTTTTATGCAGATAATATAACTGACAGAGGCACACAGGGGAATATAGGGGGGATTATAGATACGTAAAAAACCGACAAAATAGATAAAAAATAAGGATAATACGCTATTTGGTTATACCGCATTATTGCTTGATATTACTTGTAGTACAAAGCAACAGTCAAAGTTAACAGTATTATATTCAATCGTAATAAAAATATATGAAAATAGTACAAAAAGATGTTTTTTAAATATAGACGGCTTTCCGGATTGAGGTTATAATTCAAGAAAACAGCAAAATATTACCCCATAAAAGAGCTGTAGATTCAAGGGAGGATGAGGAGGCAGCTATGAAACTATACAAGAGACAGTATTATCTGAAAAAAATCCGTGAGTTTTATCAAGACAAAGAGCTCATAAAAGTCCTGACCGGAATAAGAGGCTGCGGTAAGACCTGCATGATGGAGATGATCATCAATGAGCTCCGCTGGAGAGGCAATGCTGCAGTGAATCTTATTCACATAGATCTTGATACGAAGGAGTTCAGAAACATTAAGAACATTGAGAAGCTTCGTATAGCCATCAAGGAAAAGATGGTACCATCCAAGGAAGGAACGATCTATCTTTTCATAGATGAGATACAGCTGATAGATGATTTCGAAACTCTTATCGAGACTCTGTACAAGGAAGGTAGGTATTCCATTTTTCTTTCGGCCTCAAGCTCATACCTTTTGAGTGACAGCTTCAAGCAGAAATTCGAGAAGCATTACAAGGTATTCGAGATATTCCCGCTTTCCTATGCAGAGTATGAAGGCATGAAGGACTTCATGGGTATGAAGAAGGAGGAGAATCCTTTACTGGAGTTTGCCCGTTTCGTACATGACGGAGGTCTTCCGAAGGTTCTTCAGTGTGACAATGCACAAGAGAAGCAGAAGTACATTCTCGCTGTTCTTGAAGATATATTCAAGAAGGATATAGCCAAAATGGAGAAGATACGTCATGTGGTCTACTTCAAACAGGTTGAGGAGTATATCATTGACAGCTTCGGTGAAAGTATCAGCATGACGAGACTGACAGATTATTTCAGGAATTATGTCAGGATCCCTGTGAAGCGTGAGACTCTTGAACGGTACCTGGAGCTTCTGGAAAAGGCAAAGCTCGTATACAGATGCAACCGTTTTGATATAAAGACCGAGAAGGAGCTTCAAGGCGATCAGAGATATTATCTTACAGATCTGGGGTTCTATTTTGCGAGAAAGACCGATTCAAAGATTGACTACAGCCTGGTCATGAAGAACATCATCTATATGTATCTTAGGAGCCGTGAGTACAATATCTCAACGGGAAGGATCGGAAAGAGAGAGTGCGATTTCGTGCTGGCAGACATGGTCAATGCAGATCAGCTCAGCATGAAGGATGATACGGAAGATGCAAAGCCTGCTAAGTCTGAAAAGACAAAGAGCGGGTCAAAGGACAACAAGGTAGTGGCTCAGGAAGTGACCAGAAACTCTATCACAGAGCGTATAAGACAGTTCAAAGCCAGCAGAAGTGCGGCAGCAAAGGCAGCCGCATCAGCTTCCGGTGAGAAGGATATCAATATTTCTGTAAGAGTTGATGATGAAGCAGCGGTGGCAAGCTCCATGTCGGGAGCACTTGCCGAGTATCTTGATTCAAAGAAGAAGTCCTCTGCAGAAAGTGAAACCGGAACAGAGGAACCAAGTGATGCAAAATCTCAAAATGCCGTAACAAATGAAGGGTTCGATACTGATGAGGGGTCGGTATCGGAGATAAAAGCAGAATTCAAAGCTGAAAAGGAAACCATCGAAGTTGATGATGAAATCTTTGAGGGGGCTGCTGAATATGCAGAAGATCCAGATGACCTGGTAGAAGAAGAGGTAGAAGAAGAGATAGAAGAAGCGGCAGAAGAACCGGAGTTTGTACTTACAAACTTCAGATATATCAAGTTTGCATTGACTACCGCTGATCCGTACAGAGAGCAGGTAGAATATGCGGCACTTGACAGCATCAGGGATAACTATCCGAAGTTCATGCTCACACTTGATTCAAAGACTCAGGAGCATAACGACATAGTTCATCTCAATGCTATCAAAGCTCTTAAAGAGGAGAAAGAGTTTTAAATACAAAGAGGAGAAGGAGTATTTTAATATATTGAAAGGTCTGTCCTGCGGGGGCAGACTTTTTCTTTTGATGTAAATATCTATGATGAGTTACTGTTTATGCCGAAAGGAGGAATTTAAAAGATTTTGTATTTCTAACAGAGCATAAAATGAAGGAAGGTTATCTTGATACCACACGTCAGTTGAAATATAATATCTGCTAATTACATTAAATTTAATAACTGACATAGGAGACCGTTCATTTCAGGCGTCCGATATCAGAATGCAGGTGGAAAATCCGCCGGCATTGGGGAGGAAAATCATGAAAAAGAAAGTGTTTTTAAGGAAAATGCTGGCTGCAATGGCAGTCGGTGCCCTGCTCACAGGCTGCGGCAGCAGCACACAGACAGCAACCGAAGCTGCAACAGCGGCAGAGACTTCGACGGAGACAACAGCGGTTGCGGAAACAGCAACAGCAACAGAAGCAGCTAAAGAAACAGGTACAGAAGCTGCGACTGAGGCTGAAAGCAGCAAGGCAGCAGAGACAGAGGCTGCAAAGGAAAGCGCAGCCGAGGCAGAGACCATCGGTGATACATCTGAAGGTGCCATGAAGATAGGTTCACTTAAAGGGCCAACTACCATGGGACTCGTTAACCTTATGGATGAGGTGGAAAAGGGAGACAAGAGCGGATATCTCTTTGAGATGCAGACACAGCCGGATGTTATTCTCGGAAAGCTCGTATCAGGAGATCTCGATGCAGCACTCATTCCTGCAAACCTTGCAGCTATTGCTTACAACAAGACTAATCAGGGAGTCAGCGTCCTGGACATCAACACTCTGGGTGTGCTTTACTGCGTTACAGGAGATGAAAACATTAAGAGCGTTAAGGACCTTTCCGGCAAGACAGTGCTTTCAACAGGTCAGGGTGCAACACCGGAGTATGCACTCAACTATCTCCTCAATAAAAATGAGGTCACAGATTGCGATGTTCAGTTCAAATCGGAATCAACAGAGATCGCAGCAGCTCTCGGAAACGATCCTTCACAGATTGCCATCCTTCCACAGCCCTTCGTGACAGTTGCCATGGCTCAGAATCAGGATCTCAAGGTGGCATTTTCTCTTACAGATGAATGGGATGCGGTTTCGGAGGATTCCAGACTTCTCACAGGTGTAACGGTTGTAAGGAACGATTATCTTGAGACAAACGAAGCAGCAGTGGAAGCCTTCATAGAGGATCACAAGGCAAGTACCGAAAAGGCAGCTTCAGACCTTAAGACCACCGCAGAACTTGTTGCAAAGTACGGTATCATCGCAAAGGCACCTGTTGCTGAAAAGGCACTTCCGGAGTGCAATATCGTCTCAGTTACAGGTGAAGAGATGAAGAAGAGCCTTTCGGGATACCTCAAGGTTCTCTTTGAGCAGAATCCCAAGGCAGTAGGCGGAAAGCTTCCTGAGGATGATTTCTACTTTGTAAGGTGAAGATGAAAACAGGTCTGGCTTCTTCCATCATCCTGATCAGGCTGTAAGCTGCCCCGGGATGAACAAAACAGGTGCCTGGACCTATAAAGAGATAAAGTGCCACAGTTTGGAACATTAAGTTCTTACTGTGGCACTTTTTTTGCTAGAATAAAGGGACATGAGGCTTGCAGCAGACCTATGGAGATAAAATAGGAGCGGATTCCTTTAAAGCTTCCGCCGACAGCTCTATCCTGCAAAAGACCTATGGAGGTAAAATGAGAGAACATGGCAGTAAAGATAAATACCCTATTTAAAAAAACAGGAATCATACTAGTGTGGCTTATCATGTGGCAGCTTCTGAGCGCCGCAGTTCACAACAGTATCCTTATGGCCGGCCCCGTTGAGTCTGCTAAAGCACTGATGCAGATGATTTTAACGAGGGAATACCGGAATGCGATTCTGTTCTCGCTCATAAGAATCATAGGAGGCTTCTGCTTCGGTTCAGCCATGGGGATATCACTAGCCTTTATATCTTATCGGGTGAGGTTCATGGAGGATTTTCTGAAACCCTTCATATCTGTTTTGAAGGCAGTTCCTGTTGCCAGCTTCGTCATCATTCTGCTCATCTGGGCAGGCAACAAAAATCTGTCCTTTTACATCAGCTCCCTGGTGGTTATGCCGCTTTTATATATAAATACTCTGGGAGGGCTCAAGGCCACGGATCCGAAGCTTCTGGAAATGGCGGAGGTCTTCAGGATTCCGGTACTCAGGCGTGTAAGATACATCTATCTTCCCTCGGTCTACCCCTACTTATACAGCGCATTCCAGGCTGCTCTAGGCATGGCCTGGAAAAGCGGAGTGGCGGCAGAGGTCATTGGCCAGCCCCTTGGCTCTATGGGAAACGGACTTTATCAGGCCAAGATATATCTGGAAACGGCGGATCTTTTTGCATGGACCATCACTATAGTGGTGGTGTCTTTTCTGGTGGAAAAGCTGATCCTCGGACTGATGGGCTTCTGCTTTTCCCATAAGAAGTGAGCTTAGAGCTTAACCCTATAAAGGTATAAATCAAAAAGGAAAACAGCAGATGCAGATAAATTTTAAAGGTATAACAAAGATATACGAAGGAAAGCCGGTGCTTGACCGGGTGGACCTTCATATCGATACAGCTTCGGACAGCAGAGATGTGCTTCTGAGAGGTCCTTCAGGTATAGGGAAGACCACCCTCCTAAGGATCATCGCAGGACTTGAAAAGCCTGACAGCGGAAGTGTGGAGATAAGCATGGGGGAAGCGGCCCACGGCGGAAAGGGACTCAGGGTAGGGATGGTGTTCCAGGAGGACAGATTATTGGAACAGCTGTCTTCGGTTGACAATGTCTCCCTGGTGGACCCGTCTGTTTCCCGGGAGAGGGCAAGAAGGGCTCTAAGTGAGATACTTGAGCCGGAAGCATTGGAAAAGCCGGTAAGAGAGCTTTCCGGAGGAATGAAGCGGAGAGTGGCCATTGTGAGGGCCGTGCTGCCGCCGTCAGACATTCTGGTGATGGATGAGCCCTTCACCGGACTTGATCCCAAAACAAGAAAACGGGTCATAGACTACATCATGAAAAATAAGGGGAGGCGCCCGCTGATTCTTGCGAGTCATGAACCGGAAGGGCTTCCGGAGATGAGAGAGCTGACCCTGGAACAAAGAAGAGAAGTTTGAAAGTGAGCTTTCAGACTGAATTAAAGGGTCTTATACGAATCAGAGTAAAGTCGATTCCTGCATGACCCATGGAGGCAATAATGTACGAAACAGGACCATACACCATAGAGGATAACCAGAAAAGAACAGACAGAACAGAGCTTATTGACGGCTTTATCTACAAGATGAAGAGTAATCTCCCGATTTACGGAGTCTATCTCAGAAATCTTTACGGCATGATAACACAGGCCTGCAACGGGACAGAGGAATATGCAAGAGCCTTCATGTATGTCGGAGTACGCATAGATAAGGATGATAAGACCTGCATAGTGCCGGATATCTGTATCGTAAGGGATGAACAGCAGGTTGCCGGAGGAGAGTTCGTAGAAGGGGCACCTGAGGTGACCATCGAGTTTCTGGGAAGCGACCTGGAAGACAGAAAACGTGATCTTTTCCTGAAAATCAACAAGTATAGAAACGCGGGAGTCGGAGAATACTGGATTATCGATGTGGAGCACAAGTCTCTTATGGTATACGATTTCTCGGACATAAGCCTTCCGAAGTACTACAGCTTCGAGGATGAAGTGCCGGCGGGAAGAATAGCTCCGGGATTCAGTATCGATTTTAAGGCACTGGAAGAGAAAGTGAAGAAATTCTATGAGATGGCGGAGTTCGCCAGAAAGGTGAAGGAGAAAAAGGCTCACAAGAGTTGAAAAAACTGCCACAAATCTGCCACACGAATAATCTAGTTTAGCCGATATGGCCTCAGCTAATATAACCGTGAGCTCGAGAGAGCAGATACAAAATATCAGGATTTGGTTAATTAGGAGGTCAAAAATGATCGCAGATAAAAACGGTAAAAAGAGATGGACAGCATCTCTCGGTAAAACAGTTTTCGCAGCAGGTGCGATGGCTGCAATGATGTCAACAGCTGCTATGGCAGCAGGCTGGCAGCAGGAGGGCGACGAATGGTATTATCTCGACAACAACGGAGAATATGTGTCAGACAGCTGGAAGGTTTCTGACGGTAAATACTATTACTTAAGTTCAGACGGAACGATGGCGAGAAACACCCTTATCGAGGACGGCACTAACTATTATTACGTAGGTTCTGACGGAGCCATGATCACAAATTCATGGAAGGCGGTTGCCACGGACGATGACAATTATGACGGCTATGCCTGGTACTACTTCCGTGAGACCGGTAAGGCCTATACAGATACATCAACACCTGTTACCATCAACGGCAGCAAGTACATGTTCGATGATCAGGGACAGATGCTTTACGGCTATGTGGATGAGAACGGCGATATGATCGACGTTTCCGATGATGCAGAGGCGGTTTATGACGCTGTATGGTACTTCGGAGATAAGGACAGCGGCGCCATGGTCACAGGCTGGCATCAGTATGAGGAAGACCTTACAACAACAGATGACACCTACGAGGACTATTCGGCTATATGGTTCTATTTCAAGACTGAGAACGGAAAGAAGCTCACCGATACAACAAAGGTCATCAATTCCTACAGATATACCTTTGATTCAAACGGTGTAATGGTTTCCGGATGGGATGATACTGCTTCCTCATCTACGACAAATGTCTACAGATACTCAGACCTCACTTCAGGTTCAATAAAGAAGAACTCATGGGTGCAGGCTATTCCGAGTGAGGAGATGGATGAGGATGATTACGAGGACGGCACATACCGCTGGTTCTACACCAACAGCACAGGTTATGTTGTGACCAGCCAGGCAAAGAAGATCAATTCCAAGTGGTACTATTTCAATGAATACGGCATCATGCAGAGCGGACTTATGATACTTGATGCAAGCTCCATCTCAAGCTGCGGCTCTATCGTGGAGGATCTTGATGAAGACGATATAACAGCCGAGGATATCTATTCACTCGGTGAGGCAAACGGAGGAGATCTTAATCTCTACTACTTCGGAGATGAGAACAGTGGGGCCATGACCAAGGATGGCTCGGTTAATATCACCCTTTCCGATGATACCTATACCTTCTATTTCAACTCCAACGGTAAGGCTTACAACGGTATCAAGAGCAAGAAGTACTATAAATACGGTATACTTCAGAAGGCCGACAACGACAGCTATTACGAGCTCGTTGAGTACGGCGCAACAGGAACCTATGTACTTGTAAGTAAATCAGGTTCAGTAGTAACAAGCGGATATGTAAAGGATGGCGATGATAACTACTATGCTATTTACGATGGTAAGGTGGCATATATCCCGGCTGATGACCTTGCTGTAAAGGCAGCAACTGCATATAAGGCAGGCAATGAGACCTTCACATACAGCTCAACAACATATAACACAGCGGACTATGTATCAGAAGAATATACTCTCTATGACTGATATGATGGTTGAAAAACTTTGATTTAATAAATAAAAAAGCACTCTCTTAAAAAATGTACGAAAAGACCGGCCCCGTGATTCGGAGCCGGTCTTTTTTCGGGTTCTGCCATGTACCGTAAAAGCTTTTTTGGATTATTCAGCCTCATTTCAGAAAGTGATGATAGAATCTGTGAAAACCTGTGCCTGTGAGGGATAGAAGCGTATGGATGGAGAAGGCATGAAAGAAAGCACGAAGGAAAGCATGGAAGAAAAGCTCATATATGTGGTGGATGATGAAAAAGATATAAGAGAAATGGAAAAGACCTTTCTGGAAAATGAAGGATTTCGGGTGGAAACTTTTGCGGGAGCAGACCAAGTCATGAGCGAACTCAGGCTTACGGAAGGGAAAAAAACTGTAAATAATACAATAGAGGGAAACGATGCTTATGAGGGTAAAAAACCTGATCTCATACTGATGGATATCATGATGCCGGGAACAGACGGGCTTTCGGCATGCAGCAGGATAAGAAAGTCAGAGGATCCGCTTCTCAGAGCGCTCCCCATTATCCTGGTGTCAGCCAAAGATACACCCATTGACAGAGTGACCGGCCTTACCATGGGAAGCGATGACTATCTTATTAAGCCCTTTCTTCCCCTGGAGCTGGTGGCGAGAGTGAAGGCACTTCTCAGGCGTTCCGATATACTGCGTAACCAGATGCTCATTTCAGCTGAAAACAGGGCATTGACAGGAGAAGATGAGGGGAAAAATGACAAAATATCCGGAACGGAGCTTAATGGTGGAAAATCTGCACCTGATGTGGGAAAGAAGACTGAAAAATGTGGAAATCTTGTGGTGGATTTTGCAGCACACAGAGTTTACGTGGAATCTGTCATGGAAAACGATGAATATACTAAGCCGAAAAAAACAGAATATGTGGATAAAGAGCCTGATATAACAGAGGCAGATGCATGTTCCGGGGACAGAAATATTTGCGAAAAAAAGCAGGAAGAAAATCCATATAATAGTGAAAAAATATTTATCTGTGAAACCGGCACTGAATATAACGGGATAAAAATAAGGCCTGTAATTCCGAAAAATGAGAGTCTGAAGGAAGAAAAAGAAAAAAATAAGGGTGAGAAAATCACGGAAATACAGGTGACACCCATGGAGTTCGATTTTGTGCACTTCCTCATTCTGAGAAAAGAGACTGCGGTCTCTAAATCAGAGCTTCTGAGCGTGGTCTGGAAGCTCCCGGATGCAGAGCTTCATGAAGATGTGAGAATGACAGATGACCTGGTGAAGAGGCTCAGGAAAAAACTGAGAGCTGCCGGATCATCCGCAAGGGTGGAAACTGTATGGGGCTTCGGCTACAGAATGACGGAAAATTAAGAGGACAGGTCCTTTTCACCGGAAGGTACACATCCGGTGAATGAGATATGATATGGGGAATGTGGATAAGAAAAGAAAAAAGAAAGACAGGAATTTAATGGAAGATAAAATAAACTGGTTGTGGAGGAGACTCAGGATACTTTTGCCGGTACTTCTTTTATTGATACTGTTTTCCGGAGGGATATGGTCCGTTGTGGGGATGGGCGCCAATGAATACCTTAGCTTCAGTTCGGAAACGGAGGTGGACCGAAAAGTAAAAGAGATCCTGAAAGAAACGGAAAAACCTCACCCGAACTGTATGGATCTTCAGAATGCTGTAAAAAAACGCTTCAGCTCAGAGCCGGATGAGGTTCAGCTTCTGATACTTGATGAGACCGGAAAGGCAGTGTTTCACTCCCTGAGAAGAAATTATCGCAGGGATCTTGAAGAGGAGCTTATCAGCGCCCATGAAAAGGGGATTCTGGACGAAATACCGGTGTCTCTTGATGTGGATGGGGATATCTATAAAGCTGCGGCAATTGATGACGGAAAGACAGGGAGACGGTTCATTCTTTACAAGAAGGTAGAAAATGCCGGAATCCTGCTCCGGCAGATAAGATACTATGTTCTGTGGATCACTGCCCCAGTGCTTCTTATAGCAGCAGTGTCCATCTTTCTGGTATCTGACAGGATAGAGAAACGTGAAAGAGAGATGGAGAGGCAGAGGGAACGTGAGAAGATGGTGCTCGAGGCCCAGCGCGAGAGAGAAAGGCTTACTGCGGAAATGGAAAGGGAAAGAGCTGACGAAGCGGCTAAAACCCAGGCTGAGAGAGAAAAGCTATTCAGAGACATTTCCCATGATCTCAGGACACCTCTTGTGTCCATAATCGGCTACGCCGACGGGATTCAAAGGGGTATAATCAGCGATACCGGGAGGGCGGCAGGAGTCATCGTGAGAGAGGGCAGGCGCATACAAAGGCTTTTGGAATCAAGCCTTACCTTGTCGAAGCTTGATTCGGATTCCTGGCCTGAGAACAGATTAAAACTGTCGGTTAACGAGCTTATATCGGAGCAGGCAGAAGCCCTGGAAAAGCTTGATGACAGCAAAAAACTGCTGTTTTTTGAGGAGGATGACGGTGCCGAAGATATCATGATGACCACTGACCCGGATCTTCTGATAAGGATCATACAGAATATCGTTTCCGACTGTATGAGATACGCGGAATCCGAGGTGCACATAAGACTTATGGGGGGAGAATGCGTCACTATAACCATATCCGATGACGGACCGGGTATCGCGGAAGAGGATTTGCCACACATGTTCGAGCTCTACTACAAGGGTAAGGATGGAAAATACGGTATAGGACTGTCTGTGGTTGCAGGTGCCGTAAAGTACCTTGGAGGCTCCATAACTGTGAAAAATAAGGTACATCCTGACCACGGAGCAGTGTATGAGCTGACGTTGCCGCTAATTGAAAACGATTAAAAATACTGACTTTAAAGCATAAAATTAAGGGATCGGCCAACTTCACATAATGGCTGTTTAAAGGGGATAAAAGGGGATAATCAGAAACTGAGAAAAGCACAGACGCAGAGAGGCGGTTATTGGTCTTTGGACATCTTTTTTCTGTTAATAAAAAGCCGGAGATTCGGGAGATACTCCGGAATTTCAGCCATTAGACATAGGAAAGACAGAATAACCATGGAGAAAACCGAAAATGGACCGGTTCTTAACTCTTAAATGAAAAAACAGGAGTGAGATCCGGGAAAAAGCAGAAAAAATGAAGATTTAAAAGGAGAGACTTACACATGAAATACGGAATATAGGGGGTATAAATAAGCCGTTTTTTTTGTATTTTTCAAAAAACACAGATATTCTGATATTTTTATAAAAAATTATAATCAAAAAATAAACAAAATATATACTACAAGTAAAAATTCAGTGAAAAAACAACAAATTATTAATTTGAAAGAATCCTTAAGATAATTTATGACGTAATTTATAAGATTGGATATGACCAGATTGATTTTGACATTTTTTGATCAAAATACATATAGAAGAACCTGGGATTATCGAAAACTATATGTAGAAAGTAAAGCGAAACCCCATACCAGATATGGATACCACAAAACGATTGTTTTTGCATATAATGGCAAAAATTACTTTCCGAAAGATATAAATACCGGAAATCGCATTTCAAAGGTGTAAAATACCTGCCTTATTCAGGGACATAATGGAGAATAAATACGGCGATTTTACAACTTGATGGAAAGAACAAAAGTTTCCCAAAACTATTCTTCCATATAATCTCTCCTTAAAGGCTCTACTTGCTCATAGGTGCATTAATTTTGCGAATAATAATGAAAAATGACCGACATTTTCTAAGCTTCGGGATTTTAACTCTTCCCGACGGTGAAAGAGCTGCAGTAAGAAGGAGGATACCGGACCCATAAGAAAGGAAACAGTTTTACGGTGTAAAAATAGCGCTAAAATCACCCCACTTATATCCGGTGTAAGAAGAATTTTTGAAAAACAGACTAAAATATCATCTGATATATGGATTGCGTTTTTTAAAAAATGTAATAGACTAGGAAATCGGCACCCCGAATTTAAGAAAAATAAGGAAAAATACGAAATGAACATAAGCGCAATTACATATCTTATATGCTGTCCCCTTTTGTTTCTTGCAGGACTGGTGGATTCCATCGGCGGAGGCGGCGGGCTCATCTCCCTTCCGGCCTATCTTCTTGCAGGACTGCCTGTTCATACGGCCATAGCCACCAACAAGCTGTCCAGCGCCTGCGGAACGACGGTCTCCACAGTGAGATTTATAAAGGAAGGCCTTATTAACTGGAAAATAGCAGTTCCTTCCATAATAGCTGCCATCATAGGTTCATCCTTCGGTGCCAGACTCAGTCTCGTGATACCGGAAAAGATCCTTGTATATATACTTATCCTTGTGCTTCCGCTGACTGCATTTATAGTTCTTAACAGAAAGATCTTTAAAGATAACGGCGATAGCGCAGTAACGGTGGATATGAGAACCTGTGTGACAGCTGTTATCGCAGCTCTTTTCATAGGTTTTTACGATGGCTTCTACGGGCCGGGTACGGGAACCTTCCTTATCATTGCCTTCACGGTATTTGCCCATCTTGGGGTAAAGACCGCCAACGGACAGACAAAGGCCATCAACCTGACCACCAATATCACCTCCCTCGTGATCTTTATCCTTCACGGACAGGTGCTTTTTGCTGTGGGAATTCCGTGCGCCCTCTGCAACATGGCAGGAAACTATATAGGTTCAGGTCTCGTAATGAAGAACGGCATCAAGGTTGTGCGCCCGTCCATCATGGCCGTACTTGGACTTCTTGCGGTAAAAATAGTGACAGAGCAGTTATTCTGACGGCTGAAGTACGCGCCATGCATGATCGGCAATTATGAAAAATCAGTTACAGAGAAGCTATTCTGACAGGATAAAGAGTAAAGGTGATCGCCGGTTCCGGCGGTCACCTTTTTTTGACAAATCAAACATGAAATTTTATGATGTGAGTATCAAAAGCCGATATCTTATGTGGCGAATTTCACTGTGAGGAGCGGAAAATATTATGAAGATAAAACTGGCTAAGTATATAGCGGAAAAACTGGTGGAGAACGGAATCACCCAGAACTTCTCGGTTACCGGAGGCGGTGCCATGCATCTTAACGATGCCTTCGGACACCAGAAAGGGATGCACACCCTCTACCAGCACCATGAACAGGCCTGTGCCATGGCGGCAGAGAGCTACGCACGTATCTATAACAGACCGGCACTTCTCTGCGTGACCTCAGGTCCCGGCGGTACCAATGCCATCACCGGTGTTCTGGGAGCGTGGCTTGATTCCATCCCCATGATTGTCATGTCAGGACAGGTCAGGTATGACAATACAGCAAGATGGGCCGGAGAGCAGAACGGAACCCGTCTCCGTGCCATGGGAGATCAGGAATTTGAGATAACAAAGTCCATTTCCTGCATGACAAAGTACGCAGAGATGCTCAGTGACCCCATGAGAGTCCGCTATGCAGTGGAAAAGTGCATTTACCTATCCCAGACCGGTCGTCCGGGACCTGTATGGCTGGATATCCCGGTGGATGTGCAGGGTACTTTCGTTGAAACCGATGAGCTTGTGGGATTTGACAGAGAGGATTACGAGGCAGGCGGAGACGGCTGGGCAAAGACCGGGAAGTCTCACTCGGTTCCTGAGGACAGTGATACATCAAACCGTGAGACACCGGTACCTCCTCTGGACCCGGCTATACCTCTCTCTATTATAGAAAAGATCCGTGCTTCAGAGCGCCCTGTCTTCTACACAGGAAACGGAATCCGCATCGCAGGCGCCGAGACTCTGTTCCTCGAAGTGGCTCACAGACTGAACATCCCTGTGGTTGTGGGTTGGAACGGACCTGATATCATTCCGACTGAAGACCCTCTCTATGCGGGTCGACCCGGAGGAAGAGGAGATCGTCCGGGCAATCTTACTGTGCAGAATGCAGACCTCATACTGAGCATAGGTTCCCGACTCAACATCCGACAGGTTGGCTATAACTTCAAAACCTGGGCAAGAGATGCCTACGTGATCGTAAACGATATAGATGCCGAAGAACTCAGGAAGCCGTCAGTTCACTGCGATATGCCGGTACATGCCGATGCAAGAACTCTTCTCAAGGCCATGCTTCACGAGCTTGACAAAATAGGCATCACGAGAGATGAGCCTCTTTTCAAGGGCGGAAAGGGCATACTCAGAGATGATGCCATGAGCATCTGCCATAACAAAAAGGCAAGAGCCGTGGCGGAAGGAAGATCACTTTCTGAGTCTGAATCTGCCGGAAGTGACAGTGTACGATCCGGAAACATTGGCGGAAGACCAGGGGAAGCCGATGCTTCAGGGCACCTCACCTGGCTTGAGACCTGCGCCTTCTACAGAGAGAACTATCCGACAGTTCTTCCTGAGCATTTTGAGCCTAACAGCGAGGCTCCCCAGAGACAGGATGATCCCGATAATCGTGCCAATGTCTATGCCGTGATCGATATCATTTCCCGCCTTGCAGAGCCGGGCCAGGTAACAGTAGTGGGCAACGGCTCACCCTGTGTTGCGGGGGGACAGGCCTACATCATCAAGAAGGGCACAAGATTCATATCCCAGGACGGAGTTGCCTCCATGGGATACGGACTTCCGGCGGCCATAGGTGCTGCGGTGGCAGTACATTCCGTGAATGCAAAAGAGGATCCTTCATATTATGAAAACGCAGATGAACGCCTGAAGGCTGAGATCCATGATCAGTACTGGACAGGTAAGGACGAGGCCTATCCGCCTTATGAGAAGCATGACATCATTCTTCTCACAGGAGACGGATCCATACAGATGAACCTTCAGGAGCTTCAGACCATAATAAGCCACAGGATGCCCATAAAGATATTTGTCATAAATAACGGAGGTTACCACTCCATAAGGCAGACTCAGACCAATCTCTTCGGAGGTGAACCACTTGTGGGAATCGGTGTGGATTCAGGTGTGGACGGCATCAACGATCTCAGCTTCCCTGATATGGAGAAGCTTGCTGCAGCCTACGGTTATCCGTTTATGAGAGTGTCTCATAACCAGGATCTGGAGAAGACCTTCAAAAAGACCCTTGAGACAGAGGGGCCTGTAATATGCGAGATCATGGTCACCATGTCACAGCAGTTCCTGCCGAAGTCCGCAGCCAAAAAACTGCCTGACGGAAAGATCGTAAGCCCGCCTCTTGAGGACCTTGCTCCCTATCTTCCGGAGGAGGAAATGAACAAAATAATGCTTGTCAAACGTATATAAAGGGTTATTATTAGGGGAGGCGATAAGCTTATAGAGTATAGGGGAGAGGGGAACACCGTATGAAAGTACTTATTACCGGAGTCACCAGTTTTCTGGGGGCATATACTGCGCTCCAGCTTTTAGGGGAAGATCATGAGGTGATCGGGGCCGTAAGGCCCGGGAGCAAAAACGAGAACGTACTGGAGGAGAGGGGTATAACACAGTACCCAAATTACCGTACAGTTTATCTGGATTTTGATCAGCTGCCGGATGCAGAGTGCGGAGAGGAACACTTTGCAGAGATAGTGGAGAAGTCAGGAGAGAAAGACAAGGTTATCGATGTGTGGCTGCATTTTGCATGGGACGGCATAGGCTCGGCAGGCAGGGAGAACACAGATATACAGATCCAGAACATTGAAAATGCAAAAAAGGCCTATATTATGGCGAAGCTTCTCGGAGCGAAGAAGTTCATCTTTGCAGGATCGCAGGCGGAATACGGTGACGGAAATCACCGTGCACCAAGGCCCATAAGTCCTTACGGAAAGGCGAAGCGTGCCTTCGGACGCTGGGCTACCGAGCAGAGTCTTCTCGGCCAGATCTACGAGAAGGATGCCATGCAGTTCATCCATATGCGTATTTTCAGCGTGTACGGAGACGGAGACCACAAGACAAGTCTCGTTAACACAGTCCTTAAGGGCTCTATCAGGAAAACACCTGTAGTTCTGGGGCCATGTGTACAGAGATGGAATTACCTTGAAGTCCGTGACTGCGCAAGAGCCATAGGCATTCTCATAGATTCTGATGAGACGCGCACAGATGTTTATGATATAGCCGGAAGTGATTCCAGAGTTCTGAAGAAGTACGTTCAGGCCATGAATGAAATAGCCGGAGGCGGAGCAGAGCTTGAGTTCGGAATCCGCAGCAACAACGCCGAGGGAGGTTTCAATATGTCTCCCGAGATCCTGAAGCTTCAGAGACTGGGCTTCAGACAGGAGATTTCCTTCGAGGACGGTATCGGAGAGCTGGTGGAAAAGAAGCGCCTGGAGCTGGAAGCCGGGTGAAGGGAAGATGAGGACGGGAAGGGATGCTTGTAATCCCGGACGTCCGGTTTAAAGACCGTATACTTCGCAGGCTTTATAGCGAGGCTGATCTGAAGAGATTATTTGCTGAATAGAATATTTACTGAATAGAATATTGACAAAGCAAATCAAGTCCTGACGGCGGATGATCCGCTGTCAGGATTTTTTTGT
>SVDD01000008.1:0-112483 GCA_015057945.1 Lachnospiraceae bacterium | reverse complement strand
GTGCTGTAAAGCATTCAGGTGATAGTTACTAATAGGTCGAGGGTTTGACCAATGAGGTTGAATTTACGGATAGAGAGTGGAGGAGTTTTTATCAAAAAACTCCGGAACGATATGGCAGTATTTCGAAGAAATGCTGTTTCGCGAAGCGAAATTTCAGGCTGCTGACAGAGCAGACTGAAACCTAGAAGATGTATTACTGAGAATAATTGATAATGTGGTGTGCAGTTTTCAAGGCACGATAAACCTTGTAAATTAAGTTGTATATTCCTTCATAGCTCAGTCGGTAGAGCACGCGGCTGTTAACCGCGGTGTCGTTGGTTCGAGTCCAACTGGAGGAGTTAAGCCGGTATAGCTCAGTTGGTAGAGCAACTGATTTGTAATCAGTAGGTCTTCGGTTCGAGTCCGAATCCCGGCTTTTATCTTTAAGATAAATCAGATCAAGTAAATATCACATGGAACCGTAGCTCAGTTGGTTAGAGCAGTCGGCTCATAACCGATCGGTCCAGGGTTCGAGTCCCCGCGGTTCCATTCCTAGAGATAATCCTTAGTGATTATCTCTATTTTTTTTTGCATTCTATGTTACATATTGAGTCTTAAGAATTCATAAAATTGTTAGCAGCTCGACTTGCAGAGTGCTAACAGCGGTGCTATACTACATTTCGTTGATTTAAATATACTAAAATTCACATAAAGAGGTGTTTATATGTCAAAGAAAGGTTCATTATCAATCAATTCTGAGAATATCTTCCCTATTATAAAGAAATGGATGTATTCAGATCAGGATATCTTTGTACGTGAAGTCGTATCCAATGCCTGCGATGCCATCACAAAGCTTGATAAGCTCAGCCTCATCGGCGAGTGGACAAAGCCTTCAGACTATAAGGGAAGAGTAGACGTTATTGTAGATTCCGAAAAGCGTACTGTTAGCATCAGGGATAACGGTATCGGAATGACTGAAGAAGAAGTTGATAAGTACATCAATCAGATCGCATTCTCAGGTGCTACAGACTTCATCAATACCTATAAGGACAAGGCAAACAACGACCAGATCATCGGTCACTTCGGTCTTGGTTTCTACAGTGTATTTATGGTAGCCGATCAGGTTGAGATCGACACTCTTTCATATAAGGAAGGCGCAAAGGCTGTTCACTGGAACTGCAATGGCGGAACCGATTTCGAAATCACAGAGGGAAGCAAAACAGATATCGGTACAGTTATCACTCTTCATCTCAACGATGACGCTCTCAAGTATGACAATGAGTGGGAGATGAGAGAGATCATAGATAAGTATTGTTCTTTCATGCCTATCGAGATCTATATCACAAAGCTTCCTAAGGATTCAGAGACCATCGACGCTGACAAGAAGCTTGACTCAGACGTTGTTCTGGAGGAGATTCCTGAGAAGACAGAAACAGACAAGGACGGTAAGGAAACAAAGACTCCTGCAAAGGTTAAGATCGAAAAGCGTCCGGTCCTTCTCAACGACACAAATCCGCTCTGGACAAAATCTCCGAGCGAGTGTAAGAAGGAGGATTATATCGAGTTCTACCACAAGGTATTCCACGATTATAAGGAGCCTCTTTTCTGGATTCACCTTAACATGGACTATCCTTACAACCTGAAGGGTATACTTTACTTCCCTAAGATCAATATGGAGTACGAGTCCGCAGAAGGTACTATCAAGCTCTACAACAATCAGGTATTTGTTGCCGACAACATCAAGGAAGTCATCCCTGAGTACCTCATGCTCCTTAAGGGTGTTATCGATTGTCCGGACCTTCCTCTCAATGTTTCCAGATCTCAGCTTCAGAATGACGGCTTCGTTAAGAAGATCTCCGATTACATCACAAAGAAGGTAGCTGACAAGCTTTCCGGAATGTGCAAGGTAGACCGTGAGAACTACGAGAAGTATTGGGATGACATCGCACCATTCATCAAGTACGGATGTCTCCGTGACGATAAGTTCTGCCAGAAGATGACCGATTACATCCTCTTCAAGGACATCAACGGTAAGTATCTCGCTCTTCCGGAGTGTCTCGAAGTAAACAAGATTGATGTAGAGGAAAACGCTGAAGGCGAGACTTCAACTGAGGCTAAGTCAGATGCCAATGCTGACACATCCGCTAAGACCGAAGAGGTTTCTTCAGACGCTAAGGAAAAGAACAAGGTTATCTACTATGTAACCGACGAAGTACAGCAGAGCCAGTACATCGCCATGTTCAAGAATTCAGGTAAGGATGCCGTAGTTCTTTCAGAGCGTATCGACCAGCCATTTATCTCTGAACTCGAGGCAAAGAATCAGGGCGTTCACTTCAGAAGAATCGACGCTGACCTTACAGAGGAGTTCAAGGCTTCGGTTACAGAAGATGAGCAGAAGCTCTTTGACGAGCAGTCCAAGGAGCTGGAGACAGAGATCCGTACCGCAACAAAGAAGGACAGCCTCACTGTAAAGCTTCAGAAGCTCACTCAGGAAAAGACTGCCGCTATGCTTTCCATCTCCGAGGAGAGCCGTCGTATGAACGATATGATGAAGATGTACGCTATGGGCGGCATGGGTATGGGTGCTATGCCTGTACAGGAGACTCTCATCCTTAACACAGAGCATCCTCTTGTTAAGTACCTTATGAACAACGGTAAGGATGAGTCAAAGAAGGCCACCATCGATCTTATTTCAGAGCAGCTCTACGATCTTGCAAGAATCCAGCAGTCACCGTTACCTGCTGAAGAGATGACAAAGTTCATTGAGAGATCAAATGACATCCTTCTCAAGATGGCAGAGTAAAAATTAAAACAGTACTTACCCGTCCGGTAACCTTTGATACAGGCTGCCGGGCGGTTTTTTCATGTTTAAACACCCTGCCGGAAATGTCAAAAAAATAACAGTATCTCCGGCTTTTTCGCTGTGACACTGTCAATGCAATATAATTCCAAATTAGCACTTTAATTAACAAAATTTTACAGCGTTTTTACACCCTTGACTCTGGTATCTCCTTTTAATATAATTCTGAGTGTTGTCATTCAGCAGATTAAGTTGAAAGGAATTTTGAGGATGAAGCGAATGGGATTTTTCAATACTGTTCACTGCGGAATTTTTTCTGCCCTCATATCCTCCGGTCAGCATGTTCTTCACGCGATTTTCTGCGCGTTTGTTTTCGCGTTTTTTTCTATTGGAAATCGTGTAATCTGCCGTAATGTATTCAAGAATATCGTATAACCTAAGGGGAACAGCTATATGCTGTTCCCCTTTTCTGTTATGTGAAAAGGAGAAATATGAGAAAAGTTGCTGTCATTATGGGAAGCGATTCAGATCTTCCTGTTGTTGAAAAGGGCATTACTGTACTTAAAGACTACGGCGTACCTGTTGAGGTACATGTGTACAGTGCTCACAGAACCCCTGAGGAAGCTGCTGAGTTTTCAAAGTCAGCCAGAGAAAACGGTTTCGGCGTTATCATAGCAGCTGCCGGTATGGCTGCTCATCTTGCAGGTGCAATCGCGGCCAACACCACACTTCCTGTCATCGGAATCCCATGTTCATCAAAGGTCATGGACGGAATGGACGCACTGCTTTCCACCGTTATGATGCCGCCCGGAATTCCGGTTGCTACAGTTGGCGTAAATACTGCAAAGAACGCAGCACTTCTTGCCATTGAAATACTTGCAGTAGAAGACAGCGAGCTCGCAAAGAAGCTTCAGGATGAGCGTGACGCAAACCACGCAAAGATCATCGAAAAGAACGCTGCTATAGAAGCACAGTTTAATAACTAATATTTGTTTTATTAAGGAGATTTATGGGTAAACTTCATGAGGAGTGCGGTGTCTTCGGAATCTATTCCAAGACAACAAAACCATTGGCACGTATTACATATTATGCGCTTTATGCACTGCAGCACAGAGGTCAGGAATCTGCAGGTATCGTAGTAAACGATGAAGGTCTTTTCCGTTTCCGCCGGGAACTCGGTCTCGTAAGCGAAGCCATGCCTGAAAGCGAGATAGAACGTCTCGGTAATGGTCAGATGGCTGTAGGCCACGTGCGTTACGCTACCAGCGGAATCACAAACCGTATCAATACACAGCCTATCGTTGTGAACCACGTTAAGGGCCGCATGGCTCTCTGTCACAACGGAAATCTGGTAAATTCTTATGAGCTCCGTTCCGAACTTGAGCTGAACGGATGCATTTTTCAGTCCACTACAGATACAGAAGCAATCTCATACATTATCACCAGAGAGCGTCTCAAGACAGGTTCCATAGAGGAAGCTGTGAACAACTCACTTGACAAGCTTCATGGTGCATATTCCTTAGTTATAATGTCTCCATCCAAGCTCATCGCGGCAAGAGACGAACACGGCTTCCATCCTCTCTGCTACGGAAAGCTCGAGGACGGTTCAGTGGTTTTCGCCAGTGAGTCATGTGCCATCGAGGCAGTCGGCGGAAAGCTCGTTCGTGATGTTGAGCCTGGTGAGATCATCGTTGTAGATCACAACGGAATCCGTTCCATAAAGGATCATTGTAATAAAGTAAAGCGCTCAATGTGCGTTTTCGAATATATCTATTTTGCACGTCCTGATTCCATCCTTGACGGTGCTTCCGTACATGAGGCGAGAGTTCAGGCAGGCCGTTATCTTGCTCAGGAACATCCTGTTGATGCCGATGTTGTAATCGGTGTACCAGATTCCGGTCTCGATGCAGCTGTAGGTTATTCCCGTGAATCAGGAATTCCTTACGGTATAGGACTTTTGAAGAACAAGTACATCGGCCGTACATTCATTGCTCCCGGTCAGACCGAGCGTGAAAATCTCGTAAGGATCAAGCTCAATGCAATTCGTTCCGAGATCGAGGGTAAGAGAGTCATCCTCGTAGATGATTCCATCGTCCGCGGTACAACCAGTGAGCGTCTGGTACGGATCGTAAGAGAAGCCGGCGCCAAGGAAGTCCACATGCGTATCACAGCGCCTCCTTTCATGAATCCCTGCTATTACGGCATAGATATCGATTCACGCGATAATCTCATTGCCTGCCATCATTCCGTTGAAGAAACTGCCAAAATAATCGGTGCAGATTCTCTCGGATACATTTCCGTCGAAAACATTGTCAAAATCGCAGACAAGACCGGTCAGAAGGGCTTTTGTACCGCATGCTTCGATGGCAGATATCCTACCGAAATTCCTTCCGTGACTTCAAAGAACCGCTTTGAAGAGAAGATCTCAAAGGAATGGAGAGAGCAGCATAGTGTCAAAACGGATAAACATTCCGCTGATGAGTATATAGAAAAATTCGACGACAGCTCATGTGCGTCAGTAAAACCGGAGGAGAAGGAATAATTATGAATACAAAGAGCTATAGCGAAGCATATAAGGATGCAGGTGTAGACATTACCGCAGGATACAGATCAGTTGAGCTGATGAAGCAGTATGTTGCAAGAACCATGACAGCCGGTGTTGCATCAGGTCTCGGCGGTTTCGGCGGACTCTTCGAGCTTCCTGAGGGATATAAGCATCCTGTTCTCGTTTCCGGAACCGACGGTGTAGGAACAAAGCTTAAGATTTCTTTCCTTATGGAGAAGTATGACACCGTTGGTATCGACTGCGTTGCCATGTGCGTGAACGATGTTATCTGCTGCGGTGCCAAGCCTCTGTTCTTCCTTGACTATATCGCCTGCGGAAAAAATGTTCCGGAGAAGATCGCTGACATCGTAAAAGGTGTTGCAGAGGGCTGTGTTCAGAGTGACAGTGCTCTCGTAGGCGGTGAAACAGCAGAGATGCCGGGCTTCTATCCTGAGGACGAGTTCGATCTCGCAGGTTTCTCAGTAGGTATCGTTGATAAGGAAAATATCATCGACAACAACTCCATGGAAGAGGGTGATGTTGTTATCGCACTTCCCAGTTCCGGTGTTCATTCCAATGGTTTCTCACTTGTGAGAAAGGTCTTTGACATTGACAACATAAGTCCGGAAGAGCTTAAGAAGCCGCTTCCTGAACTTGACGGGAAGTCCCTTGGTGAAACTCTTCTTACTCCGACAGTAATCTACGTTAAGCCTGTTTTAAAGCTTCTTGAGGCAGTTAAAGTCAAGGGCATCAGCCATATCACAGGCGGCGGATTCTATGAAAACATTCCAAGATCCATTCCTGACGGATTCGGTGCAAAGATCAGCATGTCTGATGTAAGAGTCCTTCCTATCTTCAAACTCATCCAGAAGACAGGTGATGTTTCCACACGTGATATGTTCAATACCTACAACATGGGTGTGGGAATGAGTGTTGTGGTTTCAAAGAAGGATGAGGAGACTGCACTTAAGGTTCTCAGAGAGAACGGCGTAGAGGCTTATCACCTCGGCGAGATCATCAGGTCAGAGGACAAGGTAGTTCTTGAGTGATAACAGATTTACGGTACCAATTCTTATATACATTCATCATTTGGGAGGATAATTATGGCAACATACGACATCGCAGATATCGACGCTCTGCTTAAGGACAACGAATATCCCGGTCGCGGAATCATCATCGGCAAGTCAGAGGACGGCTTATCCGTTGCAGTGGCTTACTTCATAATGGGACGTTCTGCAAACTCAAGGAACCGCATATTTACAGAGGATGGCGACACAGTGACCATCTATCCTGCTGATTCAAGCAAGGTTGAGGATCCAAGCCTCATTATTTACAGCCCTATCCGTAAGATCGGAGAGAACCTCATCGTAACAAACGGTGATCATACAGATACCATCTTTGAGTTCATGAAGAACGGGGATACCTTCGAAGAGGCTCTTGAAACAAGAGAGTTCGAGCCTGACGGTCCTAACTGGACTCCGAGAATCAGCGGCGTTGTTTCTCTTGATGACTCAGAGAGCTACAAGATGTCCATCCTTAAATCACAGGATGCCGATGGAACCGAATGCGCGCGCTACACATTTTCCTACAAGCTTCAGAAGGGTCTCGGTCATTTCATCCATACCTACAAGCACAACGGAAATCCTATCCCTACTTTCGAGGGAGAGCCTGAGCGCGTAAAGATTCCGAACAGTGCGGATGAGCTCGCTGACATGATCTGGAACAGCCTGAACGAAGAGAACAAGATTGCCCTTTATGTGCGTTATATCAATGCAGCCGACGGCAGTGTTGTGAACAGGCTCATCAACAAGTTCGAGAAGGTTAACTGATAATCAGTTTCAATCAAAATAGAAGAGGAGAATCAATAAATGAAGGAATTTGAATTAAAGTATGGTATGAATCCAAATCAGAAGCCTGCAAAGATCTATATGCATGACGGATCCGAGCTCCCGATCGAGATCCTGAACGGTCGTCCGGGCTACATCAATTTTCTTGATGCCCTGAACAGCTGGCAGCTGGTTTCAGATCTTAAGGAGGCTACAGGTCATGTGGCTGCGGCTTCTTTCAAGCATGTTTCTCCTTCAGGCGCAGCAATCGGACGCAAGCTTTCCGACAAGCTAAAGAAGGCCTGCTTCGTGGATGATATCGAGGGTCTCGATGATTCTCTTCTTGCCTGCGCTTATGCAAGAGCACGTGGTGTTGACAGAATGTCTTCCTATGGTGATTTCATCGCTCTTTCAGATGTTTGTGATGCCACAACAGCGAAGATCATTCACCGCGAGGTTTCTGACGGTGTTATCGCTCCCGGCTATACTGATGAGGCTCTGGAGATCCTTAAGACCAAGAAGAAGGGTGGTTACAATGTTATTAAGATCGATCCTTCATACAGACCTGATGCTATTGAGCGCAAGCAGGTGTTTGGTGTTACTTTCGAGCAGGGCAGGAATGACTACAAGGTAACTGACGATGCATTTTCAGACATCGTAACAAAGAACAAGGACATCCCTGAGGAGGCCCGCCTCAACATGACCATCGCTCTTATCACTCTTAAGTACACTCAGTCAAATTCAGTGGCTTACGCTGAGGATGGTCAGGCTATCGGTGTCGGTGCCGGTCAGCAGTCAAGAATCCACTGCACTCGTCTTGCGGGTGACAAGGCTGATCACTGGCATCTTCGTCAGTGTGACAGGGTTCTCAATCTTCCTTTCAAGGAGGGCTTAAGAAGAGCTGATCGTGATAATGTCATCGATGTTTACCTTTCCGAGGAGTATGAGGATGTTCTTTCAGATGGAGCATGGCAGCAGTATTTCACCGAGCAGCCTGCACCGTTCACAAGAAAGGAGCAGAAGGAGTATCTCGGTACTCTTACCGGTACAGCTCTTGGTTCTGATGCTTTCTTCCCATTTGGTGACAACATCGAGCGTGCACGTAAGTCCGGTGTGACTTATGTTGCTGAGCCGGGTGGTTCTATAAGAGATGACCATGTTATCGATACAGCGGATAAGTATGGTATGGTGGTTTGCTTCACCGGTATGAGACTGTTCCATCATTGATGAAATGGTACGAGAAAATGCTCGGGCGGGCACCGGCCCACTCGATTGAAAGTACATCCTTCTCGTCATGTTCGTCCTGAACGCACTTTGAAAAGTGCGTTCAGATACGTACATTTCTTCGCAGTCTGTGCTCTCAACAAGGAGAAAATGCCATTTATATGCGCTATGCGCAGGCATTTTCGTTTGATTTCGGCTTACGCCGAAACAGCCTCGCCGCCTGGGGGCATCAGCATTTCTTGCGAAATGCTGATAAATCTCGCAAGCCCTGGCACCCATCCCGGTCATTTTCTCTCACGTTGTTTATATCTACACTTAAATCGAATGAGTATCAAAAACAGTGCTTGATACCATTCTCAGATGGAGAAGCAAAATATATGGCTAATAAAACGAAGATTGCTGTGCTGGTCAGCGGTGGCGGCACTAATCTGCAGGCGCTTATCGATGCGGAGAGACGTGGGGAGATTCCTGACGGGGAGATCACTCTGGTGGTTGGATCCCGGGAGAACATTTTTGCTCTTGAGAGGGCAGAGAAAGCGGGAATAGAGCATGTCGTGGTTCACAAGGATGAACCGAAGCTTATCAGTGTTCTGGAGGAGCATGGCATAGAGCTTATAATTCTTGCAGGTTATCTCACGATTCTCAGTGAGGATTTTACAAAGAAGTATGCGGACAGGATCATTAACATCCATCCTTCACTTATTCCGAGTTTCTGCGGTAAAGGTATGTACGGTCTGAAGCCTCATGAGGCGGCTCTTGCAAGGGGCGTCAAAGTAACCGGTGCCACGGTTCATCTTGTTAATGAGATTCCCGATGGCGGGCGTATCCTTTTACAGAAGGCTGTAGACATTGAGCCCGGGGATACTCCGGAGGTTCTTCAGAAGCGTGTCATGGAGCAGGCTGAGTGGAAGCTTCTTCCTCAGGCAGCGGAAATGATGAGCCGGGAGATAAGAGAAGCAAAGAATTAAATATCTCAATATGATACTTTTAAACGTTATCAATATGTAAGAGAAAATGCGGAGGGAAGTACGCCTAGGCTTGCGAGTTGAAAGAACAGACTGTGCAGGACTTTCCGTAGAGGATGCACCCCTAAAGGTGCATCCTCTGCGAAAAGGACAAGCGGTCTGTACTTTCAATCGAGTGGGCCGGCGCGCGCCCGACGCATTTTCTCGACCCATTCGAAAACATTTCATGGAGGATAACAATGAAAATTGGTGTTGTCGGTGGCGGCGGTCGTGAGCACGCCATCATTAAGGCTCTTAAGAAGAACTCTTCTATAGAGAAGATATATGCGATTCCCGGTAACGGCGGTATCGCAAGGGATGCTGAGTGCGTTCCTGATATAAAGGCTACCGATGTTCCTGCAGTGGTTAAGTTCTGCAAGGAGCAGGCTCTTGATTATGTGGTTGTGGCTCCGGATGATCCTCTGGTTGCCGGTACTGTGGATGAGCTTGCAAAGGCAGGCATCCCTGCCTTCGGTCCTGAGGCAAAGGCTGCCATCATTGAAGGTTCCAAGGTCTTCTCAAAGAACCTCATGAAGAAGTACGGTATCCCTACAGCAGCCTATGAGGTATTTAACGACATTAACGCTGCGGAAGAGTACATTAAGACCTGTCCTATTCCTACAGTTATAAAGGCTGACGGTCTTGCTCTCGGAAAGGGCGTTATCATCGCCATGACCCGTGAAGAGGCTCTTGATGGCATAAAGACCATCATGGAGGAAAAGAAGTTCGGTCATTCCGGTGATCAGATAGTTATCGAGGAGTTCCTTGAGGGACCTGAGGTTTCCGTTCTCAGCTTCACCGATGGCAAGGTCGTGGTTCCCATGATCTCATCCATGGATCACAAGCGTATCAACGATAACGACGAGGGTCTCAACACCGGTGGAATGGGCACCATCGCTCCAAATCCTTACTACACAAAGGACATTGCTTCGGAGTGTATGGATAAGATCTTCAAGCCCACCATCGAGGCTATGAACAAGGAGGGCAGGACCTTCAAGGGCTGTCTCTACTTCGGTCTCATGCTTACAAAGAACGGACCAAAGGTAATCGAGTACAACTGCCGCTTCGGTGATCCCGAAACTCAGGTAGTGCTTCCACTTCTTGATTCAGATCTTCTCACCATCATGCAGGCTACAACAAACGGTACACTCAGTGACCTTGATATCAAGTGGAAGAATGAATCAGCCTGCTGCATAGTTGAAGCTTCCGGCGGATATCCTCTGTCCTACAAGTCAGGCTATGAGATTACAGGTGTGGATGAAGTTCAAAATGTCTATGTGGCAGGTGCCGACCTTAAGGACGGAAAGCTTTACACCCATGGCGGAAGAGTTCTCGGGGTTGTTGAAACAGCTCCAACACTTAAGGAAGCCATTGATAAGGCATACGAGAGTGCATCCAAGGTCACATTCCAGGATATGCACATGAGAAAAGATATAGGTCAGAGAGCATTAAAAGCACTGTGAAATAAAGGAGAAACAAATGGTAAATCGAGTTTATGTTGAGAAAAAAGAAGGTCTTCGCCATGAGGCACAGGGACTTCGTCACGACATCCGTCACATTCTTCTCATCAAGAATCTGACAGACGTACGTCTTTTAAATCGTTACGATGTTGAAGGCTTGGATCAGGAAACCTTCGATAAAGTCACCAAACTCATTTTGAGCGAGCCTCAGCTTGACGATACATGCACAGAGCTTCCGGAAATAAGCGATGCTCATGTTTTCGCTGTAGAGTTCCTTCCGGGACAGTTCGATCAGCGTGCGGATTCAGCAGCACAGTGTATCCAGATCCTTACAACAGGAGACCGTCCAAAGGTTCGTTCCGCAAAGGTATATCTCCTTTACGGTGATCTCACAGAGCAGGAGATAGCTGAGATAAAGAAGTATGTCATTAACCCTGTGGAGGCAAGAGAGGCTTCCCTCGATACCTTCGAAACTCTTGATGTGAAATACGATATCCCTACTGAGGTAGAGACTCTCAAGGGCTTCATTCAGGCTTCCGAGGAGGAGCTTCAGGCTATCTTAAAGGATATGGGACTCGCCATGGACCTTGACGACCTTAAGTTCTGCCAGAATTACTTTAAGACAGAGGATCGTGATCCTTCCATCACAGAGATCCGCATGATCGACACCTACTGGTCCGACCACTGCCGTCATACCACCTTCCTTACTACTATCGATAATGTCTCCTTCGAGGACGAGCAGCTCAAGAAGGCATGGGACCGCTACATCGAAGCCCGCAAGGATCTGAACCGTACAAAGCCGATAAACCTTATGGACATAGGAACTCTTGCCGCAAAGGTCCTTAAGAAGGAAGGCAAGCTTACAAAGCTTGATGAGTCAGAGGAGATCAATGCCTGCACAGTAAAGATCAAGGTCACAGTTGACGGCGAGGCTCAGGACTGGCTTCTCCTTTTCAAGAACGAGACCCACAACCATCCTACAGAGATCGAGCCTTTCGGTGGAGCTGCCACATGTATCGGCGGTGCCATCAGAGATCCTCTTTCAGGAAGATCCTATGTATATCAGGCTATGCGTGTAACAGGTGCTGCCGATCCTACAGTTTCAGTTAAGGACACCATGGAGGGCAAGCTTCCACAGAGAAAGCTTGTTACAACAGCTGCTGACGGTTACTCAAGCTACGGAAACCAGATCGGTCTCGCAACAGGTCTCGTTGATGAGCTTTATCATCCGGGCTATGCTGCAAAGCGTATGGAGATCGGTGCAGTAGTGGCTGCCGCTCCTGCCGAAAATGTCAGAAGAGAGGTTCCTGCTGCAGGAGATGTAGTCATTCTCCTTGGCGGTCGTACAGGCCGTGACGGTATCGGCGGTGCTACAGGTTCTTCAAAGTCTCACAATGTTGAGTCCCTTGAGAAGGACGGCGCAGAGGTTCAGAAGGGTAATGCTCCCGAGGAGCGTAAGCTTCAGCGTCTTTTCCGTAGTGCCGAGGCTTCAAAGCTTATCAAGCGCTGCAACGATTTCGGTGCCGGCGGAGTTTCCGTTGCCATCGGCGAGCTTGCTGACGGTCTCGATATCGACCTTAACAAGGTGCCGAAGAAGTACGAGGGTCTCGACGGAACAGAGCTTGCCATCTCAGAGTCACAGGAAAGAATGGCAGTTGTGGTTGAAGCAAAGGACATGGAGAGATTCATGGAGCTTGCTCATGAGGAGAACCTTGAGGCTACACATGTTGCCACAGTTACAGATACAAATCGCCTGATAGCACACTGGAACGGAAAGGATATCATCAATCTTTCAAGAGATTTCCTTAACTCAAACGGTGCCGAGAAGCATATCGAAGTGAAGACAGCAGCCGGCGGAAGCATTGGCCGCGAGGTCAAGGGAAGCTTCAGTGAGAACATGAGTGCTCTCGCAGAGGATCTCAATGTCTGCTCAAAGCGCGGTCTCAGCGAGCGTTTCGATTCCACCATCGGTGCGGGAACAGTGCTCATGCCATTCGGCGGAAAGCACCAGCGCACACCTGTACAGGCCATGGCCGCAAAGATTTCAGTTGAGAAGGGTCACACCGACGACACTTCAGTTATGGCTTACGGCTACAATCCTTTCATCACAGAGAAGAACTGCTATAAGGGCGCATATCTCGCAGTAGTTGAGTCTGCTGCAAAGCTTATCGCCACAGGTGCCGGATTCGAGGACACATACCTTACTTTCCAGGAATATTTCGGAAAGCCCGGTCACGAGAGTGCACGCTGGGGACAGCCCCTTGAAGCTCTTCTGGGTGCTTTCAATGCCCAGCTCGACCTCGGAATCGCTGCTATCGGCGGCAAGGACTCTATGTCAGGAACCTTTGAAAAGCTGGACGTTCCTCCTACACTTGTTTCCTTCGCCATCACAACAGAGGATGCGAAGTACATCACAAGCCCTGAGTACAAGGCTGCAGGCCACAAGGTACTCTGGCTGAAGCCTGAATATAAGGATGAGCTTCCTGTAAAGGAGTCACTCCTTACACTTTTCAGCTATGTTCACAAGCTGGTTCTTGAGGGCAAGCTTGCTTCCATCTACACACCGACTTACGGCGGTGCTGCAGAGGCAGTTCTCAAGCAGTGCATGGGTAACGGATTCGGATTTACATTTGCACCGAGTCTTTCAGTTCAGGATATCTTCGGATACCAGTACGGAAGCTTCCTTCTGGAGCTCAACGACAACAGCACTCTGGACGAGATCTATGCTGCGCCGGAGCTCAAGGGCACAGGCATAATCATTGCCGACCTCGGTGAGACCACAGATGATGCAGAGATCCGTTACAACGATGAAGCTCTCAAGCTCACAGATCTTGAGGCTGCTTACGAGGACAAGCTTGAAAAGGTATTCACCTGCAACATGAACCTTGATAAGGAGACAACAGATGACGAAGCTTTTGACCTGAGCATCCCTGACTTCTCTGAGGATCACTGGACAGCTCCGGCTGTGCAGGTTGCAAAGCCCCGTGTACTTATCCCCGTATTCCCGGGCAACAACTGTGAATATGATTCGGCAAAGGCCATGGCTGATGCCGGTCTTGAGCCTGAGATAGTAGTTGTAAGAAATCTTACAAAGCAGGATATCGCTGATTCTGTAAGCTACGTTGCAAAGCGTATCGAAGAGTCACAGCTTATCTTCATCCCGGGTGGTTTCTCAGGCGGAGATGAGCCGGACGGTTCAGCAAAGTTCATCACTTCCTTCTTCAGAAACGAAGCTGTTAAGACTGCTACCATGGAAATGCTCAACAAGCGTGACGGTCTCATGCTTGGTATCTGTAACGGTTTCCAGGCACTTATAAAGCTCGGCCTCGTTCCCTTCGGTGAGATACGTGACACAGATGAGCATTGTCCTACACTTACTTTCAACACCATAAGCCGTCACCAGTCAAAGATCGTCAATGTCCGTGTGGCATCCAATATGTCACCATGGCTTGAGGACAGTAATCCGGGCGACATCTACAGTGTTCCTATTTCTCACGGAGAGGGCCGTTTCCTCTGTGAGCCTGAGCTTTTCAAGAAGCTTGTGGAGAATGGCCAGATCGCTACACAGTATGTTGACCTGGAGGGACATCCTACTATGGATATCCAGTACAATCCGAACGGTTCCTACTATGCGGTTGAGGGTATCACTTCTCCGGATGGAAGAGTACTTGGTAAGATGGGCCACGCAGAGCGCTGGGGCCACAGCCTCTACAAGAACGTTCCGGGCAACTACGATATGGGACTCTTCAGAGCCGCAAAGGAATATTTCGAATAAATTGAAGCAGAGATGCATTGAATTATTTCAAAAGTATTTTGCGCTTAATCAGCGTAAAATACTTTTGCCAATCAGATTTAAATATTAAAACGGGCGGGTCTTGAGATAAACTTCTCAAGACCCGCCCGTTTTAATATCTTTCCGGTTCAGAAATACATCATGCAATTAATAAACTGATCAGACTCCACTGATATTTGGTAAAAATAGATATTGAATTATTTAAATTTGTTGATATAATCTGATGTAGTTTTAATAACTACGTGTTAAAATATCTATATCGCAAGACTATACTTGTTATAACCTACACTGAATGGTGCAAGTTTTATGTTTCACTCATGTACTTATGACACTTATTTTCCCCAACAGTTATAGGGAATATGTTTAAACACTGTACAGCACTTTTTCAAGGAGGACAGCCATGATTTTTAAAGAGAATTCCTTTTTACTGAAGATAAAAGACCCGGGAAGCTTCCTTACACACTATATCGCCATGATTTTATCCATTATCGCTGCGGTTCCTCTTTTTTACAGGGTAGCACAGCATCCGAGTCTCGAGCGTATCCTTGCCTTTGGAATATTTGCACTTAGCATCGTTCTTCTTTATGCTGCAAGTTCAAGTTATCATCTTTTTGATATCTCTCCCAAGGTAAATGACACTCTTAAAAAGATAGACCACATGATGATCTACATGCTCATCGCCGGAAGCTATACTCCGATTTGTGCTATAGCTCTCGGAGACAATACGGGATGGATTTTGCTTATAGTGGTTTGGATTCTTGCAGTTATAGGTATGACCGTAAACATTATCTACATTCATACTCCCAGATGGCTAAATGCTGTCATTTACATCGCGTTGGGCTGGTTGTGTATTTCTGCCATAATGAAGATTAAAGCTTCTCTTACAACAGCTGAGTTTTCACTGCTTTTCTGTGGTGGTGTGATATATACCATAGGTGGAATTATTTATGCTCTGAAGCTCCCGATTTTTGAGCGTTTTCCAAAGTATTTCAGAGCCCACGAGATTTTTCATTGCTTCGTAATAGCAGGTTCCATGTGTCATTATGGTGTGATGATTCTGTTAGCAGGTTGATGTATAAAATAAAAACTGCCTTTCCTCTCTCATTCGCTGAACTACGGTAAATGGGAGAGGAATTTATTATACCATGGTTATATGCATTATATTTCTAATTAAATCGACCGATATTTTTCATGATACCCATGCATCATCCTAACTTATGGAGGTCACATGATTTCAGAAAAAAATTTGCATGTAATTGTCTTAACGGGGTTCATTCCGCATGTAACGTATTTTTCTGACCAATTTATAAAGTATCTTAATGACCATGAAATTGATCACTACATAGTCGATGTTACTGATGCAAATTCAGTAAATTCTCCGGAATTTGACAGATATATAACCCAGGAAAACACTGTCGTCTTTACCTTCAATAATATCGGTATTTACCTTACCAACAACGGAGATAACCTATGGCATAAATTAAACTTATCGGTATTTAATTATATTCTTGATCACCCACGTAATTTCAGATCCGTCTTTTTAGATCCGGTTTGCAACATATACACCTTTGCCCTTGACAAAGAGCACGTGGATTTTATGAAACATTATTATCCTAAACTCTCAGGAGTATATTTTTCTCCGAATGGGGGGACAAACATCCGTAACCCTATTCCCTACAGAAATAGGAAGATTGATGTACTTTACACTGGTAGTTGTCAGGAACCGGTAACAGATTTTCCCAAAATATCATTTTTCACCGACGACGGTCAAAGCTATTACCTTTACACAGTAAGATATTTATTACATAATCCTGAGCTGTCTACAGATAGTGTTATCGATAATTATCTGAGTAATAATTCCATTCCTGATATGGATGATGAAAAAATATTCTTTTTAAAAACCAAAACCGCCCCATACATAGAAAATATCGCAAGACGAAATACAAAGCTTGAGGGTATCAAGGCCCTTGATGAACTGGGAATAAAAGTTGAGATATACGGAGCTGGCTGGGTATCCGATGAATACCCTTTTTCCGACAATATACATATCCATGACTGGATAGATATTCATGATCTTATGCCGATAATATGCGATTCTAAAATCACGCTATGTTTCATGCCCTGGTTTAAAAAAGGCAGCAGTGAAAAAGTTTTTGATGCAATGTTAAACGGGTCTCTCTGTGTTACGGATTACAGTGAATATTTAGGCATCCACTACGTTGACGGGCAAAATATCGTCTACTTCGACTTAAATAATCCTGCTCAGATGGCAGCTGACATCAAGTGGTTGCTTGAAAATCCAAAATCCGCAGAGCAAATAGCAAAAAACGGATTTGAAACAGCTTCAAGATTCGACACTTGGAACCATCGTTTCGATTTTGTTTTAAAAAAAATGTTGTCTGTTGGATAATGCCATTCCATTTTGTGCATAAAATCATTTTTTTACTTTTTTAAATGAAAAAAGCCACCGCTTGTGTTATATTAGCTGTAAATTGGACGCGATTTTCCATTTTATAACTGAGTTTATGGGGGACTTAAAATGAAACAGAATAATATAGTAGCTCTCGGTGTAATCGGAGTCGGCATACTTGCCGCTGCCGTTACAGGATACCAGGCAAGAAACTTAGGAACATCAAGCAGTGTTGCGAAGAGTCAGATTCCTAAGGATGCAGTTACAGCAACAGGTGAGGCACAGGGTCTCGGCGGTCCTGTAAAGGTTGAGGTCATTGCCAATGCTGAGAAGATCTTCTCTATCAATGTCCTGGATGCCTCAGGCGAAACACCTAATATCGGTACTCTTGCAGTTGATCAGCTTCCTGCAAGTATCTTTGAGGCAAACAGCCTTGCGGTTGATTCTGTAACCGGTGCTACCATTACTTCAACAGCCATCAAGAACGCTGCTGCTCAGGCTATCGAGAGTGCAGGCTTCGATCCTGCAAACTTCGGCTTCGTAAAGGAAGAGAAGAAGGAAGTTGTAGTAAATACTGATGACATTCCTGCTGATGCAGTTACAGCTTCAGGTGAAGCACAGGGTCTCGGCGGTCCTGTTACAGTTGAGATCACTGCAACAGCCGATAAGATCTATAACCTCACAGCTACAGGCGATATGGAGACACCGGGTATCGGTACCAAGGCTCTTGAGGAGCTTCCGGGTGCTATCATCACAGCTAACAGTGTTGATGTAGATGCAATATCAGGTGCTACAGTTACATCAGATGCTATCAAGGAAGCTGCTAAGAAGGCTCTTGAGAGTGCAGGTTTTGATGCTGCGAACTTTGCCGGAGGCGAAGCTCAGGCCAAGGATGCAGGCGACACCAAGGAAACTCCTGCTGAGACCACAGCTGCTGCCGCTGAGAAAAAGGACATTCCTGCCGATGCAGTTACTGTTACCGGTGAAGCTCAGGGTCTCGGTGGTCCTGTAAAGGTTGAGATCACTGCAACAGCTGACAAGATCATAGACGTAGTTGCCACAGGAGATAAGGAGACACCGGGTATCGGTACCAAGGCGCTTGAAGAGCTTCCGGCCGCTATCATCTCCAAGAACAGTATCGATGTTGATGTTGTTTCAGGTGCTACAGTTACATCAGATGCCATCAAGGAAGCTGCTAAGAAGGCTCTTGAGAGTGCAGATTTTGGTGCAGCTGAAGAAAAGGAAAGCAAAGAGGAGACCAAGAAGGCCGAGGATTCCAAGGATGCTTCTGACTCAGTCAAGGCAACAGGCGAGGCTCAGGGTCTCGGCGGTCCTGTAAAGGTTGAGATCACCGCAACAGCTGACAAGATCATCGATCTCGTTGCTACAGGAGATAAGGAGACACCGGGTATCGGTACTAAGGCTCTTGAGGAGCTCCCGGCAGCTATCATCTCCAAGAACAGCCTTGATGTTGATGCTGTTTCAGGTGCTACAGTTACATCAGACGCGATCAAGGAAGCTGCCAAGAAGGCTCTTGAGAGCGCAGGCTTCGATCCGGCTTCATACAAATAAAAAGCAGTCAAAAAAATAAATATTCATGGTGTACATCCAACACCTGAAAATCATTTCCGCCCGGCATATTGCCGGGCGGTTTTCATTTTAATTAAAAGTAATAAGTGCTGAATTCTTAAATCGCCTTCAAAACGTGGTTTTGTTCCGCGCATTTTTATTTTTGAGAAAATTTTTCTTCACAGCCTCCGCTATATGACATAAAATTATTTAAGAAGCGCAGTATGAACTGATATCGAAAATAAAAAGAAAATACTGCAAATTTTTTTGAAATATGTGTGACCCAGGAACTCCATTTCCTGTGTATTAGGATGAAGAGCATCAGATGATGTCTGAATCGCCGGACACGGTTTCTCCGACAGAGCTGATGATCCTTACCAGAAACGAGGAAACTACATGACCGATCAGGAAATCATAGAGCTTTATTTTGCAAGGTCAGAATCAGCCATTGATGAAACTGCAAGAAAATACGGAAGTTACTGCAGCTACATCGCCATGAACATTTTATATAACAAAGAGGATAGTGAGGAATGTGTCAATGATACCTGGCTCCATACGTGGAATGCCATTCCTCCCACAAGGCCTTCCATACTGAGAACATTTCTCGGAAAGATAACGAGAAACCTTGCTCTTAATATTTATGAAAAGCAGACTGCAGCTAAACGCGGAAACGGTGAGACCAGTGCAGTTCTGGACGAACTTTCTGAATGTATAGCCGACACGAAATGTGACAGGCCCGAGGATATCCCCGACAAGATAACATTAACAGACTGTATCAACAGGTTTTTGGAAACTCAGAGCGCAGATTCGAGAAAGATATTTGTGCGTCGCTACTGGTATATGGCGCCCATAAGTGAAATAGCTGCGGAATACGGATTCAGTGAAAGCAAGGTAAAGATGACACTCAGCAGAATGAGAGCATCACTTTTGAAGGACCTGGAAAAGGAAGATATAGCGGTTTAGGATGACGGCTCTTCCCGATACTGATATTAATGTCTGAAAAATCCATACACTGACTCTGATGTACTGTGTTTTCACGATCAGATCGGAGCCAAGTCCGGAAATGGAGAACAAATGGAGAAAGAAAAAAAACTTCTTAATGCAATAGGAGATATAGACGAAAAATATATAGAAGAGGCCAGACCCGAAAAGGTGGTCAGGATATCGGCAAAGCGAAGCTGGAAACCGCTGGGAATCATGGCTGCTGCCGCGGTCATCATCCTCGGCTTAGGCATTTACATGAAGATGAATGTATCTGAACAGGCTGCCACCATGATGGCACCTGTTGAAGCAGAGGTCGCCGATCAGGAGAAATCTGCAGGTCCGGTGGAGGCGGCACAGGAAAAATCAGCAAAAAAACCGGAGGCCGAAAACTTCCGGATACAGGCCGGTGAGGACACAGACCTTAAATCTTTGGAGAACATCCCCGCTCCCGCAATTTCAGGTGATGCAGAGGGGGCAACGGAAGATAAATATGCCGCATCGGAAAACGGTGTCCCGTCACGTGCCATGATTGCAAACCCGTGGATAGACAGTGACAGCCTGGCGGAAGCCGCCTTAGACGCCGGATTCGATATGACAGCACCGGAGGCTGTGAACAGCTTTATGCCGAAGTATTACCGCTCTATAAAGGATGATATGCTTGAGATCATTTACTGTGACAGCGAAGACAAGGAGGCATTCCGTATAAGGAAGGCTCGTAAGAGCGATGAGGATATCAGCGGGGATTACAATGCCTATGAGACCGAAAAGGACATCACTGCATCAGATATAACCGCACATTTAAAAGCGAACGGAACAGATGTATTTGTTGCCACATGGTCAAAGGATGATTTCGATTACTCTGTGGTTGTGGATGAGAACCATCATCTCACAGAAGAGGATATGACCAGACTGATTACGGAAATTAATTAAGCCTCACTGATATATAAGAATTTACATTCTAACAATAGAAGGGAGATCAACCATGAAAAAAACATCTTATTATCCTGCAATTTCCGGACTTAAACGCAAGGCGGCCCTGTTTATGGCAGCAATGATAGTTGCCTCTTCACTGACCGCCTGCGGTGGCAGCAGCAAATCATCATCTGATTACAAATCCTCCGGCAGGACCAACTATGCAGCATCAGAGCCCATGGATATGGACGCAGCTCCTGAAGCAGCAGGTGCAGGTGCCATGCTGTCAGCAAACATGATAGAGGATGCGGACAGCATTTATGGAGAAGAAAAATCCGTCAACAGTTCATCATCTTCAGAAAGCAGCAACTCTGTTCAGGATGGAGTTGACCCTTCCAAAATCCCTTCCGACAGAAAGCTCATAAGAACCGTGAGCCTGACCTTTGAGACTACTGAGTTCGATACATTTGTACGGGATATCCAGAATAAGACCACAGAGCTGGGCGGTTATGTGGAATCCAGCGACATCAGCGGAAACGAAAAGACCAGTACCAGCCGGTCCGCCTACTTCACACTCCGTATCCCTAAGCCAAATCTCGACACCTTCCTGAGTTTCACAGAGGGCGGTGCCAACCTCACAAGGAAATACGAGAACAGCCAGGACATAACATTAAAATACCACGACACCGAATCCCGCAAGAAAGCCCTGAAGGAAGAGTACGACAGACTTCTGGAGCTCATTGCACAGGCAGAGTCCGTAGATGCCATCATCACCATCGAAGAGCGTCTTTCTGAAATCAGATACGAGCTTGACGGTTTCGAATCAGACCTCCGCATGTATGACAATCAGGTAGAGTACTCCACTGTCAATGTAGACATCAAAGAGGCAAAGGTTTACACACCTACACAGAAGACCACCTTCTGGGATCGCGTAGGTTCAAGATTTGAAAGCAACCTCGGTGATCTGATGGATGCCCTCACAGATTTCCTTGTATGGTTCATTTCGAGCATTCCTATCCTTATTTTCTGGGTGATACTCGCTGCCATCTGCTGGTTCATAGGCCGCGCCATCATTCGTAATCACAAGAAGAAGGCTGCAAAAAAAGCTGAAGCCATGGCTGCAAGAATGAACGCCATGAATGCCCCTAATCCGGGTGCCGTGACAGGTACCTCTGCCAATGCAGCTCCCGCTGCTACATCAGGTGCCGCTGCCAATGTCGCTCCCGCTGCTCCAACAGCTGCCGGTCCTATAGCTCCAACAGCTGCCCCCGGCTCCGGCAAGACCGCTGATGTCAAGAGTGAGGGTACTGCTTCACAGGATGCCACAGATTCTTCAGCAGATGAAAAAGCTGCTAAGAAATAAATAAGCCACTGCCACTAAAAACGAAAGGAAGTAATTTTTTGTTGAGAAATTCCGAAGGAAGGATCAACAAAAGAGAGCAGTAGAATAAACAAGACCCGGCTGGACTGGCCGGGTCTTGTTGTATAGGTATTTCTAATAAGTTCTTGTACTAATCACTCAAATTCTGAACAACGTCTCCGCCCATAATATATTGGTTGTATGCAATTTTTTATAGTTTTTTAATGATTATGATGTGGGCGTAAAGATAAGCTGGGAGTATACTACAGGTCGGCATGCTGTCTTAATGGAGAATTATTCACACATTCTTTGGCAGTAAATCTGGAAACATGCCATTGGAAGCGAAGGAGAATAATGAGGGAGACACATTTGTCAGGGAAAAACATTATATCAGGAAGAGGATTTCTTTTAGTGATGCTGATGCTGATCTTTCTGACATCATGCAGAAAAAGCGAAGTGGCGGCTGAGCAGGAAGCCGAAAAATCATCGGTAAGAGAATGTTCCCTCTGGACTGATGAAGGAAGCCTGAAAGCCATGATCATTTCTGATCTACATTACACGGGATACAAGGAAGTGGATCATCTGAGCGTTCCGGGAATGGCAGTTTCGGAAGAGATAACCGATGCCATCATCAAAGAAGTGATATCAGTGCATCCGGACGTTTTTATCATGACAGGGGACAATACCAACAGCGGATATTCCGGAGATGTAAAAGAGCTTGTATCCAAACTTCATGCTATAAAAGACAGCGGCATCCCGGTAATAGTAACAACAGGAAATCATGACTTCGATCTCATGGGTGAAGAAGAATACGAGAAGGCATATTTTGAACTTCTTGAACCTACAGACAGAGATCCCGCTTCACTTAGCTATACTGCACTGATCAAGGATGTAGTGTTCCTTGCCATGGATGATAAGGATCTCACCCTTGGAGCCCAGGGAAGATTCTCGCAAGAAACCCTTGAGTGGCTTCAGGATATGCTTTTGAAATACAAAGACCACCGGATCATTTTTCTTTCCCACCATAACCTGCTGTATGGATCAGGAGAGAACAGTAAGAGCTCAAACCTGATACATAATCCGGAATTACCTGAAATGCTGCGTGAAGGCGGTGTCAGACTTGCCTTAACAGGGCATATGCATTCTCAGTATATTCTGGAACAGGATGGCCTCTGGGAAATACTCAGCGGTATGCCTTTCTCGGGAATGCATCTTATGGGAAATCTCGCCATAGGCAAGGAAAGCCTTGCTTACTATGCGGAGCCTGTAAACTTTTCGGAATATGGCGGTTCAGTGAAAGAAAAGCTCGGTAAACTTGAGCTGGAAAGCCGGAATTTTATGGATAAGACATTATCCGATCTTTTGGAGAAGGAAGGCGTAAGCGGACTGAAAAAGGACAATACCCTTAAACTCATAAACAGTTTCTTCCGTTACTATGAAGAAGGCTCCCTTGCGGAACACAGGGCAGAGCTCACATCAGATCCGGTTTATGATGATATGCTAAAGGCCCTTTGGAATCATAATTATGGCCCTTGGATGAAAAGCATGGTCGAAACAACGAAGCACAGTGGAAGAGAGCTGGAGCTGGAATTCTGAAAGTTCACACTGAGTTTCTCAGCAAATATGTGAATACTATATCAGAATAGACAATTGGGGATTATGGTACATTACAGACTGAAAAAGGTTTGCCGCAGATGCGACAAACCTTTTTTATATTTATCATATGCTGACGTTCCCAAATGCGCATAGCGCGAAACGGTCCGATATCGACTTTTGACACTCACGTCATTATATTCCTGATATGTTTTAGATTCCAAACTCCTGTGCCCAGTATGTCTTTCCATCCTTGGTTGTTGTTGATATAGCACATGTGTTGTAATTTGCGCTTAAGATGTTTGCTCTGTGTGAAGGTGATGCCATCCAGGCGTCTACAACTTCATCAGCTGAATTATATCCCTTGGCGAGATTCTCTCCCCAGACATTAGTTGCATCTACTGTATAAAAATCTGATCCGTCAAGTCTCTGATGTGAAAACTTCTGTGTGATCTCTCCGACTCTTACTGTTGACGCGCCTTCAAGTGATGCGCTGTACTTTACTTCTGAAAGACCGTTTGCAAGTCTGATCTGATTAACCTTTGCAAGTGCCTCTGCCTCTAAATTTGTCTGTGCAAAAGCCGCTACAGACATCATGGAAACTAAACATACAACTGCTACTATTGTTCTAACGAGGTTCTTCATTTTCTTTTATCCTTTCAAGTGTAACTGGCTGACCTTTCGGCCCCTATAGCTTTGCGTCGCCGGATTTCTCCGGTTTTGCTATTTAAATGAATCAGATCAAGTAGGGAAAATCGTCCTACTCGCTTCCGCGTTGGCTTTAAAGCCTTATCGCGAAAATAAAAATGGCACCGGGTTTTTACCCGCTGCCAGTTAACCTAGAACCTTCTTTGAATTAGTCTTGATTCGAGAACTAACCTTCGGAGCATCTGCCCCATGAAGATTGCAACTGGCTGACCTTTCGGCCCCTATAGCTTTGCGTCGCCGGATTTCTCCGGTTTTGCCGAATGTGATCTAGGTCGGATCACATCCTAAAGAGAAGCGAACTGTTTTCTGTTCTTTCTTATTCTCATCTTCTCTTTACATTTTCTATTTTACCATTTATTTTTTAAATTGCAAGAGATAAATTAAAATTTGCAAATTAAATCATTGATTTAATTTGCAAATGAGGCTTATTTTTTAAGTATTTTCGTATTTCACTTCTTTATCGGTTCCATCATCAGCTTACTAAGCTCCGGAATATCATACTTCAGGGTATCGTAAACGACACTGAGGTCAACATTACCATAATCATGAACAATTCTATTCCTGAGACCGTATACAGCAGTCCATGGAATAGAAGAGTGTTGACCTTTATAGCTGTCGCTCAGCCTTTTGGCATTCTCTGATATCTGAATCAAACGGAACATCATGGAATCCTGAAGGAGTTCATTGTGAGCAAATTCGTAAGAGTCAACATCCGCCATATGTTTCACTATGAATTTCAGGTCAGATTGAATCTTATCCAAGAAATAACTGTCATTTTTCATGTTATCCATAAATCTTTATACCATACTTCATAACTTCCCTCAGCAGTTCTTCATTGTTCAGAAGCTGCTTCATATCCAGAAGATCAACTTTCTTATGTAATTCCTCTCTGAGTCGTTCTGTCAATTCAAAGAAGCGAAGGCCCGTAGTTTCTGTCGATATCAGAAGATCAACATCGCTTTCTTCCCTAGCCTTCCCTTTTGCATAAGAGCCAAAGAGGTAACAGAAATCAACCTTATACGCTGCAAATATTTCTGCACACTTTTCTTTGATTTCCTCAATACCTACTATCCCATGGTTTTCATCGACCACGTTTATCTTTTCCAGTTCCTGAATGAGAAATCTGTATTTGGGAGTACCTTCTTTGTTTGGGTCATTCTCATACATGACGTAAGATCGTAATGAAACTCCCATTCTTCTGGAAGCTTCCTGCTGAGTCAGTTTTTTTTCAATTCTGCGGATTTTGAGTTCATTCATCTTTGCATTCCTCTCTAACATATAGTATGCAATTTTTGCACATTTTAGTCCAGCATTAAATGTATTTTATGCACATCTATCATTCATAGAACACGCATATTTTGCATATTTTCATTTCAAGAAATGTGCAAACGCCTAAGTTTCCGCTCCATATCACCCGTAGAGCAACATCACCTCCACACCGGAAGTGCACAAAATCCCCACAACTTGCCCTATAATGCATTTTATGTTATAGTACCTCCAAACGAGAGACTTCATATATGGAGGAAAGGTCTCTCGTTAGCGCCAGGACCGTAATTGGTCGACGAGGATGACAGTTATCGAAAGACTCGGCGGATGCTGTCACGGAATTGTGAATCGAAAGAGAAAAAAGAAAAAGCGGAATCAAAACCGTAACAGATATTTTCTCACTCACTGACATTTCATATATGTGTAGAAGAGACGGTGTAGCAGCCTCTTTCTTTTGTTACGTTAAAACCTGACCTGTTTTTGAGAATCCTCTGCTTTTGAGAATCCTCTGTCTTGCAGATTCCTTTCAGGATTCAGGCACATAGGTCATGGAAAGATCTGCTATATCGGTTTTGATGTGTTGCTGAAGATTATTACAGCATCCTCTTCACATATTGTTTTCGTTCAATGAGAGAGGAGATTTTTTATTATGTGTGGAATTGTAGGTTTTGTAGGAAATAAGCAGGCGGCACCCATCCTTTTAGACGGACTCAGCAAGCTCGAGTACAGAGGATATGACTCAGCGGGAATCGCCGTAAGAAACGATAAATCAGAAATAAAAGTTGTAAAAGCCAAGGGACGCCTCAAAAATCTTTCTGAGAAGACCGATGACGGAAGAGCACTTACTGGTGACTGCGGTATAGGTCATACCAGATGGGCTACCCATGGTGAGCCAAGCGAGCAGAATGCTCATCCTCACATGAGCTTCCATCATCAGGTTGTTGCAGTTCACAACGGTATCATTGAGAACTTTCAGGAGATAAAGGACAAGCTCCTGAGGAATGGCTATGTATTCTATACCGAAACAGATACAGAGGTAGCCGTAAATCTTGTTGATTACTACTACCAGAAGTACGGACAGGGTCCTGTTGACGCCATTTCCCGTGCCCTTGTCCGCATACGTGGCTCCTACGCCCTTGAATTCATGTTCACGGACTGTCCGGGAGAGATATATGTTGCACGTAAGGATGCACCTATGATCATCGGCATTCAGGACGGATGTACTTATATCGCATCTGACGTTCCTGCCATCCTTAAATACTGCAAGAACGTTTACTATATCGACAATCAGGAAATCGCAAAGCTCACTTCCGGTAATGCTGAGTTCTTTTCACTTGATCAGGAGCCTGTGACAAAGGAGCTTGTTGAGATCAAGATGGATGCCCAGGCAGCAGAGAAGGATGGCTACGAGCATTTCATGATGAAGGAGATCCACGAGCAGCCCAAGGCAGTCCGTGATACCATCAACTCTGTTCTCAAGGACGGAAAGCTCGATCTCAGCGGTGTGGGTCTCAGTGAAGAAGAGATCAAAGACATTAGCCAGATCTATATAGTAGCCTGCGGATCAGCCTACCATGTTGGAGTTGTTTGCCAGTATGTGCTTGAGGGTCTTGCGAGAATTCCGGTCAGGGTAGAGCTGGCATCAGAGTTCCGTTACCGTAACCCTATCCTTGATCCGAAGGGTCTCGTCATAATCATCAGTCAGTCCGGTGAGACTGCAGATTCACTTGCGGCACTCCGGGAGGCAAAGGAGAGAGGCTTAAAGACTCTGGGTATCGTCAATGTCATCGGTTCGTCCATCGCTCGTGAAGCCGATAATGTATTCTATACTCTGGCAGGTCCTGAGATCGCAGTAGCCACAACCAAGGCTTACTCAACACAGCTTATCGCAGGTTATGCCCTTGCCATGGAATTTGCAAAGGTAAGAGGAGAGATCGACGAGACAACATACAGCGATCTCATCAATGATCTTCAGGCACTTCCTGAGAAGATCGAATCCATCCTTAAGGATAAGGAGCGTATCCAGTGGTTCGCATCAAAGCAGGCCAACACTCAGGATGTATTCTTTATAGGAAGAGGAGTTGACTACGCCATCGGTCTTGAGGGTTCACTGAAGCTTAAGGAGATAAGCTACATCCACTCAGAAGCCTATGCGGCAGGAGAACTGAAGCACGGAACCATTTCCCTTATCGACAAGGGCGTGCTCATCGTGGGAATCCTCACTCAGCCTGAGCTTTTTGAAAAAACGGTTTCAAACATGGTAGAGGTCAAGTCCAGAGGCGGATATCTCATGGGACTTACCACCTATGGAAATTACAACATTGAGGACACAGCAGACTTTACAGTCTATGTACCTACCACAAATCCGTTCTTCTCAACTTCTCTTGCAGTGATACCTTTACAGCTTCTCGCTTACTATGTGAGTGTTGCCAAGGGTCTCGACGTTGACAAGCCAAGAAACCTTGCAAAATCCGTAACCGTAGAATAACACCCGGGAAAGCGGAATTATATACTGACAGACTGCACGGCGTAAATGCCGTGCAGTTTTTTATTAGTTATAAGGCCGGCTGTCAGCGCATGTCGTGCCTGACAGAACACGTACCTGACAGCCCGGCTCATGGGGCAGCTGCATCTTCCCTGCCCGATTGTGCAGCATGGATCCGTAAATAGAACCAATCCAATCAGGCCGGTTATGACAGATATTTCATCCGTTCATTGTATACAATATCCCAAAGCCATGAATTTTTCGCATCTCTGTATTGCATTTTTGTAGAAAATGGCAAAGTTTTAACAATATTTTTGTAGAAAATATGCACTAAATACTGTACACATCTACGTTTTTTATTGTTATGATTGGTAAGTTTCGTTATAATACTAACAGTCTATGAAATTATTTTGGGAGGTATACGAACATGGGTGTTACCACTTTTAAGGGTGGCGTTCATCCCTATGACGGCAAGGATCTTGCAAAGGATCAGGCTATAGTAGAGCTTAAGCCGCAGGGACTCATGGTATATCCGCTTTCTCAGCATATTGGTGCTCCTGCAAAGCCACTTGTGGCCAAGGGAGATCGTGTCCTTGTAGGACAGAAGCTTGCTGAAGCAGGTGGATTCATTTCCAGCCCGGTTATATGTTCCGTTTCAGGTACCGTAAAGGCTATCGAGAAGCGACTTTCAGCCGGTGGAGCCATGGTAGACGCAATCGTCGTTGACAACGACCAGCAATATGAAGCGATCGAGGGATTTGGTCAGGCCAGAGATTACACAAAGCTCAGCCGTGAGGAAATCGTCAACATCGTTAAAGATGCCGGTATCGTTGGATTAGGAGGTGCCGGATTCCCGACACACGTAAAGCTCGCGCCTAAGGATATCAACAAGATTGATTATTTCATTGTAAATGGTGCAGAGTGCGAGCCCTTTCTTACATCTGATTACAGAGACATGATGGAGACCCCTGAGAAGATCATCGGAGGTCTTAAAGTTGTGCTCTCTATTTTCCCTAACGCAAAGGGACTTATCTGCGTAGAGGACAACAAGCCGGAGGCAGTAAAGCTTCTCAGTGAAAAGGCTTCAGGTGAGTCAAAAATCGAAGTTGTTTCTCTTCAGACAAAATATCCCCAGGGCGGAGAGCGTCAGCTCATTTTCGCAACAACCGGACGCAAGATCAATTCTTCCATGCTTCCTGCAGATGCAGGCTGCATCGTTGACAATGCTGACACTATGGTTGCGATCTATGAGGCTGTATGCGAATCCAGGCCACTGGTTCGCAAGATTCTTACAGTTACAGGTGATGCGGTAGCAAAGCCGGGTAACTTCAAGGTTCCTCTTGGCATGAACTATCAGGAGATCATCGACCAGGCCGGCGGCTTCAAGGGTGATCCTGAAAAGATCATCTGCGGCGGACCTATGATGGGTATCCCTCTTTTCAAGCTGGATGTTCCTGTTGCAAAGAATTCCTCATCTATACTTGCATTTCTTCATGATCAGGTTTCAGCACAGCCTACAACAGCATGTATCAACTGCGGACGTTGTGTAGAGGCATGTCCTGAAAATCTCATTCCTACCATGCTCATGAAGGCTGCCCTCAGCAAGGATACAGAAAAGTTCTCAACTCTTTACGGAATGGAATGTATCGAGTGTGGATGCTGTTCTTATGTATGTCCTGCCAAGAGACCTCTCACACAGGGCTTCAAGGAAATGAAGCGCCGCGTCAACGCAGAGCGTAAAGCAGCTGCTGAAAAGAAAAAAGCAGAAGAGGCCAAGGCCGCTGAAACAAAAACTACTGAGGAGGTGAAGAAATGAATAAGATGTTAAATCTTTCCTCAAATCCTCACATTCGTGATGAAGTAACCACAGCGGAGATCATGCGTGACGTTGTCATCGCCATGATTCCCACAACTCTCTACGGTATCATCCAGTGGGGTTTTAATCCTGCACTTGTTGTACTTTGTACCGTAGCCATCGCTGTGTTATCAGAGTATTTATATGAGAAGTGCATGAAGCTTCCCATCACCATCGGCGACTGGTCAGCAGCAGTAACAGGACTTATCCTTGCTCTTAACTGCCCGCCTGACATCCCTGTATGGATTCCCTGCGTAGGTGCTGTATTTGCAATCATCGTTATCAAGATGCTTTACGGCGGACTCGGAAAGAACTGGATGAACCCGGCTCTCGGCGCAAGATGTTTCCTCCTTATCTCTTTTGCAGGAAAGATGACAGGCTGGACAACAATCGGTGCCGATGCGCTTTCAGGTGCAACACCTCTTGCTTACCTTAAGGCAGGCGGAGATATGGCAAAGATCAGCCTTTTCGACATGTTCCTCGGACGTATTCCCGGAACCATCGGTGAGGTATCAAAGCTTTGCCTGCTTTTCGGTGCAGCTTACCTCATCATCAAGAAGGTTATCTCTCCGAAGATTCCTCTTATCTATATCGGAACAGTAGCAGTATTCACACTTCTGTTCGGCGGACACGGATTTGACATGACCTATCTCTTAAGTGAGATTCTGGGCGGCGGACTCATTTTCGGTGCATTCTTTATGGCTACCGATTATGTTACATCACCCATCACTCCAAAAGGACAGATCATCTACGGTGTTATCCTTGGTATCATGACAGGTCTTTTCAGACTTTTCGGTGGTTCAGCAGAGGGAGTATCCTATGCCATCATCCTTACCAACATCATCGTTCCTGTCATCAACTTAAAGACTATACCGGCAGCATTCGGAAGGGAGGGCGATAAGAAATGAAAAAAGATTCATTTGTAAAAGATGCCCTCATCCTTACAGCCATCACACTTGTATCGGGACTTCTTCTCGGTGCCGTATATGGCCTGACCAAGGATCAGATCGAGGCTATTAACAATGCTTCCACCATAGCTTCCTACCAGCAGGTTATGGCTGCGGAGACTTATGATGACGAAACATATTTTGAAGCCCTTGAGACCGCAAAGACAGAAGGAACTGTTTCTGCAGACAACGGCGGAGCAGAGCTTATATCAGTAGTAGCCGCAAAGGATGCATCAGGAGCTGAGATCGGATATATCGTCAAGGCTCAGGCTGCAGGTTACGGCGGAAACGTTGTAGTCGTTATCGGTGTTGATTCCGACCTCAAGGTAACAGGTATTTCCTTCCCTGAGACTCTTCCTGAGACAGCAGGTCTCGGCCAGAGAGCTCTTGAGCCTGCATTCTATGAGCAGTTTGCAGGAAAGGGCACAAGCTTAAGTGTCAAGAAGGGCGGCGGAGCAGGAGAGAACGAAATCGATGCCATCTCCGGTGCTACCATGACTTCAACAGCTGTTGTTAATTCAACAAATGCGGCAACAGAATTTGTACAGAACTATATCGTTAAGTGAAGGAGGTCGTGATAAATGAATAAGTATCTTGAAAGAATTTATAACGGCATCATCAAGGAGAATCCTACCTTCATTCTTATGCTTGGTATGTGTCCTACACTTGCCACAACAACAAGTGCGTTCAATGCCATCGGTATGGGTCTTTCCACTACTGCCGTACTTATGTTTTCAAACATGGTCATCTCTGCTTTAAGAAACGTAATTCCTAACAGAGTACGTCTCCCGGGCGAGATCGTAGTTATAGCATCTCTCGTTACCATCGTACAGCTTCTTATGCAGGCTTACACACCTGCTGTATACGAGTCACTGGGTATCTATATTCCTCTGATCGTAGTTAACTGTATCATCCTTGGAAGAGCAGAGGCTTATGCACTTTTCAATACTCCTGTCCTTTCCTTCTGTGACGGTCTCGGCATGGGTATCGGATTCACATTCTCATTAACAGTGCTTGGCGCTGTCCGTGAGATCATCGGTAAGGGTACTGTTTTCAACTTCCGTCTTATTCCTGAGGAGTTCTCAATCGGTATCTTCGCACTTGCTCCGGGAGCCTTCATCGTTCTTGCGTTCCTTGCAGCGATCCAGAACAAGCTTAAGCTTCCTTCAGCAACAAACGGCGGACAGGAAGTTCCTGAGTTCGTTACATCCGGTGATGTAATGGGTGCATTCAACAAGGTAGAAGCTCCAGCTTCTGACGTAAAGAAGGAGGCATGAGCATGATAGATTTACTGTTAATAGCAATTAAATATTCACTTGTATCAAACGTAGTACTGGCTCAGTTCCTCGGTATCTGTGCTTTCCTCGGTGTTTCGAAGAAGGTTGATTCCTCAAAGGGAATGGGCGCAGCCGTTATCTTCGTAATCGTACTTGCATCCCTGGTTTCCCACGCGATCTACGTGGCATTCATGGCTGCATCATCTCCTTTGTGCAAGGCTCTCGGACTGAAGGATGGTCTTGAATACCTCACCACCATCGTATTCATCCTTGTAATCGCTGCACTTGTTCAGCTTGTTGAGATGTTCATGAAGAAGAACATGAAGGGTCTCTATGACGCCCTCGGTGTTTTCCTTCCTCTTATCACAACAAACTGTGCCGTACTTGGTGTTGCACTGAACAATGTAACTTATGGATACAATTTCGCAGAGTGTCTTGTTTATGGTCTTGGTATATCCATCGGATTTGCACTTGCTCTTATCCTGATGGCATATATCCGTGAGAACGTTATTGAGGGCAATGACAGCATCCCTAAGTCTTTCCAGGGATCTCCCATCGTACTTCTTACCGCAGGACTTATGGCCATAGCATTCTTCGGTTTTGCCGGATTGGTATAAGGGGGTAACGACATGATAGTAACATTTATTATTGTCGCTGCCGGCCTTGTCGGCGCGACCGGTTTGATACTTGGACTGTTCCTCGGAGTTGCTTCCGAGAAGTTCAAGGTAGAAGTTGATGAGACAGAAGCAAAGGTAAGAGCGGCACTTCCGGGTAATAACTGTGGTGCCTGCGGATTCCCGGGCTGCGACGGCTGTGCCAAGGCTATCGCTACCGGAGCTGCTCCTGTTAATCAGTGTCCTGTAGGAGGCGCACCTGTAGCAGCGAAGATCGCTGCCATCATGGGAACCGATGCTGCAGGCGATACAGCAGATAAGAAGGTTGCCTACGTAAGATGTCAGGGTGACTGTTCAAAGGCAAAGCAGGCTTTCCACTATACAGGTATCGCAGATTGTTCAGATCTTGCTGTAGTACCTAACGGTTCCGAGAAAGAGTGTCCGTACAGCTGCTGCGGATACGGTTCCTGCGTTAAGGCTTGTAAGTTCGATGCTATTCATATAGTAAACGGAGTAGCAAAGGTAGATAAGGAAAAGTGTGTTGCCTGCGGAGCCTGCATTAAGGCATGTCCTAAGCACATCATCGATTTCGTTCCTTATAAGAAGAAACACATCGTTTCCTGCCAGAATCATCTGAAGGGCAAAGCTGTTAAGGATGCCTGCGCCGTAGGATGTATCGCTTGCGGAATGTGTGAGAAGAACTGTCCGTTCGATGCAATTCATGTTATCGACGGTCTTGCAGTCATGAATGACAAGTGTAAGGATTGCGGCATCTGTGCACAGAAGTGTCCTGTAGGCGCAATCACAGGAAAGCGCCCGGTGAAGCCGGCAGCGCCAAAGGCTCCGGCAGCAACAGCTGCTGCTCCTACAGAAGCCAAGGCTTCGGCTCCCGCTCCTGCAGAGAAACCTGCAGAGCAGCCTAAAGATACAGCCAATGCCTGATAGAAAATAATTTCTATAGACCAAGAAGAGAAGACTCACGCCCTGTTAAGGGTGTGGGTCTTTTCTTATTTTATACACTTTTTCTATGTATTAAAAAAATACACAAAGCGAAACTTATAAAGCCCATTAAAGTTGTTTATCGTTATTGTATTAACAATCTCCTCCACTTCACCAGAATTTGTGCTCCAAAAAATGCCGGATTGCCCCACAATAGCGAAATTTAAAGAGGATAATTGGGATTCAGCATCATTCGAACCGTTTACGATTTTCGCGACCTTTGTACATAAGCAACAACATAAGCGTGCTCAGGATTCTCATAATAGACGATTTTGTATAAATGCCCCTTCGCCCTTTATTGCTATCGTTAAAAATTTGTTGTAGAATTTATCATTGTATACATCGATGCGGAGAAATTAATTTCTTTTTCACTTAAAATTATTAGAGAATTATGAATTGTGAAAACTAATTTTATCTCATAAATCGCCGATGTAGTTTTTAGTAAGCTGTCAAACCGCGTCTATTTCCCGGAACGGATGCAGGCAGGCGGCCATCTGCTCTTAATTCCTTGCACAGAAATCACTAATATGCAATTTCATTAGCTTTATCTGTGGTACAAGCGATGAGTGTAGAAAAGTATGATCAAAAAGCGTATCGATTTTTACTAGGAGGAAACTTATGGAATTACAGATTCAGGATTTGGTCACATCGATCCGTAAAGAGGGTATCGATGCTGCCAACGCACAAGCAGAATCTATCATTGCAGAAGCAAAGAAAAAAGCAGATGCAATTGTTTCCGATGCTAAGGCTGAAGCTGAAAGCGTGAAGGCTTCGGCTGAAAAGGAGATCGGAATCATGAAGGAAAGTGCTTCTGTCAGCGCTGAGCAGGCAAAACGGGATGCTGTGCTTGCATTTAAGACAGAGGTACAGGCTGCATACGAGAAAATTCTCAAGAATGACGTTAAAAAGGCGCTTTCCGGAGAATCTCTCGGAAAACTTATCAAAGCAGCTGTCACCGGTGAAGATGTATCCAAGTACACCGCAGAGATAGCTGAGGTAACTGATGCTTTAAAGAGCGAACTGGCACAGGAGATCAAGGATGGTCTTGAAATCAAACCTACAAAGGGCGTCAAGGCTGGATTCCGTCTCGCAGCTAAGGATGGATCCGGATATTTTGATTGCACCGAAGCTGAAATTGCCGAGATGGTTATGCCGTACTTCAGAAACCTTGACATCTAACAGGAGGTGAATGATGGCTGCATATTATTATCTAGTATCGAGCTTGCCGGAACTCAGAAGTGACGGAGAAATGCCTCTCAGCTATCAGGAATTCCTTGATTTGTGTGTGTCAACAGTAAGCGAAGATAAGTACAGGCTCTTAAGGGACCTTACACTTTCTTCAACTGACGGTCCTCTCATAAAGGAGTGGAACCGTGTTTATGGTTCACTGACTAAAGAGCTTAATTATCAGCGAAGCATGAAACTGGGAAAATCTTATCCCGCTCCGGCAAATAAGGACTTCATGACGGCTCAGGTTGTAAGCTCCGCACTGGCAGCAAAGGACCCTCTTGAGGCAGAGAAAATCATGCTGGATTATGAATTCCAGCAGCTTGACGAGCTTGTAGGTCTTCACATGTTCGATGATTATGTATTGTTCGGATATGCAGTGAAGCTTAAACTCCTTGAACGTCAGGGCTGCTTCGATCACGACAAGGGTTCTTCGGAATTCAGACAACTGCTCAGTGAGGTACAGCAGCGTGTTTACAATTTGTAATTTTGATAAATTTATCGGGAGACTTATATGGAAACAGTAACAGGACATGTGACTGGCATCAACAGTAACTTGGCGAATGTCAGCTTCGAGGGTGCTGTCCGCAAGAATGAGGTTGGTTATATTCTTGTAGACGATAAGCGCCTGAAGGGCGAGGTCATCCGTATTACTAACGGTGTAGCCAGTATGCAGATTTATGAGATGTCAAACGGCATCAAAATCGGTGATCCGGTAGAATTTACCGGTGAACTGATGAGCGTTGATCTGGGACCGGGAATTCTTACTCAGATCTATGACGGACTTCAGAACCCACTTCCTGAGCTTGCAGAAAAGTGTGGTTTCTTCCTTCAGAGAGGTGTATACCTTGACGCTATCCCGGATAGGGATTGGGAATTCACTCCTGTGGCAAAGGTAGGAGACTCGGTTTCCGCAGGAGACACTATCGGAACTGTTCCGGAGGGCATCTTCACCCACCGTATCATGGTTCCTTTCACATTAAAAGGAAATGACTGGACAGTTAAGTCCATCAAGGAAAAGGGAACATACAATGTTCGTTCAACTATCTGCGTGATAGCAAACGGCACAGGCGAAGAGAAGGAGCTTTCAATGGTCATCACTCAGCCTGTAAAGCAGCCTATCAAGTGTTACGAAGAGAGACTGAAGCCGGATGAGCCGCTCATCATGAAGCTTCGATGCGTTGACGCTTTCCTTCCTGTTGCAAAAGGCGGAACCTTCTGTGTACCGGGACCTTTCGGTGCAGGTAAGACAGTCCTTCAGCACATGGAGGCAAAGAACGGAGAAGCAGATATCGTTATCATCGCTGCCTGCGGAGAGCGTGCCGGTGAGGTAGTTGAAGTTCTTACAGAGTTCCCTGAGCTGGATGACCCTCGTACAGGACGTTCGCTTATGGAAAGAACAGTTATCATCTGTAACACTTCTTCCATGCCTGTTGCAGCGAGAGAAGCATCCTGCTACACAGCCGTTACAATCGCAGAGTATTATAGACAGATGGGTCTCAATGTTCTCCTTCTTGCCGACTCAACATCCCGTTGGGCTCAGGCCATGAGAGAGATGAGCGGACGTCTCGAGGAAATTCCGGGAGAGGAGGCTTTCCCTGCTTACCTTGAGTCAACCATCGCTTCCTTCTATGAGAGAGCCGGAAAGGTTCGTCTTAAAGACGGTTCTATCGGTTCCGTAACCATCGGTGGTACAGTATCACCTGCCGGCGGTAACTTCGAAGAGCCTGTTACACAGGCAACTCTGAAGGTCGTAGGTGCTTTCCACGGACTTTCACGTGAGAGATCCGATGCACGTAAGTATCCTGCCATCGACCCTATGGAGTCATGGTCAAAGTATTCCGGAATCATCGATATGGATCTTGTTGAGAGAGCCCGCGGAATCCTCCGCAGAAGTATCGAGATCAACCAGATGATGAAGGTTATCGGTGAGGAAGGTACCACAGCAGAAGATTACATCACTTACCAGAAGGGTGAGCTGCTTGATGCAGTATACCTGCAGCAGAACTCATTTGATCCTATCGATGCAGCATGCCTTCCCGAGAGACAGCGTCTCGAGTTTGACGTTCTCTATGAGGCACTGATGCTTAAATATGACCTCGAAGATAAAGATGAGATCCGTTCTTTCTTCAACCAGTTAAGACAGGAATTCCTTGATTGGCACGGAACTGTTTTTGAAACACCTGAATTTGAAGCTCAGAAGAATAAGATCACAGATTTCTTTAAATCAAAGGCATTAGCTTAGGAGGTCTTATGCAGAAAGTATATACAAAAATTGAGTCAATAGTCGGCAACGTTATCACCGTCAGAGCCGATGGCATCCGTAACGGAGACCTCGCTCTCGTTGGTGACAGCTATGCCAATGTTATCAAACTTGACCGTGATATGGTTTCTCTTCAGGTCTTCGCAGGCGCTCAGGGTGTAAGTACTAACGATCCTGTACGCTTCCTCGGAAGACCGATGCAGGTATCTTTCTCAGAGCACCTTTTAGGCCGTATCTTTAACGGTGCAGGTGTTCCGAGAGACAACGGACCTGCTCTCAAGGATAACATGATCGATATCGGCGGTCCTTCATTCAACCCGGCAAAGCGTATCGTTCCCAAGAAGATGATTCGTACCGGTATCCCGATGATCGACCTCTTCAATACTCTGGTAGAGAGCCAGAAGCTCCCTATCTTCTCAGTATCCGGAGAACCTTACAACCAGCTGCTGGCAAGGATCGCTCTTCAGGCAGAGGTTGACGTAATCGTTCTCGGTGGTATGGGTCTTAAGTACGATGACTATCTGTCCTTCAAGGATACTCTTGAGAAGGGCGGTGCTATGAGCCATACTGTTATGTTCATCCACACTGCTGCGGATCCTACCGTTGAGAGTACGCTTGTTCCTGATATGTCACTTGCCGTTGCAGAGCAGTTCGCACTTGAGGGCAAGAAGGTACTTGTACTTCTTACAGATATGACCAGCTACTGTGATGCCCAGAAGGAGCTCGCAATCACCATGGAGCAGGTTCCTTCAAACCGTGGTTACCCGGGAGACCTTTACAGTATGCTCGCTTCCCGTTATGAGAAGGCCGTTGCCATCGAAGGCGCCGGTTCCATCACTATCCTCGGTGTTACAACCATGCCGGGTGATGACGTAACCCACCCTGTACCTGATAACACAGGATACATCACAGAGGGTCAGTTCTACTTAAAGAACGGACACATCGAGCCATTCGGTTCCCTGTCCAGACTTAAGCAGAACGTCAACGGTAAGACACGTGATGACCATCGTGCACTGATGGATGGTATGATCAAGCTTTATGCACAGTACAAGGAAAGTCTTGAGAAGAAGTCAATGGGCTTTACCATGAGTGCATGGGATGACAAGCTTCTGAAGTATGGTGAGATGTTCGAGTCCAAGCTTATGGATCTCAGTGTTAACATTCCGCTGGAAGCTGCTCTTGATCTCGGATGGGAAATCCTTGCAGATTGCTTTGAGCCTAATGAGACCGGTCTTAAGACAAGTCTCATCAAGGAAAGATGGCCAAAGACATTGGATGATTAAAGGAGCAGTTTATGGCGATCAAACTCACTAAAAATGAACAGAAAGTGCAGAAAGATCACCTGAAACAGTATCAACGTTATCTGCCTACCCTGCAGCTTAAAAAGCAGCAGTTGCAGTCGGTAATCATGCAGATAAAGGCTGATCTTGAAAAGAAGCAGGCCGAACGCGAGGATATGATAGGGAACCTCGATGACTGGATCGCTGTATTTGCGGAGAACACACTGTTCGATGCAGAGAAGCAGCTGAACACCCTGGTGCAGCCGGACAGAGTAATTGTCACGACTGAGAACATCGCCGGTGTAAAGCTTCCGGCTTTCAAGGAGCTCACCTTCAAGGATATATCCTACAGCGTTGACGACTATCCTTTATGGGTCGACACTGCACTTATAAAACTCCGTGAGATTGCGCGTCTGGATGCATTGGTATCTACTTTGAGAAAGCAGGTTGAACTTCTGGATAAGGAACTCCGTTCCACATCCCAGAGAGTTAACCTCTTCGAGAAGGTCAAGATACCGGAGGCAAAGGAAAATATCCGCGTCATCGGTGTTTATCTCGGTGACCAGCAGACTGCCGCAGTTGTACGCGGAAAGATTTCAAAGAAGAAACTTGTGGAGGTAGGCCGATGATAGAAAAGATGAAAATGGTCCACGTCGTTACCACTGTTTCTCATAAAGATGAAATGCTGGAGGGCTTACGTGATTTAGGACTCCTGCACATTAAAGAGAGGAAGAGCGCAACTCACGCTGCATCGGAAAAGTTCAGCGATCTCGCAAAAACGGTTTCCCGCCTTCTCGATTATGCGCCGGATAAAAAATCAAAGGAAACCCCGGTTCCTCCGGTTCTTTCTGACGAAGCATTTGACAAAATGTATAAGAGTGCCAAAGCGGCGCTCAGTAAAAAAGACAGTCTTTCTCAGGAGATATCCAGTACCACGGCTGAGATCGAAAGAATCGAGCCATGGGGAAGTTTTTCTCCTTCTGATGTAAGAGAACTCCGGAAGCTCGGCTTCGACCTTCATTTTTACAGAGTAGGTCAGGCTGAGTGTGAGCAGATTCTTAAGGACGAAAACATTAAAGCCATAAGACTTGCATCAGTAGAAAAGACCGATACACTTGCAGTAATAGGAACACTTCCGCCGGATATCCCGGCAACGGAATTCTCCCTTCCGGAAAAGGGACTGGATGAGCTCCGTAAGGATATGGATACCTTCCGCAAGGAGGAATCCGAATGCGTAAAGACACTCACGGATACAGCAGTATACGAGAACAGCTTCCAGGCTCAGATGCTGAAGGCACAGAACGAAGAAGACTTTTCTTCCGCAAGCGAGACAGCAGAGAGTGACGAAAAGCTGGTTTGGATTTCCGGTTATATCCCTGAGGTCGATCTTGAGACATTCAAGGCGGGTGCCAAGACAAACAACTGGGCTTATGCCGTAGAAGATGTTTCACCGGAAGATGAGACCATACCTACAAAGCTCCGTTACAACAAGGTGACTAAGCTTATTTCACCGCTTTACGATATGCTCGGAATCCTTCCGGGTTACAGAGAGGCGGATATCTCGCTTTGGTTCCTGATATTCTTTGCACTGTTCTTCGCGATGATCATCGGCGACGGAGGATACGGTATGATCTTCCTGATAGCTGCCATCGCAATTATTGCAAAGACCAAGAAGCTTACAACACCTGTATTCCTGCTTCTTGTCCTTTCCGTTTCAACCGTAATCTGGGGTGCCGTTACAGGAACCTGGTTCGGTATGGAATCGGCAATGAACGTGCCTGTATTAAAGGCTATGGTACTTCCGGGATTTGCGAACTATCCTGAATATTTCGGACTCACCGGAGCAGAGCAGCAGAACAACATCATGAAATTCTCCTTCTCAATCGGAGCACTTCAGATGGAAGTCGGAAGCTTGCTCGCTGTAAAGAAGAAGCTGGGAGAAAAGGATCTAAGCTTTGTATCGGATATAGGATGGATGATCACCATCGTTGGAATGTATCTCCTTTCACTTTATCTCGTAATAGGAGAGACCATTTCCATACCACCGGTCTTTGCCGCAATCGGCGTAGGCTTCGTGCTGGTAGTTCTTTTCAGCGGCATGGCTCCGGGAATGAGCTTTGCTGAGGGAGTCAAGGCAGGTCTCGGTGGAGCTTTTACAAGCTTCCTGAACACCATAAGCTGTTTCGGTAACGTAATGAGTTACATAAGACTCTTTGCAGTCGGAATGGCAGGTCTTGCGATCTCACAGAGCTTCAACAACATGGCCGCAGGAATGTCCTCCGGACCGCTCATCATAGCGGGTGCAATAGTTGTGATCATCGGACACGTAATAAATATCGTTATGTGTATCCTTTCTGTAGTAGTACATGGCGTACGTCTTAACGTACTTGAGTTCTCAGGACAGGTTGGTCTCGAGTGGACAGGTACAGCGTATGATCCATTTAAAATGAACGATAAAATAAAGAATTAAGTTCAAATCAAAATTTAAAGGAGAAAGACTATGAATATCGCTTATATTGGTATGGCAGCAGCACTTGGTCTGTCTGCATTAGGATCAGCTTTTGGTGCAGGTATGGCAGGACAGGCAGCAGTAGGAGCATGGAAGAAATGTTACGCAGCCGGCAAGCAGGCTCCGTTCATCATGACAGCTTTTGCAGGTGCACCTCTTACACAGACCATTTACGGTTTCCTTCTCATGAACTTCATCGCAAGTGCATGGAACGCAGGAACTATCGATCCGGCTCTTTCACTTGGAATCGGTATCTTCGGCGGAATCGCAATCGGTTTCTCAGCATTCTTCCAGGGCAAGGCTGCAGCAGCTTCTGCTGACGCTCTTGGTGCTACCGGAAAGGGTACTGCAAACTACTTCGTAGTAATCGGTGTCATCGAGACAGTTGCTCTCTTCGCACTGGTATTCTGCATGCTGCTTCTCAATACAGCTACCATCAAGTAATCGATCTTTCGTCATAATGGCTCCGAGGCCAGAATTCGTTGACCGGCGCGGCGGCCCACTGTGTTGAAAGTACATTCCATTCAAAAAGTCTTACAGGACCTGGACACTTAAGTGTCCACCCCTGTAAGGCTTTTTTTCATTCCATGTTCTTTCAAACAGCAAGCCTTGCCGCATCCAGTCACCGAATTCTTCACATTGCTCAAGACGATAGAATGAGAATGACACGATTTGATTTGTTTTTATTTTTTAATTTCGCTTTAATTTCCGCTGACGATAGTGTTAAAAGGCTTTAATTCCCATTTGCCCTTTGTTATAATCCCTCTGCTTCATCATATGAAGAAGAATGGAGATATTATGAAAAATTCAGAATATGACGATTTTTCCCGTCGTCCACGCAGAACCGCAAGGTCAAAGGGTTCAGAAGAAAGGCTTTCCGAGATGCGTGCACGAAAAAGGAGAAGCGCAACATCCTACGACGATGATTTCGATGATATAAATGTCCCTGATCATGCAAAGCGGAGAATTTCCGGCAGCAGATACGATGGAAGCTATGACGAAGGCTATGGAGCGGAAAGCACCGGCAGGAGACCGAATCCGGGCAGATCAAGAGACAATGTCTACAAAAGCCGTGCCGTGAACAGGAATCTCGCTGATCTCGAGCAGGAGGCTTTTGAAAATGAAGACTTTTACGAAAGAGACAGTGCTGATAGAGAATACAGCGGCAGAACAGGCGAAGTACGGAACGGTGCTGCTGCACTTCGGAGAAGTACCGGTCAGGCAGGTGGAAGGCATACAGGAAGAGGCGGTAAACGTAAAGTAAAGCGTATTATGGCAACTGTACTTATATGCGCCTTTGTGCTCGTTGGCGGCTTCTTCGCATGGAGTCAGATAAAGAATCTCATGAAGCCGAAATACTGGACTGTGGCAGTCTTCGGAGTGGATTCCCGTGATGGAAACCTGGGTGCCGGAGCTCTCAGTGATGTAATCATGGTGGCAAGTATCAACAGAAGGACAGGAGATGTAAATCTCACCTCTGTCTACCGTGACACCTACCTTCAGATAGATGATGATGGAAACTATCACAAGCTTAACGAAGCATATTTCAAGGGCGGCTACGAACAGGCTATCGCAGCTCTCGAAAGAAACCTGCAGCTCGATATCGATGATTACGTGACCTTCAACTGGAAGGCCGTAGCTGAAGGCATCACCATGCTTGGCGGCATTGATCTCGACATCAGTGATTCAGAGTTCAAGTATATCAATGCCTTCATCACAGAGACTGTAAACTCCACGGGACTTGGTTCCGTTCAGCTGGAGCACAGTGGTGTGAACCACCTTGACGGAGTTCAGGCTGTAGCCTATGGCAGACTGCGTCTCATGGATACAGACTTCAACCGTACAGCAAGACAGCGTAAGGTTTTACAGCTCGCTATAGAGAAGGCGAAGACAGCCGATAAAAAGACATTGGCAGCAACTGCCATGACGGTTATGTCAGAGGTCAAGACCAGCATAGGTCTCGATGATGTACTGGATATGGCGAACAACGTGAAGAAGTATAATCTGGTGAATGCTGTTGGATTCCCGTTCTCACGGGACACCACCTATGTAGGCAAGATGGACGTTGTAGTTCCGGCGACTCTGGCTTCCAATGTGGTGCAGCTTCACCCATTCCTTTACGGGGATGATGCGGCAGGCTTTACTCTCAATGATACTGTAAAGAAGATCTCTCAACATATAGAGGAAAAGACCGGTATAGGTGAGCTTCAAAATGCGGACATCCCGAAAATCGGAGGCGGAACCGGAATCACCAGAGCCTCAGATGAAACTGCGGTCACCGAAACAAAGGCTGCCGAAACAAAGGCCACTGAGACAAAGACAGAAGAAACAAAGGCGGAGAAAACCACCGAAGCGGAGACTGCCAAAGAGTCAGAGACAGAAGAGGAGACCGAATCTGAAACCATAGAGGAAATCGGGACCGAAACAGAAGCCGAGACAAAGAAGGAAGAGGAAAACAAAAAAGAATCCAAAGAAGAGACCGAAGAAAACAGGGAGACGGATTCTGAGAATAACAGCCCCGGAAAGCCTGATAACTCAGATTCTCATCCGGCTGAAAACGGTCCTTCCCGGCCCAGAGACAGTTCCGGCCCTTCTGCGGGACCTTCCGGAGGCCCGGGCGGTTTTTCCGAAGGAGATACCTTCGGCCCCGGAGCCGGTCCCGGTATAGAATAATAATATGGGGCGGAAGATGATCATACTTGTCTATTCCGGCTTCAGGAGCTGGTGACTTAATTCCGCCCAGATTGTATATCATTTATTTAGACGCAGAAAAGTCGCTGCGTCCTAAAGAACTTACTATTGACAAGCTTTCGGTTTTTGTATATTATAATTTGGTGCTGCCGGTATGGCGGAATAGGCAGACGCTCGGGACTTAAAATCCCGTGCCCAGTGATGGGCGTGCCGGTTCGACCCCGGCTACCGGCATAAACCAGTATTCAAGGAAACTTGATACTGGTTTTATTTTGTATATATGGTTTTATTTTGTAATTAGATTTTTCGTCTTCTTGCATTCGTATTTCACAAGCATCTCTGTCACAGACAAGAGATGCTTTTTCACCCCAGCATAAGCCGGATGTCCGGCGGAACGGAGTATATTTTTTATGAGTATTTTAAATGTCGAGCATCTTACCCACGGTTTCGGCGACCGCGCCATCTTTGACGACGTATCCTTCCGTCTTTTGAAAGGAGAGCATATAGGTCTCATCGGTGCAAACGGTGAGGGAAAGTCCACCTTCATGAGCATCATCACAGGGAAGCTTCAGCCTGATGAAGGAAAGATCGAGTGGTCAAAGCACGTGAAAGTGGGCTATCTTGACCAGCATGCGGTACTCAAAGCGGGCATGACCATCGGAAGTGTCCTTGCAAGTGCATTTGACGAACTTTACAAGATGGACGAGCGCTGCAATGAGCTTTACGGTCTCATGGCCACAGCTTCCGAAGAGGAGATGAACGCCTACATGGACGAGGCCGGAACCCTTCAGGAGCTCCTCAGCGCCCATGACTTTTACCTTATAGATGCAAAGGTCAGCGAAGTTGCCCGGGCACTGGGACTTCTGGAGCTTGGCCTTGACCGGGATGTAACGGAGCTTTCCGGCGGTCAGAGAACCAAGGTACTTCTCGCGAAGCTTCTCCTTGAGAAGCCTGAGATACTGCTTCTTGACGAGCCCACCAACTACCTCGACGAAGAGCATATAGCATGGCTCAAAAAGTATCTCCAGGACTATGAAAATGCTTTTATCCTGATATCACATGACATCCCGTTCCTGAACAGCGTCATAAACATCATCTATCACATGAACAACCGTCAGCTCAACCGCTACGTAGGTGATTACAATCACTTCGAAGAGGTCTTTGCAGCCCAGAAGGCGCAGCAGGATGCTGCATACAAACGTCAACAGCAGGAGATCGCGGAGCTTGAAGATTTTGTTGCCAGGAACAAGGCCAGAGTTTCTACAAGAAACATGGCCATGTCACGTCAGAAGAAGCTTGATAAGATGGAGCGAATCGACAAGGTACATGAGAAGCCGAAGCCAAGCTTCACCTTCCTCTACTCAAAGACTCCCGGCAAGTATCTCATATCTGCAAAGGATCTGGTAATAGGCTATGACGAGCCACTTTCAAGTCCTCTGAACCTGGAATTTGAGCGCGGATCCCGCATAGTCATGACCGGCGCCAACGGTATCGGTAAGACGACTCTGCTTAAGAGCCTTCTCGGTCTTATCGATCCCATCTCCGGAAAAGTCGAGCTTGGTGACAATCTTGATATAGGCTACTTTGAGCAGGAGATAAAGGGTGATAATGACAACACCAGTCTTCAGGAAATCTGGAACGAGTTCCCGGGACTTAACCAGTCTGAGGTTCGTGCGGCCCTGGCAAAATGCGGACTTACCAGCCAGCATATAGAAAGTAAGATCCGGGTTCTTTCTGGAGGAGAGCAGGCAAAGGTACGTCTCTGCAAGCTCCTGAACCGTCCCTCTAACATTCTGGTTCTGGACGAGCCCACAAACCATCTGGACCCGGATGCAAAGGCGGAGCTGAAGCGTGCTCTTCTTGAATACAAGGGCAGCATCCTCATGGTCTGCCACGAACCTGAATTCTACAGAGACATCGCAACTGACATCTGGGACTGCACCAGGTGGACAACGAAGGTAGTTTAAAAAAACAGTCTCGCCAAACCGGCGAGGCTGTTTTTTCGCATTATGGCTATCAATCAAAGGCCCGGCATGCACTAAGGAACATCTGACCACAAAGGAGAATGCAGCATTTCCGATGGGAGGCGGGATATAAAGACCATAAGTTTATATGCCATAAGGATCAGGGCCGCATAACAGTAATGACAGGATTTATGAAAAAAGCCCGAAACCACGGAATCCGGATTCCAACGGTTTCGAGCCTTTTTATATAGCGGAGATGCAGGGATTTGAACCCTGGCGCCGTTTCCGACCTAGCGCATTTCGAGTGCGCCCCCTTCGGCCTCTTGGGTACATCTCCAAAAATCGTACCTTAAAAATATAATACACTGCCACAGCAAAGTCAAATGGCTAATCTTACTTTTATATAAATACCTTCATAGCTTTCGGCAAAATACCTCCGTATGTGCTATAATGGCTGAGTTTTATGATGCAAAGGCACGATACACACGAATGTGTGTGCTTAGCATCATGAATGGATGGCAGGCTTTATGGCCCGCTCGACCACCACTTTAGATATCCAACAATAAGAGAGGTCAGCATTGAAAAAGATTTTATTTAAAAAGAGAGTTAAATCTGCTGCCGCAATTATGACTGCGGCGATGATAGCCATAACATCAACAGGCTGCGGACAGAGCGGACAGCAGCAAACCCAGTCGGGAAGCACCTCTGCGGAATCATCAGCAAGCAAGCAGGCTTCCGTAAAGAAAGAGCGTTACAACGCCCAGTTCCTCGATGTTTTTGATACTGTCTCCATGGAGATAGGCTATGAAACCTCAGAAGAGGATTTCAAGTCCAGATACAAGGATTCCCATGACCTGCTTCTGAAAGAGCATCAGCTTTTTGATATTTACAACGACTACGAAGGAATCAATAACATTAAGACCATCAACGACAATGCCGGAGTAGCGCCTGTCAAGGTAGATGCGAAGCTCATCGAGTTCCTCAAGTGGGGAAAGGAAATCTATACCCTGACTAACGGAAAGCTCAACATCGCCTACGGTGCAGTTCTCCGTCTCTGGCACGACAAGCGGGAGATAGGCATGGCAGATCCGGAAAAGGGTGAGCTGCCTGATGAGGAGGCTCTGAAGGAGGCTGCAAAGCACACAAACATCGATGATGTGATAATCGATGAAGAGGCAGGAACCGTATTTCTGAAGGATCCTGAAATGAGCCTGGATGTGGGCGGAATAGCAAAGGGCTATGCCACAGAGGATGCGGCAAAGCTCATAGAGGGCGCCGGTTCAGACAGCTTCATGCTGAATCTGGGCGGAAACCTCCGGGCCATAGGACTAAAGGACAACAAAGAGAAGTGGGTATGCCCTGTGGAAAATCCCACCTACCGTGATAACCAGACCGGGGATCAGTATGCCATAGTTACTTATCTTGATAATGCTTCCCTCGTTACATCAGGTGACTACGAGCGTTACTATGTAGTAGACGGCGAGCGTTATCATCACATCGTAGACCCTGACACCATGTACCCTGCAAGGTATCACCGCAGTGTCACCATCCTGACTCATGATTCAGCTCTTGCGGATGCGCTTTCAACCGCACTTTTCTGTATGAGCGTTGAAGACGGAAAGGCTCTTATCAAGTCAATTTCCGAAGGAACCAGTTCCCTCGGAAACAGTGAGAGAGTAGGGCGCATCGATGCCATGTGGATCGAATCCGACGGAACCCAGGAATTCACTGAAGGATTCTCTGATATAACAAAGAAATAAGTTGTTGCGCGCCTTCCGGGTTTTAGAGGGTGTCAAAGGCACTGATTTCATCGCCAAAACCGCCTTTAAACTAAGCTGGTTGACTATTACTCAAAGACTGCTATAATGACTATAGGCAAAGAAATGTAATAAAAGATTTCCAAAGAAGTCAACAAAAAAGCCAAGAGCTGCAACTCTTGGCTTTTTTTATTCCGTTTTGGTCAGGGTGGCTTATTCCCTAGGCTCATTGCCATCTTCATTTCTGTCGAGCCATTTGCAAATGTAATAGGCTGTTACACTTGCCAGAACAGAAATTAGAAATGTAATAAAAAATTCCAAGTCAACACCCCCTTTCCTGTACCTGTATAGGGAGTGGCAACGTCACGAATTATATCATATTTTTCTTATCGTGATAGCCGGTTTTACAAACGTTATGTTTAAAATTAAGTTTTACGTGTTTCCCGGATGTAAAAGATTATTTTATTGTTGACATAACCTATGCCTTAGTGTAGTATATACAAGTCGCTTGAAGCGACACAAATTATAGCGCTGTCGCCAAGTGGTAAGGCAACGGATTCTGATTCCGTCATTCCCAGGTTCGAATCCTGGTAGCGCTGCTCTTGTAGCAGTACAAGTAAAACTTCATATAGCGCTGTCGCCAAGTGGTAAGGCAACGGATTCTGATTCCGTCATTCCCAGGTTCGAATCCTGGTAGCGCTGCTCTTTAAAGACTGTTGCATATGCGACAGTCTTTTTGTTTTGCCTTCTTTATTTTTCACCGATTTCTTTATTTTTTATTTCCTCTTAGCTCTATTCCATTAACTTTTTTTGAATAATGTCCAAACCCTGTTGCATTTCGGCAGAAGGGTAGTACAGTTAATACAGCTAGTACAAGTAATACAGATGGTACGAGTGACTTAAACCCTATACCGCACATTTCTGCAAGCGTAAGCGAAGGCAAAGGCGCGGACGACTTATGACACTTATACCAACAGATTCGGAGGTGAAATATGTTCCTTGTCAACCTTCAGAGCAAGGAGCCCATATTTGAGCAGATCCAGACTCAGATACTGAGCTTCATAGAAGCCGGAGTGCTCAAGCCCGGCGACAAGCTCCCTTCTGTGAGACAGCTGGCGACGGAGAACGGCATTAACCCGAACACCGTTGCCAAGGCCTACGCCCAGCTGGAGCAGAAGGGATACGTTTACAATCTGCCAAAGAAAGGGGTTTATGTAGCGGAAATCAGTATGGAAAATTCAAGAATGCTTCAGATCACATCACTTCTTAAGCCACTCAGGGACAGCGGCGTCACAAAGGACGAGGTCCTTCAGGCTTTAGACAGGGTATACGGGGAGGATAATGATGCTTAAGATAGAACATTTGTCAAAAAACTTCGGTCAGAAAGAAGTTCTCAAAGACCTGAGTCTTACAGTCAGCAACAAATCCATAGTCGGCCTTGTAGGCATTAACGGCGCCGGAAAATCCACACTGCTGCGTTCCATAGCCGGAGTATACGAACCGGAGAAAGGAAGCATTACCCTGGACGGAAGAAGTACCTATTACGATAAAGCCACCAGAAAGAAGATAGCATTTGTAAGCGACGAGGCCTACTTCCCGCTGGGATCCACCATAGAGAGTCTCAAGCTCTTCTACGAATGCATGTATGATTTTGATCCGGAAGCATACATGAAATATCTCAAAATGTTCGAGCTGGATCCGAAGGCTTCCATATCCACCTTTTCAAAGGGAATGAAAAGACGTGTATCACTTTTGTTGGCCCTTTCCATACATCCGGGGCTAATGCTTCTGGACGAGGCTTATGACGGACTTGAACCCATCGCCCGCCTTCATTTCAAAAACGCTCTCACGGACCTTCTGGAAGACGAAGACATTTCCGTCATCATCTCATCCCACAGTCTGAAGGAGCTGGAAGATATCTGCGACAGCTTCGCCATACTTGAAGACGGAAGGATCATGAGCGGAGGAGACCTTTCAGAGTCCAAGGAAAACATTAAAAAATACCAGCTGGCATTTAAGGAGGAGCTCGGAAGAGAAGACTTCCATGACCTAGACATCCTTCAGTTCGAAAAGGAGGGTCAGGTATACAAGCTGGTCATCCGAGGAGATTCGGAACAGGTGGAAGAAAAGCTCAGAGCCATGAACCCCATACTTCTGAATATCCTTCCGGTAAATTTCGAGGAGCTTTTCATATATGAGCTTGAAAGAGAGGCACGATCATGAATAAAAATTACTTCAAATGGCTGATAAAAAGCCGCAGGATCTCCATACTTTTCTTCCTGCTTATCTCCGTAGCCTTCCAGCTGATTCCTATCACAGGTTATGACCCCAAGCGTCCGGATGAGACCTTCATAACCTGCGCAAGTGTGGGCAATGTTCTTTCTGTACTTCTCAGCGCCGCTGTACCTGTACTTCTTTTTTCCTACATTCACAGAAAGAGCAGTGTGGATATGTTCCTGTCACTCCCTGTTTCCAGAAAGGAACAGCTGCTGACAAACATCCTTTTCACATGGCTCATGGCCTACGGAAGTTTCTTCCTGGGAACCACCATCGTATGGGTCACTAAGACATTTCAGGCCATTCCCCTGCGTGCGTGGGCTTTCCTTCAGCTTTATGAAGCCTATTCACTGCTTGTACTGATACTGGTGAACACAGCGATCTTCGCACTGGCAAACTCCATCTTTGACGGCATCATCATGATCGGAGCCTACTCGGTTCTTCCGGGAATCGTCGGTATCTCCGTGCTGATCTTCATGGAAAGTATGATCGCCGGCAGGAACCTTCCGCCCAGAAGTTTCGTATCCGATATTGCGGTAATGCTTTCACCCGCCGGCATGCTGTCGGCAAATCTGGAGTGCATTCTGTATCCTGACTACATCCAGTTCACCGGCTTCAGCCGCACTTATGTCATCCTGCAGTTCCTGTACGGAATGATCGCAACAGCACTTTTGAGGCATCATTTTATTAAGAGAAAAGCAGAGAGAGCCGGACAGATTTCCGACGATATTCTTTCATATCCTTTCATCATAAACATTTACCTCATTCTTATTCTCCTGGATATGGCATGGACGGTGGTTTCCGGTGATTGGGACGGAATGGGATTTTTCTACCTCCTGCTGTTCTTCATATACATTGTTGCATCCTTCGTTTATAAGAGGTCTCTCAGGATCACCTGGCGCCCTATAGCTTTCTTCGCCTTTGCAGCCGTCGCTTCACTTTGCTTTGCGAAGGCCGGATGGGTAACGGAGGGCTTCGGTCTCAGCAAGCTCCCTTTTGAACTGTTCAACGAGCGATACCTCTGCTATTCGTATGATGCCTATGTATCCCTGGATGATCTGGGAACCATGCTGAAAAGCGGCGAGAACATCGACAGACACGAGGCTAAAGTTGAATTCACCGTAACGATACCGGAAGAAGAAAAAGACCGTTATGGCGTTATAATTGAAAAGCTGGAGGATTATCGCAGACAGTCCATATCCAGGTTTTACAGTAAGGATTACACAGATCATTCAGGCTATGTCACATTCAGGATCTACAACAAGAGAAACATAGATGAGGGCCGTGAATACGAGCAGTATGATTACGATGGAGCATATCCTCTTTCAGAAGATGAGCTTAGGGAAATCAGCAGATTCTGCGAGGTCACCGTCAGACCTTACCTTGATTCCGATGCAAGAGTGAGCTCCGAGGATATGTCTCTTTCAGAGTTCTTTAGGTGGAGAGAAGGGCAGAGACATTAAAACCGCAAGAATAACATAGCAATTTAATCCGATCCGGAGTAAAATGATTCTATCAGAAAATCATGGCTCCGGATCTTTTTTGATGCAGTATGCCATATGCCATTCATTGCATCCCTGTTCAGAAGAACGTGAATGAAAAGTCTGAACACTGGCACTGACATCTCTTACAGTTCCGGGCAGAATAGGAGCATATCGATGAAAGATTTTATCAAGGAATTCAAAGAATTTGCAGTAAAAGGAAACATGATCGATCTGGCAGTCGGCATGATCATCGGTTCTGCATTCACAGCTCTTGTAAAGAGCGTGGTTGACGACCTCGTGATGCCTCTCCTTTCCATCTTCACAGGCAAGATCGATTTCAACAACATGTTCATCCCTCTGGCAGGACAGACCTCCAAGGTCTATGACACTGCTGTGGCAGAGGGTGCGGTTTTCGGTTATGGAAAGTTCCTTACCCAGGGCATCTCTTTCCTCATTATGGCATTTGTAGTATTCCTTTTCGTAAAGGGCATGAACAAGCTGAGAAAGGAAGAGGCAGAGGCACCGGCTGAACCTACCACAAAGGAGTGCCCATACTGCAAGTCTGAGATCAAGATCACAGCAACAAGATGTCCTAACTGCACTTCAAAGCTTGAGGGCTTCAAGATCGACGCCGCTGAGCTTAATGCCTGATCCGGTTTAGTTTTTTCAAAGACTGATATCTGCATCCGGATATCGGTCTTTTTTATTTGCGATGAGTGTCACCTCACACACTCGTGTGCACTGCGTTGCATATAATCAGAGAAATATTGGTGCAAAGGATAGTCAAATCCTTTCGCACCCGCACACTTATAACAAATTGCCTATTGCTTTTATCCTTGTTTACGTTTAAGATATCCGCAATACTTTCAGCTGCAAATGTGCTGATGGAACCTCTGTTGGATAAGATGACAGATTGCTTACAGGAACGAAACACCCTATAGACCGGATTTTCAGGGCAGGTTTTACGGGAACGTTTAACCTGCCTTTGTTATTGTATAAAGCCCGATTGCACAGCAAAGCTGCTCGAACGAAGCGGCCCGAAAGGAGCACTATGTACGAATTTGACGCAAGAGTACGTTATTCAGAAACAGATGAGACGCAGAACATTACAATCACAGCACTGGTAAATTATCTGCAGGACTGCAGCACCTTCCATTCCGCAGACGTAGGACTCACTGTGGATTATCTCAATGAGCTCCACAGGGCATGGCTCCTCAGCTACTGGGATATTTATATTGAACGTATGCCCCGTTTGTATGAAAATATATCTATCGGAACAAGTCCTCATGAATTCAGAGGAGTCCTTGCCCATCGTAATTTCTGGATAAAGGATAAGGATGGAAATTATCTTTTGAAGGCAGACAGCCTCTGGTTCAATTTTGATACAGAGCGCATGCGTCCTGTTAAGATAGAAGAAAATATGATAGCCCCCTTTGGCGGGATAAATGATGTCCTTAAGCTTCCGGCCAGTGACAGGAGAGTATCTGAACCGAAGGAGCTGACCACAGGGGATCCCATAAAGGTAGAGCAGCATCACATTGACACAAATCATCATGTGAATAATGCCCGGTACATACAGATTGCAGATGATGTACTGACAAAGGCGACGGAAGGAAAAGTACATTTTACCTCCGGACGTATCAGGGCAGAATACAGAAAAGCGGCGGTACTCGGAGACATCATGATTCCGAAATACGGTACTACCGAAAGCGGCAACGTAGTTTTAAGCCTCCAGAATGAAGCAGGAGAGGTTTACTGTAATATAGAGTTTTCATAAACACAGAAAGGAAAACAAATGATCGAATTAGGAAAGATTCAGACACTTAAGATAGCACGTGAGAAGGATTTCGGGGTATATCTCGAAGATTCAGAAGGAGGCTCCGTACTTCTTCCCAAGAAGCAGGTTCCAAACGGAAAGAACATAGGCGACGAGATTGAGGTTTTCGTATATAAGGATTCCCGTGACAGACTTATCGCAACCACCAAAAAGCCTCTCATATCAGTTGGCGAGATAGCCAAGGTAACAGTAAAGGACGTCACCAACATAGGAGCTTTTGTTGACATCGGACTGGAGAGAGATGTCCTTCTTCCTTATCATGAGATGCGTTACGAGATCAAAAAGGGTGACACCATAGAGGTTTATCTTTATGTGGATCATTCCCAGCGTCTTGCAGCCACCATGTACACAAGAAAGCATGAAGACGCGACTGTTATTAAAAATGACAAAATCAAGACTTATTTTTATGAGCAAAATGCCGATGACGTATTGACCATTTTGAAAGAAAAGTTCGATGGACATGTACCTTACACGGACAAAACTGTACAACCTGACGAAATTCAGCGTGATTTTGGCATGTCAAAGGCCGCATTTAAGCGCGCAGTAGGCAAATTGCTGAAAGAAGGGAAGATTAAGATTACAAAAACTTCAATTTTTTGTCTTTATTAACAAAACCGGTTTTCCCACTGACACTTTGTCTAAAATTTGACGCTCCTTTTTGGGTAGCAATGCCCTAGAGATTAAAAATCTATTAGAGTATTATACGGATAGTTCGAAAAGCGGTGATACATACCGCAAATAGTACTAGATGTATAGCTGATAAGGAGACATACAATTATGGCAAGTGTAGTTCTTAAAGACGTCACAAAGAAGTATCCTAACGGATTCGTTGCTGTTAAGGAGTTCAATCTTGATGTAAAGGATCAGGAGTTTATTATTTTCGTAGGACCATCTGGATGTGGTAAGTCCACAACTCTCCGTATGATCGCAGGTCTTGAGGATATCTCAAGCGGTGATCTCATGATTGACGGAAAGAGAATGAACGATGTAGAGCCTAAGGACAGAGACATCGCAATGGTTTTCCAGAACTACGCTCTGTATCCTCATATGACAGTTTACGACAACATGGCATTCGGTCTTAAGCTTCGTAAGGTTCCTAAGGATGAGATCGATCAGAAGGTACATGAGGCAGCAAGAATCCTCGATCTTGAGCACCTTCTCGACAGAAAGCCCAAGGCTCTTTCAGGTGGACAGAGACAGCGTGTTGCTATGGGACGTGCCATCGTAAGAAGACCTAAGGTATTCCTCATGGACGAGCCTCTTTCAAACCTCGATGCAAAGCTGAGAGCACAGATGCGTGTAGAGATCGCAAAGCTTCATAAGTCTCTTGAGACAACTATCATCTATGTAACTCATGATCAGACAGAGGCTATGACCCTCGGAACAAGAATCGTTGTTCTCAAGGATGGTATCATCCAGCAGGTTGATTCACCTGAGAACCTTTACGATACACCATGCAACAAGTTCGTTGCAGGATTCATCGGTTCACCTCAGATGAACATGATCGATGCAGAGTGCGGAGAGGCAAACGGAGAGGTTACTCTTACATTCGCCGGTCACACAATCGCACTTAGCGCTGCTAAGGCTCAGAAGCTCAAGGAGGGTGGTTACATCGGCAAGACTGTTACTCTCGGTATCAGACCTGAGCACATCCATGATGAGGCTGATTTCGTTGCCGCTCACCAGAAGCAGACCATCAAGGCAGAGATCAAGGTTTACGAGATGCTCGGTGCAGAAACACTTCTTTACTTCGATCTCGGAGATGCTTCATGGGTTGCAAGAGTTAACCCTAAGACAGCAGCTCGTACAGGTTCAAATGTTACATTTGCCATCGATGAGTCAAAGATCCACGTTTTCGACAAAGAGACAGAGAAGACAATCACAAACTAAAGCTTCTTCAAAGGTCCGGAGCAGAGATGCTTCGGATCTTTTTCTGTTATTTGTTCCTATACTTAATTTATGAAAAAAACTTTTCCCGCCGAAAAACAGGATAGGCAATCTATAGGTGATCTGTGGTCAATCTGTCTTTAACAAAAAGCAGAATGTCCCTTGAATCTTTTTGTCAATTATTCTATTCTATAAAGAAACCTTGAACTTAAATGTTGATTTTAGTAAAATACAATTAATTATGGGTAACAGCGGACATTTTTCTTTTTTCCGTTAAGATAGGAGAACATATGATTTCAAATCAGGTTTTACAAAGTACCATTGACTCGCTGAAAGGCATTACAAGAGTCGATATCGCCATCGCAGATATCGACGGCAAGATCCTTTCTTCAACTTTTTCAGATGAGCAGTACACAGAGTCTATGGTATCCTCCTTTGCCGAGTCCCAGGCAGACAGCCAGGCAGTAGGCGGATATCAGTTTTTCAAGATTTTCGATGAGCATCAGCTTGAGTACGTTCTTATAGCAAAGGGCGACACCGATGATGTTTACATGGTCGGAAAGCTTGCTTCCTTCCAGATTCAGACTCTTCTTGTAGCTTACAAAGAGAAGTTCGATAAGGACAATTTCATCAAGAACCTGCTTCTCGATAACCTGCTTCTTGTTGACATCTATAACCGTGCAAAGAAGCTCCATATAGACATTGGCGTAAAGCGTGTTGTTTATATCATCGAAACAGATAAGGGCTCTAACGATTCCGGAGCGCTTGATGCTCTTAAGACACTCTTTGCAACAAAGACAAAGGATTTCGTTACAGCTGTAGACGAGAAGAACGTTATCGTTGTTAAGGAAGTTAAACCGAACGAATCAGCAGAAGAGCTTTACCATGTAGGTGAGACTATCCTCGATATGCTTGAGACAGAGGCTATGATCCACGCACGTGTAAGCTTCGGTACAGTAGTGAACGAGATCAAGGACGTTTCCAAGTCTTACAAGGAAGCCAAGATGGCTCTCGAAGTAGGAAAGATTTTCTACGAAGACAGAAGCATCATCGCATACAACCGTCTCGGTATCGGCCGTCTGATCTATCAGCTTCCACTTCCTCTTTGCAAGATGTTCATCAAGGAGATCTTCACAACCATTTCTCCTGACGAGTTCGATGAGGAAACACTGACAACCATCAACAAGTTCTTCGAGAACAACCTTAATGTATCGGAGACTTCAAGACAGCTTTACATCCACAGAAACACTCTTGTTTACAGACTGGATAAGCTTCAGAGATCTACAGGTCTCGATTTGAGAGTGTTTGATGACGCCATCACCTTCAAGATTGCTCTTATGGTAGTGAAGTACATGAAGTATATGGAGTCCATCGATTATTGATCTGCACATTATTAAGATAATTGAAAAATAAAAGTCGGTTATTGGTGTTTACACTGTAACCGACTTTTTTATATCATTGGTGTATAAAGCCCAGTCGCAAAGCAACGAAGAAATCCCCATGGCTTTATACAGTAAAAAATCTCACATCTAACGAAAGCACTCATATATGATAGAACTAAAAAATGTCTCAAAGACATATCGCACCGGAGTCAATGCACTTCGTAATATAAATCTCACCATCAGAGATGGTGAATTCTGTTTCATCGTCGGAAAAAGCGGTTCCGGCAAATCCACCCTGGTACGACTTCTGACAAAGGAGCTGGATCCGGACAGCGGAAGCATCCTTGTCAACGAAACCGATCTCGTAAAACTCCGCAGAAGTCAGGTACCTGACTACAGAAGACGTCTCGGTGTTGTTTTTCAGGATTTCAGATTACTGGAGGACAGAACCGTTTACGAGAATATAGCATTTGCACAACTGATCATCGGAAAAACCGATGAAGAGATCTTTGAAAACGTAACCAGGATTCTGAGCCTTACAGGACTCAGCGCCAAGGCGGATCACTATCCCCGTCAGCTCAGCGGAGGAGAGCAGCAGCGTACCGCCATCGCGAGGGCCCTGGTCAATCGGCCTGAGATCCTTATAGCTGATGAGCCTACAGGTAATCTCGATCACGAAAATGCAGAAGAGATCATGAAGCTTCTTCTTCGCATAAACAGTCAGGGCACCACTGTCATAGTCATCACTCACGACAGGGAGATGGTTTCCCGTATGAATAAACGAACCGTTTCCATGTCCCTGGGAGAAATCATTGCCGACCGGATCCCCGGACTGGAGGCCAGATCTTCTGCTTCTCACGATAATACTTCCGAAATCCGGCTTTCATCGACTTTTGAAAAGCTTACTTTACCGGAAAACAGGACCTTCCTACCGGACACAGCAGAAGATGCTGCAGAAGCAGAAGAAAAAACAGACTGGACCGATGACTGGGATGAAGACTGGAAGGAAGAGGAAGAATGGCTGGATGATAAATTTGAAGGATCCTCTGATGATGAGCAGCAGGATGAATATGATGGTGAGCCCAAGGACAATCCGAAAGAGGATAACACCGGCTCAGATAATTTAAAGGAACCGGAATCGGATGAAGCAGCTTCCGGTAACAAAGCCTCATCAGAAAGTAAGAAAAAATCTGTCCGTGGTCTTAAGGGCTCACATCGTCCACACCACAAAGCAGGAAAGGAGGCCACAAAATGATGAAGGCCAATGCATGGAACTACTGTATACGTTCCGGGTTCAAAAACCTTTTCCATAACAAGCTTTTCTCAGCGGCATCCACAGCTACCATCGCTGCCTGTATATTTCTTTTCTGCCTGTTCTTTGCCCTTTTGACCAATGTGGAGAACATGGCAAAAACAGCGGAAACCACCGTAGGCATCACCGTTTTCTTCAATGATGACGCATCAGAGGAGCAGGTGAAAGCCCTGGGGCGTGAAATCGAAGAAAGAGAAGAGATCAAAAGTGCCACCTACACCTCCGCGGAAGAGGCATGGAACGAATTCAAGACAGATTACTTCCACAACAACGAGCTGATGGCAGAGGCATTTGCGGAAGACAACCCTCTGGCCGGATCACAGAGCTATGAGATATTCCTGAACGACATTGACGATCAAGAGAGCATAGTAGACTGGCTCTACAGCTTTGACGTGGTAAGACAGATCAACTATTCAAGTGCGGCAATTGAGGGGCTGAGCTCCCTGGAGCGTCTGATTTCCTCTCTGAGCGCAGTAATAATCAGCGTTCTTCTTGCGGTTTCTGTTTTCCTTATTTCCAATACTATTTCCGTAGCGGCCCAGTTCAGACGTAAGGAAAATGAAATCATGAAGATGATAGGGGCAACCAATTTCATGATCCGTCTCCCTTTCCTTGTAGAAGGTGTGGTTCTCGGATTTGCAGGGGCAGTGCTCCCGCTCATCGGAATATACTTTATTTACGAGAGAGCTGTGACCTATGTCAATGATCACTTCCTCGGCATCAGCACCCTCTTTTCTCCTATACCCATCGGAACATTCTTTCCTGTGATGATCGCAGCGGCAATGGGACTGGGAGTAGGTGTCGGCTTTATAGTATCATTCTTCACCATCAGAAAATCTCTCAGAGTTTAAAAGCGTGAGGACTGTATTTTAATTCTTTTTACGAGAACCGTAAGGGCAATCAAACATGAAAAGACAGAAAAAACATATACTACTGACTTCAATGCTTATCCTGTCCCTTCTCTGTAACGCCATACCTGTCACAGCCGCAGAGAAGGAGCAGAAATCCATCAAGGATTCAAAGCAGATAATAAGTGACAGCAAAGAAAAGATCGATGCATTGGCAGCGGAGCAGAAAAAGGTCAACAAAAAGATAGAGGAACTTGAAGAGCTGAAGGCCGACACTGCCGCTTATGTAAAAGCCCTGGATCAGAACATGACCGAGATCACAAACGAGCTTATATCCATCAATGATTCCATTGAGAAGAAGCAGCTGGACATCCAGTTCACCCAGGAACAGCTCGCGAAGGCGACCCAGACGGCATCCGATCAGTACGCCAGCATGAAGCTCCGAATCAAGTTCATGTACGAAAAAGGCGACACCAGCTTTATCGATATGATCCTGAATGCGAAGAGCTGGTCCGATCTTCTGAACAAGGCCGAGTACATATCGAGGATCACCCGCTATGACCGGGAAAAGCTGGCGGAATACGAAGAGACCAGACAGCTGGTGGAGGATACCGGAAACCAGCTCCAGGCTGAGAACGCCCAGCTTACAGACCTGAGAACACAGGCTCAGGCAAAGCAGGACAGCATACAGGCTCTTCTCGATGAGAAAACGGCAGAGCTCACCGCATACAGCAAAAAGATCGCCACTGCAGAAAACGAAATCGAAGAGAAGCAGGAAAGCATTAACGATCTGAAGGCTGCCATCAAGGCCCAGGAGGCCAATATCGAAGCCATGGAGCGTGAGATAGCCCGTCAGGAGGAAGAAGCCAGAAAGAAGGCCGAGAAAAACGGTACCGAATATAAGGAAAGGACCATGACAGGCGGATTCAAGTGGCCATGTCCCTCCAGCGGAACCATCTCAAGCCACTTCGGTTCCCGGGAATCACCGACGGAAGGCGCAAGCTCCTATCATAAAGGCATCGATATCGCAGCCTCCACAGGCTCCAAGGTAGTAGCCGCCGCCGGAGGAACGGTAGTCATCGCAACCTACTCCGCAAGTGCAGGAAACTACATCATGATAAGCCATGGCAGCGGAACCTACACCGTCTACATGCACATGTCCAGTCTCAATGTCTCCGAAGGAGACGAAGTCTCACAGGGGGAGACCATCGGCGCCGTAGGATCAACCGGATACTCCACAGGTCCCCACCTCCACTTCGGTATCCGAAAGAACGGATCATACGTGGACCCGGAAAGCTACCTCTGATATCACCGGTAACCCCTTTCCCGGAACAATTGAATATACATAAAAGCCCAAAGAGAACCACCCATCAAGGGGATGGTTCTCTTTTTGGTACAGACGCCTTTTAATAAAAAATAGTTTGGAATTAGGGAGAAAAGTAACTTATAATGTAATGTATGCAAAACGAAGAAAAAAATTTATCAAACACAACTGAAAACACAACCAAAAAGCCAAAAAAGCCACTTTTCGGAAACTTTGACTTCGTCTACGGTTTCCTTCTGGGACTTGCAGTCATGTTCTTAATCGGCGGAAGTACCTTTTACGTTTACTTCTTCGGTATACCGCCTTTCCTCAACGATCTGCTGGTCACCCGGGGAGCGGGCAATGCTTCTCTGACTTTGGCAAGTGCATCTGAACTTCAGTCCGGCGATAAGGGCTATTCCCTGACAGCAGAAGGAGCTGCTGCGGGTGCCGAAGCTGACGGCTCTGCCGGCATGGTCAAGAGTTCAGTCAACATGGCGGCAGTAACAAGGAAGCTCGGTATGCTCCAGAGTCTCATCGATCAGAACTACCTTTTCCCTGAGGATCCGGATAAAGCAGCCACCTACATTTACAAAGGGCTCCTTGCTTCACTCAACGACGATGATCCTTTTGCCCATTACTACAGCGCAGAAGAGATGCGTGAAAGCAAATCAAGCAAACAATCGACCTACCATGGTATAGGAGCCATGGTTCAGCAGCTTGAGGGCACCAATGAGATCGTAGTCACAAAGGTCTATCCGGGAAGTCCCGCAGAAGAGGCCGGACTCCAGGTCGGCGATGTCCTTTACAAGATTGACGGAATTGACATTTCCGGCATGTCTATTTCCTATGTTCTTCCAAACCTTATTCAGGGAGAGGAGGGCACTACCTTTAACTGCGTTGTAAAGCGTGACGATCAGGAAATATCCATGCGCATTTCCCGCGGCAACGTAGAGGTTCCCCGTATACGATTCGGAACCCTCGATGAAATCGGAATTGAGCTTACTGCCGGTGCTTCATCACTTTCACCAAGTGATATCGGCTACATGTCCTTTGCCAATTTCTATGACGTGGAGGAAAGACAGGCCAAGCAGGCACTGGATACATTTGTAGATACAGCAAAGATAAAGGCTCTCATCATCGACTTAAGAGGAAACAACGGAGGAGATATCGAAATAGCTTCATCTCTTCTCGACTACATCCTTCCCGATGACCTTACGAAGTTCACCGAAGGAAACAGTGATTTCCAGCAGGGAAAGACCCTTTTCGCATACACCAGGGATAAGAACGGAAAGGGCCAGGAGTGGTATGCCTCCGACGGACATGAGATAGACATCCCTATCGTTGTCCTCCAGAATCAGAATTCCGCTTCCGCTGCAGAGCTGTTCTCAGGATGCCTGAAGGATTATGATCGCGCCACCATTGTCGGAACCAAATCCTATGGCAAGGGCATCGTTCAGACCATCACATCACTGACCGACGGTTCCGCTGTAGAGTTCACCACTCATTACTATTACATTCCATCCGGTCTCAACATTCACATGGTGGGCATCACTCCGGATGTGGAAGTCGATCTCGGAAGCAGTGCCGAGGATTATATGGTAGCTCTTAAGGATGACCGTCAGATGCTGGCAGCCGTTGACACACTTATAAATAACAATTAGAGAGGGAAAACTATGAGAATAGGAACAGGTTATGACGTACATAAATTAGTGCCGGACAGAAAGCTTATCCTGGGAGGAGTTACGATTCCCTATGAGCTTGGACTTTTAGGGCACAGCGATGCGGATGTTATAACCCACGCAATCATGGATGCGCTTCTCGGAGCTGCCGCACTCGGTGACATAGGTCAGCATTTTCCTGACACGGATCCAAGATTTAAGGGTGCCGATTCCATCAGCCTTCTGAAGGAAGTGGGCAATCTTCTGGCAAGAGAGGGTTATAAAATCGGAAATATAGATTCCACCATCATCGCCCAGAAGCCAAAGCTCATGAACTATCTGCCTGAGATGCGCAAAAATGTGGCAGAAGCTCTTGGTATCGATCTGAATCAGGTCTCCATAAAAGCAACCACGGAGGAACGCCTCGGATTCACAGGAAGAGGAGAGGGCATCAGTTCCCAGGCTGTTGCATTGCTGGTGTAATATGAATTAAACCCCCGGAACCGGTACGAAAAATCGTATCAGTTCCGGGGGTATTATTTATTTAGTGATTAGTCAAAGCAATGCTACAGATATCTCGAATCCGCGCTTCCGCGCTTCTTCTCGATAGTTGGGAACGTCAGCCCATTTGAATTCGCTGCGCGAAGGTCTGACGCTACATGACAGGTTTCTCCGAAACCTGCCACAAGGCCTGTTGTCGTATCAGATGCAAAAGCATCCCTTCAAGCAAGCTTGAGGGATGCTTTTGCGCCTGATACTGGACTTATCACTTATATCTTAAGTCTTAATTTCTTCGGAATGCAATTCAGTGTGACGTCACAGTTCTTTCCAACAACTTCTCCGTCCACATGAACCGGGAGCGGGTTCGAAGTATGTATCTCTGCTTCCTTACATCTGTAAAGATGGAATCCTGTGCGGGTAACGTGAGTACCGAAAACACTGGAGAGCATGATCCACAATAAGCGCCACTTATGTCTTGTGCTCACTATGCAGATATCGAGACACCCGTCAACACCGCTGGCGTTGGGGCAAATCAGATATCCTCCTTCATAAGGATGTACATGGGCGGAAATGAACATGATGTTATTGAATTCATGCCTTTTTTCTCCGTCCAGTATCACATAGCCTCTGGTAGGCTTCAGCTTGAAAAACTCCCGTATAATGGTCTTTAGGTATCTGAATTTCTTTATGTGATTGAGTTTCTTCGGCTGATTCTCACAGGTACACTTTACCGCATAGATATCATCAAAAATAGCGGCATCAAGCCCTATTCCCGAACAGATGGCAAAACGCCGGTTCATGGTGGAACAGTTTAGCACTCCATAATCCAGAAGAGTTTCTTCGGAATCACTGAAGAGTCTCTTGAGCTGTGACTTTAAATTATATTTTCTCCGGAATGAGCGGGCGATATCGTTATCAGACTTTGTAGGAATATATGCAATGGATATCTTATTACAATCCATATTTATACCATCCACAACTTCGTTGAAGGTTCCTTCTCCTCCGATCACGGTGATAGTCTTGGGATCCTGGCACTTTTCCGAAAGCTGATGTGCAAACTCCCTTGCGTCTCCGCTTTTTTCTGTTATATAAGCCTCAAAGTTTTCGGCATTATGAGTTTTACTAAGATATCTGAGAACCTTATCCCAGATTTTACGTCCTCTTCCTTCAGAGGCATGCGGGTTTACGATGAAATAATACATTGAACCTCCATGTTGCAAATACAAACAGAGTATAGCATCGAACCTCCGGATCATTTCTAAAAATAGTATAAAAATAAATCAAAAAATGCCGTTTTTCACTATACGAAATTTTTATTATTGAAATCACAAATTGAACACATAATACGGGTATCATACAAGAAAAATCAGGATGCACATCACACAGCAGTTTCAGGAGGGTAACAGAGAATGAAACGTATAGCAGGAATAATAGCGGGTGCACTTTTGTTCGGAGCAGTTGCCGGCGCCGCCATGGTGGGTGTCAATGTAGCCGCACAGAGAGCCGGAATAGCATATCGGGAGACAGCCGCAGCTGTGACTGAAACACAGCCTCAGTCAGAATCGTCCCCCGCACAGCAGGGAAATACCTCCCCTGTAGAAATTAATAATGCAACCATAAAAACAGCCACAGGTTCATACATCATGGGTGGTGTGACCGACGTAGTCAAAAACGCAATGCCGTCTGTCGTTTCCATCACAAACATGGTGAAGTACCGTCAGAACGGTTTCTCGATTTTCGGAGATTACCAGAGTTATGAGACTGAAGTTCCGGCCAGCGGTTCCGGTGTGATCATCGGAAAGAATGACACAGAGCTTCTCATCCTCACGAACAGCCACGTGGTATCATCGTCCGAATCCCTTTCGGTAACCTTTATAGATGACGAAACCATCGATGCGGAAATCAAGGGCAGTGACTCTCAGGCAGATATAGCACTTCTTTCCATTAAACTTGAGAACATTCCTACCAAGACTATGAATGCTATCTCCATCGCCACCTTCGGCGACAGCGATGCTGCACAGATTGGAGACCAGGTAGTTGCCATCGGTAATGCTCTCGGCTATGGACAGTCAGTGACCACAGGTATCATCTCTGCAAAGAACAGAGACATTAACACAAACCAGGGTAAGAGAACAGGACTCATTCAGACAGATGCAGCCATCAATCCCGGCAACTCCGGCGGAGCTCTTCTCAATATGAAGGGTGAGGTCATCGGCATCAATGTAGCAAAGACCACTTCCATTGACACAGAGGGTATCTGCTATTCCATACCTTCATCAACAGCAAGGAAGGTTACAGAGCGTCTTTCAAAGATAGAGACCCGGTCAGCGGTTTCCCAGGAAGAACGCGGTTATCTCGGTGTCACTGTAAAGACCATCGATGAGAAGACCGCTGCAAGCTTTGGTATGCCTCAGGGAGTATTCGTGTACAAGCACACAGATGGTTCCGATGCAAAGAACGACGATCTTCACGAGAAAGACATTATCACCTCTATAGAGGGTCAGTCTGTAAAAGACTTCAATGAGCTCGGAGAGATCCTTTCCAAATATAAGGCCGGTGAAAAGGTCACTCTGACTGTTCAGCGTCCAAACGGCGACAAGTATGATGAGATAACCGTAGAAGTTGTTCTCGGATCAGCGGAAACTTCATCCTCCACAAAGGACAAATCCGGCACTTCCGGCGGAAAGAACGACCCATTTTCAAGGGATTACGACCCTAAGGGTCAGGATGGCCAGAATGGAAACGGAGACTCGGACAATAAGGATTCCGATTCAAATAACGGTAACAACGGAAATCTCGACACAGACGATATTCTGAAGGCTTTCCAGGATTTCATCAATCAGTACCAGAGATAATAAAAGCGGGCGGCTCCGGATAAGCTGATAAGCTGCACTTTTAACCGAATCCCGGCTTTTGATTGTCACACAGCATTAATAGCAGAACCAGGCAGGTGCCCCGGATCATTTCCGGAGCACCTGTTTTCTTATTATTGACTCACAAAGGCTTAAATATTACAATAATTGGCATGTAAGCCTCAGGAGAGCTGCGTCTTAAGGGCGAATATCGTTATTTCATGCAATCTTCCCGGAGATGATATTTCACAGGAGAAGGTTCTGCATGACCTCTCAAAGGCAAAGGAGAACTTATGAAAATTTTCAATACCATGTCTCGTATGAAGGAAGAGTTCAAGCCGATTGAACCGGGAAAGATCCGTATGTATGTATGCGGTCCTACCGTTTACAATTTCATCCATATCGGTAATGCCCGTCCTATGATCGTTTTTGATACATTCAGAAGATATATGGAGTATCAGGGCTACAAGGTAACTTATGTTTCAAACTACACAGACGTAGACGATAAAATCATTAAAGAATCCATCGAAGAGGGTGTTTCCTGCTCCGATATAACAACCAGATACATTGCAGAAGTAGAGAAAGACATGTCAGATCTCAACATCGAGGAAGCCATTCATCCAAAGGCTACCGAAGAGATCCAGGGCATGATCGATCTTATCAAGGATCTTGTGGACAGGGATGCGGCTTATGTCGCAAAGGACGGAACAGTTTATTTCGACACAACCTCCTTCAAGGACTATGGCGAGCTCAGTCACAAAAACATCGATGAGCTTCAGTCCGGTTTCCGTGACTTAAAGGTCTCAGGTGAGGACGGAAAGAGAACTTCAACAGACTTTGTTCTCTGGAAGCCAAAGAAGGAAGGAGAGCCCTACTGGGAGTCTCCATGGTGTGAAGGACGTCCGGGCTGGCATACAGAGTGCTGCGTCATGGCTCCAAAGTACTGTGGAGGACGTCTTGACATCCATGCCGGCGGAGAGGATCTCATTTTCCCTCATCATGAAAATGAGATTGCCCAGTACGAGATGGCTCACCATGAGAAATTCGCCAACTACTGGATGCACAATGCATTCATTAACATCAACAACCAGAAGATGTCCAAGTCACTTGGCAACTTCTTCACAGTACGTGACATCACTTCACAGTATGATCCCCGCGTGCTTCGTTTCTATATGCTGAGCGCTCATTACAGAAATCCGCTTAATTTCTCAAGAGACCTTATGGACAGCGCCAAAACTTCTCTCGAGCGTATCCAGACAGCCATCGAGCGTCTGAGAGAGCTGAGTGCAAAGGCAGAAGGCAATGAGCTTACAGCCGCTGAGCAGGAGGTCAAAAGGTCAGTTGACGCCCAGCAGGAGATGTTCAACCAGAAGATGGACGATGACTTAAACACAGCCGATGCCATCACAGCAGTATTCGAACTTGTTAAGATTGCCAATGTTTCTGTCACAGAGCAGAGCTCAAAGGCATTGACAGACTACGTCCTTGAAAAGCTTGAACTTCTCATGAGCGTACTCGGAATCAGAACTGTAGTAGAAAAGGATGACCTTGACAGCGCTGTTGAAAAGCTTATTGAAGAGCGTCAGGCAGCCCGCAAGGCAAAGGATTTTGCAAAGGCTGACGAGATCCGTGACAGGCTTCTCGAGATGGGTATCGTACTTAAGGACACCCGCGAAGGCGTTAAGTGGAGCAGAGCGTAAGCCCGGTAATTTATGACTGATAATTTTTTTGAACTTTATAAGGAAAAACTTGATCTTAAAGCGGTGGATGTGCAGACAACTTCACCGCTTGTCTTTGCGTACATAGGTGACTGCATCTATGATATGGCTGTAAGAGAATATGTTGTGACCCATTTTCCGGGTTCCGTCAATGACATCAACCGTAAAAAAACAAATTTTGTCTGCGCCCATGCCCAGGCCGAGATCATGGGATGGATGATAGGAAACAACATGCTTTCAGAAGAGGAGATGTCAGTGTACAGACGGGGAAGGAACCATAAGTCTGCCACACACAGCAAGAACAGCTCCATTCAGGATTACCGGAGAGCCACCGGCTTTGAAGCCCTGCTCGGATACCTGTATCTTACGGGACAGTATGAGCGTGTGCTGGAGATAGAAGCTGCCGGAATCAGGCATTTGCAGGAAATAGACAAGTAAGAGATAAGTTTGAAAGTGAACTTTCAAACTTAATTAGTGGGGCATATACGAATTCAGGTAAACCCGATTCGTGCATGCCCCATGGAGGAAAAAATGAGAGACGAACAATTTACCATAATCGGTAGAAATCCCGTTATTGAAGCTTTCCGCGCAGGAAAGGCAGTTGACAGACTCTTCCTTCAGGACGGAATACATGACGGTCCTGTATCGACCATCATCAGAGAAGCAAAGAAGGCCGGAATCAAGCCGGAATTCGTAAAAAAGGAAAGACTTGATGAGATAGCGGGACAGGGTTCCCATCAGGGTGTTATCGCCTACCTCGCTGCATTCCATTACAGCAGTGTGCCTGAGATCCTTGAGTATGCCCGTTCAAAGAACGAGAGTCCCTTTATCTTTATCCTTGACGGAATTGAGGACCCCCACAACCTTGGTGCCATGATACGTACAGCGAATCTCGCAGGAGCTCACGGCGTCATCATCCGCGAAAGACGTGCGGTAGGTCTTACTTCAACAGTTGCCAAGACTTCTGCCGGAGCTCTCGAGCACACAAGAGTCGCAAAGGTCACAAATATCGGACAGACCATAGAGGAGCTTAAAAAGGAAGGTCTCTGGTTCGTATGTGCCGATATGAACGGAGAGAGCATGTACCGCCTTAACTTAAAGGGTGCCATCGGTCTCGTCATCGGAAACGAGGGCGAGGGTGTTTCACGTCTCGTTAAGGAGAAGTGTGATATGGTTGCATCCATCCCTATGTTCGGAGACATTGATTCTCTCAATGCTTCCGTTGCCTGCGGAGTTCTCGCTTACGAGATCGTGAGACAGAGGCTTAATTAAAGCTTATTCGTAGCCTTTAAGATTCATGAGAATTTTTAAGACCATCGAAATATGGAGCAATAAACAATCATGGAACAAAATATGGAAACAAAATCCGAAAAACCCGAATTTCTCGAATGTGAAAAAATCTGGGTCTTCTGGGCCCTCATATTTGTAGGAGGATTTTACGGAGCATATACCTACAGTCTGAGAGGCGGAGTTTTCTGTAATGCACAGACCGCCAACATCGTACTTCTCAGTATGCACCTCGGTAACGGAGAGTGGCGTCAGGCAGCTTACTATCTTATTCCTTTCACTGCTTATCTCGGAGGAACAGTTATTTCAGAAGTTCTGGCCAAGGAAATAAAGAAATTCAAGCTATTGCGCTGGGATACCATTCTCGTCGGCATCGAACTGATTGCCGTAATTTTGTTAGGACTTATGCCTGCGAACTGGCCCGATCAGATATGTCAGGTGACTCTCAACTTCATCTGTGCCATGCAGTTCAATACCTTCAGACAGGCAGAGGGTATAGGAATGGCAACCACATTCTGTACCAACCATTTGAGACAGTTCGGTTCAAACATGGTCCAGTTCCTGCGAAGCGGAAACGGCTCTGCCGGCAGGAAATGCAAACTCCACGGAAGCATGATGCTTATCTTCGCTGCAGGAGTTCTGGTTGGAACATTGTGCTGCAGAGTCATGAACTATCATGCCATATGGGGCGCGGGAGTTGTGCTTTTTGCAGTATTTGCAAAACTTATGTATGCGGACAGAACCTACGAGAAGCCCCTGCTGAACAGAACACCTCACGGTCATTGATATCCATCCGGAAACGGAAAAACGTATGGCCGCATGGTAAAACAAATCGTTGATAACCGGATAGTACATAAGAAGGAGAGACCAGTTTTATGGAAATATCAGGAAGAACCAAAATGATCTGCCTTCTGGGCAGCCCCGTAGCACACAGCCTTTCACCGGCCATGCACAATGAAGGTTTCAGACAGCTTGATCTCGACTACAGTTATCTTGCCTTTGATATAAAAGAGGGTGAACTTCGAAAAGTAGTGGAAAGCTTCAGGCTCATGGGAGTTCGTGGTTTCAATCTCACCATGCCTCTTAAAACTGAGATGGTGGGGCTCTGCGATAAGCTGAGTCCTGCAGCAGAAATCTCCGGAACCGTAAATACTGTTGTAATCGATGAGGACGGAACCGTAACAGGACACACAACAGACGGCATAGGTTTTACAGAATCAGCGCGTCAGGCAGGAGTGGATTTCGTGGGAAAGAAAGTGACTCTCATGGGAACCGGAGGAGCCGGAATAGCCATTCTTGTACAGCTGGCACTGGACGGAGCCGGAGAGATCACAGTATTCGAACGCGCAGGAAGCCGTTTCAGGGATCGTACTGCAAAGGTCGTCAGTGCTCTTAATTCCCGTACTTCCTGTAAGGTAAAGGTCGTGGACTATGACGATGCGGTTCTTGAGAAAGAGATTTCCGAATCCGCACTTCTCATCAATGCAACAAACGTCGGCATGGCTCCGGACATCGACGGAAATCTCATAAAGGATCCAAGCTGGCTCACAACACGCGCAGAGGGTGTTTCCGAAAAGCTTGCTGTAGCTGATGTCATCTATAATCCGAGAAAGACAAAGCTCCTCGAAATGGCAGAAGAGTGCGGTCTCAATGCTTTCAACGGTATGTACATGCTGCTCTATCAGGGCGCCGCTGCTTTCGAGCTCTGGACCGGACAGAAGATGCCGGTTGAGATCGTGAAGGAAAAGTATTTCAGCTGAATGCCGAAAAGCAGAACATAAAGATATAACAGAGAAAAAGATTAACCGTAAATCTGTTATATCTTTATATGTGATTGGCAGCTTGTCATAAGAATCACTGCATAAAATCGCCAGATGGAAAATTTCATTTGACTTTATGCTGCTATTATGGTAAGTTTAGTAAGTTCTCACTGAGAGAATATTGCTGGTATAGCACAGTCGGTAGTGCGTCGCATTGGTAGTGCGGAGGTCACCGGTCCGATTCCGGTTACCAGCTTTTTTTAATTCAAAAAATTCATGCAAGATAAAGTCGAAAACTCACGTGTTTGTTGGTTTTCGACTTTTTTGATAGTAAAAAGAACGAGATACATGTATATATGTGGTCGGATTAAATCCGATATAGACTTTGAGGAGGTGCTTAAGAATGTGTTATCTGGTAGCTAAAGATATCAACAAGCGCGGATGTGTGGCATTTAAGACCAGGCTCGGACCTGACCTTGTGTCACTTAAGAAAGAGCTTATATCAAAGATTGGTTTAGAGAGGATTCAGCTGGTAACTATAAGCAGGCCCTCCGCATACGGTGAATATGAACCCTATAGTTTTGTGAAAACAGCGGATGAGCTGAAAGAAGCAGTTCTAAAAATGTAAAACCCAATTAAAGGTCAAAAACCACGTTTTTATTGGTTTTTGACCTTTTTGTTTTCCGAGAAACCTCAGAGTATTCCGGTAACTGAAGAACGTGGGTTTCATGAAACAGAATATATTCACCTCATAATATCGATGGAAAGGCTAAATACTCATTTTGAAGGGCACTTAAACTGAGCTATAATATGATGTGAGTGTCAAAAGTATTTGCCACTCACTTATGATGCGCAGCACGCACACATTCGTGTGCAATGTGCTGCTGAACACTCATAACTCACGTCCTTTTGCTGTGCAAAACGACTACGTTATTCGTGTTCGGGCGGGTCATAAAGTCTCAAATCAACGTGCAAGCACGTGATTTGGTACTTTTGACCCTTACATCATAATATAAAAGGATTTGAGCAGTGACAAAAGTCACTACTCAAGAAGACCAACGAAAGAGAGACACTTTGATGAATAAACAGCAGCTTGCAGCTAAAATATGGGAATCCGCCAACAGGATGAGATCTAAAATTGAAGCCAATGAATATAAAGACTATATTCTTGGCTTTATTTTTTATAAATACCTTTCAGATAAAGAAGAGCAGTGGCTCTATGAAAGAGACTATGATGCCGACAGTATCAGAGATTATGTAAACGAAGAAGCTGATGATGAGTATTCCAGTAAGAGCAGTGCTCAGCAGAGCCTCGGCTACTTCATAGCCTATAAGGATCTGTTCTCAACCTGGATAAATATGAAAGCCGATTTCTCGGTTGATAATGTTCGTACCGGATTGTCATCATTCAACCGTCTCATTTCTCCATCTCACAAAAAAGTATTTGAAGGAATCTTCGCTACACTGGAGACAGGTCTATCAAAACTTGGTGAAAACACAAAATCACAGACAAAGGCCGTCAGTGATCTGATACAGCTCATTAATGAAATCCCGATGAACGGAAAGCAGGATTATGATGTTCTCGGTTTCATCTATGAGTATCTGATTTCAAACTTTGCCGCAAACGCAGGAAAGAAGGCCGGAGAGTTCTATACTCCTCATGAGGTATCTCTTCTCATGTCCGAAATAGTTGCTGACCATCTAAAGGGCAGGAGTGAAATCAAAATATATGACCCTACGTCGGGTTCGGGCAGCCTCCTTATAAACATAGGTAAGACAGCCGCAAAGTATATAGACAATCCAAACAGTATCCGTTACTATGCCCAGGAGCTTAAGGCCAATACCTATAACCTGACACGTATGAACCTTGTTATGAGAGGCATTCTCCCTGACAACATCGTGACCAGAAACGGCGATACGCTGGAAGAGGACTGGCCTTATTTTGATGATAGCGACCCGGCAGGAACTTATGACCCATTGTATGTAGATGCTGTGGTTTCAAATCCACCATACTCCCAGCGCTGGGATCCTAAGGACAAAGATAATGATGCAAGATATGCCCGCTATGGCATAGCCCCAAAGTCAAAGGCTGACTACGCTTTCCTGCTGCATGATTTATATCACTTAAAGCCGGACGGAATCATGACTATCGTACTTCCTCACGGAGTACTTTTCCGTGGTGGTGAAGAAGGACAGATCCGAAAGAATCTGATAGAGCAGAACAACATTGATGCCGTAATCGGACTTCCGGCTAATATCTTTTTCGGTACAGGCATCCCTACCATCATCATGGTACTCAGACAGAAACGTGAGAACACAGATGTGCTCATTATCGATGCCTCAAAGAATTTTGTAAAAGAAGGAAAGAACAACAAACTTCGTGCATCCGATATCCGAAGGATTGTAGATACAGTACGTGAAAGAAAGACAATAGATAAGTACTCAAAGGTGGTAAGCCGTGAGGAGATCCGTGCCAATGACTATAACCTGAACATTCCGCGCTATGTCGATTCTTCCGAATCTGCGGAAAGCTATGATATTTATGCTTCGATGTTCGGTGGAATCCCGGAAAATGAGCTGGAAGAATACAAGAACTACTGGAGCATATTCCCGACATTGAAGGCTGATCTTTTCGAAAGAGATAACGGATACTTTAACCTTCGCTCTCAGGATGTAAAAAAGACTATTCGGGATAATGCTGATGTACAGGCATATCTCGAAAACTATAAAGCTGCATTTTCTGATCTTGGAGCAGACATGGAGTGCATTCTCATAGATGGAGCAGAAACTCTTTCTATTCCGAAGACAGAAGAGGATACAGCCGCAAATATCTTCGGTCGCTTTACTGATATCGCTTTGGTAGACGCGTATGAAGCCTACGAGATATATGAAAAGCAGTTTGAAATGATTTCCGGGGATTTGGAACTGATACAGACAGAAGGTCTCCAGGCTGTAAAACAGGTTGATCCTAACATGGTTCTGAAAAAGAAAAACGGAAAAGATGAAGAAGTACAGGACGGATGGAAGGGACATGTAATTCCTTTTGAACTGGCTCAGGATCTATATCTTACTGAAGAAAAATCAGCATTAAAGGAAATGGAGGATGAACTTGCAGCGATACCTTCTTCATACGATGAACTTCTTGAATCATTAAGTGAAGAAGATAAGGAAACCATCTCCGAGGCACTCGATGATAACAACGAGGCCTTTGTATTTAAAAATATCAAGGGAATGGTTAAACAGCTGAAAACTGACAAGGATGCCTCCGGCCTGGTGGAGGTTTTAATTAAAGCTGAGGAACTGAACACTACAGAGAAGAAGCTCAAATCAGATATCAAGCAGAAAGAGCTTGAGCTTCATCTTAAGACAAAAACCGTGATTGAGAACCTTTCGGATGAACAGATACGTGAAGCTCTCCATGAAAAATGGATAAGCCCTGTGACATCCGGAATTCTTAAGCTCTCCGGAGATATGCTTGATGGTTTCACCAAGAATATAGAAAATCTTTCTTCCAAGTATGCCATAACCATGGCTGATCTTGAAAAAGAAATTCAGGAAACTGAAAAATCTCTTTCAAATATGCTTTCAGACATAGAAGGTTCTGAGGCAGATATGGCAGGAATCCGGGAATTGCAGCTCTTATTGGGAGGTTTTGCTAATGAATAAACGAAAAGTACCAAAACTGCGTTTCAAAGGCTTCTCCGATGATTGGGAACAGCGTAAGTTGGGAGAAGAAGCTATAGAAATAATAGCTGGCGGTGATGTTGATAAAGAAAAAGTCGTAGAAGAAGGACGATATCCTATCTATGCAAACGCACTTACAAACGATGGTATTGTAGGTTATTACAATGAATATTATAGAGTAAAAGCACCTGCAGTTACTGTAACAGGACGTGGGGAAGTAGGTCACGCGCAAGCGAGAATGGTTGATTTTACACCGGTTGTGAGACTTTTAGCGATACGATCTCATCATGATTGTTATTTTCTTGAAAATGCAATAAACAATCATAAAGTCGTTGTTGAATCCACGGGAGTTCCCCAGCTAACGGTACCGCAGCTTTCCTCTTATGATATTTTCTTCCCATCAAGTATTGAGGAAGAAACAAAGATTGGAGAGTATTTTCATAGCCTCGACAACCTTATCACCCTTCATCAACGTAAGCTTGATAAGCTGAAAATCATCAAAAAATCTATGCTAGAAAATTGTTTCCCTAAAAATGGAGAAAAAATCCCTAAATTTAGATTTGATGGTTTTTGTGGCGATTGGGAACAGCGTAAGTTGGGGGAGTTATACATCGAGAGAAATGAAAGAGGCAACGATAGTCTTCAAATACTGTCTGTTTCAATTCATACGGGCGTTTCAGACAGAGCATTGGATGAAGAAACACTTGGTAAATTTGTCAAGCGAAGTGAAGATAAATCCACATATAAACATGTATACGCAGGAGATCTCATTTTTAACATGATGCGTGCTTGGCAGGGGGCAATCGGAGTTGCCAAAAACGAAGGAATGATAAGCCCTGCATACATTTCTGCTATTCCAAATGATGAGGTCTATCCTCTGTTTATGGATTATGCATTACGCCGAGATTCGGCGATTGCAGAAATCAATAATTTATCTTATGGAGTGACGGATTTTCGCAAAAGATTATATTGGGATTCATTTGTAAAAGTCGGATGTAAGATTCCCTCGGTTAATGAACAGAGAAAAATATATGACTATTTTAAGAATCTCGACAACCTTATCACCCTTCATCAACGTAAGTTAGAAAAACTGAAGGTCGTAAAGAAATCTATGCTCGAATCAATGTTTGTTTGAACTACTCAAATAAACATTGTACCTATTACAATAATATATATATATAAGAAATCCGCCATTAACAGGCGGATTTCAATTTAAAAATCTTTTACTATTTTGTCTTGATTACGACCACTATACACAAATCTCAATATAATAATTTTCTTATTTTCATCATCAATGATGTAATAGGCAATGTAGTTTTTAACGAGGAAACGCCATACAGCTTTTCTTCTCAAATAATCATTTTCTACAAGCTTACCAGTTTCAGGTCTCTTGCAAATTTTATCAATTTGAATCTCCAGTTCATCAGCAAGATCAGCTGCTGCATCAGGATTTCCAAGAGTCTCTGCAATATATTCATATGTAGCATCGATATCGGATTCAGCAGTTTCGGTCAGTTCAAAATCATATTCTTTAAACGCCATGTTTCTCCCTCAACCTTTTCAATGCTGACTTTCCTTCAACAACTCTGCCGGCTTCATAATCATCAATTCCTTTATTGATAAAGTTTGCTTCGTTAATCTTTTGCATGGTGCGCTCATAGTAATCGATGTCCATTACAACAAGTCTTCCATACCCATTTTTTGTAACGAAAACAGGTTCGTTGGACTCAGCACATCTACGCTCTATTTCAACAGTATTCTTTAAATCTCTCATTGGAACTATCTGCATAATACGCACTCCTTTCTATGGCTAAATTATACCTTAAATTTAGCCACGCATCAATGTCTATAACGTCATTTATGTATTCAACCACTTTTTGCAAATACCCTATTTTTAGTAAAACAATTTCTCATAATCATCGTAAGCCTTATTACAAGAAATTACGATGATTATTTTTCCTATAGCAATCTTATATTCTTAGATTTCTTGGGAACAGCGTAAGTTATCTGAAGTTGCAGATAAGGTGACAGAAAAGAATTCGAATTTTATTGTTCAAGAGACATTTACGAACTCCGCAGAATTTGGAGTGATTAGTCAACGCGATTTCTTTGATCATGACATTTCAAATGCGGAGAATATCGGCGGTTACTATGTAGTCAGAGATGAAGATTTTGTTTATAATCCACGTATTTCAGTGACGGCTCCGGTAGGTCCTGTAAACCGCAATAAATTAGGCAGAAGTGGCGTAATGTCGCCACTTTACACTGTTTTTAGAACCCACGATATTGATACAACATATCTTGAGTGGTTCTTTAAGAGTAGTTACTGGCATCCATTCATGTTTTTTAATGGTGATTCGGGTGCAAGATCAGACCGATTTTCCATCAAAGATGCTGTCTTTTTTGAGATGCCAATACCTTTGCCAAGTATCGACGAACAGAAGGAAATCGGTGCCTATCTGGATAAGATCGACAACCTTATCACCCTTCATCAGTGTTTGGATATTACTTGTATACCGAAAACACGAACTTATACTATAATATCTTGGGAACAGCGTAAGTTATCAGAGTTAGTAACAGAAATAAAGAGAACAGATGAACAATCGGATGCCCCTGTAATGATGATAACTGCAGAAAATGGGTTTATAAATCAGTCAGAAAGATATTCAACTAACAATGCGGGGCAAAGCTTAAAGAAATATATTTTACTTGAAAAAGGGGAACTTGCTTATAATCATGGGGCTTCAAAACTCCGCCCGTATGGTTCTTGCTTTGCATTGACCACTGAAGAGAAAGCCCGTATTCCCTTTGTTTATCACTGTTTTTCAACAGAAACAGAGAATTCAGAATTCTTATCTATTGTATTAAACAGTAAGGCAGTTGAAAAACAATTAAGACGCATTGTTTCTTCTGGAGCGAGAATGGATGGACTTCTCAATATCTCCTTTGATGAATATACATCTATTCCTGTTTTACTCCCCCAAAAGGATGAGCAGGATAGAATTGCGGATTATTTCAAGCAACTCGATAATCTTATCACCCTTCATCAACTGAAGTTAAAATGCATTAATTTACATATATACAGGAGAATTATAATGGATCATTTTGAAAAAGAGGTAGATTTTGAAAGAGCCCTTATCACTGCACTCCAGAGTTATGGTTGGGAGAAGAAAGTAATCTATAACCCGACAGAAAAAGAGCTTATACAGAACTGGGCAGATATCCTCTTTGAGAATAACAGAGACATTGACCGCCTCAATGATTGTCCTCTTATACAAGAGGAAATGGATGAGTTACTGGAGCAAATCAGAGAAAAGCGTACACCTCTGGCTCTTAATGGTTTCATTAATGGAAAAACTGTAGCTATAACAAGAAAGAATCCTGACGACAAGCTTCATTATGGTAAGGAAGTGAGCCTCAAAATTTATGACAGAATGGAGATAGCTGCAGGACAGAGCCGATACCAGATTGTTGAGCAGCCTGTATTCCCAAGACACGATAAGGTCCTCCAGGACAGAAGAGGAGACTTGATGCTCCTCATCAACGGAATGCCCGTTTTCCATATTGAACTGAAAAGATCAGGCGTCCCGGTGCAGGAGGCAGTCAATCAGATAGAGAAGTATTCACATGAAGGTGTTTTCACTGGATTATTCTCTTTGGTTCAAGTCTTTGTTGCCATGAACCCGGAGGAAACTCTGTATTTTGCGAATCCGGGTCCTGATGGAAAGTTCAATAAGGATTTCTACTTCCATTGGGCGGATATGAACAACGACCCTATCAATGACTGGAAGACAGTTGTTGAGCGTCTTCTTTCCATACCTATGGCACATCAGCTGATCGGATTCTATACCGTTGCAGACGATGCGGATGGTGTACTTAAGGTAATGCGCAGTTACCAGTACTATGCCGCAAACCGGATTTCTGACCGGGTTTCAAAGAATGACTGGAACGAAGGTAATCAGCTTGGCGGCTACATTTGGCATACTACCGGCTCGGGAAAGACTATGACTTCTTTCAAGTCCGCACAGCTTATCGCAAACTCAAAGGATGCCGATAAGGTTGTATTTCTTATGGACAGAATAGAGCTGGGAACTCAGTCTCTTAAGGAGTATAGGGCCTTTGCAGATAATGCTGACGATGTGCAGGAAACAGAGGATACCATCACCCTCATTTCCAAGCTTAAGAGTTCCGATCCGAAGAATACGCTTATTGTTTCGTCAATCCAGAAGATGAGCAATATAAAGGAAGATGCCGAAGGAAAGATGAGAGCAAAGGATCTTGAGACCATGAAGAATAAACGATTGGTTTTTATCATAGATGAGTGCCATCGTTCAACCTTCGGAGAGATGCTTTCCACCATAAAAGATACTTTTCCAAATGCCCTGTTCTTCGGATTCACCGGAACCCCTGTATTCACCGAAAACGAACAGGTCATGAGTACAACAGCAGACATTTTCGGTGATGAATTACATCGATACAGCATTGCCGATGGAATTCGGGATAAAAACGTCCTTGGTTTCGATCCAACCATGGTATGCGTTTACCGGGACAAGGATCTTCGTAAGAGGGTAGCTCTTCACGAGTCCGGGGCCTCTTCAGAGGAAGAAGCGGTTTCTGATCCTGTGATGAGCAAAAAATATTATAGCTTTATGTCAGCATCGGAAGTCCCCATGGCAGGAGCTTACGACGATGACGGAAAATATCATAAAGGTATAGAAGATTACATTGAAAAAGAAGCATGGCAGACCGATGACTATCAGAATGCTATCGTAGATGACATCATGAATAACTGGATGACTCTGAGCCGGAACAATAAATTCCATGCCGTTTTTGCCACATCCTCAATTCCTGAGGCTATACGGTACTATCGTAAGTTCCGTGAAAGATATCCTGAGCTCAAAGTGACAGGGCTTTTTGACCCAAGCATAGATAATCAGGGTGGTAAGAAGTCCCTTGATAAAGAAGATGGCTTAAAGGAAATGCTTGATGATTACAATACCTTCTACGGACAGCAGTTTGATATAGGCGGTTATGCCAAGTTCAAGAAGGATGTTTCAGCTAGGCTATCCCACAAGAGACCATATGATCGTCTGAAGCCAGAGCAGCAGCTTGATATGCTGATCGTTGTAAATCAGATGCTTACAGGATTTGATTCTAAGTGGATCAATACACTTTACCTCGATAAGGTGATGGTTTACCAGAATCTCATTCAGGCTTTCTCGAGAACAAACCGCCTGTTTAACATTAACGAAAAACCATTTGGCTCAATAAGATATTATCGTCTGCCTCATACGATGAAGCGGAATATAGAGGATGCTGTAAAGCTCTTTTCCGGAGACCGTCCTCAGGGACTCTTTGCGGATCATCTGCCTGATAATGTCGAGCATATGAATGTCAGCTTCAAGGATATGATGAAAATCTTTGAAACAAATGGTGTCCCGGACATGGACAAGCTTCCCGAAGATACTGCTGCGAAGGCTAAATTTGCCAAGTTGTTCAGAGATTTTTCTACATATCTGCAAGCCGCAAGGATTCAGGGATTCAGCTGGGATAAGATTGAATATTCATCCAAAACAGATCCGGAGGATGAAAGGGAAGAAAACATCATAGAAGTATATCCAACAGAAGAGCAGTATCAGATTCTTTTGCAAAGATATAAAGAACTCAGGAAACCGGGTACTTCAGATGAACAGGATGGAGAGATTACTTTTACAGTAGATCCATATCTTACTGAACAGAATACCGGTGTCATAGATAATGACTATATGAATTCCCGCTTTGAAAAGTGGAAGAAACAGCTTGCGGATCCTAATGTGGATCCTAATGAGATTGAAGCCACTCTTGAGGAATTACATAAATCATTCGCCTTCCTGTCACAGGAAGACCAGAAGTATGCCAATCTGTTCCTACACGATGTTCAGACAGGCGATGCAGTTTTTGTTGATGGCTTTACATTCCGGGATTACGTTGTGTCCTATGCTCAGAATATCAGATCTGAACAGATTGAATTACTCGTGGCTTATTTAGGCATATCGGAAAAGCTTCTCCGTGGGATGATGGACGCTCACGTTTCAAAAGAAAAGCTCAATGAATACGGAAGGTTTGATGCTCTAAAGGCAACTGTTGTACGAGAAAAGGCACAGGAATACTTCACAAAAGTTGAAAAGAAAAAGCTGCCTCCATTCCTTATTAACAATCGCGTAGATGAACTTCTGACTAAGTTTATACTTGAAGATGGATTCGATATTCCGGATCCTGACGAAAACTAAATACAAATAAATGATCGGTCCTTCATCGGCGTAGAAAGGAGCTACTATGCCTAATGATTTTAAACCGACAGATCAACTGAAAGATTATTATAAAGAGTGGATTTCTGTATACAAGGAAGGAGCCATAAGGGACGTCACACTGTCAAAGTATAAGATGAGCTATCTTTGGATTGAGAAGCTTGTGCCTGAACTTAGGCTTTGTGATGTATCGAGAAGTGCTTATCAGCAGATCATTAATGATTATGCTAAGGAACATGAGAGACAGACAACCATGGACTTTCATCATCAGTTAAAGGGAGCAATCCTGGATGCTGTTGATGAAGGTCTGATTCCCAGGGACCCTACAAGAAAAGTAATCATCAAGGGAAAGACACCCTCAAACAAAAAGGTCAAATATCTAAACCAGTTCGAGTTACATACACTTCTTAAGAGCCTCAAGCTAAAGGACAGTATTAACTGGGACTGGTTTATTTTGTTAATAGCAAAGACCGGAATGCGTTTTTCCGAGGCTCTGGCCATCACCCCTGCAGACTTTGATTTTGCTCATCAGTCCTTGTCTGTGAATAAGACATGGAACTACAAGTCCGGCGGTGGTTTTGCTCCTACAAAGAACAGATCATCTGTGCGAAAGATTCAGATTGACTGGCAGCTTGTGATGCAATTTGCTTCACTGGTGAGAGAACTTCCTGCAGATGAACCTATCTTTATAAAAAAAGAAGCAGTATATAACTCAACTGTGAACGATATCCTTGAGAGATATTGTAAGAAGCTGGACATACCTGTGATCTCTGTTCATGGACTTCGTCATACACACGCATCAATCCTGCTTTATGCCGGCGTATCTATCGCGAGTGTTGCAAGAAGACTGGGGCATGCCAGCATGACCACTACGCAGAAGACCTATCTTCATGTGATACAGGAGCTTGAGAATCAGGATATTGATCTTGTAATGAGATCATTGTCTAACCTGACCTAAACTTTAGTTTATCAACGCCGATGAAGGTCTTTCTTATATTTCCAGAACTGTATTCTTCCGCGTTATATATGGGAAGTGTGATACCAAGACACAAAAATAGCCGCCCAAGGCCTCGAAAACTTTTGAGCAGCTATTTTGTTTATTAGGTTTTAAGGGCTAACCGTCTACCGGTAGCACTTTTCTTACAATTAGATATTAACATCGTTATCTTATCCCGTCAAATATAGAATTTTAGTTTCCCCCTCTGCCGGTTCAAACCACAACCGGAACTAACGGAATTCACTATCGAAACCTCTTTACCAATTTTTAATAAACTAATGCTTGATTAGTTTTGCAAATAGTGTATACTGAAATCACGCAAGTAAATCGCGCACAACTTAATAGTGCAGTTAATATCATTATACATATAAACGGAGGTAAATACTATGGAATACAAGTTTACAAAGGACAATTTTCAGAAGGAAGTTTTAGAGAGCGATATCCCTGTACTGGTTGATTTTTACGCTGACTGGTGCGGACCATGCAAGATGATGTTCCCTATAGTTGAGGCACTTGCAGACCAGTACGACGGCAAAATCAAAATTGGTAAGGTTAATTCCGATGAAGAGATGGATCTCGCTACATCTTACCAGGTACGCAGCATTCCTTCATTTTTCATCATCAAGGATGGTAAGGTAGTTGAAAATATTGTAGGAGCTATTTCAAAAGAGGCTCTTGAGGAGAAGCTTAACAAGCTTATCTGATATACAAGAATTCATTAATCTGCTTAAAAGCTGCCTTTTATACATGAAGGCAGCTTTTTTATGCGCGATAGGGAGGATAACATGGCATCTAAAAATGTAGCTGAAGTCTCCAGGGACATCTGCGTTGCCTGCGGAGCCTGCACCAAGGTCTGTCCCAGACAGGCGATATCTGTAATAAACGGCTGCTTCTCTTTTGTTAATAAAGATCTGTGCGTCGGATGCGGCAAGTGTGCAAAAACCTGTCCTGCCGACTGCATACTTATAAAGGAGAGAGACTCATGAAAAAACAATGGTACGACTATCTTTGGATATGGTCTATAGTGTATTTCGCACTTGGATTTTTCAATATCCTGTTCGCATGGCTGGGCATGATAGATTTCCTTCTGCCTCTTATTTTTGCCATCTTCGGAGGCAACAAATATTTCTGCAACAACATGTGCGGAAGAGGGCAGTTATTAAACAAGCTGGGAACCGATCTGAAGTGCTCCCGTAACCGTAAGACTCCAAAATGGATGGTGTCCAAATGGTTCAGGGCCGGTTTTCTCATCTTTTTCCTATGCATGTTCGGCAATATCATAATCCAGACATGGCTGGTGGCATCCGGAGCTGAAAGCCTTCGGGAGGTGATCAAGCTTTTCTGGACCTTCAAGGTACCTTGGGGATGGACCTACACTCAGGGAACGGTCCCGGACTGGATAGCACAGTTCAGCTTCGGTTTCTACAGCCTCATGCTCACCTCGACTCTTATCGGAATCATAGTTATGATTCTTTTCAAACCCAGGAGCTGGTGTACGTTCTGCCCGATGGGAACCATGACCCAGTCAATCTGCAAAATCAAAAAGCATTAACTTCTGACCCATCCCTGATTAAGCAGTATGAGTAACATATAACAAAAAAACGGCATGCGAATGCCAGCTATATATAATTTTTATAACGCAAATCTTACGAAAATCTTGCAAAAAGTCTTGCATTACTCTATACTGAATTTAAGCAAAATTCTACGAAAAGTAGGAGGTAGGGATTAATGAAACCTACAGCAATATAGAGGTAAGTGACCAATCCAATGGCTTACCTCTTTTTTGTTGTATATAAAGAAATCCCGGGAGGCATATATGAAACTGATTAAAGGCGGAAGAGTCATTGACCCTGCAAACGGCATTGACCGTATTACAGATATAGTCATCGATGATGCAGGAATGATAAAAAGCGTAGGAAACGCTGATGCTTCAGCTTCTTATGAAGCTGTTATAGACGCTGAAGGCATGGTGGTGGCACCGGGCTTTGTGGATGTACATGTACATTTCCGTGATCCGGGGCTCACTTATAAGGAAGACATCGAGACCGGAGCCCGGGCTGCTGCTGCCGGAGGCTACACAACAGTCATCTGCATGGCAAACACGAAGCCACCGGTTGATTCTGTCGAAATTCTTACGGAGCTTACGTCAAGAGAAAAGCTGCTTCCTATACATGTACTTCAGACTGCCAATGTCACCGTCTCTATGCAGGGCAGGGAACTTACGGATATGGATGCGCTGCTCTCGGCAGGGGCCGTGGGATTTACAGATGACGGTGTGCCGATTGCCGACGAAAAACTCATGGTGAAGGCATTGGCAAAATGCAAAGAACTGGATGTACCCATCTCACTGCACGAGGAGGATCCTGCTCTTATGTACAGCGCGGGTGTGAACAAGGGTGCTGTTTCCGAAAAGCTGGGACTCGGAGGCGCACCTGACGAGGCTGAGTACGTTCTCGCAGCAAGAGACATCATGCTTAACAGAAAGATAGGCGCAAAGCTTGATATACAGCACATATCAAGCAGAGTCACCGTAGATGTGATCCGTGCAGCAAAAAAGATGGGAATAAGAGTATACGGAGAGGTCACTCCACAGCACCTTGCGGCAACAGAGGATCTTGTTCTCGAAAGAGGCTCTCTTGCCAGAGTAAACCCGCCTCTCCGGACAGAAGAGGACCGGCAGGCTCTCATCCGGGGACTGTCAGACGGAACCATCGACATGATCGCTACGGATCATGCTCCTCACAGCAGTGAAGAAAAGTCAAAACCCCTGGCGGAAGCCCCCAGCGGCATGATCGGACTTGAGACAGCTCTCGGACTTGTCATAACATATACGGTACGTACCGGGCAGCTTTCCCTTTCACAGATCATAAAGGCTCTTACCGTAAACCCGGCCGGCCTTTATAAGCTTGATGCAGGCACCCTCTCGGAAGGTTTCCCTGCGGATCTCGTGATCTTTGACCCGGAAGAGCGGTGGACAGTCCCTGACAGCTTTTTTTCAAAGGCAGTCAATTCTCCTTTTATCGGAATGGAACTTTACGGAAGGGTCAAGACCACAATCTGCGGAGGAAATGTGGTATACCGGGGAAAATAATCAGTATGAATTGAGTCAGCGTTGCAGTCTCAAAAAACTATTTTAAAGGGTATTCGTGCCTTCCTTTAAAGGAATTTCATGCTTTCGTATAAATGGCTTTCGCGCCTTCGTATAAAGGGCATCCGGGCCTCCCTCATAACATTAGCGGACAAGGATAAATACTATCTTTGTCCGCTTTTATTAATTTTTTTATATTTTAAAACTATTAAATGTTATGTTTTTGACGAAGATAACACTATACAAAAAACCGGTTGTGAAAAAAATCTTAATGAACGGAGGCAAAATGAACATCCCAAGACCATCAACCAAGAATCATAAGGGACCTAAACGCAGTATCAGTACGACACTGCTGGTCATTCTGGTACCTATTATCGTAGTCAGTATCGTTTTCATCATCCTTTTCCTGAGTAATCAGTCGGAAAAACAGATTTCATCTCTTTCTCTGGATGAACTGCAGTCTCAATCGGATTACAATGCCGAGCGTTTTGGTGCAAAGATCAACAATATAGTAGCGCGATGTGAGATTTTTGCCCAAACGGCTGAAACCGTGGACTTTACAGATCGTGACGCTGTACAGGCATATATGAATAAATCCGTAAATATGGGAGAACTGGAGAATCAGGGTATCTATATCGGTTTCTCAGACAAAGATATGCGCTATGCCGATTATACCGTTCCTCCTGAAGGCTATGATCCTACTGCAAGAGGCTGGTATAAGGACGGTCTGTCCTGGAGTGTATACACCCCGATCGAGCCGTACGTTGATGCCCTTTCCAATAAACTCTGCGTATCCTTTATCCGTAGAATAAACTTTAAGAACGGTGAGACCGGCGTCAGCGGAATAGACATTTTCCTCGATACCATCGCAAATGAGACACTTGCACTTACGCCTATGGGAACCGGTAAGACCGCAATCGTGTCAGGTTCTCTCATTGTTGCCTGTCCTGATGTTTCAAAGAACGGAACAGCCGTGGCAGACAGTGGCGACTCCTTACTGATTCAGGCTGCCAAGTCCGTTAAGGCCGGACAGCATGCCCTTTTAAAAGACGGCAAGGATATTTACTATGTGGCAGCTTCTGAAGTTCCCGGAACAGACTGGATCCTGTACTCAACCGTTCCCGAAGCCAGCGTTCTGAAAGCAAGCAGAAATTTCCAGAGGATATGCTTTATCATAATGATAGTTGTTATCGTTGTAATAGTGCTCACCCTTCTTCTGGTAATAAGCTCAGTCATCACCCTGCCTCTCAGAAAGGTCACATCAGCAGCAGAAAAGATTTCCGAGGGTGATTTCGATGTAGATCTTCCGACAGGATCAAAGAACGAGATCGGTCAGCTTGCTGTGGCTTTCAGTAAGACCACAGACCAGCTCCAGAACTATCAGGGCTATATCGATGAGATATCAGATGCTCTTTCAGATGTCTCACAGGGTAATCTCAATGTCAGCCTGAAGCGTGAATACGTAGGACAGTTCAGGAAACTCAAGGACAACATGGACAACCTCGTATCCCAGCTGCATGGAATAATTTCTTCCATCATGAACTCAGCAAAACTGGTAGGCGGTGGAGCGAACCAGATTTCCGACGGTGCACAGGGTCTCGCCCAGGGTGCAACAGAGCAGGCCAGCTCCATAGAAGAGCTTTCCGCAGAGATCAATCAGATCAATACCGAAACAGTCAACATGGCTCAAAATGCCCATACTGTTGAAGAACATATCAATCATGCAGAAGATCAGATCAACACAAGTAATGAACAAATGATCGATCTTCGTAAGGCAATGGAAGACATCACTGATAAGTCCCAGCGTATTTCATCCATCATCAAGACCATCGATGACATCGCATTCCAGACCAACATCCTTGCACTGAATGCGGCAGTAGAGGCCGCCCGTGCGGGAGCCGCAGGTAAGGGCTTTGCTGTCGTTGCAGATGAGGTTCGTAATCTTGCAGGAAAGTCATCAACAGCAGCTTTGGATACCTCCAATCTTATAACGGAGACCATAACCGCAGTTGAGCATGGAGACAAGCTCACATCCCAGACCGCAGAATATCTGAAGAGCACTCAGGAGTCTACAAAGAAGGTTGTAGAACTCATTGCCCAGATCACTGCGGCAACAGATCAGCAGCAGCAGTCACTTGACGGAATCAAACGTGGTATCGATCAGATTTCAAGTGTAGTTCAGACCAATGCCGCAACAGCGGAAGAGAGTGCCGCAGCAAGTCAGGAGCTGACAAGACAGGCCGGCATCCTGAATTCAGAGGTAAACAAGTTCACTCTTTAACGGAACGAAGCTCAGGGCTCATTCGGGCTCTGGGCTTTTTTTGCGATAAGGCTTAAAAGCATATGTCGCGGCTGCATATACATACATGTTTAAGCCAATGTGGAATCGAGCAGGGCAATAGAACATGGCAATATAGCAGGGCGTTTCATCCCTGCTGCCGCAATAAGAATATGGTAAAGATCCCTCTATTCGGAAATATTTCAAATTTGCTCTAATACTACAGCCTACTCTGTCGATATAATTAATGCAAAGTAAAAAATTTGTAACTTTCTTAATCAAATCGCAAATTTATCATTAATTTGTGACACTATTGTGACATTTCTCTTGATATACTTAAGTCACAAAAGAAAGAAATAATTGATGTGACCAATTCAATGGCATCGATTACAAGTAAGAATCCCTCAAGTTTGTCCTCCCTATATCTTAAACTTGAGGGATTTTTATGTTATTATTTTTTAGGCATTTATGACCATTTATAAGTTTTTTTCAATCCATAAACTGTTTTATGTTGTATTGCCTGTCTTTAGGTGCTAAAATAAATCCATAAATATTTTGCCGTAGAGAGTAGAGAGTATGGCAGTGAGCAGTTTAGAAAAGCTGCTTGCTTGCGTGTACTCTCTTTTTTTGCGCGTAAATTCGGATACATTCAATTTAAGCAGCGAAAAATCACATATTGAGGAAATCAATCTATGCAAAGAAAAGAATTCATTGAACAAATTGAAAACAATCCGATCATCGCGGCAATCAAAGATGACGCCGGACTTGAAAAATGTCTGGAAACAGACATTGGCGTCATATTCGTTCTCTACGGTGATGTCTGCAGCATCCCAAAGATCGTAAAGCGTATCAAGGATGCGGGAAAGACAGTTGTTATCCATGTGGACCTGATAAACGGCCTGTCTTCCAAAGAAGTTTCTCTTGATTTCATCAGAAACTACACCGAAGCAGACGGTATCATCACCACGAAGCCAAACCTTATAAAACATGCCAAAGAGCTGGGGCTTAACACCATTTTGAGATTTTTCATGCTGGACAGCATCGCGCTTCAGAATGTCGAAAAACAGAGTCATGCAGATGTGCAGCCCGACATCATTGAGGTACTTCCCGGAATACTGCTTCCGGAGTTTTTTGAGAAGATTAAAAAGATCTCCAAAGTAAGACTTATGGCCAGCGGCCTTATCACCAACAAGGCAGAAGTACTCAATGCACTGAACAACGGAGTCATCTCAGTATCAACGACGAATCAGGCAATTTGGGAAATGTAGCTACAAGTGTCATAAGTCTTCTCCCACTTGTGCTTGCACAAAGGTGGGAGGGCGCTGATGATCCAGTGGATCATCGCTTAGCGCCGACCGAAGTGGAACGTAGACGCGGAAGCGCAAAGCGCGAAGCGGTCCGATATCTACTTTTACACATTCATTGAACACTAAATTTTATTATCCGAGAACAGGAGGACATCCAGGATATGGCTAAATACGTAATGGCTTTGGATGCAGGAACCACCAGTAACCGCTGCATCCTTTTCGACAAGGCAGGAAACATCTGCTCAGTAGTACAGAAGGAATTTACACAGTTCTTCCCTCAGCCCGGCTGGGTCGAGCACGACGCCACAGAGATATGGCAGTCACAGCTGTCAGTTGCACGTCAGGCGATGCAGAAGATCGGCGCCACCTTCGAGGACATCGTTTCCATAGGAATCACCAATCAGCGAGAGACCACCATCGTATGGGACAGGATGACAGGTCAGCCTATATGCCACGCCATCGTATGGCAGTGCAGAAGAACCGCCGAAGAAGCCGAGAAGTTAAAGGCTGAAGGTCTTGAGGAGACCTTCCAGAAGAAGACAGGACTTATCATCGACCCTTATTTTTCAGCCACAAAGCTCCGGTGGATCCTCAGCCATATGCCAAATGCCCAGGAGCGTGCTGAAAAGGGCGAACTTCTTTTCGGAACCGTAGACAGCTGGCTCATATGGAAGCTCACAAAGGGCAGAGTTCATGTGACGGATTATTCCAATGCTTCCAGAACCATGCTCTTCAATATAAATACACTTGAGTGGGATGAGGATATCTTAAAGAAGCTCAACATCCCAAGATGCATGCTTCCCGACGTAAAGCCATCAAGCTATATCTACGGCGAATCCGATCCGGAATTCTTCGGAGGCCCTATCAAGATCGCCGGAGCAGGCGGAGACCAGCAGTGCGCACTTTTCGGTCAGACCTGTTTCGAACCGGGAGAAGCAAAGAACACCTACGGTACAGGATGCTTCATGCTGATGAACACCGGGGAAAAGCCTGTTTTCTCTAGTAACGGACTTCTCACAACCATAGCCTGGGGACTGGACGGAAAAGTAAATTACGCACTGGAAGGTTCGGTATATGTGGCAGGTGCAGCCATACAGTGGCTTCGTGATGAGCTCCGTGTCATCGACAGCTCAGCGGATTCAGAGTACTTCGCAACGAGAGTGAAGAACACCAACGGCTGCTATGTAGTGCCTGCATTCACAGGTCTCGGCGCACCATACTGGGATCCTTTTGCGAGAGGAGTCATCACCGGTCTTACACGAGGCGTGAATAAGTACCACATCATCAGGGCAACACTGGAGTCTCTTGCATTCCAGACAAACGATGTTCTGAGAGCCATGGAAAAGGATTCCGACATCCATCTGACCTCTCTAAAGGTAGACGGAGGAGCCTGCAAGAACAATTTCCTCATGCAGTTCCAGTCAGACATCATAAACGCTCCGGTCCACAGACCAAAGTGCGTTGAGACAACAGCCATGGGTGCCGCATATCTCGCAGGTCTTGCTACAGGCTTCTGGGACAGCAAGGAAGATGTCAGGAAGAACTGGCAGATCGACAAAGAGTTCAGATCCGAGATGAGAGATGTGGACAGAGAAAAAGAAATCCGCGGATGGAATCAGGCAGTAAAGGCCACCTTCGGATGGGACAGAGAAAATTTATAACTGCCCCCGATTTATAATCGGGGGAGCCACGCGGCTTTGAGCGCGTCAGAGGAATCCCGAAGGGATTCCGACCTTACCTGCCCTTATTCATACAAGCAAGTTACCAAATGGGAGGATAGAATATGACTTATGATGTAATAGTTATCGGTGCCGGAGTTTCCGGTGCAGCTGTAGCGAGAGAGCTTTCCCGCTATCAGACCGAGGTATGCGTACTTGAAAAAGAAGAGGATGTCTGCTGCGGAACCTCCAAGGCAAACAGTGCCATCATCCATGCCGGTTACGATGCCGAGCCGGGCTCCAACATGGCAAAGATGAACGTTCGCGGAAACGCGATGATGGATGAGTTATGCAGGGATCTTGACATTCCTTTCAAGAGAAACGGTTCTCTCGTTGTCTGCATCCATGAAGAGCTGCTCCCGGGACTTAAGGACCTCTATGACAGAGGCATCAGGAATGGCGTTCCCGGCATGAAGCTTCTCACCAGAGAAGAGGCTCTCGAAATGGAGCCTAACATCTCCGATGATGTAAAGGGTGCCCTTTACGCAGAAACTGCCGGCATCATCTGTCCTTTCAAGCTGAACATCGCCATGGCTGAGAATGCAGCTGTCAACGGCGTTGACTTCCGTTTCAACACCCGCGTAGAGAAGCTGGAGAGAAAGGAAGACGGTCTCTGGCATATCCGCACCAACAACGGCGAGTACACAGCAAAGTATGTTGTCAATGCTGCCGGCGTGTACGCAGATGTACTCCACAACATGGTAAGCGACCAAAAGATCAATATCATCGAACGCCGCGGAGAGTATTATCTCCTGGACAGAACAGTCGGCGACCACGTAAGTCATACCATTTTCCCACAGCCTACAAAGTACGGAAAGGGAATCCTCGTAGCTCCTACAGTACACGGTAACCTTCTGGTAGGTCCTACAGCCATAGATCAGGAAGACAAGGATGCCACAAATACAACCCAGTTCGGTCTCAATGAGATCTCTGCAAAGGCTTCCGAAAACGTAAAGAACCTTCCTTTAAGATCAGTCATCACATCCTTCTCAGGACTTCGCGCACATGAAGACCATCACGAGTTCATCCTTGGAGAAGTCAAGGACGCACCGGGCTTCATCGACTGTGCGGGAATCGAGTCTCCGGGACTCACAAGCTCACCTGCCATCGGAGAGTACATCGCAAATCTCCTTCGTGAAAAGATGGGTCTCACAAAGAAGGAGAACTGGATCGGAACAAGAAAAGACATTCTTGACCCCAAGAAGCTCACTCTTGAAGAAAGAAACGAGCTCATCAAAAAAGAACCTGCTTACGGCCAGATCATCTGCAGATGCGAGTCAGTTACTGAGGGTGAGATTCTTGATGCCATAAGAAGACCTCTCGGCGCCCGTTCTCTTGACGGTGTAAAAAGAAGAACCCGTGCCGGCATGGGTCGCTGCCAGTCAGGCTTCTGCAGCCCCCGTGTTATGGATATCCTTTCCAGAGAGCTGGGACTTCCGCTCACAGAAATCACAAAGAGCGGCGGAAAATCAAACATTGTTCTTGAACACTCCAAGGAGGTAGCAGAATGAATACAATCGACATCGTAATAGTAGGCGGCGGCCCCGCAGGTCTCGCCGCAGCAGCAGCCGCAAAGAAGGCAGGCTGCGACAGCATTCTGATCCTTGAAAGAGACTCAGAACTCGGAGGCATCTTAAACCAGTGCATACATAACGGTTTCGGTCTCCACACCTTCAAGGAGGAGCTTACAGGCCCCGAGTATGCAGGCCGCTTCATAACACAGGTACTTGAACTGGGGATCGAATATAAATTAAACACCATGGTCATGGACATTTCACCTGAAAAGGTAATCACAGCCATGAACAAGGAAGACGGCATGTTCCAGATCCATGCAAAGTCAGTTATCCTCGCCATGGGCTGCCGCGAGCGTCCGAGAGGAGCTCTCAATATCCCGGGCTACAGACCCGCAGGTATCTTTTCAGCAGGTACCGCCCAGAGACTTGTTAACATCGAGGGATATATGCCGGGAAGAGAAGTCGTGATACTCGGTTCCGGAGACATTGGCCTCATCATGGCAAGACGTATGACGCTTGAAGGCGCAAAGGTCAAGGTTGTGGCAGAGCTTATGCCATACTCAGGCGGTCTCAAGAGAAACATAGTTCAGTGTCTTGATGATTACGGAATTCCTCTCAAGCTTTCACACACAGTTATCGACATCGAGGGAAGAGAGCACATCACAGCTGTCACAATCGCAGAGGTAGGTCCTGACAGAAAGCCGATTCCCGGAACAGAAGAGCGCTATACCTGCGACACACTGCTTCTTTCCTGCGGTCTCATCCCCGAGAATGAGCTGTCACAGTCAGCTGGAGTTGAGATGAGCCGTATCACTTCAGGTCCTGTTGTAAATGAGAGTCTGGAAACAAACATCCCGGGTGTCTTTGCCTGCGGTAATGTTCTTCACGTTCACGATCTCGTTGACTATGTTTCAGAGGAGGCAGGCCGTGCAGGTCTTAATGCGGTTAAGTACGTTCAGGGACTTCTCGACAGCACTGCTTCAGGCAGGGTAATAAAGCTCGCCGCAACAGACGGAGCAAGATATACAGTTCCTTCAACCATCGATCCGGGCCGTATGGACGATAACCTCACAGTCCGTTTCAGAGTCGGTGATGTTTACAAGGATTCTTATGTAAGCGTTTATTACGGCACGGAGCGTGTTCAGCACAGAAAGCGCCAGATCCTCGCACCGGGCGAGATGGAACAGGTAATCGTTAAGAAGCAGGAGCTTTTAGACAGACCTGATATGGATACCATCACCATAAAGATCGAGAAAGACTGAAAGGAGAACAGAAGATGGAACAGAGACATTTAACATGTATCGGCTGTCCGATGGGCTGCCAGGTAACAGTCGAGATGGAAAAGGGAGAGGTAGTATCCGTTTCCGGAAATACCTGTAAGAGAGGCGACATTTATGCGAGAAAGGAGGTTACGAACCCTACCCGTATCGTAACTTCAACAATCGCTGTCACAGGCGGAGACAAGGCAAGAGTCTGCTGCAAGACCGCCTCAGACATTCCGAAGGACAAGATCTTTGATGTGATGCATGACATCAACCATGTAAAATGCAGCGCACCTGTACATATCGGTGACGTCCTTATTGAGGATGTTGCCGGCACAGGGGTTTCGGTCGTAGCTACAAGAAATATAGCAGCAGTGGGCTGAAATGCTTTTGACATTCACATCCTTACTATCATATAAATGGGCTGCCGCCCGGATGAATATTTCGTCCGAAGCGGCAGCCCATCACTGCTTTGTAAATCGCGCATAAAAAATCAACTATGTTCAGCTATGCAATTAATGTAACCCATGAAGCATAAATCTAAGATAAGCTACACGATGGCGGGAATGAGGCTACTCCCGGGATCATTTCAATCCTGCTGATCATTATGGCTCCGGTATGTGCCATCATGTCCGGGCTCGTATGCTATGACAGCTTCTTTATCTCATCGAACAGGGCTTCCGTATCGTCATCCCCTACTGTGGTAGCAGTTACAGTCATGAGATAATCGTCATTGAAGAACAAGGTCTGTCTCTGATACATCTCTACGCCTTTTATGGATGACTTAGACCATAAAGAATATGCCTTTTCTCCGTCGATCTTTTCATCCATCACGCTGACTTTTTCAACCGTGAACCCCATACCCTCAAGAGTTTCCCTGATATCATCCATATATTCTGCATATAACTCTTTTACATCATCAAGCTTCGAAAGAGTACTGTCACCCGTAGAAATACCTATGTTCACATTGTTGTAACTATCGCTTTTTTCGGCATATGCAACGATAACGGATTCTCCGGCATCGATACTCTTTTTAATAGCATCTGCATCCTTAATAAAGTCTTCGGTCACTTCATTGAATTCCGCAAGCTCTTTATCATCATAGTAGGTATATCCCTTGGGTACCCCGATACTGTATCCGAAATATTCATTAACATATTTGTTGTTCCTGATTTCTCCTTTGGAAAAACCCTTACCGGTGGTCTTTGCAAATGCTGTAAACGGTAAACCGCACATAACTGCGGCAACTGCCAGAACAGCTGTGATCTTTTTCTTTAAACTGGTCATGCTGGTTCTCCTTTCATAAAAATCCGCATTCCTAAACTATCCTGATATCTATATCGGCGAAACAGGCAAAACCATTAACAGATATCTTATTAATACATGAATCCATGTAATGTCACCCATATTTTTAACGATTGTTAACATTTGTGCAATTTAATGTATATTTTTTAACAATCCCTTATTTTATTATGCAATTATCACAATTATTTGTTGAGAAAAAGCCACTACAGAGGTATTATAAAGTGGTAATAAGATATGCGGTTGTGTTGGAGAGATGAGACGACGTTCAGCTGTAAAATCATTTGCTCTGTCAGGTGGTTTTTAAGTCGGACGTATTTTTTTGTTTTACAGACTTATTTTTTAACATAAACCGCTTAAAATTACAGGAAAAGTCTTTCTTTTCTACGCAATAAATCATTCGATGAGGGTTCAAGGCAGATAATATACAGCTCTTTCACATAACTATGAGAGACTCATACTGCCGGAACGGAGGAAAAAATGGTCAAAAATTTTGGTCACCGTGGTTTTTCCGGTAACTACCCGGAGAACACAAAGCTCGCTTTCCAAAAAGCCATCGAGACACCGGGATGTGACGGTATCGAGATGGATGTTCATCTTACAAAGGACGGAGAGCTGGTCATCATACATGATGAACTTCTGGACAGGACCTGTGTAAATATGAAGGGATATGTAAAGGATTACACCCTTGATGAACTGAAAAAGGCAGACCTTTCATTCAGATTTGCAGGTCAGGTGGAGCCTCAAAGGATCATGACTCTTCGGGAATATCTGGAGCTCCTGGAGCCCACAAAGCTCATAACGAACATAGAGCTTAAGACAGGCATATTTGTCTATGAGGGTATAGAAAAGAAGGTTCTGGATCTGGTTCGTGAATTTGATATGGTGGATCGTATCATCATTTCATCCTTCAACCACTACAGCGTTATGCGGGCGAAGGCTATATGTCCGGAGATCAAGTGCGGTCTTCTTACAGAATCCTGGATACTGAACCCGGGAAAGTATGTAAAGAACGCAGGAGTCGAGTGTTATCATCCCATCTTTTACAACAACACAAAGGAAATAGTGGACGAAATCAAAAAAGAGGGAATCGAGATCAACACCTGGACAGTAAATACAGAAACGGATATCAGGGCGATGATCAGCGTCGGAGTTGACACCATTATAGGAAACTTCCCGGATCGTATAACAAAAATACGGGAAGAAATCTGTAACTTTGGCTCTACAGAGCCTGGAGTATAGAACACAGGTGACCGGTCATGTAAAAACCGGTCACCGCAAAAAAAGGAGGTTTTATGAGAAAACTCAACAAGGCACTTGCAGTTATCATGGCAGCAGCTATGACTGCAGCAACCATCGCAGGATGCGGCGGATCAAACGCAGGGGGAACAACAGAAGCACCGAAGACAGAAGCAGCAGCTGACGCAAAGAAAGAGGACACAGCAACAACCGCTGCCCAGGCAGAAGCAGCACCAAGCGACTATCATCTTGAGTTAAAATTAAGCCACGTATTCGCACCTAACGAGGCACTGACCAAGAACATGCAGAAGATAGCCGACAATGTAAGAGAGAGGACAAACGGTGCCATCGACATTCAGTGCTTCCCACAGTCACAGCTTCCTGTATATCAGGACGGTGTTGCACAGGTTGCACAGGGCGCAAACTTTATTTCAGTTGAGGACCCAAGTTACCTTGCAGACTATGTAAAGGACTTCAATGTACTTGCAGGACCTATGCTTGTAACAAGCTATGATCAGTATCAGTACCTTCTCACAACACCGGAAGTACAGGATATGGAAGCTCAGTTGGAGAAGCAGGGCATCAAGATACTTAACCTCGGATACATCTTCGGTTTCCGTTCCATGATGACTAACAAGGAAATCAAGACACCTGATGATCTCGTAGGCATGAAGATCCGTACACCTAAGTCAGAGCTTTATGTAAACACCATCAATGCCATGGGTGCTACAGCAACTCCTATGGGCTTTGCAGATACTATCTCAGCTGTTCAGCAGGGTGTAGTTGACGGTCTCGAGGGAACAATCGACGCATACGGTTCAAACGGCTCCGCAGAAGTAGCAAAGAAGATGGCTCTTACAAAGCACCTCCTCGGTGTTTGCGGCGCTTACATCAACGTTGACGTATACAACAGCATTCCTGAAGAGTATCGCACCATCCTCCAGGAGGAGTTCGACAAGGGCGCTGTTGAGATGGTAAAGGAAATCACAGAGAACGAGGCAGCTCAGATGGAAGCTCTTGAGAAGGAGCAGGGAATCACCTTCAATGAAGTTGATTCTGCTGCATTCCAGGAGAAGATCGCTCCTCTTTACAAGGACATGGAAGAGAACAAGGGCGTTACACCGGGTCTCTATGACAAGTTCCAGGAATATATCAAGAACATGAAATAAAATCTTAAACGTTCACTCTCCACAACGTGTCTTCACGTTTGTGGAGAGGTGACTTTCTGTTCGTAGAGATGTGACTATGTTACGGGCCGGATCATGATCGATCCGTGCCGCTGACCCCACCTTCTATGCATATTTAAAACAGGATCGGAGAGCATATGAAAAAATTCATACTTAAAAATCCGGAGGAAGCCATTGCAGCCCTCCTGATTGTCATCACGACGGTTTTGGTCCTCACAAATGTATTTTTCCGATATTTTCTGAACAAGGGTATCTATTGGAGCGAGGAGGTCGCCACCAACTGCTTTGTGTGGGCGATATTCATCGGAAGTGCCGGAGCATATCGGAATGGTACACAGCTTGGCATCGACATGTTGGTAAACATGCTGCCGAAGACTTTACAGAAGATCGTGAAGATACTCGTTCAGCTGGTGCTTTTCATCGTAAATGCATACATACTTTATCTTGCCTGTGTTTACGTTGACAAGACCCATAAAATCGCTACATCCGTACTGGGTATTTCCTCGGCATGGGTAAGCTCATCCCTCATCGTCGGATTCGGACTTACGACCCTTTACACAGTCATACATCTCGTAAATATGATCATAGCTTTTCCCAAAAACACAGAAAAGGAGGCATAGGAGATGTCAGGTTTAACACCGCTTTTTATCGTGCTGATCTTATACTTCACAGGTATCCCCATCGCTTACGCACTGTTTGGCGCGACACTTGCCTACTTTGCATTTGCGAACACCGGATCACCTTCACATCTTATACTTCAGAAGTTCATCACAAGTTCACAGTCCTTTTCGCTCCTGGCGATCCCGTTCTTCGTAATGGCAGGTTCCATCATGAACTATGCCGGAATCAGTAAGAAGCTCATGTCCTTTGCCGATGTTCTGACAGGTCACATGCCCGGCGCACTTGCCCAGGTAAATGTCCTCCTCAGTATGCTCATGGGAGGAGTTTCCGGTTCTGCCAATGCAGACGCCGCCATGGAAGCGAAGATGCTGGTACCGGAGATGGAACGCCGCGGCTATGACAGAGGTTTTGCTGCAGCCATCACAGCGGCATCATCCGCAGTAACACCTGTCATCCCGCCCGGAATCAACCTTATCATTTATGCCCTTATCGCCAATGTCTCCGTCGGAAAGATGTTCATGGCCGGTTACATTCCCGGCATCTTCATGGCTGTTTGTCTCATGGTGACAGTACACATCATTTCCAAGAAGAGAGGCTATAAGCCAACCAGAGAAAAGCCCGCTACGGCAAAGGAGATCGGACATCAGGCTCTTGATTCCATCTGGGCCATTTTCTTCCCCTTCGGAATCATCGGAGGAATGCGTATCGGTATCTTCACTCCCTCTGAGTGCGGAGCGGTAGCTGTCCTTTACTGTATAGTGGTTGGCACCTTTGTCTATAAGGAATTAAAGCCCGAGCACATCGCACCTATCCTCAAAGAGACAGTAGAGGGTACGGCAGGTGTTGTTCTCATCATCGTAGCAGCCAATGTTTTCGGCCAGTACATGACATGGGAGGGAATCCCCGGACTTATCTCCAAGGCACTTCTCAGCATCACCTCCAACAAATACCTGATGCTCTTCATCATCAACTGCATACTTCTTATAGTGGGCATGTTCATGGAGGGCGGAGCTGCAATGATCATCCTGGCACCGCTTCTTATCCCGGTAGTTTCTACCATGGGTGTTGATCTGGTTCATTTCGGTCTCATCATCATCGTCAATATCATGATCGGTGGTCTGACACCGCCTTTCGGTTCCATGATGTTCACGGTGTGCAGCATCACAAAGTGCAGTATTCCGGAATTTGTAAAAGAAGATATCGCCTTTATCCTGGCACTTCTGGTGGCTCTCTTCATAGTCACATACTTCCCGAATCTGACACTGTTCATACCGAACCTGCTGTTCTGATTCAGAAACAGAATCCGGAACCATCAAGCCCGGTGTGAACATATTTCAATGATGAGAGTGTCAAAAGTATTTGCCACTCACTTATGATGCGCAGCACATTGCAATAAAATAAGACGATTCTTTTCCTTCATAATTTCCGCGGAACGGCCTTAAAGTCATTCCGCGGATTTTTTGATGCATGGGTAAAAAGTCGATATCGGATGTAAGTGTCAAAAATCGTTTATAGATGTAAGTGTCAAAAAGCGATATCGGATTGAGTCGGCTGTCAAAATATAGTACAGTATAGTAAGTTAGATTTTAAATCCATTCCTTATGAGAATGTTGAAAACCAGTTTTTTATTAATCTGATCTTTACTTGAGGTGTACCATGACCCTGGGAAAATACTCGGAATCCTTCAGAAAGAAATATCTGAAGATCAAAAAAATTTCCCGTTCTGACCCGCAAAAGTGTATAACTCTTATTTCTGAGATAATGAGAGAAGCAAACGCCGCAAACGAGTATGACGTTCTCGGCGAGCTTTACTACTCCCTTGGATATGCATACTTTATTCTGTCGGATACAGACAACTGTACCAGATATTTCAATACTGCAAGTCATTTTTTACTTCATTACAAGGATTTCGACACCGCCTGCCATGTTATCTCCATGCTTGGAGTGTCATACATGAATCAGGGAAATCTTGCCAATGCCCTTGAAGCCTATTCAAGAGAACTTGAGATCGCGGAGCAGCAGAACCTTCCCCTTTCCATATACAAGAGCTATATGCATTTCGCACAGTGCCTTTACTTCAAAAAACTGTATGCGGAAGCATTGACATACTCATTCAAGGCGGACGAAATAGTCAGGAAGTACCCTGAATTTATCAATCAGACAGATTCCCTGCCTATTCATTATGCCACTCTTATCATGACCCTGACCGTGTTGAAGCAGTATGATAAGGTCAGAGCCTATCTGGAGCCTTTTGACAATACCATCAGACTGAAACCGAAGTTCAAAAACTCTCCCTACAACTATGTTCCGAGGTTTTTCTATAAGTACTGGACCAATGCTTCCGACGCGGCTCTTACGGAGAAGCAGGCTATGCAGAACTGCCTGGATATAGCTGAGCAGGCAGGAGAGTATCTTCTGATAATCAACGACTTTCTGAACCGTCTGTATGAGATAAAGCATTATGACAATATGCTGAAGCTTGCGGATATGTTCGAAGGCATACTCAGGAACACCAACTATTACTGGCATCTGCAGGACATCTGTCGAAAGCGTATCAATTACTATGAAGAGACCGGAAACACAGAAAAGCTGCTGCCGGAGCTGAAACGATACTGGAAGTTTCAGGATCATGCCGAGGTGGCTGACGGCAAGATGCTTCTGTCATATTTCGATTCCAAGGAAGAGATCGCAAAAATAAGCAAAGAGAAAAAGAACCTGGAGATAGAAGTCCGTATGGATACCCTTACGGAGATCCCAAACAGACGTGTCATGGAAGAGAAGCTGACAAAATATTTTGAGGCTTCTTACAATATACGGCCTCTGGGAGTTGAGATGCTTGACTTTGACCACTTCAAGGAAATCAATGACACTTACGGTCACCAGATAGGCGATATCGTCCTGAAGACCCTGGGGAAGGTCCTGAAAAAGCTGATACTGACTCACCAGCAAAACAAAGCGGAAAAATTCGAAGCCCATAGTTCATCCGACATGCCGGGACATAAACATTTGCATCTTCTGGAGGATTCCGAGATCATAGTGTCCAGATTCGGAGGAGACGAGTTTTTCATACTGTATTACGGCATGCATCCGAAGGAGATGATCAGCTATACAGAAACTGTCAAGGACCTTCTGAAGGAATATATAGACAGCACCGGTATAAAATTTGAAACTCCGGTGACCATTTCTCAGGGGCTTTATATAAAGATACCTGCCGATGACGACAGGGAATGGACATTTTTCCAGAATGCGGACAAGGCTCTTTATGAGGCAAAAAAGGAACGTAAAGGCCGCATAAAGGTAGTGGAAATAACAGAATAACGATTACAGCATGGGAAACAATATATGAAAGCATTATTTTTTGACGTAGACGGAACCTTACTTGACGAAAAAAATCATCAGATACCGGAGAGCGCACTTCAAGCAATAAGACGGACCAGAGAGCTGGGAAACAAGGTCTTTATAAATTCAGGACGCACAAGCGGTATGCTGAAAAAGGTCATGGGACTTGTTTCTGTGGACGGTTTTCTCTGTGGCTGCGGAACGGAGCTCATTTACAGCGGCACCCCGGTCTACTACTATAAATTATCAAATGAGCTTAAGGAACAGATCAAACAGGTTTCCGACAAATACGGTATGCTTCTGTATCTTGAAGGCAGGGACGGATGGCATTGCCGGCCTTCTCTCGGACTTTTGGAGGCACATCCTCTTTACAGAGATTACTATGACTACATGTCTATGTATGTTCGTTCAGAAGAGGGCTCTTCCGGGACAGACTACGACGGTGATTATGAGATCTCCAAATTCTGCGTTCAGTACGATGACGGAGAAGGTAACGGGAAGGGTGAGGCCTTCGCAAGCCATAATCCGTCTGATGTATCGGGATTTCTGGAAGAATTCTCGGGACTGTTCCACATCATCGACCGCGGAAAGAGGTTCTATGAATGTGTTCCCAAGGGCCATGGCAAGGGCAATGCCGTAGACCGTATGCTCCAGTACCTCGGACTCACAAAGGATGAGGCCTATGCCTTCGGAGACAGTACCAACGATATCGAGATGTTCAAAGCCTGCGGCAACAACATAGCCATGGGTAAGCACGCACCGGAGCTGGAGGCATTTGACCCGTTCATAACGAGAAGAGTAGAGGATGACGGGATCGCCTACGCCATGAAGGAGCTTGGACTGATCTGATCCTCTGTTAAATGACAGATATTTTTCCGAAAGCCTGACATTAAAACTAATGCAAGCTTTCGGCTTTTTTGTTATAATACACATTTATGTGGGGTTAAAATGACCAAAGAATTTTACGAAAAAAAGAAGCAGGAGTTGGAAACACTTCGCCTGAAGGCCGGGAAGCTGCAGCTTGAGTACATCCGTTTAGGAAAATATGAGGGCAAAAAGAAGCAGCATGACTGGTGGATAAATAAAGGCAATCTTCGAAAGTATGTAAATCTTTTACACACAGTACAAATGCTGGATGAAGAGCTTGCACCTTACGAAATAAGCAACGGCATCCGCAAAATAAATCTACAGGAGCATAGAAAATGGCATTATTTGACTTTTTTGGTGGAAACAAGAAAAAAGCTGAAGCTGAGCAGAAAATAGAAGAGCAGAAGCAGGAACAGCACGATCAGGCCGTAAAACGCCAGGAAGAGGAGCATAAGGACCTTAAGTGGCCGGGACTTATGCCTATAAATCTTTTTGTACGTAAGCCTGAGGAGAAACCTCATCTTACAGTTGTAAACGGTTCTGCAGGAAACGAAAACGCAGAAGCAGAAACTCAGGCTGAGACAGCCGCTCCTGCTGAGGCACAGGCACAGACACAGACAGAGGCACCGGCAGATACAAACGAGAAGCCGGTTCTTCCTTCAACAAACATCGCAGATCCTCTCACCGAGGAACGTAAAGCAGAGATCGGAAAGCTGATCTTCGAGCCTGAATTGAAGCCTGAGATGCTCAAGGACCTTAACCTTCAGGAAATCCTCTTCCTTGAGGTAGCTATGGTGACAGCAAACAGAATGAAGGCCCTCGACAACTATGAGCAGAATCATCAGAAGATCCGCAATCAGTTCCTGAACCTTGTTCGTTCAGCAGAAAAGCTCTATGTTATCTATGATGCCAGAACAGGATATCCTCTCCTGGACGGTGGCTATGCTCAGATGTACCTTGATGAAGAGCACGCAAACATTGCCGCAAAGCTTTACAGCGAGCAGCTTCGTATGACACGTGTCATCGAGGTTCCGGGTATGTCCGCAAATGATGAAAGACCTGACGGAAAGATCCAGCTTAAGATCTTTGATTTCATGTACTTCCTCGGTCTCGAGAACATCATCGTTGATAACGGCTGGTACAAGGGCTTCCTTCGCCGCAGCGAGATTTCCGCTCCGTTCTATATCAATGAGGATCCGGAAAAGATTCCTCCATATAATCCGGCTTTAAGCTTTGCTCTTATCGACTATGTTGCTGAGATCAAATGGCCTGTAAACTACGGTAAGCGTCAGGAGATACTTCAGGGCAAGTTCAACCGCATCATGCAGCTTGTTCCCAAGTCAACATTCCTCGTTCCTCTCCGCACAATTGAGGCAGGCGAGTCCGAGAATCCTTATGAGGCAGAGTCAGATTCATCAAAGCCATCTGATGTTCCTTCAAACACAGATGCAGCAAATCAGGCAACCGAGGACGCAGATGCTGCAGCAGAGAATGCACAGAAGCAGAATCACCGTATCCAGTTACCTGTTATAAGCGTCAACAGCAAGAACATGCTTCCTGTATTTACCGATATCTTTGAGTACTCAAAGAGCTTCGGCGAGACACCTTTCAAGCCTATCAAGGCTGATTTCAAGGGTATCAACAGATTTATCGGCAATTACAACGGTATCATCATCAATCCTAAGGGACAGGGCATGGTCATTGAGCGTCGTGAAGCTCCTCAGGCACCAAACGGTGCTCCGGCTCCTGTAAAGGCAGCTCCGGAGAGACCCGCAGCTCCTGCAGAAGAGCCAAAGAATGAGGCAGATTCAAACGTTATCAGTCTTAACTCAAGAAGAAATAAATAACCTATGAGTTTTAAAAGGCGGCTCCGGACAAATCCGGAACCGCCCTTTTTCATGACCGGAAATCAGATACTTCCCGACCGCTCATTTTATGATGTGAGTGTCAAAAGTCGATATCGGACCGCTTCGCGCTATTCGTCCTCCAGGATGAACTTTTCTATGACTTCCGCCACGCCGTCATCATCATTGGTATCGGTAATGTAGTCTGCTCTTGATCTCAGGGCATCCTGTGCGTTCTCCATGGCAACACCGAGCCCTGCATAATCTATCATAGTGATATCATTCATACCGTCACCGCAGGCTATAAGCTCGGTACGGTCGATACCGAACTTTTCCAGAAGCTTTCTGAGAGATGCCGCCTTTTCTATTCCGGGCGGTACGATTTCAAGGAAATAGGTTTCCGAGAAAAAGACATTGAGCTTATCCCCGTACTTTTCTTTGATGAGTCTTTCTATATCACGAAGGTGATCATGTCCGCCAACACACAGGAACTTGCATACCGGACCATCCAGAGCACCTGAAAGGTCTGTTACCTTCTGAAGAGGAACCCTGTTGATCTTTGCTTCCAGAACAGCATAGGGGTTTGTGTCATCGAGTGTTACCGCACCCGTATTGTTGTAGGTCACTATAGTCACATCTTCAAACATAGACCCGTACTTCACGATATCCTGATAATACTCCTCAGGGATCATGGTCTCCATGATAGTTTCACCGGTGGCGGCATCCACTATATGGGCTCCGTTGTATGCGAGCATATATCCACCGGTTTCACTGAGGCTCACCATTTCCGCCACAGGCATGATGCCCACCAGAGGGCGTCCGGAGGCAAGCACTATACGAACTCCCATATCCGCTGCCTTTTTCAATGCTTCTTTATTTCTCTCTGATACTGTCTTTTGGGAATTGGTAAGTGTTCCGTCCAGATCCAGAGCTATCATCTTGTATTTCATGACCGATCCTGCCTTATTAAATTTATAAAAATCTATTCAGATTTTAATCGCCACTATCATAACACAGTTTCTTTGGAATAGGAAAGCTATATAGGCGAACATACTTTTGCTTTTAAGCAATGTGTGCTATTCTATGCAAATCAGATAATTGCAATCCACTTCACATGTCACTTTGTGAATGTTACAATAGATAGATTATTTCGGACAAAACGAAGATTTTAACTGCCGGAGGCTTATTTTGGACAAAACATCCATCGATTACGAAGAACTGGAAAAAGAGAACAGGGTACTGGTGGAAGCTATCCAGAACAGTGAAGGTAAGGCTGAGGCCGAAGCTGAACTCTGCAGCAGGAACAAGGGGCTCATCATGCAGATAGTCCGGAACTATGTGAACTTGTCGAACCACACTCTGAGCGGAGAGGATCTGGAAAGTGTGGGTAAGATAGGTCTGATACGTGCCGCAAAAAACTTTGATCCCTCCTTTGGAACCAAATTCTCCACTTATGCGGTCTACTGGATCCGCGACAGTATAGTAAAAGAGATATATAACGCCGGCTTCGGAATCAGACTTTCCAACCATCAGCTGGAACGGATCTTTAAAGTCCAGTCTGTCTTAAGAAAATTCGATCTTGAGCATCTTGAGGGAACGGAGATGATCCTGGCCATCATGCAGGATACCGGATTCTCAGAGGAGGAGGTCCGGAAATGTCTTCGTCTCAGCAACATCGTCCTGGGAACGACTTCTCTCAACCGGAAGATAGGAAAGAATGAGGAAGACTCATCAGAACTCGGGGATCTCCGAATGTCTCCGGACAATGTTGAAGATACCGTCATCGAGCAGGAGCTCCATCAGGAGCTTTACCGTTCCCTCAACACACTTTCCGATGACGAACGCGATACTCTGGTGCTTCGATACGGACTTTACGACGGTAAGCAGCATACCCTTAAGGAGATTGCCGGACTTTACAGTGTCTCCATCGAAGCGATCCGACAGAGAGAACAGCGAGCCATAAGAAAACTCAGGAAGGAACTGGATTGATTTGAGCCAACAGACTTCGCAGTATTATCAGAAGTCGATATGGAACCGTTTTTTAGTAAGTTACAGGAGGACATCAGGTCTTTGATCAAAATAGATCTAATCACCGGATTTTTGGGTTCCGGGAAAACAAGCTTTATAAAAAAATACGCCCGGTATCTTATAGAACAGGGGGAGAGGATATGTATCCTCGAGAACGACTACGGCGCCATAAACATTGACATGGTACTTCTGAACGAGCTCTTGGGACCAAACTGCGAGCTTGAAATGGTGGTTGGCGGAGACGGTCATGAAGCACATCAACGAAGGTTCAGGACCAAGCTCATCAGCATGGGGATGCTCGGCTACACCAGAGTCATCATCGAACCGAGCGGGATTTACGATATGGACGAGTTTTTTGACACGCTTTGTGAGAGTCCCCTGGACAGATGGTACGAGGCAGGATCTGTCATAAGTATAGTGGATGGAAACAACCCATCAGAGCTTTCTCCGGAAGCGGAGTACCTTCTCATGTCAGAAAGCGCCTGCGCCGGGAAACTGGTGATAAGCAAGCTGCATGACACTGCGGCTCCCTATACTATGCAGTTCAGTGAAGGGACAGTAACCCGTCTGAATGAAGCTATGGAAAAGTATAACTGCAAACGCAGATTTTCCATTGATGATGTGATCGCGAAGGACTGGGAAACATTTACAGACCGGGACTTTGAATCCATAAAGAATGCCGGCTTCCGGCATGCCAGTCATGTGAAGCTGCCCCTTTCCGACAACAGTGATTTTCAGTCTTTGTTCTATTTTGGATTCAGAACCGGGGAAGAGGACTTGAGAGACCTTCTCGGTAAGCTCCTTCAGGACCGTGAAGCAGGAAATATCATCAGGATCAAAGGCTTCATGACTTTATCGGATAGTGAATATCTGGAAATAAATGCCACAAAAGAGCACATCAGTATAAGCCCTGTAAAAAGGCAGACAGAAGATGTACTAATAATAATCGGTGAAAAGCTCGATAAGAATAAAATAGCAGGATTTTTTCCCGGAGCAGTTACCGTTTAACAGAAAGATCAGAGGATATGCAGGATATTATATTTACAGAAGAACAGAAACATTTGACAGAGCTCTATAACAAGCTCACAAACATGAAGTCCCAGATGGAGGCGGAGCTTATCGATCTCCAGAATCAGGCTCAGGAAGAAAAGAACACCGTCAGCGACGATCTCCAGTATGACTTCGTCGGCATCGAGGAGTCTCAGGAAACGCTCATCGAATTCGAGACCATGAGCCGTGCAGTCGAGGAGCTTAATATCAGCAGCCGCACAGTAAGCACGGCTCTGTCCAAGGTCAACAGACTTCTGCCCCGGCCTTACTTTGCCCGTATCAATGTGCAGTTCCCGGAGGAGACCGAAGAGGAGTCCTACTATATCGGAACCACCTCAGTCTCCAATGAGGATCATGAACCCGTCGTCGTAGACTGGAGAAGTCCCATTGCAGAGGTGTACTACAATCAGCAGATGGGAGAGACCTCCTATGATGTTGACGGAAGAAAGATCCCTGTGGAGCTTAAGCTCCGCCGTCAGTTCGACATCGAGCAGAATGTGCTGAAAGCTTATTTTGATACAAAAATCGCTCTTGAGGATCCCCTTCTCATTCATTCACTCACGAGAAAGCGCACCGACAAGATGCAGTCCATCACCGAGACCATCCAGAAGGAGCAGAACGCCATCATCAGACACCCGGACGTTCCCGTTCTCCTGGTACAGGGAATTGCAGGCAGCGGAAAGACCTCAGTACTTCTTCAGAGAATAGCTTATCTTTTCTATAGAAGACGTAAGAACTTGAGACCCAATCAGGTATGTCTCATCACACTGAACCCTGTTTTCCAGCAGTATATCGACCATGTACTTCCGGAAATGGGCGAGGCCAATCCTACGACCATGACATGGTCAGACTTCCTGGATTCTCTGGGAGTTGACAGTCTGGGAGAGGCAGATATCACCGAAGCAGATTCACTTCATCAGATAGATGAGGGTCTCAAGGGCTTCAGGCTCGATGAGCATTACCTTCACAATATCAATCTGAAGCGTGTCCGCGTCCTTGATAAGAAGCAGATCGCAGGAGTTCTGAGAAAGTACAGAAATTCATCATCCACCTCATGGATCATTCAGACAGCTGTTGAAGACCTTCAGGAGCTGGCACGTAAAAACGCAAGAAAGATGGAGCGCAAGAACAAGGAGCTGGGCGCCGAAGACATAAGCTTCGACGATCAGGATCCGGATGAGAACCAGTTCGGAGGAGTAGCGGAAAAGATCAGAAGCCTTGACTGGCTGGACATCGACGCCATCGGCAAACACATACTGGGCAAGGAGGATCTGACTCCCGCTGAGTACACCTACCTCAAGATGTCACTGACCGGCTTCAGCGATCACAATACCCGCTATGTAATCGTGGATGAGGTTCAGGACTACACCGAAGCACAGCTCATGGTTATGACCAAATATTTCAGGAATGCCCATTTCATGATGCTGGGAGATGAGTTCCAGTCCATCCACAGCGGAACTGCGACCTTCAGGGACATCGAAAACTGGTTCATCTCTCAGGGCAAGGAAGTCACTAACCTTTCTCTTATGACCAGTTACCGTTCATCACCGGAGATCACCAAGCTGTTCACAGGACTTCTGCCAAAGGAGATACGTATACAGACAAATTCTGTACAGAGAGAGGGTATCGAACCTGCAGTCATCACCTGTGAGACCCACGAAGACTATGTTGAAAAGCTTAAGTCAGTCATCGCCGAGAACACCCGGGAAGAGGGACTCACCGCTATAATCTGTGAGGATCGCTCAGGTATCAATCTCATCAGCAGAAGTCTCGGGGACGAAACACCTCATATAGTCCGTTCCTATGAAGCTCTTCCGAAGAGCGGAGTTGTCATTATGGAACTGAAGCTCGCCAAGGGACTTGAATTTGACACTGTCATCCTTCCTGATGTAACAGTGGGCGAATACCCTGACAGACCGCTTTTCAGACACCGCCTGTACACAGCCATCTCCAGAGCCACAGAGAAGATCATCATACTGGCAGACGGAAAGTTATCACCGCTTGTGACTGTCTGAAAGTCGATCTTCCATAGTGACGGCTCCCAGGTCAGAATTTGGTGCCCTGAGCGGGTGGGAACCCCAGCCCATTGAAAGGCGCTTCGCGAGGGCTGGGGCTATATGACAGGTCCCCAAGGGACCTGCCACGAGTGGCGGCCCACTGTGTTGAAAGTAGAGAACAAATGTGCTATTATATTTGCATTAGCGATACTTACATGCCAGTTTTATCAGGAAGTTGAAATTCTATGGAAGACATTCTTGCAGGATTAAATGAATCTCAGACCGAAGCGGTAACATCCACAGAAGGCTTTGTCCGTGTGATAGCCGGAGCGGGCTCCGGGAAGACCCGGGCACTGACCCACAGATTTGCATATCTCGTAAATGAGCTGGGAGTTCTCCCCGGAAATATTTTGTGTGTCACCTTCACAAACAAGGCTGCCAATGAGATGCGCCAGCGTATCCACACGCTGACCGGAGACAACGACACAGGCTATATAAACACCTTTCATGGTTTCTGCGTCAACATCCTGCAGGAGGACAGCCATGCCATCAGCTATCCCAAGAGCTTTATGGTGCTGGACAACAGTGACATAGACGAGATGCTGAAGATCATATATGAGGAAAGGGGGCTGACACTCCGGGACAAGACCTTTGGTAACGCAAGGGATATGTTCGAGATGCGGAAGTGTATTTCCGAGCCCTCCTACTTCCTTGACATGATAAATCTTCCCATAGATCAGCTTCATAAGAAATACATGGAAGCCACCGAGGTCAATGACATCCTTTTCTACGGTTATCTCTATCAGGAGAGGAAGACCTTTGCGGTGGACTACAACGACCTCATCATACTCAGTCTCTATATTTTTCAGGAACACCCTGATATAGCCCTCAAGTGGCAGAAGAGACTCGAGTACATCGAGATCGACGAATTCCAGGATATAGACCCTCTTCAGTACCGCCTCATGGAGGTTCTGTGTGCCTACCACAAAAATCTTTTCATAGTGGGGGATCCGGACCAGACCATCTACACCTGGAGAGGTGCCAATGTTAAATACCTCCTGGATTTTGACAAACATTTTCCGGGTACAAAGACCATCATGATGCTCGATAACTATCGTTCCACACCGGAGATCCTGAAGGTATGCAATTCCCTTATCAGCAAGAACAAACAGCGTGTATCCAAGGATCTCAGGCCGGTTCTTCCCGGTGGCGTTCCTGTTGTCTGCCATCTTGCGGATGACGCTGTGAAGGAAGCCACATGGATAGTTAAAAACATTGAGACCCTGCACCAGATGGGAGTGGAGTATAAGGACATCACCTGTCTTTACCGCGCTCACTACGTGACCAGAACCATAGAAGAAGTCTTCCTGAAGTCCAAGATCCCTTATACCATCTATTCAGGTGTGCAGTTCTTCGGACGCATGGAGATCAAGGACGCCCTTTGTTATCTCAGAATGGTGGTTTTCAAGGATGACCTGTCATTCCGGCGCATTGCCAATGTCCCCAAGCGGAACATCGGTGTCCGTCGCATGAAATTTCTGGAGGAATATACTCAGCAGAATGGCGGAACTCTCTACGATGCTCTGTTAAAAAACGTGGATGATGAGCTCTTCCGGGGAACCGGGGCTCGACAGTTCATAGCCCTCATTGAAAAATATGCTTCTTCCTATAAGGAAAAAAACATTTCCGAGGTTCTCATTTCCATACTGAACGAGTCCGGTTATGAGAAGATGCTCCGAACCGAAGGATCTCAGGAACGCCTCGACAATCTGGCTGAATTAAAACAATCTGTATTTGAATTTGAGACAAGCGCAGGTGAGGAGACAGATCTGGAAAGTTATCTTAAGAGTGTTTCCATGTTCTCTAACATGGATATACGGGACACCAGCGACAGAGTCCGTCTCATGACGGTCCACACCGCAAAGGGTCTTGAATTCCCTTATGTTTTCCTTTGCAATATGTCGGAGGGTATATTCCCCTCCAAGAAGACCAACACCCTGGAAGGGATGGAAGAAGAGCGCCGCCTTGCTTTTGTTGCCATGAGCCGCGCAGAAAAGGGCCTCTATATTTCAGAAGCCGCAGGCAGAAACTTTGACGGTTCTCCCAGATACCCTTCGAGATTCATACTGGACATAGATCCCGGACTTCTCAGTTACACCGAAGCTCCCAAGGCCTCACTCCTTTCCGAGGCCAGAAGCTATATACAGCTGGTAGATTCTCATTTCCGTGTGACAACCCACTCGAATCTTTTCAGCATCGGAGACAGGATCAAACATAAAGCCTTCGGAGAGGGCAGCATAAAGGATATAGACATGGATAAAAACGCCTATGTTATACAGTTTGATGATATGCCGACGGAAAGACAGATTTCCTTCAGGGTAAAACTGGAAAAACTGTAGATCATCCTTATTGATGGTGTTAGTTTCGAAAATCTGTATCGTATTTCTTTTTGTTATGCGCTGACGGGAGCATAGACCTGTTAGAATTCTCCTTCCCTCAACTTACACAGTCACCTATCGTCATCGGTTACAGGATACCGAAAGGAGACTGATGTTTATGTGTCATTTGCATTTCATGTTTTTTAATTGTTTTGATTTAAAAATGGTCCACAACTTAAATGTTGTGGATTTTTTTGCATTTTTATTAAAAAGCTGGAGAAAAATTTAAATACCAATCGCAATATCGCAAAATAAATTTAAGACATAATGTTTTCTTTAATACCCGATACTGTAGGATGATTTCATTGGGGTAAAGCGATTTACAGTGTTTGATTATTATTAAAAATGAGGAAGTAGTAATGAAGAAGAACAAACTTGAGAAGCAGCTCGTAACAGCTTTGGCAATAGGTATTTCCGCAAGCATGGCTCTTCAGCCTATAACAGCATTAGCTGAAGAAAAGGCTGATGTTTCATCTGATGCAAAGGCTTCTACTGAGACAACTGATACATCTAATCATGAAACAAGCACTTCTGACGTAGAGAAGGCAGAAGATGACTTTAAGGATAGCGTAGATAAAGCAGAGTCAAGTGTTAAATCAGAGGGAGACGCTATCGATAAGGCAGAGAAGAACGATAGTGTAAGCACAAAGGATGATGCTGCAGATAACGAAGCTACAAAGGGCGACTCAGATTCAGACAACAACAGCTCTGATAGCAATGCAGTTTCCGGCGACAGCACAGTTAAGGACAGCTCTGATTCAGAATCTAACTCAGCACCGGCTGAAGAGGCGGCTTCTAACTCCGATACTGAAAACAATTCAGGTTCAGGAGACAGTTCTGAGTCTGCAAATGGAAAAACATCTGATAATAAGGAAGTTAATGCCGGCGAAGAGACAGAAGAAATGAACTCATCTGTTGTAGGCGAAACTGCAAACAAAGAGATTAAAGATACTTTTGATGAATTATCGGAGACCATCAACAAAGTAAAAACAGAAGATGAAAAGGCTCTTAGCAGTGATATTTCAGATATAGTTACAGATGAAAAGACAGTGGAAGAGGCAAAGGACACTCTTGAGAAGGTTTCTGATGATATCCAGAATGTTGCAGATAACACTTCAAAAACTATTAATGCTGTAAACAAAACTATCGATGCTGCAAACGAGGCTGTGGCTGCCGCTTCCGGTTCACAGGGAACAGCTTCTGACGTAGAGAAGGCTAATGCTGCAGTTGATGCTGCAGAAGAGGCTGTAGAAGAAGCAAAGAAGGATCTTGCAATCGCTGAGAATCAGTATTCAGACCTTAAAAATCAGTATAACGAGGCTCTTTCAGACCTTGAAGCAGCCCAGAAGAACTATGATGAGGCAATAACCAAAGCCGGTTCAGATGCAGAAGCTGCAAAGGAGAACCTTGAGGCAGCAGAGGCACTTGCTGCTGACCTTGCAAAACAGACTGCAAAGGCTTTAGAAACAATTGAGCAGAAAAAGAACGCGGTTCAAGAAGCCTTAATTTACCAGATTAATACTGATGCAAGCGATGCTGAAACGAAAAAGTCCGATGCAGAAAAGATAGCAAAATCTTCCGAGAAAGATGCGGAAAATAAGATGGCTGATTATACTCAGGCAAAAAAGGCTATCGATGTATATAATTCTGCAAATCAGAATGCAGAGGATGCTAAGAAGGCTCTTGATCAAGCAAATGATGCGATCCTTGATTATAATTCTGCAAACCAAAATGCAAAGGATGCTAAGAAGGCTCTTGATCAGGCAAACGGTGCCATTTCTGATTATAATTCTGCTATGACAAAGGCTGATAAACTAAATTCTGATTATAGCAAAGCACTAAGAGCCGCTGAAGAGGCTACTAAAACCTCAGATGATCTATTTCTGGAGGCTGATAGAACTTCTAAATACGCAGAATCTTTGAAAGAGGCTGCGGATACAGCACAAAAGAATATTGAATCTTTGGAAAAAGAGAGTAAAAAGGCTACTGAAAAAGCCGAGTCTTTAAAAGAGGCTGCGGACAAGGCTTCTGCTAATGTTGATGCTTTAGAAAAAGAGGCTAAAGAGGCTACTGAAAAAGCCGAGTCTTTAAAAGAGGCTGCGGATAAGGCTTCTGCTAATATTGATTCTTTGAAAGCCAAAGCTGAAACGGCTGAAAATACTGTCATAGAATTATCTTCCAAATTAGAAGACGCTAAGGATAAAGAGTTTGATGCTATAGCGGATTATAACAATGCTAACGATACTCTTAAAACTCTTACCGACAACCCAATATCCTATCCTGATATCAAGAACGATAGAATTTTGGGAATCATGACAACAGAAAGCACGGAATATAATCTTAACGAAATTGCATTACCAATTCTAAAAAAACACTTTACGGAATTAGGTGCAAAGGATGTATATTTTGAGTCTTCTAATTTTTTTGTTTACCATTATTTTGATGTTTATATTGATGGAAAAAGAGAAAGATTTGACTTTGATGTATTTCCTGACAAAAATGAATTGGTAGTTTTTTATAAAGATTCCAAAAAAAGAGTTACTACAAGAAAAACGGAAATCAATAATTATAATGATAGCATTAAGTCTGCTAAAGATCTTGTTGATAAATTGGCACAAAAAAAGACTGAAGCTGAGACAGCAAAATCCGATGCAAACAAAGCATATGATAATGCTGTATATGATGCCAATAATAAGAATTCTGATTATACTCAGGCTAAAAAAGATATCGATGATTATGAATCTGCTAATAAAAAGGCCGTGCAACTGAACTCCGATTACACTCAGGCTAGACAGGCTATCCATGATTATCAATCTGCCAAGAAAAAAGCCGAACGACTGAATTCTTATTATAAACAAGCTGAACAGGCCATCAAAGATTATACCGCTGCTCAGGAGGAAGCTGATGAAAAGAATGGTGCTTATACAGCTGCTCTTGGCATCTCAGAAGACTGTTTATTGTAGAATAAAAATGTAGAAAGTTGCAGACCAAAAATGTAGGTTGTTGCAAGATGGAAATGCAGGTTA
>SVDD01000050.1:0-17442 GCA_015057945.1 Lachnospiraceae bacterium | reverse complement strand
CAAAGGGAAAAACCTCATCCTCCATCGGTGTTATGGACAGGATTATGGCATTTAGGGATGATGATGCTTCCGATCAGTACGCAAGAAATGAAGCTATCGGCGAATTCATGACATTCTTCTTTACACCCGAGAACTATACAGCCTGGGTTGAAATGGAGGGATTCCTTCCGGTAGTGAAATCCGGTGTGAAATATATGGCAAAGTATGATACCAACTTCGGGGCATGGCTCGATATCCTTAATAACTGCAAGTTCTATCCCACTGAAAAAGCCGAGTGGGCACAGGCCAAAAAGGACATCATCGCTGCCGAACAGAATGCCCTGAACGGTAATGATGTGAAAAAGGAACTGGATAAGGTACAGAAGAAGCTGACCTAAAACCCAACTCAGACTAAAGCGCCGCACCCCGTCTTGCAGTAAGGAAGCGGCGCTTTGATTTTTCCTGAATTTGATAAAATGATATTTCAATCAAGCTTAGGTCACGAAATAGCCTCATTTGTAATGGCTGTGTTCTTATGTTATCATACAGCTATAAGAAAAAAGAGCAGATTTGTATTAATAGAACACGGTACCAGTGTCCTATAACTCTAGATTAATCGTATTTTACAAAAAGAACTTCCTTTTAGATACTGTCTAGTTCTCTAAATCTTATCTGCTCTATATAGGTCTTCTGTTCAGCGTCTGATTTATCTTTCAAAAACTGAATACGGCTTTCAATCTGTACCCACTTCTACAGGGTCATACATTCATGCCCATACGGATATTCCTCCAGTTTCTAAGATATATCTTTTTAATGCCTCTTCATTAATAGCTTTACACCTCATGTAATTACAGAATTCGTTTAGAAAACTATAATTAATGTATATCAAAATAAGTCTTTAGATTTCATACCAGTGAATGTATCATCTTGGTCTTGCCTTATATAAATAATCTTGTTGATGCTGTCTAAGATTTGGAGCACTTGTTTTAATACCATCATACATATAATGTCCATTAAAATACGTATGAGATGCAGTATGTTCTTTTATTCGATCATGGAATTTAACGTAATAATGCAATATAGTACTAGACAGATGGTCGTCTTAGTAAAAATGAATATTAGTTTCTAATAGTCATCACTACTGGCAAGCAGTGCCTACCGGTACCGGTAGGCTCAAAATGCTTGTTGAGGGGTAGCCCCCAATCCCCCAGAACTGAACGTAGAGCGTTCAGACCAAGTTCATATTTTATATTCGAGACTTCATCTATATTTCCTGAAATTAAAAAAGACGGGTGAACAACATTTCATAAATGCCATCCATCCGTTAATTCATCTTATATGCTCTTGTGCTTTGTTCTTTTCTTTCCGCTTCTGTTCTTCGTCGATCTTCAGGAATCTGTCGATATCCTGTTTTGCTATCTTTACATCCATCATCTCCTTCCTTGCCTCCTTATATTCACCGTACAGTTTACGTTTTTTAGCAAGAACTTCCCTGTACTGTTCCGATAGTTCTTTGACCTTCGGGAGTTTCTTTCCTTTATATCTGTTGAAAGCCTCCTTCGCTGCCCGGTGAAGAGTTATCTCTTCTCTGTGTGCTTCGAAGAAGTCTTTATCATATCGTGAGTTACGGTAGGCATCATATATTTCCTTTGTCTTTGCAAAATTGATGATGTTCATTTTGAGAGCCGCTATATCATGAAGCTTGTCCTCTTTTTCCTTTATGAGCTTTGATACAGCATCATATCTTACAGAAGTTTCAGCCACTTTCTTCACAAGTTCCTCATAGTCTCTTATCCCATGCTCCTGCAAAAACAGAAGGGCCTTAGTGACCTGCTTTACGTTATAGACCTTCGCCCAGCGTTCATATCCCCTGCCTTTTCCTTCCTGCATCTTCTTATTGATATCGATAAGAAGGTCGAACCCTCTTGCTGGCTGTCTTTGATTTTGGGCTGACTGATGATTCTCCTTTCCGGATTTTTCCTGCTCTTTAGACGCATACTCCTCTTCTCTCAGTATCCGTTTCCTTATATCTTCTTCAGTGTAGCCTTCTCCGAGTGATGATAGTCTTATGAATCTTTTCTGACCGTTACCTCTAATGGATATATGTTTTCCATATTTTATTTCATAACCGACTTCCTGTAATCGTTTCAGAAATTCATTTAGGTCCTTTACATCATCCTGAAGTATAAGATCGATATTTTCTCTGAGCGATTTTCTGTATGACGCTCTATGATAGGGATTACGGTTATCACGTTCTGAAGGTTTCCTGGGTTTTATGACAGACAACGCATGCTCAAGACACACTATATCGCTTACTTTCTGAAGGACCAGCGCTATGAACCATGAATCTCTGAACTTCCTGTCACAGTCAAGATTTGTGGAGTTGAAGATGATATGGTTATGAATATGTGCCTTATCGGTATGTGTAGCAACTATGAAAGCATGATTTCCTTTGGTGAAACGCATGGCTGTTTCATATCCTACAGCATTGGCCTCTTCCGGAGTTATTTCCCCGGGCTTAAAGGACTGACGTATCTGATATGCGATAATGTCTCCCTTCTGCTTCCGTCCTGTTATCCCGAGATACTCCTGCTTCGCAAGAAGAAACTCCTGGTCCACCGTTTCCTTATCGCAGGCATAAGAAGAAATCAGTTCTTCATTCTCAGTCTTCTCTCCATTTTTCGCATAATCAGTTCTTGCTTTAAGACACTGGGCCACGGTCTTACCCTTATTCTGATGCATGGCAATCAGTCTTGTTGTAGCTATCTGTCATCACCTCCTTCTCAAAGCTTCTTACCAACATTCACAAATCCGGGCGGATAGATCATTACTGATGGAGTTTACTCAGGTTTTCAAGTATCTTTCGCATTTCCACCCATAGAAGCTTCTGCTGATCCTGTAATTCCCGGATATCCTTTTCGTAAACAGAACCGCACTCATTAGCTTTTCTGGCGTATTGGTTAAGATTGTTTGAATTGATGCGAAGGAGACGTATCATCTCCTTCACATCACTGAGGTCCAGCTTAACAATGAGACCATCCAGCGCCATCTTTCTAAAGTAAGCTGCCTCTCTTTTTATCCCGGATTCCTCTATCCTCTTTCTGATCTCTGCAGCTTCCTCCGGTGTGACGCGAAAGTGAAGCTGCACCGTCCTTCCGGAACTCATCAGCACATATCCTTGTCCAGGCATAATGAAGTTTTCCGCTTCCTCTCTGGTTCCCTGATAAGGCTCTTTATCTTTTCCTCATGCTCACTTATTTTTTCTTTTATTGACTTCTGTTCATCCCGAAGTTCTTCCTCAGTGTCTTTCTTCGAACCATTATTGATGATCCCATCGATGGAATCATAATCATCCTCCAGGGTCATCTCTGCATTTTTTAGAGGATTATTATCCATAGGGTTTGTAAGAGCATAAGCATCAGTCCTGTCATCCGGTCCGCTTGATAATGCTCCTTCTTCAACGTAAATGCCATTTATTTCATCCCACCGTCGTATTGTCCTATTCGTTAAAGCTGTGTTCATGTTGCCTCCTTATCTTTTCTTCTTATCAAAATCCAGAATAAAACTCGCCTGACCATCATCTTTTGCAGCCAAGACAAGTGTTGTATCATAGGTCTTCCCTGTTTTTATGGATCTGCACTTCTTGAGTTTGCATTTTCCATCCTTAAGAAGCGACACTGCGATCTCTTTTGTCATCTTCTTTGACAGAGACTCAAGAAACCGGTTGTTTCTCCATAATGCAAATCTGCATTCCCTGTTACTGCAGAAAAATCCATTGGACTTCTCTACCACATCAGATCCGCAGGAAGGACATTTGCCTATTGGTTCATGTCCCGGCTTCATAAGAGCTGGTGTGTCTTCTACGACCTTGTAGGTATCGATAAGTCCTGAGATCATTTCTTCTATCCCTTTCATAAATGCTTTTGCTTCCAGTTTCTGTTTCTCCACGTCCAGAAGTTTCTGTTCCCATTCAGCCGTCATTTCCGGTGATTGGATAACTTCCGGGATGACTGTGATAAGTGCGATCCCTTTATGTGTAGGCACGAGGTATTTTGTTTTCTTGTCACCCTTTCTTTCAATGAAACCGATCCTTACAAGTTTTTCTATAATGCCTGCTCTTGTTGCCGGTGTACCAAGTCCCTTTCGTTCAGCTTCATCCGGGATTTTATCTGCACCTGCACGTTCCATCGCTGAAAGAAGGGAACTCTCCGTGAATCTTTTCTTCGGTGTTGTCATCCCTTCTCTGATCTTCTGACCATCTATTTGTATGGTTCTTCCTTCCGACAGAATATCCGGAGTCTCGGAAAGTATTTCTTTTAATGTCTTTTTGCCGGAAGCGTTGGCATCTGCATCTGCGTGTTCTTCACCTGAATCATCTTCGTCTTCTTTCTCTTCACGCTCTTCATCCTTTTGTTTTTTCTTCCCAAGGATGTATTCCTCTATTTCTTTCCATCCGGGATCTGCAGTCACTTTTGATTTCGCATTAAATGTCTGCCCTCCACATGTGACTGTCAGGTCATACTCTGTTATCCTTGCCGGTTCTCCCAGGGAGGAAAGAAGTCTTGCCGTGACAAGCGAAAGGATCTTCTGCTCTCCGACAGAGAGTTCACCGAAGTCCTCGTCATAGACATTGTCAGTATGGATGATCGCATGGTGGTCACTGACTTTACTGCTGTCAAGGATCCCGTCCTCATGAAAAAGTTCCTCTTCCATGATACCGAATTCTTCTTCCAGCCTTAAAGCAAGTTCTATAGTGCTGTCGCCCATGTCGTCTGTGAGATAACAGCTGTCTGTTCTTGGATAGGTGATGAGTTTTTTCTCATAAAGGCTCTGGGCCTCATCCAGGGTCTCCTGTGCTGTGAAGCCATAGTATTTATTGGCATCTCTCTGGAGGGATGTTAGGTCATAAAGGAGTGGCGGTCTCTCTGTTCTGTCTGTGGTCTTTATACTCTTTATGACTGCATTGCCATCATTCATCACTTCTGAAAGGATCCTTTCTGCCTCCTGCCTGTCTTTGATCCTTTCACTTGTAAGAGGGATACCGGCAACACTGATCTCTACATTGTAAAAAGGCTCAGGTCTGAATGTATTAATCTCAGCTTCTCTTCCAACAATCATGCCGAGGGTCGGAGTCATAACTCTTCCAATGTTCAGTGTCTGACCATACAGGGTTGAGAAAAGCCGGGTAGCGTTGATCCCGACTATCCAGTCGGCACGCTCCCGGCATAAAGCTGCTTCATATAAAGCATCGTATTCACTTGAAGGTCTCAGGTTCCTGAATCCTTCCTTTATGGCTTTATCTTCCATAGAAGATATCCATAGTCTCTCAAAGGGTTTTTGACATTTTGCCTGATGATAAACGAGACGGAAGATTAATTCCCCTTCACGTCCGGCATCAGTCGCTTCGATAAGACTTATAACATTTTTACGGTTCATTAATTCCTGCAGGATACGGAATTGCTTTTTAGTGCTTTCAGTTACTATATACCTGAAAGGGTTCGGGAAAATGGGAAGGTCTTCCCTTCTCCATTTTTCGTATTTCGAATCATATTCCTGAGGCTGTGCCAGTTCAATGAGATGACCGAAGCACCAGCTCACTATATATCCGTTCCCCTCCAGGTACCCGTCTTTTCTTTCTGTAGCTCCTATGACTTTCGATATAGATTCGGCAACCGAGGGTTTTTCTGTCACCACTAATTTGAAGTTCATTATCTTGATTCCTCTCTGCTTTTAGTTTTTGTCTTTGTAGTTTTCTCAGATGTAATATCTTTGTCCTGTGCTTTATTCTGTGCTTTACTCTGCTTTTTCTTTTCAAGCTTCTTTATGACGGATTCTTTAGTCAGTCCTGTATCCACTTTAAGATTCATGGATTCGTCACTGTCCTGGCTTTTAGCATTATCAAGAGCCTGTTCCTTTTCAGATATGAGTTCATTCACTTTTTCTTCAATGGCCGTGATCATCTCGGATGCCGCCGTCCTTATGGTATTTAGCGACTCTTTAAGCTCCGGCATCTCTTTTCCCTCAGACCAGCCTGCAACATAAGCGAAACTGTAATCAGAGGTGTCGATTCCAAAGTGCTGACAGACTGTATATGCTACTGACTCTGCCTCAACTTCCTTGCTTTGTCTCGACTGTTCTCCGTCAGGTCTTTCCTTCTGTGCCTCCAGATTGTGGAGCTTTGCATGGGCCATCTCATGTATAGCGGTCTTTACATTCTGGACCTCACTCATTCCTTCCTGAATTGCTATACGGTTCTCGGCTGTATGGAAATATCCTTTTGATTCTCCTTTTATGTTTTCAAATCCTATAGGTACAGGACTTGATTCTCTGATAGCCTCAAAGAGCTGTGTGTAACCATCAACACTTCCGGTGAGTTCTGATACTCCGTAGGTCGGTAATGGTTCACCTTCCGTCTGCGAAAGGTCAAAGGTGCTCACAGGTTTAAATGCTGTGACATTGATCTCAACAGTCTCCCTGACGGGTTCTCCGTCCTTATCAAGTATCTCTCTTCCCTTGTCATCAAGCTTGTTCTGCAGACGCTCCAGCTTATAGGGTGTCGGTGCAAGTATCCTTATCCCCTTTTCACCCTTCTTCACGAATCGTCCCATCTGCTTCCAGCCGGTGTAGGACTGACATAGCGTCGCATCCGGCTTCTGCATCATGATAAGTATGTTATTGTTAATGCTGTAATGCGGGAACTTTGCCATGGTATCCAGGAATTTCTGATACTTCTCACTCTGAAATATCTCCGACACTCCTTTCTCCAGGCGATCTGTGATTTCCTTCATTTCCAGTTTCCGCTCTTCTGCTGCTTTCTTTGGGTCAAAATTTGATTTATGTTCAGCCACTTCGCTTTCCTCCCATCTGAATGTATCAATGTCATGTGCTATTTCTATCTCCGGGACTTTCAGGACATCTTTTTCATGGAACGAAAAATAACGGTCGTTCTTTCCTATAATGATGTGGTCAAGGAGCGGGATTCCCATTATCTGACAGGCTTTTAGCATCATGTCAGTTATTTCAACATCTTTCCTGCTGGGTAGAAGACTGCCGGATGGATGATTATGGAACAGCATTATGGATGCCGCGTTGCTTAAGATGCTTGTTTTCAGTATTTCTCTGGGATGTGCCGGTGATGTGTCCAATGTGCCCATGCTTACAAAGTTCATGTTTATCGGTCTCAGGTCACTTTGAAGATTCACGACCACCAGAGTCTCCCGGTCAAACTCCTTAAGAGTGTCATTGATAAGCCTGATAGCATCTTCAGGATTGGTCACGGGCACATTACTCATAAGAGGCGGCATCCTGACCATTCTGATCGCGACCTGATCCAGACTGTATTTTTCATTCATTTTCAGCACCTGCCGGGACAGTGATCACCACATTCTGTTCTTTAAGTTCCTTCAGCTTTTTAAGAATAGATTTTGGCGTCGATCTCTCTTCTTTTTTCTTACTGTTCTTACTGAGTCCTTCTGCATAAGCCATGTATCTTGATTTTTTTGCCATATATGCCTCCATATTCATAAAAAGGAGCGGCATTGCTGCCGCTCCGTGTAGGTGTTCTTATTTATGATTCATTGCTGTCATTATCATCTGCATCATTCTGTATTGTGTCGAGATAATCTGTCTCATCATCCTTATCCTTCTCACTGTAGTCTATGTCCGGATCAGCTTTTGACTTTACAGGTTTCTTTACCTGGATCTTTTTATAAAGGTAAAGACCAATTCCTCCGATAACACCGACTAAGATCAGTAAAAGAACAGCGGGATTAGGTGGCTGGAAACCCTTATTCACAGGTTTCTCCTCTTCTTCCGGAGCTTCTGTTTCAGGCACTGTTTCCTGTTCAGCAGCAAGTCTCTCAGCTTCCTTTTTTGCAAGCTCTTCCTCATAGGCTTTTTTCTCATCATCGTCAAGTAGTTTCAGGAGATCAGCTTCATCTACCAGGTTGAGGAAATGTACGGTCTCATTTCCATTATCATCACGGTCGATGACCAGATAAAAGTAATTGCCGTTCTTGGTCGTCATGGTAATGAACTGCTTTCCGGCCTTATCGGGACTCCCGTAATCATCGACAAGATTCATGTTGCCGTCCGGTGTCAGAGGTCCCATAGTCTCTTCAGGTTCTGTCTCTTCAACGGTTTCTTCAGGTACATCTTCTCCCTGACATATAGCGATGTCCTTACTGCATACAGGACAGTCTTTGTTCACCTTTCCTTCCCTGCACCTCTCTGTGCAGATACATTCAGCCTCAGGTCCTGTCTGTGCAAATGCTTTATCTGACAGTGTTAAGACAAATATTCCAAGTATCATGGCTGTTGCAGCCAATATCTTTATTCTTATAAGTTTCATCCTTTATATCCTCCATATCCCTCTTCATAGGAAGTGTCATAAGCTGAACTGTTCAGGACATCCAGATAATCGGATTCTTCTGAAGAACTCTCATCAACATCATTTTGACCGTTCAGTCCCTCAGGGTTCGCTGTATCTGTGACCTCCTCCGTACTCTGACTCAACTTTTTGTCGTTGTCTGATTCGCCACGGTCTGAATCATCTTTTTCATCAGTTTCGCTATCTTCCTTATGACCGGATATCAGATCCGATAACTGTCCGGACTTCACAACGGCAAGGACCTTTGCAAGTTCCTCCGGTGTAAGGTTGAGTGCTCCTACGTCAGAGAGAATCTGACTGGCTTCACAGTCCTTAAGTCTTTCCCTTGCCACTCTCAGTTTTTCCTGAGCGTCCTGAAAACGTTTCTCACAGCGTTTCACCTCTTCACGTAATCGTTCAAGTCTTTCGTACATGTTTCCTCCTTTTTCAAAACAAAAGACCGTCAGGTCTCCCCAACGGTCTAGCCGATAATTCTTCCAAACATATAAAAATGATTCGTCCAGTAATCTGTATCTATCGATGCATATTGGATCGGCTTTCCGCAATGTATCATCATCCCATCTCCTACATATATTCCTACATGGCTCGCACCCTTTGTATTGTAGGTCTTCTGGAAGAAAATCAGATCCCCGGGCTTTGCCTCTGCTCTTGATATCTTTGTACAGTGTCCGACAAGTCCATTAGCTGTCTCTCTGCCTACATTCCAGCCATTACCGGAATGATTGATGACCCAGCTCACGAATCCTGAGCAGTCAAAACTGGTGCTTGGACTGGAACCGCCCCAGACATACGGGTATCCCAGATATTTCTCCGCTTCATTTAGCATCCTTGCGAACTTTTCATCTGTAAGTGCCTCAGGTGCAACTCTGTAGCCTTCATATTCACTTATAACCGGTGCCGCATAAGGATCAGATGCAAAAAGTGTTCCTTTGTTCCCCATGGTCTCCACCAGAAGATCGTATCTTGCCTTCTGATCATCATCTAATCCAATGGCTGCAATTATGGAATCCATGGAAGCACTTGTGAGCTTGACCTTCAGGATATAGTACTCATACTCGACTTCCACATCATAGTAATCTGTAGATGTCGAACCATCAGGTTCCGTCACAGTATGACTATGTGTCTCAGTCCTTGTACGGATCTCCGTGACAGATTCTGTGGTAAGTGAATACTGCTTTTCAAATATCTCACTGAGAGTCTCCTGCGCCCTTTCTTCCGTATAATCCTCATGAAGCACTGTAAGAAGTGCTGCCAGCTCATAGGGATTATGATAGATGGTGTCAAGCTCGTATTTGTACTCATCATAATCAGGGTATTCCGTTTCAATGTTATCGATCTGGCTCTGTAGGACCCCCTCCTTTTCTTTGTATTTATTATCAACAGCCACTATCTCGGGATCGTCTGCCGTGAATGACGATTCAAGAGTGGTACTTCCAAGAGAGTTCACGAATACTCCGCCGCTTGATACGATTCCAATGATAAGAGCCAGCACTATAAGGCTCATTAAAACAGTAAGGACCACACCTGGATGCTCTTCTATAGATTCTTTCAGGAATTCTATGAGCTTACCGCTAAGGTCCTCAGCTTTATCGACAAATCTTCTTGAAAGACTTCCGAAACTGTTTGCAGCCTCCTTTCTTGACCTGTCGAAAGCCGCTTTCTGATACTCTTTTTTCATTAGTAGTTTCTGCTGTGATTTGAGCCCCTCCCCTGCTGTAGCTTTCTTTCCGGTGTTCATGTTAAGGTCTCTTTTGTCACTGCCAAGTTTCCCTCCATAACCGGAATAGGCTGTATTGTCTCTTCTGACAGATGGTCCTTCGGATAAGCTTCCACCGTTCCCAGAAGATACATCGAACATAGTGTTCCATTCGTCATCATCAGTCCATTTTGTCCCCCTAAATCCATCAGAATCTTCGATCCTGTATGAACCTTTAGTTCTCCCGGAATACTTATGATCATCCAGCAGTTCCTCTGCACTGATAACAGCATTTGAAGTATCATTTAAAGCTTCAACACCAACATTTTCATCTTCATTTGCACTATCGATCTCTTTCTGCAACGCCTCTCTCGTTGCAAATTCCCGTCCTATCGCCCGTCTTCCCTGAAGCTGTTTTTTCTTCTCCAGCAGTATCTCCTCCGGCGTAAGTGTTGTATCTGCCCTTCCAAATCTCAGCTTCTTTCTGACTGCCCTTCTTGCAGATGTCTCATTCATCAGCTTGTCACCCGGAGCTCTCGGGTTCTGCTCCAGGTGATATTTTCTCTCCCGGATCACCTTTTCCGGTGATCTCTCTGAATCATTTAATTTCTTTATTTCCATCTGTCTGCGCTTTCTTTACAAAATAGTTGTCTCCTTATTTCGTTCTTCCTGAAGTTCCGCTGCCTTTGCATCAGCTTCATGACGTTCCTCAAGGCGGGTCGTCATAATGTCGTAGAGCTCAAGATCCTTCGGGAATCTGTCAACGAAGGGAAGGATGACATTGCCATAGAACAAAAGCCCCTCGCCTTCTCCTGAATGGGTCACATAAGAGATCTGATGAGGGCTGATGTTAAGCTGTTTCGCAAGTATGGATCTGTCACCGACAGCCTGATTCAGCATGTAAATGAAATCCGAATTCTCAAAGATGTTCTCTACTTCCTTCGAAGCCAGAAGGTCTTTTACATTCTGGGTTATGCCTGTAGGGATGCCGCCCCATTTTCTGAATCGTTTCCAGATTTCCACTGTGTATGCCGCTGTCTGTTCCTCTCTCAGAAGAAGGTGCATCTCATCCATATAGTACCTGGTAGATCTTCCACGGTTCCTGTTCTCAGTGACCCTGCCCCATACCTGATCTTGGACTACCAGCATGCCTATTTTCTTAAGCTGCTTTCCAAGGTCCTTGATGTCATAGCACACAAGACGATTGTTAATGTTCACATTGGTCCTGTGGTTAAAGACATTAAGGGAACCTGTGACATAAATCTCAAGTGCCGTAGCGACTACCTTCGCTTCCGGTTCATCCTGCTCCAGAAGAGCTTTATAAAGATCTTCCAGTATCGGCATGTTGTCCTTACCCGGGTTCTCGAAGTAACGCTGATATATCTTGTGGATGCATCGGTCTATGACAGTCTTTTCAACAGGCTTAAGTCCTTCCTTGCCTCCAACTATGAGTTCACACAGGGACAGGATGAAATCCGCCTTAAGTGCTGTAGGATTGTCATCATCGGAATAGTTCATGTTGATGTCCATCGGGTTAATATACTGGTCTGATGTGGGGCTTATCTTTATGACCTGACCTCCGAACCTGCTGACAAGAGGCGAATACTCTGACTCAGGATCAGAGATGATAACGTCATCATCAGTGACGAGAAAAGCATTAGCGATCTCTCGCTTCGCAGCGAATGACTTACCGGAACCGGGTGTTCCAAGTATGAGACCGTTAGGGTTCTTAAGCTTCTTTCTGTCCACCATGATGAGGTTGTTGGAAAGTGCATTTAACCCGTAATAAAGTGACTGTGCACCGCCCTGGAAGAGCTCCTGTGTGGTGAAGGGCACAAATATAGCTGTGCTGCTTGTGGTCATGCCACGCTTGATGTCTATGAGATTATTTGCCAGTGGCAGTGTACTCATGAGACCCTGTTCCTGCTGGAAATCAAGGCGGATGAGATTACAGTTATGTTTCTGTGCGATACCGCTGGTCTGAAAGACATTGTTCTCAAGTTCCTGAAGGGTGCGTCCTGTGTTAAGGACCAGAAATGTGAGAAGGAACATCCTCTCATTCTGATTCTGAAGTTCCTTAAGGAGTGCCTTCGCATCATTTCCGTAAGTGGCAAGATCTGATGGTATGATGTCCATGTCATATCCTGCCCGGACAGCTTTCTTCTGTTCCTCGATCTTGCTCCTGTCAAGTTCCGTTATGGTATGCTTTATGGTCTTTATGGCCTCATTCTGATCCACGGACTGTATGTGCATGGTAACTATCTGGCTTGATTCCATGGAAAGGAAATCCGCCAGCATCCTGTCACTGATGTCAGATGCATCTATGGACAGAAAGCTCATGGCTCCGTACATCTCTCCTATCTGGAATGTCCTTCCGTTCCTGAAATGAAGACTGCTGGGAGCAATGAAGTCCTTTACGGACAGTCCTGAACCTGTGAGCCAGTTCCAGTCAAAGCGGAACTTCGCATCATCTCCCATATGGAACTGGCTGTGCATGAGTTCAAGACGTTCTGTACCGTTAAGTGTCCTGGCCCTCACGCCTATCCTCTTGAAGTTATTCAGAACATCTATCTCAAGGTGTATGAGCCTTGGTTTTGCAGTCTTTATGGACTCTGCATGTATCCCGAAGGTAAGGTATTTGGTCTTTGTAAGACCATTGTTGCCGGCTTCCATCTGATGTTTGAGCATTCCCGTGTATTCATCTCTTACATCATTGAAAGCGTCTCTCTGATGAGGGATAGCGATGCTCTTCTCAAATTTTTCTGCATCCGTTGCCATGTTCATGAAGCTGAGCTGGAAATGTACCGAACTGTCAAAGAAGTTAAGGAAGGAGCACCATTCTTCAAATATCTCTTTCTGATCCTCCTGCTGTGCAAGCTGATAATTGATGTCCTGGAACTCTATGGTCTTTGTGTAGTAATCATCCCCGATACGGCATATGCCGTCCTGGAACATCCTGTCAAATGGGATGCTGTCCTGAGTTGTCCTTGGGATACCGTCATCATCCGTTATGGATTTTATGACAGCCCTGATCCTTTTCTTATCTTCCTTGCTCAGATCTTCCGGGATCGTCAGGATCCGCTCTTCTTTTCTTCTTATTCCGAGTATCGTTAATATCTTTTTTATGAGATCTGACAATCTTCTCTACCTCCTTTTCCGCCACTGCCTTTTTATGTAAAAGATCGTAATAATTCTTTGTCTTGTAGACCCGTATCTTTGGTCTTATGAAGTTAGCCTGAATGAAATGTGACATTGTCACTTCAAGAGGCTGTCCGTTCTTCTGATACATCCCAACGAAAAACAGCGGCATCATGAGGACCATCATCCCCATTGCCGCAAAGCTGGTGTCTCCCACTTTTTTGAGCAAAAAAAATGACGGTACTCCGATGAGTGCCGCCAGTGAGAAACATACGAGCTGTCTTTTTGTAAGGTTGAATATGAACTTGCTCTTTACCTTCGTGAGGTCACGAGGTACTGCTATATATGATGCCAATTTCCTGCCTCCCCTGTCAATGTGCATGGAGCACGCTCTTTGCGATCGAACCTGACTTGAATAATGTAAATGCCAGAAGAAATGTAATTCCTACAGCCCTCCAAAGCGAGCCCATGATGTCTGATGTGAACATTACCTCATGTATGAGTATCGCGTATATTCCGATGCATACCATGATCATGAATCCCTGAAAACCAAGGGCAAAGAGTGATTTCAGATAGTTCTGTCCCATCATGCTCTGCTCTCTGTTCCCAAATGTCGCAAATGGTATAGGTGCGAGACTTATGGTCAGGTATATCTCTATCATTCTTCCATATACGATCACGTAAATAATTATAGCCATGATCTGGAACATAAGCTGCACTATGAAACTCCCCAGGAATACGGTGAACAGTGGTCCGATCTCCATTCCCTCCAGGGTGGTCTGCATGTTCGCAAGATCCGCCGCATCGATCGTTGCCGAACCGCTTATCAGATTACTGCTCTCAGATATGACATGCTGTGCCACATCGAACACCGCCATAGTGATATCAAATGTATGTGTTATCAGCTCTACTGCTACAAAGGTCTTAAAGACCCATTTAAAAAATATCCAGGTCTCGAAGTTCGCGAGGTTATTGTGTGCTATGACAAGCTGTATCAGTTCATAGCACGCTATAAATGTAAGGATTATCCCGGCTATCGGCATGATTACATTCTCTGAAATATTCCTTATCATGCTGAAGACTGCGGGCTGAAAATCTGCCGGAGACTGTCCCAGACAGTCTGAGACTTCATCCATCCTTGAATTAAGATTGGTAAAGGTATTTGTAAGGATATCCATGATACCCGAGACCAGGAGTCCTTTTATAAATTCGTTTATTTTCTCTATTAAGGTATCCAAACAGGACCTCCTCTCTGATTTGTTGAAGGGCCGGTGGTCTTAGATTCTGACCACCGGCCTTATCTTCATCTTTCAATATTCAGTTGTAGGTTTTCCGTATCAGCCGAAGAGACCGGAAAGAAGCGGAACAAGAGTTGTTCCGATGAGGGCAACTCCACCACCAGCCATGAGCTGCTTCATGCCCTGGCTCTTTACTGATGTGCGATAAAGAAGTAATAGAAGTGTAAAAAATTTTGCCGTTCCTATCCGGCACTTGGCCATTGTGTCGGATAGGTCGGACGGTTATTCCGGCAAATCAATCTTGCCGACAAAGCTGTAATAAATCTCAATGTCCTGCCTGCGGGTGCCGTTCTCGTCATAGCTGCACTCATGCACAACGATTTTTTCAATCATTTCCCGCAAGAGGGTGGGGGTAAGTTCCTCAAAGGCAAGGTGCTTTCGGACAATCCCCATAAACTTTTCCGCGTTGACGGTGGCGGCCTGCGACTTGTCCAGTTCGGCCTGCAAAGCGGCGGCGCGGTCTTTCAGTTCCCGCTGTTCCTGCTCATAGTCTGCCGACAGTTCCATGAAACGCTCGTCGCTGATTTTGCCGTTCACATTGTCCTCATACAGCCGCTTGATAATGCGGTTCACTTCGGCAATGCGCTCCTGCGCCTGTTCAAGCTGCTTGGTGGCTGCGGCGGTCTTTCTCTTGCCGCCGATCTCGTTCTGCTGGATAAGCAGCTTCACAAAGCGGCTCTCATGCCTGGCGGCGTATTCCGTCACTTGCCGGAGATTGGAGAGGACACCGGCGGTCAACAGGTCGGTGCGGATAAAGTGTGCCGTACAGTCGCGGGTGCGCTTCTTGTAGCTGCCGCAGATGTAACAGTCCTGCTTGCGGTTCTTGTTCTGATACCGCTGCTGATACATCACATGGCCGCAGTCGGCGCAGAACAGCATACCGGAGAACAGCCCCACTTCATCATAGCGGTTCGGGCGTTTGCGCTGCTTGCGTAACTCCTGCACGCGCTCCCATGTTTCTCGGTCTATGATAGGCTCATGGTGGTTCTCAAAAACAGCCTGCTTCTCCACGGGGTTCTCTACACTGTGTTTGACCTTGTAAGAGGGCTTCTCCGTCTTGAAGTTTACCAGACAGCCGGTGTACTCCCGGTTTTCGAGGATATGAACGACGGTGTTCGTCGCCCATTTGCACTCATAGCCGGGGTGGTAGCGGCGTGTGCTGCCCGTCCTGCGGTATTCCAGCGTCCCCGGCGTGGGGATTTGCTGCTCCGTAAGCATACGGGCAATCTTGGTCGGGCCATTCCCGGCAAGGCAAAGCTGGTATATCTGCTGGACAACCGGCGCGGTTTCCTCGTCAACGAGATAGTTCTCGTCCTCGTCCATGAGATAGCCATATACCGGCTTGCTGGTAACAGGCTTTCCACTCATGCCTTTTGCTCGTTTTACTGCTTTGATTTTCTTGCTCGTATCTCTCACCAGCCATTCGTTGAACAGATTTCGCAGAGGGGTAAAATCGTTGTCCATGCCGCCGTTTGCGCTGTCCACATTATCGTTGACAGCGATAAAACGCACTCCCTTTTGAGGGAACAGCATTTCCGTGTAAAACCCTACCTGCAAGTAGTTTCGCCCTAACCGGCTCATGTCCTTGACGATGACCGTACCCACTTTCCCGGCCTCAATGTCTGCAAGCATGGCTTGAAAACCGGGGCGCTGGAAGTTTGCTCCGGAAAAGCCGTCGTCGGTGTACCAGCGCAGATTGGTAAAGCCGTTCTGCTTGGCGTAGGTTTCCAAAATCCTTTTCTGGTTCGATATGGAATTACTCTCGCCTTGCAACTCGTCCTCATGGGACAATCTCGGATAAAGGGCAGTAATGAGGTTTTGGGTGGCTTGTCTTAACATAAAATCCTCCGTTTCCGACAGCCAGCCCCACTATTCCGTAGCTTTATTGTACCACGGAATAGCGGGGGCTGTATAGCGGCAAAAGTGTAAAATCTGCTTCTTTATGGTTTGTCAAATTGCCGGTTTTTGTGTAGCAGCGGCTTCCGCTTCCAGTACCCGCGCCATTTTGTCGGCGGCGGTGGTCGTGGTATCTTTCTTGAAATAGCCGGACACGACAAGGACGGAATTACCCATGCGGATTTCCGTCACGCAGTCGGGGCGGCGGATGGTGCGGGTGTCGTGCTGCTTGTTATCTGTCATAGGCAATACTCCTTTCAGTCGGTAATCAGTTTCTTCATGCTCTCCATTTTCCGCTGCGCGGTTTCCTGACGGAAATTGTCGCCGGTAAAGCGTACCGGGACGCACATGGAAAGCAGGCGGTCATAAATCCGGGAATGAGCGGTGTCCTCCGGATTCCGCAGGTCGTCCAGCGTGAGGTTGGTCGTGACGATCAGCGGCTTGCCGCTGCGGTAACGGCTGTCAATCACATTGAAAACCTGTTCCAGCCCGTACTCGGTGCCGCGCTCCATGCCGAAGTCGTCAATGATAAGCAGCGGATAGCGGCAAAGGCGGGAAATGTATTCGTTCCTGCCCTCGAAGCTGGCGGCAAGGTCATTGAGGATAAGGGCAAAATTCGTCATGTGGACGGGGATTTCTTTCTCCATGAGGGCGTTTGCGATACAGCCCGCAAGGTAGCTTTTCCCGGTTCCCACGCCGCCCCAGAACAGGCAGCCGATATTGTCGGCTCGCATATCCTCCCAGTGTTCCACATACCGGCGGGCAATCCCGGCCTGCGGGTTCCTGCCGTTGTCGTTCTCAAAAGTCCAGTCCCGCATGGTGGGGTCGGTAAAGCCCCGGCGTTTCAGTTCCTCCACGGTGTCAAGGTGCCTGCGCCGCTTCTCGGCGGCCTCCCGTTCCTCGCGGGAGGCTCTCTGGCAGTCGCACTCTGCCGGGTGGCGGTCGCGGCCAAAGATAGCGGCCTTATCTGGCGCAAAATAGGCTTCTTTCGGCTTGCGGCACTTGCCGCAGTACAGTAAACCGTCCTCGCCGGTGTAGTCCTCCGG